>JBMNMG010000004.1:0-7639 GCA_050953245.1 Bacteroidales bacterium | reverse complement strand
TCCAACAGGGGATGTTAATGATGTTAATCAAACATGGTGGATGCAAATGGTGAATACCGTAGGAGCAAAATTATTTGTCAATAATTCTTATTCAGGTAGTACTGTTGCAACTAGTAATGTGTCTGCAACACAACACGATACACGTTTAGCTACATTATTAATAGGACAAGAACATCCTGATGTCATTATTATTTATATGGGTTCTAATGATTGTGGGTCACCTTATGTTACATTTGAACAGTTTAAAGCTGCTTATAAAGTGATGATTGATAAAATCAAAATTTTAACACCAAGTGCTGAAATTATTTTAGCAACATTACCAAGTTCATCACTTTATACTGATAGTGATCGTGCTCAATATAATGAAGCAATTAATGAATATGCAACTTTATATGATCTTAAAATCGTTGATTTAGCATCTATTGATTTGAAACCAGATTTATTAGACTCAGCTCATCCAGCAAAATCAGGAATGCTGAAAATAGCTAATAAGGCAATTGAAACATTAATAGGCGGTAGAAATATTCCATCATTAACACTAAGTGGTGAGACTCAACTATTGATTGGTCAAGAAACCACATTAGAAGTTATTAAACAACATATTGAATCACCCGTTAGTTTTACATCAAGTGACGAAACAATTGCAACAGTAACAAGCGAAGGTGTTGTCAAAGGATTAAAAGAGGGGGTTGTTGAAATTACTGCAACTTGTGGTGATTTAACTGCAACAATAACAATCACAGTGATGGTTCAATCTTATGAAGTGACGTATGACTTTAATGGTGGTTATTCACCAGAGTTATTCATTGCTAACAAAGGAGATGCCGTTTCGTTAAGTATAAACAACTATAATTATAATAATGATGCGTTTTGGAGTGGAAGATACACTTCAGACATCTTTATTGGTACTAGCAGCTACGATCCAAAAGCCACGTTCTCTGATCGTATATATATCCAAAAGAATGAGGAAACTGGCCTTTATGAAATTGTATCATTCCTTCAGTCAGGCGCATCTTCATGGCCTGCTGGTGCAGAATTTGTGATTACAATTTCACATTCATATAGTGGTTATAACTCTAAAATTAGTCCTATCACGCAAACATTAAGCGTCGGACAAATCGTTGTATTTTCTGATGATATCGAATCTATTAGTGAAACTCACCCAGTAGATGTATATTTCTTTGATCAAGTTCCTACAGCGAATACAATGACTACTTTAGTATCCATTAACGATGAATTAATTTCCCCTCGCTATTTAGGTTATAGTTTCTTAGGCTGGTTTGATAATGAAGATACTAAATATAGTCATGGCTCTGAATTAACTAAGGCAATCACTCTAACAGCTAAATGGGAATAACGGTTCATTTATAAGATAAAAATAACTATAAGAAAAATCTCTTTCATGAAATCCATAGAAAGAGATTTTTTTGTTGCATTTATTTCTATCCGCTAGCAAGAAAAAAGGTTTGACATTGTATCAAACCTATGCATTCAATATGTGTTAGGGCAACTATTTTAATACAATTTCGTACCCCTGCGATTTTTTCGTACTCCTATGTGTTTTTTACATTTAAAGGACAAAAGAACAATTAAAAAACTCGATAAATTGGAAGTTATCGCTAGTTAGTAAAATCATTTTCTCTGTCAATATTATTAAAATTAGAATTTTTCTGTATAGTTGTAACTTGCTCAATATGTTTACCTTTTATTTCTTGTGGCATATTAGAACGTTCAATTAGTTTCACTGAAAACTCCTTTAGTTCATTTTCTGAAAAAACAATTTCTTTTCTTTTAGAATTCTTATTAATAAATTGAATTACATCTTTAATTTGGAGAACATTTTTTTCGTTACTAACATTTATCTTACTTAGTTTACTATGATTTGAAAAAACAGTGACAGGAATAATTTCGTTTTCTTTTAATTCTAAATATCTTTCAACTGCTTTAGTGTGAGCATAGTTTTGTCTTAATGGATTATAAAACTTATTTTTAGAAAATTTATTTAATACCTGGGTCCAATATTCATCATTTTCAGATCCATAAATATAACCAGAATAATTTTTCATTTCGAAAACATATATCCCATAAGCTGATAATGCTATTACATCTATTTCTGTATAATCAGTATTCTTATTATCTAAATAGACATTCGTATATACTTTATCTCTTCCAAACTTTCTTATTACTTTTCTATACAGTTTAAATTCACCATAGTTACCTATATTAAAATATGTTTTAAAAAAGCCATTCCCAGATTTTATGCTATATTTACTTGTATATATTGTTATAACATCGTAAACAAATAATATAATTCTAATTACCAATTTTACTATAGCTGTAATTATTAAAAATGCTAAAGTTACTAATGCTTCTAACCAATTATACTTTTTTCGCTTTTTCATTCTATTTTCACTCCCATTACATATACATGATTTGCAATCTGATTGATTGATAACTTACTATTTATCATTCAATTTATTATATCATAAATTAATGTAAATTTATAGATTATATAAGAAATTAATTTCGAACATATGTCATTTATTCATACTTATATCTTTCTTTTGCGTTTTAGTTGACCTTTTGTGTTTTTGTTATGCTATCTTGTTTTTATTGAGAACAAAAATTAAAAATTGTACTAACGATTATGATTAAGTAATTCGACGACTTTAATATTAGAAAGAAAAAAGGGATATTCTCCCTATTTTCGTATTCTATAAGGTCGATACTTTTGTATCAACACTGTTGTGCTAATATGTGTTAGGACGACTATTTTGATACAATTTCGTACCCCTTAAAAAAAGTTCGTACCCTTATGATATTTTTCATACCCTATATCATGATTAAATACTACGTATTTCTCATTTTCTACGAAGATACTGATTTTTCCATTTGTATTTATTAGAGTTAAACCCACAATTTTATTGATACCTTTATCTACAACTTCTTCTACAATTAAAACCTCATCTGTTTGTCTAATTCTATAGTCTATAATAAAATAAATAAGGATGAATGAGCTAAAATAATAAAAGTAGATAATAAAATAATTATTTAAAGGAATAATATAACTTAACCCATGAGTAATCATTAGTGATAAAGCTTCGTTTCCAAATAACGTTATGCTTAGAAAAATTATTGTATAAATTGAAGCCATTAATAAAAACTTTATTATGGCAATCATTAAAGGAAATACAAAGAATAAAATTGAAATGAACCAATATAAAATCCTTGGAACTAGTTTATATTTTTGTGAATTAGTAAAAATTTTATTGAAATATGTTTCTACACTTATTTTATAAACATCTTTTATAAATTTTATAAGTTGATTTATATATTTAAAAATGAGAAAAAATAGTGCTCTAAAACCTAAAGGATCAAAAATCAAGAAAATTAATCCAGTTAAAAGATAAATCCAAAAAATATTCATTTGAATACAATTTGATTGTTGAATCAAAATATTTAATAAAACAAAAACCAAAACAGATTTAATAATACTTGGAAAGTGAATTGCAAGGTAATTATATAAATCTTTTTTTTGTCTGATTAAAATACGTTCAGCTGTAGTCATTGTTTTAACAGTAAAAAAATCATTAATAGCTCTAATTATCCCAGAGAAATCTATCTCCACAAACTACTCCTTTTTTTATCTATTTTTCTATATATATCTGTTTAATGTATATGTGTTCCATTATTAACCTTTATCTTTTGTATCTTACCTGTAGATTAAGAGTAAAATAAATTTTGTTATCTGAAGGCGATTTGAATAATTCCAACATGTGATATCGACTTGAACTTGGAGAATCCAATTTAGTTTCATTCATAAGATATTTAACTACTTCAGTTCTATAATAATTTAAGTCCAAAATGACGATGTTCCCATTATTCTTAACAATGATGATACCACCATTAACTTGGTTTATTCCATTCCATTTGACACTTGGAAAAAAGCCAAACGAAATTCCTTCCAAAAAATCACCTAATTTTTTTAAAGCAAAGTCACTATCTTCAAACTGATTAGATTCTAAAAAAAGAGGTTGTAAATCTTTTTTACCAGTTATATATGATTGCAGCAAAACATTACCTAAATATTCTGGCATTTTAGAATCTATCATCTTTAAGTTATATTCTAGTGTTTCATCTACAACTTTTTCAAATTTTATTTCTCCACCATGTGAAACTATAAAATTAATTCTATCCAAAAGTTTTTTTCGTGTATTTATAGAATTAATCTCATTGATGTATTTATCATCTAATCCACTTATAGAATATAAAAAGTTTGTGTGCTGACTAGAATTCAATAGGGTTGCTGGACTTCCTAATGAAGATTTTATACTATACTTTAATACTACATCTTTCCCAAGATGTCTATCTAGTACAGTAGCCTCTAAATCTTCTTTACTAAATGAATTGGCTTTTATACTTCTGCCTTTTGACAACTTGTTTAGAATATCTTCGGCACCTTCAATCATAAAAGCACCACCACCCACTGGAGCATTTATAATCCCGTTAAGTAATCGATCCTTGTTTTCTAATAACTCCATTTTTGATATGAGATAATTTAGTTCATTGTCAAATATTACTTGAACATCGTCTTGATTGTTTAAAGCATATTCAATAATTCCATGAGTACTAGAATCATCTATTTTTATTTTCTTAAGTTTATAAAGTTCGCTAGTTATTTCTTCTAGTTCTGCATTTCCTATCGACAAATCAGGTGTTAAGAGCAACGATAAAATGACATATATTTCAGACCATTCTCCTCTATTCAAACTACTCATAATATTACTCCTTTGAATTAGTTATTATTTTTATCATTTCTTCACCAACAGCTTGAATAGCTGGGATTGCGACAGAATTACCTAATTGTTTCATGGCTGCACTATTAGATACTGGGAAGACAAAGGTGTCAGGAAATCCTTGCATCCTTTTTCCTTCTTTTGGACCAAGTCTTCTTTCAACACCATCAACTATATAACCATCCCAATTTCTTCTGTCATCAATTGCAGAACCTTTGCCACCAACGCGGAGTGTGAATCCGATTTTTCGATCTACATGTCCTCCCCATACATCACTCATAGTCATTGTTAAAGGTGTTGGCTTTGGAAATTGAAATGAATCGTGTTTAATATCATTTCTAAAACATATCATATATAATCTAGGTCTATGTTGAGGACAATTAAAATCAGAAGCCTTAACAATTTTGTAATACATTGTATAATCCAATTCTTCAACTGTATTCTTAATTATTTCAAATGTTTTCCCCCTATCATGAGTTAGTAAGCCACGTACATTCTCTAAAAACACAGCTTTTGGTTTTTTAGTTTTCATAATATTTGCCACATTAAAAAATAGTGTTCCTCTAGTATCTTCAAAACCTCTCTTATATCCAGCTTGTGAAAATGGTTGACAAGGAAATCCTGCACATAAAACATCATGATCTGGAATTAAATTTGGGTCAACTTTTGTTATATCTCCTACAAAATTATTATTTGGTTTCCCATCAGTAAATATATATTTGGAACTATTTTTGAAATTTTCAGTATATGTTTTTCTGCAATCTTCATCCCATTCAGATGCAAAAACACATTCACCACCTAGATTATCCATGGCAATATGAAACCCACCAATACCAGCGAATAAATCTATAAAAGTAAATTTTTTATTCATAATCTTTTTCCTCAACAATTTTCTCAATTATTTCTTCATCAAATATATCAAAAAACTCCTTTAGAGTTACTTTTAAACCATTACAAATCAAATTTAGATTATCCATAGTAATGTTTTGTTTACCAGACTCTAATCTTGATAAATATGTTCTATCTAAGCCTAACTTTTTACATAATTCTTCTTGGCTTAAATCAGTCTTAGTAATTCGAAGATCTCTAATTCTTCTGCCTATAACTTGTTTCAACATAGTAACTCCTCCATTCTTCATTATTATAACACAATGTGACTTTTAAGTCAATTATTGTTACTTAAAAATCACTCTTATGGTGATTACCACAACAGATTAATAATAGAAAATTTCAACCCATTTTACTTTTTGATTACTTTATCTAATAACAAGTACTTGAAAATTTAGATATGTGATTCATCGTTTTTTTAATGATTTTTTAAAATCATTGATATCATGCCCATATATTTTTCCATTTGATAAAGAATATCCAATCTCGGATAAAACTGCCCACTTTCATATCTTTGAATCAATTTATCACTTACATCAAGGATACCTGCAACTTGTCTTATTGAATAGCCTGATTTAGTTCTCATTTCTTTAAGTATTGAACCAACTATTTTGGGAGAAGGAAATTTAAACTTGTCTTGGGTATTAATAATTATCTTTAACCAGTTTTCATAGATTAAATCTTCCATATAAAAAGACTCTTTATCATTCCAAGTTGGGGTCTCCCATTTCACAAACCTTTTATGCCAGTATTTCTTTTGTTCTGGTGTTAATGAGTGCATTAAGATGTCATATTGATTGATAACCTTAGTAGCTGATTTATATTGATCTAATCTATACATTTTCATTTCTGATGATAAATTTCCATATTCCTTGATCATTGTTCTGCATTCCAGAAGAGATCTAGACCAGTCAATGAATCCTAATTTATCTTTTCTAAAGTAATAAGTTTTACTCATAAGAACCATATTTTTTATATATTTAAATCATGTTGTTTGCTTTATTAGCTGTTGAAAAAACACCTACTAGTTTCTCAATTGTTGAATACTTATAATCTGTATTTTTAATTACTAACTCAAATGCAGAATCGTTGTAATTAGAAATACACTTTCTAACAACTTCCAATAATCTATTATTATCATATGGTTCACGAAGAGATTCAAATAACTCAAGGAGCGTAATGATATCGGCAATATGATTATCAAATAGAGGAATTTCAACTTTGTAAAGTTTAAATTCCCCTATTGTCTTATTAGAATCCATCTTATTTGTTATAATGTCAATTATCCCACCTTCATTATCTTTGATATTTAGTTTTGAATATAGTGATGAGCCTACCATCATTCCGTGAAAATCATTAACGTAATAATCAATAATCTTTATATCTGAATATTCTTCATCACCATTAATGCAGTAAATACCTTTTGCTATTTGTTGTAATTATTAAACATTACTTTAAATTTTATTTTTGGTTATAACAGTTTTTTTATTGATGAAAGCCTTTTGTGTTTTATTACTATCTTTCGTGTTTTTTCTGACCTTTCGTGTTCTTATTCGCCTATCGTGTTTTTATTGGGTATAAAAATACAAAAGTCTACAAACCACTTTGGTTATGTAATTCACAGACTCATGTTTTGAAAAGAAAAAAGGGATTATCTCCCTATTTTCATATTCTTTATAGTTGATATGATTGTATCAACACTGTTGTGCTAATATGGAGCAAGTAACGGGATTCGAACCCGTATCTTCGCGTTGGCAACGCGACATAATAGCCCTTATACTATACCTGCAAGTATTAACATTATACAACAATCCCTTAAAAATTGCAAGTATAATCTTAAAACTCTTTGGAATAAACAATCTCAAAATTACCTTTATTATTTACTGAAAGTTCTAATCCTTTTAGTCTTACTCTAAATGGTTGAAAATTTTCTGCTAAATTGCCCATAATAATTT
>JBMNMG010000003.1:0-178864 GCA_050953245.1 Bacteroidales bacterium | reverse complement strand
TAAACTAATAGCTATTTTTTTATCTTTAAAAGTTAATATGTCAAATTCGTAACTATCTGCAATATGACCAAATATAATATCACTTACATTTAATTCTTTTTCCTCTTCAGACTCACCATTTGCAGTATCTTGGGCCAAAATAGCATTACACGGGAAGAAAAATACAAAAATTAATAATATGTAAAATAAAAATCTTTTCATTTATTTTTTCTTTTTTTTAGCTATTGTACTAAACAACCATGTTTGAAATAGTAAATAAAGTAGATAATATATTAAATAAACAATTAAAAATATTTTTACTTTTTCTTTAATAAGGAAAACATATAAAAAGAAAAAAATTATTGTAACAAAAAAAACAGTATATCTGAAAATTAAATATTTTCTAAAAAATTTTTCTTTCTTTTTATTATCATTTAAATTCAACAATGCTTTTTTTATAAAAAGAATAGATATTACTAATAATAATAAAAACAAAAGAAAAACTGCAGGGAATAAAGGAAAATATAAGGATTTCTTGACAAAAAACAACCAACTAAAAATAATTATACTAATTATTAAATATAGACCAATACTTAAAAAACTGATTTGTTTTAACTTTTTCATAATTTATTTTTTAGTTTGATTTAACTTCAACACATATTGTTACAACATTTTCTCTTACTTCTAATAATCCTTCTTTTATTTCTATTGATTTGGTTTTTGTATCGTCTATTTCGTAAATAATCTCACCAGCAGATAGTAAAGTCACTATCGGAGTAAAGTTTTTTAATATTACATAAGGTTTATCATATCCAGGCACTTTAATAGAATTAACATTGCCTTCGAATATTAAATTTTCTGGTGAATAAATTTTTAAAAACATACGAGTTTAATAAGATTTTATCTAATCAGATATACAAATATTTTTTACTTTTTGTTTAAATCTTTAAGTATCTTTTCTCCTTTTTGTTTAGCATCATCAATAGAAACCAACATTTAAAAATGAAGTTTCAGGTAAATAGTCAACCTCTCCATCTAAAATTTGTCTAAATCCTTCTATAGTATCTTTAATATGAACCATAACACCCGGAACACCAGTAAATTGCTCAGCAACAGAGAATGGTTGAGATAAAAATCGTTGTACTTTCCTAGCTCTATTTACTACTAATCTATCTTCTTCACTTAGTTCATCCATACCTAAAATAGAAATAATATCCTGTAATTCTTTCTGACGTTGTAAAATTTGAATTACTCTTTGAGCTATATCGTAATGTTTTTCTCCAACTACATTTGCATCTAACATTCTGGAGGATGATTCTAAAGGATCAACTGCAGGATAAATACCTAATTCTGCAACCTTCCTACTCAATACGGTACTTGCATCCAAGTGTGTGAAAGTTGTTGCAGGAGCTGGGTCAGTTAAATCGTCCGCGGGGACATATACAGCCTGAATTGAAGTAATAGAGCCGTTTTTAGTAGATGCTATTCGTTCTTGCATTAATCCCATTTCTGTTGCTAAGGTAGGTTGATAACCTACAGCGGATGGCATCCTTCCTAATAATGCAGACACTTCAGAACCTGCTTGAGTAAACCTAAATATATTATCGATAAAAAATAATATATCGTGTCCACCACCTTCAGCATCTCTAAAAGATTCTGCTACAGTTAATCCAGACAGCGCAACTGAAGATCTGGCACCTGGGGGTTCATTCATTTGTCCAAAAACTAAAGTTGCTTTAGAGTTTTGTAACTCATTATAATCTACTTTAGATAGGTCCCACTTCCCTTCTTTCATACTTTTTAAAAACTCATCGCCATACCTTATTACCCCGGATTCTAACATTTCACGTAATAAGTCATTTCCTTCTCTAGTACGCTCTCCTACTCCAGTAAAAACAGAATAACCATTATAACCTTTAGCTATATTATTAATAAGTTCCATAATAATTACCGTTTTACCCACACCGGCACCGCCAAACAGTCCTATTTTGCCTCCTTTTGCATATGGAACTAATAAATCAATAACCTTAATACCTGTAAATAATATTTCGTCTACAGTTGTTAAATCTTCAAATTTGGGGGGATCTCTATGGATAGGATAAACCTTTTCTCTTGAGAGTTCTTTTAAACCATCGATAGTATCTCCCGTTACATTTAATAACCTTCCTTTAATTTGATCTCCAATTGGAACAGTTATAGGGGTTCCCAAACATACTACTTCTAAACCTCTACACAAACCATCCGTTGAGTCCATAGCAACATTTCTAACTGTATTATTTCCCAAGTGTTGTTGTACTTCAATAGTTAAAGGTTTTAAATCATTCCCACGAATAACTTGCAAAGCATCGTGTATTTTTGGCATCACAAAATTATCGTCATCTTTCTCAAACTTAACATCTACAACCGGACCTATAACTTGAGAAACATATCCTTTTATTTCTATCATATTACAAATATTATGTCTTATTAAACTACGTGATTAATAGTAAAAAACTCTAATCCCTTAGTTTATGAAAACATATAAGCATTGCAAATTTATAATTTAATTAGCTTTTAGAGTTTGTTTTTTTAATTTTTTTTTAAGAAAGTCCGATGCTTTATTACATAAGAAATCAATTAACTCTAGTTAATGTTTTATCATTCTTCATAAACTTAATTATATTTTCACACGCAGCTACTGCAGTTTCTTCTCTGGTTTCATATGTTGCAGTTCCAACATGCGGAAGCAAAATCGCATTATCTAAAGTTAATAATAAATCATTAATTTTTGGTTCATTTTCAAAGACATCCAATGCTGCACCGGCAATGACATTATCCCTAAGAGCTTCTGCTAGTTCTTGCTCATTAATTACAGGGCCTCTTGAAGTATTAACTAAATATGCTGTAGATTTCATCTTTTTCAATTCTTTAGCACCAATCATATGTCTGGTTTTTTCTGTTAAAGGAACATGAAGTGAAATATAATCAGCAGTTTCTAATAACTGATCAAAAGGGACATAACGAACAGAATATAAATTTTCAATATATTCATTAACTTGATGTCTTGAATAGTATATTACTTTCATATTTGAAGCAACAGCCCTACGAGCAACAGCCTGCCCTATCCTCCCAAATCCTATTATACCTAAGGTTTTATTAAATAAAGATGAACTTAAATTATCTAGTAAACCCCATTGTAATTTATTAGGAACTCTAATATCATTATCTAATTCTTTTATCTTACGTCCTAAAACATGAAGTAATCCAAAAGCAAGTTCTGCAGTTGGTTCTGTTACTGTATAAGGTGTATTGGTCACCACAATTTCTTTAGATTTTGCATATTCAATATCTACATTATTAAAACCAACACCGTAATTAGAAATCATTTGTAATTTCTTTCCAGCTTCTATAATTTCTTTGTCTATTGGTATTTTAAAAGTTGATAATAAAAAATCACAATCAGAGATTTTGTCTATTAATTCAGCTTTTGAAAAATCTTCTTCTGGAACAATAATTTCCAACCCTTCATTTTTTAATAAATCAAAACTATTTTCAAAAATTTTAGTTGTTATTAAAACTTTCATAATAATCTAATTTCTTTTAATTTAACGCAAATATCATAATAATATTTCATATAAATAGAGTATTTGCAATTATGTTATTAACAAAACTATGGTTATTAATGATATATATACAATATATCCATAAAAATTGTTCAAAAAAACAAATTAAATAATAACATTAATGCAAGTTTTAAATTTAGTTAAAAAAACAGCATTATGTGTTAAATAGTTTAAAAACATAATGTTTGTTTTTCCTATTAAATTTTTTTTAATATCTTTGTTGTAATTGTTATAATTATTATAGCATTTAATAAAATTACCAAACCATTATGAATACACTAAAAAAAGATTATAATGTTTTAAGTTATAGCTATTTTAAGGATAAATTCATTAGATATAAATTAAAGCTGGAAATGAAAAATCTTGAAAGGGATTTTGGAAATGTTATTAATTTCTCTATTATAATCTTAACAATTATCTTATATATAATTGTTACTATATATAGTTATTTTATTATTATGGAAAACATTATTTAAGTTGAGCAAATTTCTATTACACTCTTACCATTATTTTCTTTAACAACATTTATTCGAGCTTGTACCCTTTCAGATATTTCTCCCACATGAGAAATAATCCCTATTCTTCTACCTTGATTTTGGAGCATCTCTAAAGCATCGATTGCAACATTTAATGTGTCTTTATCTAACGATCCAAATCCTTCATCAATAAACAAAGTTTCTACTTTCATCATATTAGATGAAATTGAAGATAATCCTAATGCAAGCGATAAAGAAATTAAAAAAGTTTCACCTCCTGAAAGTGAAAAAACGGTTCTTACTTCGTTAAACATATCTCTATCAATTATATTAAGAGCTAAAGTGTTATCTACTCTTTCTAATACATATCTTTTCGCTAAGTTATTTAAATGGTGATTAGTATAATTCAGTAATATATCTAATGTATATTGTTGAGCTATTAACTTAAATGTATTACCGGAAGCAGAACCTAATAAATCATTAAGTTTACTCCAATTTTCTAAGTCTGATTCAATTAGTTTTAATTCATTAATTTTCTCATCATATTCTTTTTTTAATTCATTGTTTTTAATTAATCTGGCTTCTATGATTGACCTTTTGTTGCTTTTTTCTTTTAGATCATTACTTAAAATTTCATTTTTTTGACGATTTTTATCTATATCTTCTTGAACAAAACCTTCAGGCTTATTATTAATATGATTGTTTAAATTATCTAATCGTTCTTTTAAAGTAGCTTCATTAAATGTAAATTCATTTTTAATTAACTCAATATCTGCTTTTTCACTATCTAACCACTCATCATCAACTTCAACTATTTTTTTTAGTTCATAGGTTGTAATAGAGTTTTTATTTAACCAATTAGATATTTGTTCTATTAAAGCATTTTGTTCTATTCTTAATTTATCTAATTCATTATCAGATTGTTTTATCGTCATTCTAATTCTTTCAACATTTTTAGCAATATCTAATTTTTCGTCAATTTTGTTATTTAAATTTGTTTCACATTCATTTTTTTGGTTTTGATAAGAATTTTCTACTTCAATAACACTTTTACCTTCCAATATCAACAATCTTTTTGTTTTACATTCTTTTAATTCATTATTCAAGAATTCAACTTTTAATCGTTTTTTTTCAATTTCATCTTTATCTTTAAGTTTATTTTCAAGTAAGGTGGCTTTTAGATTTAAATCATTTAATTGATTTTGTAATTTTGATAATGAATCTTTTTTATTCTTCCAAGTATTATTGAAATCAGATAATGTATCTATTAATTTTTTCCTGTTTAAAAGATCCATCCAATTAGAAGGTAACTCTTTATAAGCCTCTAATTTAGATAATACGTTTTTTTGGGAATTTGTTAAATCATCTAATTTTGATTCTAGGACAGTCGTTTTTCTAATTAATTCATTTTGATTATTTTTTAGTAAAGATATTTTTTCTGACAACATTTTTTTCTCATTGTTAATTTCTTCATGTCTTAATAAAATGTTATCAGAAATTTCAGTGCTCTTTTTATGGTAAACATTTCCACATACCGGGCAAAGATCTCCATCCGAAAGTTTTTCTTGGATAACTTTAACCTCTGAAGGAATGTATTTTTCTAAATGTTTTAGTTTTTCTTCAGATTCATTTAATTGATTTTTTATTTCATCCAATTTAACTTTAGATTTCTTGTAATCAACATTAATTTCAAAAAGGTTTTCAGATATATTATTGAATGAGTTAATATATTCCTTTAATAAATTAATATCTTCTAAAAGAATTTCAAATCTGTTATTTTTATTGAACCAATTTTCAAAATTAGATATTAATATTTTTACCCTATCTATTTCTATATTGGTTTGTTGAAGTTCGTTATTAGCATATAAAAACTTATCATGCATTTCAATAAAGTCTGCATTTTCTTCTTGAAATAATTTAGATTTGTTTTCTATATCATAGTCTAGTTTTTTTGCTTCATCAATATCTATTTTTATTTTTTCGTATGATGTTATAAGTTTTTGTTTTTCATTTTTTAACTTTTCTAATGTTTGTTCAATTAATAAAAGTTTATTTTCATTTTTTCTTAAATCTTCATTTTGTTCTTCTAAGTTGAGTTCTTTATCGTTTATTAAACCTTTATTTTTCTCAAATCTTTGATATTGATCTTTTATATTAACTCTTACGTCTTCTATAACTTTGATGTGTTTTTCTCTTTGATTTATTTGTTTTTTCGCTTGTTTTGATTTTTCAAACTTTTCATTTGCTTCTAAATATCTTTTATAAAAGATTTGATAGTTATTATACCAATCTAACTTAAACTTTAGTAAGTTAATAGAATTTTGAATGTTTTCTATATCTAAATTTAGATATTGATGTTCTCTTAATAATTGTTCTAATTCTTCCTTTTTTAATAACTTGTTTTTATTTTCATTAGCACTCTCAGATTTATATTCAAATTCAGTTTTAATTTCTTTGTGTTTACTGTAAATTAATTGAGATATTTGAGTATATATATGAGTACCCGTTATTTTTTCCAACAACTCTGCTTTTTCTGGTTGTCTTGCTCTTAAAAAACTTGCAAAATCACCTTGAGATAACAAAACAGACCTAGTAAATTGTTCAAAAGTTAGCCCTACTAATAATACTATTTTCTTTTGAATTTCAGATTTAGTTCCTTTTTCATAAACTCCATCTGTAAGATTTTCCAAGGTCATTTCTGTACTTTGTAAAGCACCATCAGGCTTTCCATGAGCCCTACGAACTTTCCAAGTAGATCTATATTCTTTTTTATCTATTCCTTGAAAATCTACCTGAGCAAACCCTTCTCCTGCGCCTTTTCGTAAAGTTGTTCTGCTATCATCTTGAAATATTGTTTGTTCGTTAACATCTTTAATCGAAATCTTTTCTGACACATTGGAAGTTCTTGGAGTTTTATCGTATAAGGCTAAACATAATGCATCTAATATTGTAGATTTTCCCGCACCGGTTTTCCCTGTTATAACAAAAATCCGCGATTCTGATAATGGCGGTTTCTTAAAATCTATAGAAAACTCTCTTTCTAAAGAAGCGAGATTTTTACCTCTAATAGCTAAAATTTTCATTAATTATTTTTTTATAGTTTTGTTTTACTATTTTTATAAAATGTAAATAATATAACAATCTAAATATTATCTAAAGTAATTTCGTTTATTACTGATTCTAGTAACTTTTTCATTTCAGAAGGCATAACAGTATTATATTGTTTATTATAAACGTCTAATGCTATTTTCATTGGACTTATACTATTAAAACTATCTAAAGTTAAAATTTTATTATTATTTATGTCGTTTTTTTTCTTTGGTAAAATAGATTCAATTTTAGTTAATCGAACATCTTTTTTTTCTAATTCATCTTTGATTTTTTTAGCCAATAACGGTTCAGGCTCCGAAATATGTATTTTGACTTCTAAAAATGGTAAGAAATCTTTATTTATTTCTCTAAAATTGGGAATAGCTTTTATTTTTTCAATAGCTTCATCAACTGTTTTAGCTACTATAGATATCATATCTACCGTAGGAGTATATTTTATTGGATTAATATTAACTTTGTTAGAGTTTAGAATTTCAACCAATACCCCCCCATGATCATATGTTTTTTCAGCAAAAGACATATGAATGGGACTTCCGGCATACCTGATATTATCTCTATTGAAAACCTTTTGAGGACGATGTAAATGGCCCAATGCTGTGTATGCAATTCCTTTATTAAATGTATTAAAACCAACACTATCAACTCCACCTATTAATATTCTTTCACTTCTGTCATCATCTGATAAACTTGCTTGATTTGCATATAAATGTCCCATTGCTATAATAGGCTTATTATAACTTAATGCTTTATTGTATAATAAATCGAACAACTTTTCAACACCTTCAGAATAACTGTTAGATGGTGGATAATCTCCCAGACGAATATAAGGAACGGCTAAGCAAACAGCTTCAATATTATCATTTATTTTAATAGGTATTATTAAATCGTCTAATTTAATGTCATTATTTTCATCCTTTTTGACAGATCCTCTAACAAATACATTCATTTCTCTCAATAAGGCGTTTGGAGCCTCTAATCGAGCTGCTGAATCATGATTGCCAGCAATAATTATTATTTGTAAATCTTTATTTTGTTGAGTAATTTTATGTAAAAAAGAATAGTAAATACTTTGAGACTCTGCTGATGGATTAGACGAATCAAAAACATCTCCTGTCACTAATAAGATATCTACTTTTTGTTCTTTAACAAATCTTATTAACCACTGTAAATATAATATATGTTCTTTAGTTCTATCGTACCCAAAAAAAGACTGTCCCAAATGCCAATCTGAAGTATGAAAAATTCTCATAAAAAACAAGTTACTTACTTAACACATGATACAAAGATATGAATATTATGTTATAAAAGAATGAATTTTGTTTTTAGTTGTTAAACATATTATAAACAATAAATGGTGAAATATATGTTTAAATAAAGACATAAAAAAAACGTGAACAAATTAATGAACACGTTTTTAAATTTTTTGAAGTAGTTTTGCGGTCCGGACGAGGCTCGAACTCGCGACCCCCTGCGTGACAGGCAGGTATTCTAACCAAACTGAACTACCGAACCGTTTTTTCACTTAAGAACTTGAATAATCATTTCTGTTTTTCAAAAATGACGATGCAAAGATAATACATTTTTTTAATAAAACAACATTTTCTTAAAAATTTTTTATTTTTTTTAATTATTCAAAAATAATAGAGTAAAACATTAATTATTAAATTGAAAAAGGGTACAAACTTGTACCCTTTTCAATAATATAGTCTATTTGATTATTTACTACTCAATATAGAATATTACTACTCTGTTCCAAGAATTTTCACTATATGGTTGTTCATCTGAACCTTTCCATTCTACAGTAATTCTGTTTTCGTCAATTCCATATTCTTTAGTTAGTAAGTTTGCTACAGCATTAGCACGTTTCTTAGATAACTCCATGTTGTAAGATGATGTACCTGTGTTTCTATCGGCATATCCAACTACTGTTACTTTAGTTTCCGGATTATCTTGTAAATATTTAGCTATGTTATAAACATCTCCATGTTGATTTCTATCAATGTTATAGGAATCTATTCTAAAGAATACTATACCAGGAACATAAATATTGTTAGTTGTTGTAGTTTCAACTTCTGGACATTCCGGAACTTCAGGACATTCTGGACAATATTCAGGACGTAATCTTAATTCCTCATTTTCTTCAGTTAACTTATTGATTTGATTAGTTAACCTATCGATTTCATTTTGATCTTTTATTTCTGCAGGAATAAATTCTTTTCTACCTCCCATATCGAATTTAAAACCTAATGTGGCAGTTAACATACCATCATAGTCATAATCACCATCATAATAATTATTGAAATCACTATCAAACATTTTATATGCTACATCTAAATACATATTAACTGTTCTTCCAAAACGGAAATTATTATGTAATCCCACATTAAACATCAATGTTTGATTTTGACCTTTAAATACAGGATTATCTGGATTAGGAAGTTTGAACCATTCATCCATACCATACATATAACCTACTCCAGCATATGGAATTAAGCTATATACTCTTTTGGGATTGTAATTAATAGCATCAATAATGTTAAACATTACATCAAAATGTCCACCTAACCATTTTCCTGTATTATCATTATCTTCGCTTAATGCAAATTGACCACCTTCAAGTACAAGTCTACCTCCCCATGCAGGAGATATCCATCTACCGAAACCTAATTCTGCTTGCCATCCTAATAATTCTGAATTAAATTGATTTAATGACTCTAAATAAGTATTAACTCCACCACCTAATTGTAAAAACCAATTATGAGAAGCCTTATTTTTCAAATACACAGGACCATAAGAAACATCCTCTGTAGCCACTTGTGCAAACAGACCACAACTTAAAATTGTGAAAATTACTAATAAATTAATTTTTTTAATACTGATTTTTTTCATATCCTTTTAATAATGTTAGTTATTTCTCTATATCTAATCTTAATTTTTCCTTACTTTGTTTTTGTAAAAAAATACTATTACTATGCAAATATAATATTTTTTTTATAAAAACTTTATATTTAATATTTTTTTTATCAAACGAAGGATAATTTTAACTTTTTTCCTAAAATATTATAAATTTTCTAATTTAGAATCTACAATTTTTAATATTTCATTCTCCAACTCTTCAGCTTTTCTGCAAATTTCGTTCCCTTTAGAGATAATTTCATTAACAAAGTCCTTATCATCGTAACTTTGAGCATTTATTTTAACATTGTAAAAAGCACCTCTTACGCCAGCTCTTGCAGCTAATGCTCCAACACCGGCATCTGTTACGGAATTTGGATTTCCTAATTCTGCCATAGCTTTAGAAACTTCCATAGATTCATAACATAAGTTCATTATTTTGAATGGAACTTCAATAGCATGTTTTGTAGCATCTTGTATTGCTTGTGTACGGATTAATTTTTCTTCCTCTGTTTTTTTAGGTAATCCAAATGCTTCAATAATTTTATTAAATGAATTAGTATCCTCGTCTACCATTTTTATTAATTCAACCATATAATATTTAGCTTTTTCAGCCCAATCGGAGAATTCTTCCCATCTGTCATCCCAACCACGTTTATGAGAGGATAAGTTAGCAACCATATTATCTAATGCAGCTCCTAATGCTCCCATATAAGCAGAAATAGATCCACCACCAGGAGCAGGAGATTCACTTGCAGTTTCGTTTGCGAACTCTTTTAAGTTCATATCTATTAGCTTTTCCACGTCATCGTCTTCCATAACGTATTCGATAATTTTCTTTTTAGGATCAAATGGGGCTAAATCATCTAAACCAAGCGATTTAACGGCAATTTTAATTATTTCTTCATCGGAAATTCCAACAGAACGTTGTTGTTTTCTTAAGAAGTATTTACCAGCATCTAAAATTGCTTGTAATGGAACTAAACCAACTAATTCCGATCCGGTAACTCTAATACCTCTATCATTAGCTTTTTTACAAACTTCTTCGAAAGCTTCATGGACAGAAGTAATAGTAATATCCGTTAAGTTCATAGAAATTTGAGCAATTCCGTATTCCTCAATATACCAACCGATTGCTTTTACAGATTTCAATGTTCCTGGAGTATAAACTTTCTTACCTTTTTCATCTAAAATAGGTTTACCTGTCAATTTATCTCCTTCTCTTTTAACTCTACCTTTTTCACGAACATCAAAAGCAATCGCATTAGCTCTACGTACCGAAGTAGTGTTTAAGTTGATGTTATATGCTACTAAAAAGTTACGTGCACCTACAGCAGTTACACCTATTTTTGCAACTTTAGAATTAAATTCTGCAGGTCCAAAATCCGGTTTCCATTCGGGATTTACTAATTTTTCTCTTAACCCCTCATATTCACCGGCTCTACAATTTGCTAAGTTTTTTCTTTTAGGTTCAAAAGCAGCTGCCTCATAACAATAAACAGGTATCTCTAATTCTTCACCCACCCTCTTTGCTAATTTATGAGCATATTCTGCTGTTTCTTCTAATGTAATATTAGATATAGGAACTAAAGGACATACATCTGTTGCACCAAATCTTGGGTGCTCGCCATGATGTTTACTCATATCTATTAATTCACCGGCTTTTTTTATAGCCCTATAAGCTGCTTCTATAACAGATTCAGGTTCTCCAACAAAAGTAACAACAGTTCTATTAGTTGCTTTTCCAGGATCAACATCTAAAAGTTTAACACCTTCTACAGATT
Source organism: Bacteroidales bacterium (assembly GCA_050953245.1). Taxonomy (GTDB): domain Bacteria; phylum Bacteroidota; class Bacteroidia; order Bacteroidales; family BM520; genus RGIG7150. The sequence goes on along the minus strand of JBMNMG010000003.1, from coordinate 167,017 downwards.
TTATTTCATCAGTTATTTTACCGATAATAGTCATATCGTTCCCTTCACTGAAATTAGGAACACATTCGATTATTTTTCTCATTTTTATATAATATTTTTATTTTTCTTATTGTTTTATTAATTATTTATTTAATATTACTCTTTCTATTTTATTTTCACCATATGCATATGGAATATACTCTACAGAAGGAATTGGTTTAGTAATTAATACATTTCCTATTTTACCTTTTGTAATTGTACCTAATTCCTTTTCAACTCCCATAGCATATGCAGAATTTATAGTAATAGCATTCAATGCTTCTATAGGAGTTAATTTGTAATTTACACTTGCCATAGAGATAATTAATTGCATATTTCCCGATGGAGAAGAACCAGGGTTAAAATCAGAAGCCATTGCAATAGGTAAACCGGCTTGTATCATCTTTCTGGCAGGTGCATAAACCATATTTAAAAAGAATGCTGCACCCGGTAATATGGTTGGCATCGTCTTGGAACCTTTTAATACTTCTATTTCCTCATCACCGGTATATTCTATATGATCTACAGATAATGCATTATGTTTAACTCCTACTTGAATACCACCCGAATAATCTAATTCATTAGCATGAATTTTTGCCCTTATACCATATTTTGAAGCTGCAGATAATATTCTATCAGTATCTTCTACTGTAAAGAAACCTTTATCACAAAAAACATCAACAAAATCAGCTAAATTTTCTTCTGCAACTGCAGGTAACATTTCATCAATTATTAAATCTACGTACTCTTCTTGTTTACCTCTATACTCCATCGGAATTGAATGGGCACCTAAAAAATTAGATTTAATAGTTAAATCGCTTTCTTCCTTTAAACGTTTAATAACTCTTAACATCTTAAGTTCAGATTCCGTAGTTAAGCCATACCCACTTTTCACTTCAGCTGCACCTGTACCAAAAGATTTCATTAACTCCAATCTTTCCATAGCACTTTCAAACAATTCATCTTCAGATGCTTTATGAAGTTTTTCCACAGAATTTAATATTCCGCCACCTCGTTTTGCAATCTCCTCATAACTTAAACCTTTTATTTTATCTACATATTCTATTTCTCTGGAATTAGCATAAACTATATGGGTATGAGAATCGCACCATGCAGGTAATACGTATCTGTTAGTAGCATCAATTTCTTCGCAATTATCTGAATATTTACTTCTATCAAATAATTTCATTTCTCCAAAATCGGAAATCTTTCCTTTTTCTATAACTAAAAAGGCATTATTAATAATTTCCATTTGCTCCATTTCAGCACCTGCTTTAAATGAAATATTCTTAGTGTCTATTCCTAATAATTGCTTGATGTTTTTAATAATGTAATTCATACTATACTTAATTTGTTTTAATATTTAATATTTTCTTATAAATATACATATTATTAATGTATATAAAAAATTCTAATTACTATATCTAAACCATTTCCATAATTCTTTCCAAGTCACCTTTTTTCCATACATTAATATACCTACCCTATATATTCTACCGGCAAACCATGTTATTAAAATGAAAAACAACACAAGTAATCCCATAGACAATATTGCTTGCCAAATAGGAACTCCAAATGGAATCCTAGCCATCATAGATATCGGAGATGTAAATGGAATTATAGATAACCATGTGGATACCGGACCATTAGGATCATTTAAAATATTTCCAAACAATAGTAGTGGCAAAATAAGGGGTATTGTTATTGGCAACATGAATTGTTGGTTATCTGTCTCGTTGTCAACTGCACCGCCAATCGCAGCAAATAATGCAGCATATAATAAATACCCAAAAATAAAGTAAAATAAGAAAGATAGTATTAATACAGGAAAGTTTATTGTATGTATTAAACTTAATGCATTTTCGAACTCGGCTCTTACAGCATCTTCTTCCACAGAAGCAACTTCATCACTTTCTAAATTTATTGAATCTAAACTTGCAGTATAATCATCTAAGGAATTTAACCTTGTAGATGTAGAGCTCAATTCTATTTGTTTTTTAAGAGCTCCTTCCGTAGCATCTTTTCCAATAAAAATTAGTGAAAATGTACTTATTAAACCAAAAGAAAGAACTATCCACAATACAAATTGTGTTAATCCTACCAAGCCAATACCCACTATTTTCCCCATCATAAGTTGAAATGGTTTTACTGATGACATGATAATTTCTACAATTCTATTGGATTTTTCTTCCATTACGCCTCTCATAACTTGAGAGCCATACATGAAAATAAACATATAAATAAGAAGACCTGATATTGCTCCAACAGCAGTAGTAAAACCTGCGCTAGATTTTTTTTCTGTTCCATCACTACTAATAACAAATGTTTCTACTGTAACATTAGATTTAATAGAAGAAATCACATCAGGATCAATACCCGAGGCTTGTAATTTTATTCTATCCAACTCTTTTTTCATGTTAGACTGAACAAAATTTTGAAACACACTATTGTCTTTAGTATTACTATAGATTAATGCTTTTTCAGGTAATGCTTGAGTAGTTTTAGGGATATAAAGCAAATAATCCAAGCCTTGTGAGTCGAGCGATGTTTTATTTTCCTCCAAACTGCCAACTAAGTTTAAGTATGTATATTTATTATCAGATGTAAAAACTTCGTCATAAAAACCTGATTCATTTATTAACCCTATCTTATATTCTTTATTTTCAGATTTTTTTGCTGACTGATATGCAACAACAAAGGGTATAGCATATACTAACAGCAAAAGGATAGGAGCTAATATTGTCATTATTATAAATGATTTCTTCTTAACTCTGGTAAGGTATTCTCTTCCTATAATTAATTTTATCTTACTCATCTTTGTTTAGTTTTGTTACAGTATTAATAAAAATATCATTCATCGAAGGAAGAATTTCATTAAATGAAATCACATCACCTATTTCCATCAATTTATTTAACATATAATTAGAATGACCTTTGAAGTCATTTAAAACTTGGTTAGTAGAATCTATGGTAACTATTCCTGAGATTAAATTATCTTCTCTTTTTAAATTTTCAATTTTAAGATCATTACTTAGTGAGTCTGTATTAATAGAATCATCTTTTACATTTATTTTAAACGAAAATTTATTTTCTTTAAATTTTTCTTTAACATCATCTACCTTACCTGTTAATACAACTTTTGAGTTATTTAATAAAACTATACTGTCACATAATTCCTCTACGGAAGACATATTATGAGTAGAAAAGATTACAGTAGCACCTTCATCTCTTAATCTTAAGATTTCGTTCTTTAATATTTGAACATTTACCGGATCGAACCCGCTAAAAGGTTCATCAAAAATTAACAAATTAGGTTTATGAATAACTGTAGTAATAAATTGAACTTTTTGAGCCATCCCTTTTGATAATTCTTCTATTTTTTTATTCCACCAAGATAATATTTCAAAATGTTCAAACCATTTTTTTAATTCATCAATAGTGCCACTTTTTGACATACCTTTAAGCCTTGCTAAATAAAGAGCTTGTTCTCCAACCTTCATTTTTTTATATAACCCTCTTTCTTCCGGCAAATAACCTATGTCTTTAATGTGTTCTGATGTTAATTTTTGATCATTGAATAAAATATAACCACTATCAGGAGCAGTTATTTGATTTAAAATTCTAATAAATGTTGTTTTTCCGGCACCGTTAGGTCCTAATAACCCAAAAACTTGGCCTTTTTCAATTTCAAATGAAACATCATCCAAAGCAAGATGGTTTTGAAATTGTTTTCTTACATCAACAACTTTAATTAAACTCATTTTAGTAATTGTAATTAGTTCTATTTTTTACAATTAATAAATACCGATAAATAATATAAATATTATTTATCGGTAAAATATTAATTTTCGTATATATCCTTAACTTTATCAAAAAAACCTTTATCACGTTTAGTAGGAGAAGGTTGAAAGTTAGAAGATTTATTTAAGTCTTCTAATGTTTTAGTTTCACTTTTAGATAAACTTTTTGGAACCCATATATTTACGCTTACCAACAAGTCTCCTTTAGAATATGAATTAACCCTCGGTAGTCCCTTCCCTTTAATTCTAAATACTTTACCGGATTGAGTACCAGCAGGTATTTTAATTCTAACCGGATTGGATAATGTAGGTATTTCTAAAGATGTTCCTAAAGCAGCATCCGAAAAAGAGATAAATTTATCTAATAAAATATTGTCTCCATCCCTAGTAAAAATATTATGAGGTTTTTCTTCTATAATTACCAGTAAATCGCCATTTATCCCATTCATAGGACCAGCATTGCCTTTTCCATTAATATTTAGTTGCATTCCTTCTTGCACTCCTGCTGGAATTTTAACACTTATTATATCATCACTTTTTACTATTCCGTCACCACCACAATTATTACATTTTTTTCGAATAATTTTTCCCACACCGCCACATGCCGGACATGTTCCTACAGTCTGCATTTGGCCAAAAATAGTATTAGATATCTTTGAAACTTGCCCTGACCCATTACAAGTAGAACATGTTTCGTATCCGGAACCTTTTTCGGCACCACTTCCATTACATTCGTTACATTTAACGTATTTTTTAACCTTTATCTTCTTTTCTACACCTGTAGAAATTTCTTCTAAGGTTAAAGCTAATCTAACTCTAATATCATTTCCTCTATGAACTCTTTGTGTTCTTCCTCCACTACTTCCGAAGCCAAAATCGCTAAAGCCTCCAAAACCTCCAAATCCGCTAAATATATCGCCAAAACGACTGAATATATCTTCCATATTCATACTACTTCCACCAAATCCGCCTCCTCTTAACCCTTCATGACCAAATTGATCGTATCCGCTACGTTTGTTAGGATCACTTAAAACTTCGTAAGCTTCTGCTGCTTCTTTGAACTTTTCTTCTGCTTCTTTATCTCCAGGGTTTTTATCAGGGTGATATTGAATAGCTTTTTTCCTATATGCCGACTTTATCTCTTGTTCCGAAGCACCTTTAGATACGCCTAAGACTTCGTAATAATCTCTTTTACTGCTCATTTACCAAACTCCTTTTACAAATCTTAATTACTATTAACATCCAACAACAACTTTAGGATGTCTGATAATTTTTTCGTTTAATTTATATCCTTTAACAGTAGTATCAATCACTTTATTTTTCATATCTTTATCTTCTATCGGAAAGTTTGCAACTGCTTCAAACACTTCGGCATCAAACTCTTCACCTGTAGAAATTATTTCTGATAAGCCGCAAGATTGTAACACTTTATTTAACTTATCAAAAATTAAAATACTACCTATTTTTACTGCCTCTAAATCATCAGTAGTCTCAAAAGCAATAATTGATCTATCTATATCATCTAAGATAGGTAAAAGTTTTTCAATTAATTTCTCATTTGCACTACTTATCAGTTCAATTCTTTCTTTTGCAGTTCTTTTCCTATAATTATCAAACTCAGAGAATAAGCGTAAATGCTTATCTTGAATTTCTGCCAATTTTAAGCGAAGCTCATGGTTTTCATCTGCCATTTTCTCAGCTTTAGACTTTGTCGAGCTTTTTTTACTTTTACTACTTTCCTTTTCTTTTTCTTTATTCTCTTTTTGCTTTGTTTTTTTGTCTGATTCTTTTGTGTTGCTTTCTGCTTCCACAATAGGCTTATCAATATTTTTATCTTTTAAATCTTCGTTTTTCATAAAATTAACTGTTAATGAATAATCTTCTTCTTACAAATAATTTGCCATCCCTTAACTCAAGCCATATTGGCAGTTATTTTGAAAATAAAAAAAATTACAAAGTTTATGTTATTTATTATTTGTCTTATCTGCAATACTAATTAATTTAGCTGCAGCAGCATAAGAGGTCATTTTACCGGATAATACACTTTTTTTAATATCAGCTAAAGCATTATTAACATGTTCGTTATTATAAAAACTATTCTTTAAATTGCCTTCAATAGTGCTAAACATAACTGTTAAAGCTTGTAATGCTCTTTTTTGCTCAAAATAACCATTTTTCTTAGTTAAGGCTTCATATTCTTGTAACATGTTCCATATTTCCTTAATTCCATTATCGTACATTGCAGAGCAAGTCAATACTTTTGGCACCCAAGTTGAATCAGTTGGAGGAAATAAATGTAATGCATTAGTATAAGATTGCGCTGCTAATTTTGCTTTATTTACATTATCTCCATCTGCCTTATTAATAATAATAGAATCAGCCATTTCCATAATTCCACGTTTAATTCCTTGGAGCTCATCTCCCGCACCAGCAATTAAAACTAACAAAAAGAAATCAACCATAGAGTGTGCGGCTATTTCTGATTGACCTACACCTACAGTTTCTACTAAAACAATATCGAAACCTGCAGCTTCACATAAAAAAATAATTTCGTGAGTTTTTTTGGCAACCCCTCCTAAAGTTCCTGCAGATGGAGAAGGACGAATAAACGCATCTTTTTGAACCGATAATCGTTCCATTCTAGTTTTATCTCCTAAAATACTTCCTTTAGTTCTTGTACTACTAGGATCTATAGCTAAAACAGCAACTTTATGTCCCAGACTCGTTAAGTAATAACCAAAACTTTCTATAAAAGTACTTTTACCGGCACCTGGCACTCCGGTGACGCCTATTCTAAAACTATTACCGGAATAAGGCATACACTTTTCTATTATGTCTTGTGCAATCTTATTATGCTTAGGCAATAAACTTTCCACTAAGGTAATAGCTTTGCTTAACACCACTCTATTGCCTGAAATAATTCCCTCTACGTACTCATCAACAGTATAATCTTTACGTTTTATCTTCTTTATATTCTTTAAAGCATTAGGATTAACAGATTCTGGTTGAGGAATTCCTTCTTTCACTCTTAGCATAATCTTTTTATTTAAATAAACAACAAAGATAAAACAATTTAAGTAATTATATGGTTAAGAAAACATTTAACTTAGATTAATTGAAAAATATTAATACGATACTTTCATTTTAAGTTTTTCTTGTAAATATAAAACATCTTTATTTTTTTCAACCATTTCCTTAAACTTATCTCTGTTAGTATAGGGTTTTTGCTCAACAACAACATCATCTTTTACAGATGTTTTAATAGAAATTAAATCATTTTTTAAATTTTTCTTTAAAAAAGCTGTTAATTCTAATACAAAAGATAAAATTTCTTGTTGGTTTAGTACATTTAAACAACAAATTTCGATTATGTTGTCTTCATTTAAAACAATATCTATACTGTCTTTTAATATACTTTTAATCAAGATTTTGTCTTCATCTATAGAATCCGCAAAATTTGATATTTCTTTTTTAACATCTTCAACGGAATATTTTGATTTTAAAATTTCCCTCTTTTCATTGGGATCATCTTTTACAGTAATGTTAGAAACTTTAAACGATTTTGTTTTTTTATTAAAACTATTTACTGTTTTGGGTAAAGTTTGTGTTTTTGATACTTCGCTTGGTGAATTTGGAGTGAATTTTTCTTTTTTAATTTCACCTATTTTATCTGAAGTTTCTTGTTTTTGCTTGTTCTGATCTGATAATTCAGAAGAAAGATTATTATTTGATAAAGTTGTCGAATTTGATTGTTTTTTTTCTGATAATAAAGTATTATCCGATTGTTGCGAAGATGTATTATTCCTAAAACTTGAGTTTTTTGGAACGTCTATTTCATAATCTAATTTAAGAATATTGTTTTTTTTTTCGTTCTCTGATAAAAAATAGCAGATATTAATTAAACAAACTTCTATCAACAAATGTTTATTATTACTTTGTCGGTAATCTATATCACACTTATTCATCATATTAAGTGCATACATAAGAAAATCCGTACTACATTTTTCTGATTGCTCCACATACCTACCTATGTTAGACTTACTTTCTTGTAATAATTTTAAAGTCTGTGGGTCTTTACTAATTAATAAATTTCTAAGATGTTCATTAAATCCTATAATAAAGGATTGACCATCAAATCCATTTTCGAAAATTTCGTTTATTGTTAATAAAACATTTTTAATATCTACATTAATTAAGTAATCAGTAATCTTGAAAAAATAATCTAAATCTAAGACATTTAAACTTTTAATTACATCTTTATAAGTTAAATGTGAACCACAAAATGCAACCATTTGATCGAACAAACTTAATGCATCTCTCATTCCACCGTCAGATTTTAAAGCAATTACTCTTAAAGCTTCTTCTTCTGCAGTTATTCCCTCTTTCTCACTTACAAACATTAAATGTTTAATAATATCATTTACTGTTATTCTTTTGAATTCAAAAATTTGACATCGAGATAATATGGTTGGAATAATTTTATTTTTTTCAGTAGTTGCTAAGATAAATTTTGCATATGCAGGCGGTTCTTCTAATGTTTTTAAAAAAGCATTAAAAGCAGCTTGTGACAACATATGAACTTCATCTATAATATAGATTTTATATTTACCTACTTGAGGAGGAATTCTTACTTGCTCTACTAAATTTCGGATATCTTGAACAGAATTATTAGATGCGGCATCTAATTCAAAAATATTAAACGATGCATTTTTGTTAAACGACTCACAAGACGCACATTTATTACATGCTTCCATGTTTTCTGTAAGATCTAAGCAATTAATTGTTTTAGATAAGATTCTGGCACAAGTAGTTTTTCCAACACCCCGCGGACCACAAAATAAAAAAGCTTGAGCTAATTGCCCTGTTTTAATAGCGTTTTTTAATGTTGTAGTAATAGCCTCCTGTCCAACAACTGAATCAAAAGTATCCGGTCTATATTTTCTAGCAGAAACAATATAATTTTCCATTTTAAATTAATTTGACTTCAAAGATAGTTATTTTTTACAAACAAAAATATTACATTTGCATAAAAAATATCATATAAACACCAAGTATGCTAATTTTCTATACAGATCAAATTACAAATAGGATAAAATATACTTTTGATTTTATTTTTACAGAGATATTACTTATCCCCCACCAATTAATGGATAATAAAGAAGATTTTCTACAATCTGAAGGGTATAAAATAATTTACTCTCAAACTTCTTTTTCTGAAATGCCATTTATTTATCGACATGATATAATGATAAGCAATGATATTGATGAAGTTCATTTTGAAGAAGATAAAATAAATGATATTCCCGTAATTTTTTCTTATAATAGAGAAGATTCATTTTTAAACTTTGATGTTTTTTCTGCAGTCTTTTATATGATTTCCAGATACGAAGAGTATTTAATTCATACAAAAGATATCCACGGCAGATATGATTATTCTAATTCTATAGCATATAAATTAGGAGTATTAGATGTTCCTATAGTACATATTTGGGCAAATTTATTAAAAGATAAATTACTAAAAATGTATCCGGATATAGAATTTGAAGAAAGAAAATATCAATTTTTACCTACAATAGATGTAGACTTAGCATATAAACATATTTATAAAGGTTTTTTACGTACAACTGGAGGGATTTTTAAATCTCTTTTTAAGCAGGATTTTAAACAAGCTCACGAAAAAATCTTGTGTATTTTTAAGTTAAAAAAAGATCCTTACGATACTTTCGATAATATTTTAGAGTTAAAAAAAGAATATAATATTAATATGATTTTTTTCTTTTTATTAGCTAATGAAGGAAAGTTTGATAAAAGTAACGATCCTAATAACAATTTTTTTCAACAGTTAATTCGGAAAATTTATGATTATGCCGAAATTGGGATACATTTCTCCTACAATTCAGTTGAAAATATTAATTTAATGGAAAGTGAAAAATTGTTATTACAAGAAATAATTCACTCCAACGTGATTTTTAGCAGACAACACTTTTTACGTTTTAATTTACCTTTAACTTATCAAAACTTATATGATAACGATATAAGAAATGATTTTTCTATGGGATATGCTTCTATTACAGGTTTTAGAGCCGGTGTTTGTATACCTTTTAAGTTTTTTGATTTAGAGGCAAATGCCCAAACTAACTTAGTACTATACCCTATTTCTGTTATGGATGGAACTTTGTTTCAATATATGCATCTAAGCTATCCTGAAGCAATCGAAGAAATTAAAAGAATTGTTGAAGTTATCAGAAAACATAACGGTTTATTTATTCCATTACTTCATAATAGTTCGCTATCTGATGAAGGTATTTGGAAAGGGAAATCCAATTTATTGGAAGATATTATTAAAATAGGATTATAATAAAGTTTTTATAACTATTAATTATTATAAAATAAATAATAAGTTAAAATGTCAAAAAAATTAATTCACTTAAAAAATGATTTAATAGACAAAGAAAAGTGGGATAGAAATTTAGAAAAATCTTACTTCAAAAGAACGTGTTTGTACTCTTGGTATTTAGATATAGTTTGTCCTAAATGGGAAATATTAACAACTGATGATAATTATTCCAATGCTTTTATTTTACCGTTAAAAAACAAATTGGGAGTAAATTATTTAATACAACCTTTTCTGATTCAACAATTAGGAAGTATTGGCGAAAATCATAATGCTATTTTCTTGCACACATGTTTAAAGTACATAAAACGAAAATATCCATTTTATTTTATTAATCTTAACGAAATTGATACTTTGCATATAAGCTCACAAAGTTCTAAACTAAATAAAACTATAAAACATAAAAAATTAAAGTCTAATTTAATCTTAGATACCAAAAAAACTTACAAGGAATTATATGATGCTTATTCTAAAAACACTAAACGAAATATTAAAAAATTTCATAAAAACGACTCAAATAAAATAAAAATAGCAACATCTAAAACCGACATTGAAAAAATTATTGAACTTAACAAAAATACTATTGAAGAACATCAATTTTCTGATAATCAAACAAAACTTCTTAAAAAAATAATATTTGAATGTCAAAATAGGAATTTGCTTGAATCTATTGCTGCATATCATAATGATGTATTAACTGCAGGGGCGTTTTTTGTTAAATGTAATAATTACTATACATTCTTGTATTCAGGAAACACTGAAATTGGAATGCAAACAGGTGCAATGCATTCTATCGTAGACTATTTTCTTAAGGGAAATAACGGAAACTTTGAATTTTTAGATTTTGAAGGCTCCGAAAACAAAGGAGTTGCTCGCTTTTATAAAAGTTTTAATGCAATTGAACATAAATATCTAATATTTAAACGCTTAATACCAGGCTCCTAGCCATCTATTATTCGAATACATTCAGTGTTTTTAATCTCACTAACTTATAATTATTAAAAGAATTATACTCTTGGTAAATAAAGTTATAAGTGCATATTTTATGCACACATAAAATAATATTATTAATATTATGATAAGATAAGATAAGATACTATTTGATTTGATTTGATTTGATTTGATTTAATTTGATTTGATTTGATTCGATTTTATTTTATATTATTTTATTAAATAATCCAAGGTCATTTCATTTAATGAATTTGCATGTATCATTTTATTGTACAACTCATTATCATTGTCAAATAAATTAATAAAAAACTTCCAATAAGCCTTCATCATATCAACAGAATCTACTTTTTTTATTAAATCATTATAAAATGAATTAAACCTAAAAAACCATCCAGGCAAATCTGAAAACACTAAACTGTTAATATTACAACTACACGTACCTACCCCTTTTATATCCTCAGCTAAACCCGGATTAGAAAGAAGTCCCCTTCCTATCATATAAGATTTTACATTAGGATATCTATTATTTATTTTCTTAAAGGATTCAATATCTACAATATCTCCATTGTAAATAATTTGATGATTACATTTTTCAATTACCTTATCAGCAACTTCTAAGTTTATTTTACCTTCATATCTATCAGTTGCAAGTCTGGGATGTAAAGCAACAAAATCTAACGGATATCTATTTAACACATCGATTAATGGATAAACTTCATCATAATTAGTTTTACCTAATCTAATTTTAACTGAAAACTCCACTCCGTCTATATCACAAACACCATCTAAAATCTTATCAATAACATCAATATGAGGAATTAACCCACTTCCCCTATCTCTTTTTATTACTTGAGGCATAGGACAACCTAAATTTAAATTCACTTTGACAAATCCATTCTCAACAAACATTTTTGTTATTCTAACAATACCCTCAGGATCTTTACCGATAATTTGCGGAATAACAGTATATTTAGCATTATGAGTTAACTCATCTTGAGTGAATATCTTTGAGAAATTCTCAAAATTGTCTTTACTACTTTCAGTAACCGAAACAAATGGGAGAACACATGCATCTATTCCAAAATAATACTTAAATAGTGAACTTCTAAATGCTTTAACAGTTAACCCACGCATTGGTGCTAAATAAATTTTAGTAATGTTATCTTCCATGTTTTGTTGTTATGTTATTGTGTTAATATGTTAATATGTTATTGTGTTAATATGTTTTTGTGTTAATATGTTTTTGTGTTAATATGTTATTGTGATATTGTGATATTGTGATATTGTGTTATTTTGTTATGTTTTTTGTAATTTGTGGTTTGTGGTTAGTGTTTAATAATTATTATTAAGTATAATTATTGGATGTCTTCGATTAAAAAACCATCTTTATAATTTTCTTCTTTTACAATATTCCCTTCTTCATCAAAATAGATCCATTTTCCCTCTCTAAGTCCATTTTGGTAAACACCTCCTAAGAGTGGTTTTGAATTATGATGATAATAAGTAATTTTACCCTCCAACGACCCGTTAAAATAAGTTGCATCAGTTTTTAAAACACCACCCATAAAATATTGCTTCCAAACGCCATGTTGAACATCATCTTTCCACTCCTTAATCTCAGCAACTTCTCCATTTGGATAAAAAGTATATTCCAAACCATTTTTTTTATCGTTTTTATATTCAATTCTATTTAATATAAAATCGCCTACACTATAAATATTCCAAACACTATCTTTTTGTTGGTTTAAGTATTTTCCTTCTGCTAATATTGTCCTTCTATTTTTGTCAAACAACTTAACATACATTAAGGACATATCATTATTGTAAATTCTAATATTTTTAATCATGCCGTTTTCAAAAAATAAAGTATCCGTTATTAAATCATTATCGACATAGCTAACTACATCTTGTGATTGCAAATGATTACTACAAAAAAGGATAAATAGTAAATAAATACTTATACAAGTAAAGAATGATTTTGTTTTCATAATGTAATTTATAACGTTTTAATTTTATTTGCAAAGATAATTATCATGTTGAAATACATACACAATATTAAATTAAACAATAAAACGTTAAAAGATTTCTTTTATTTTATAAAATTAAAAATATGACAAATATAAAAAAATAACACAAAAGGGGGATGCAAAAATGGGATGAAAACGGGATGGTATCCAACTTACAAATAGCTTAATTTCAAGCAGTTAAACTGTAATTTCAAGCAAAAAAAAGCTGGGATTGCATCCCTATAAGAGTTAAGGATGCAATATCACAGGGCATACAAAAATTTATCAACACTTGAAAATTATCAATATAAATGATTATTTTTATTTAACTTTGCAACTACTAATTAGCTTTAGTATACTAATTTTACTATAACTAATTTTTTTAATATTATTTGAATTTACTATTATGAAAAATTATATATCATCGAAACTCCTAAAACAGGCTGTCGAAGAGCTATCTAAACTTCCTTCTATTGGAGAAAGATCAGCTTTAAGATTAGCATTGTATATTTTGCAACAAGATAAATCTTACACTTATAAGTTAACCGATGCACTAAATAATTTAAGGGAAAACATTAAGTATTGCAAAATCTGTCATAATATTTCCGATACAGATATCTGTAATATATGCAATAACGATAAAAGAGATCATTCTGTTGTTTTAGTAATTGAAAACATAAGGGACTTTATTGCATTGGAAAATACTAACCAACATAATGGTTTATATCATATCTTAGGTGGAGTCATTTCACCTATTAATGGTGTAGGAATAAGTGATTTAAACATTAACTCCTTATTAAACAGAATAGAAAAAAATAATATAGAAGAAGTTATACTTGCTCTACCCACAACTATAGAAGGTGATACAACATCATTATATTTATACAAAAAACTATCAGAATTAAATGTAAAAATCACAACAATTGCAAGAGGGGTTGCATTTGGCGATGATTTAGAATATACAGATCAAATTACCTTAGGAAGATCTATTATTAATAGAATTCCATTTAACGGTTAATTGTAAGATACTATCAAAATCTTTTTTAAGAGAGATTTTAAGGGGATTCTTTAAAAGGGATTCTATCGACTTGTTATTTAGAACAATTCTAATTAGATAATGGGATTCTATCGGCACCTTATTTAGAATTATTCTAATTTGCATGAAAATTTAACTGTGCATAACATGTTCAATTCTAGTTTATTTTAATTTTAAATTAAATTTATCTCTTATTCTCTTACTTAAAATTTCAATCAATTTTTAATTGATTATTCAGCTGCCATTAAAATATTCCGTAGGAAAAATAATTTAAAATTTAAATGTTAAAAATGCTGACATTTTAATCTTTTAAGGATTAATGATAAAGAGAGGAGCAATTTGCTCTTAAGTATTAACATTTAAAATTTATCATTATGCAGTTGAAATTTTTGAAATTACAAAAATTAAAAAATCTTGTTAACGAAGGCATGAAACCACGCAAAAAGCCTCGTAAACGCATCCATAAGGATCAAGGTAATAGTAAGGTAGAACTTATGTTTCCCTTAGAAGATTTCCATATCTACAATCAAGGGAACAACGGTGAAATTATTTTTCATGACCGACGAGATCGTGAGAAGTTTATAAATGAAATCAAACATTATTTGGAGCCTGTGGCTTACGTCTATTGCCACGCCTTATTATTTAATCACTTTCATATTGTTATAAAGCTTAAAAGCACGGGTAAAATTCTTAAACTAACAGAAGTGGATGAAGATATAGCTAAGTTTGCTCAGAAGTTCATTGATGAAGGCAAGTCTCAAGCATATATCGCCTCGCGTATCATAAGTGAAAAACTTAGAATATTCTTTTCCCAATATGCAAGTTACTTTAATAAAAAATATGATAGATCTGGCAGTTTGTTTAGAAAAAATTTTAAGCGTAAGAGGATTTCATCTCCAGTGTACTTACGTAATTGTATAATCTATGTAAACACTAATGTCACCCACCACAACCCCCGAATAAGCTATAAGGATTATGAATGGTGCTCTTATAACGATTTTTTAAATCCAAATTATATTAAGAATTTAAATAAGCGCTATTTTGATTTTTATGGTTTATTCGGTGACATTAAGAACTTTATTTATTTACATGAGCGTAAGGATATAGACCATAATGCTTATCAAATTGATTAGTTTGATTGAAAAAATATGTTGACACAACCATATTTAATAAGTACAGAGTAGGCTTACAATCAACTAATTACAAATAATATAATTATCAAAACTATTGGTAAAATTATTATTAATTATAGTAATATTGCGGTAATAATAACGATACAATAGTCATTAAGCACTTACACTACTCACATCAAAAATTCGGTTTAGAGACGAACAGCCATTCGTATGTCCAATGACTAAAAAAATCCCAAAAAACATATTTTAATTTTCATTGAAAATGATTTATTGTAGAAGAATGTAACTGATTTCTTTCATCTAAAATGAAAAATACAATTATTTGAACCAGTTTTTTGTTTTTTACTTGAAAAAAACATGAAAATGTTTGGTTATTGTAGAAGTTATTTGCAAATCTGAAATCGATTGCATCCCTTTAGGAATCCTACAAACTGTTCTGTTATTAAGAGATTTTAATGGGTTTTAATGAAGAATTCCGTGCGACGATTCTCTCTTCTTCCATCTTCTGTTTCATTTGTTGCAATAGGTTTGCTTGCACCATATCCTTTTGCAGTTAATCTGTTTGGGTTTATTCCTTTATTGATAAGGGATTCCATCACCGTGTTGGCTCGGTTTTGGGAGAGAGTTATGTTATATTTTTCAGTCCCTGTATTATCCGTATGTCCTCTAATTTCTAACGATACTTCAGGATTGTTTATTAACATATCATAGATTCTATCAATTTCTAAATATGAAGCATTACTGAGAACGTAGCTATCTATTTCAAAGTTAATATTTTTGGCTACAAAAGAGCCTCCATCTTCAATAGGAGTTAAATAAATTACTTGCGTTCTTTTAATTTCATTAGAATTTATAATATTTGAGTATAAAAAATAATTCTTTTTGAGTACAGATATACCTATGTCTAAACCTTTTTCAAAACACATATAAAACTTGCCGTCTACAGGGGTGTTAATAGAATACTTTACTGCATAATTTGAAGTATCACTTAAAGTCGTAGAAGTTGATGTCTTGGTTAAACCGAACAGTTGGACTGATGCATTCTCGATTGGCAGATTTGTTTTAGCATCTAATACTATACCTTCGTAGCAGTCTACAGGTTCCGGCATTACTTCTTCAGGGAGTTCAAAAGAGTATATATCTAAATCTTCTCCATTTGGTGATTTGGAGGATATATAGCCTAAATTACCATTTGGATTAACTACAAAGCATTGTTGGTCAGATTCATTATTTATTGGCACGCCTAAATTTTGTGGTTTACTGTTTTTATCTAATAGGTTTACTTTATAAATGTCGAATCCACCAACTCCGTTGTACCCATCAGATGCAAAATATAACGTGTTGGCATTAAAGTGAATAAATGGAGAAAACTCATCTTTAGGTGTATTTATCCTATTTCCTAAATTTTTAGCTTTAGAAAAGGTACCATCTTTTAACAATTTAGTATACCAAATATCCGAGCCACCGTATCCATCAGGTCTATTACTAACAAAGAATAAAGTTACCCCATCAGAAGACATATAAGGTTGAGATTCCCAGTATTGAGTATTTACATTTTTTCCTAAGTTTATGGGATCGGACCACCCTTCTTCTGTTCTTATTGAATAATAGATATCGCAACTTCCTAAGCTGTTTTGGAAATTACATCCGGAATAAAACATAAAATTACCATCTGGGGATACAGACACAGAACTAATACCTGCTAAATTAGGAAAGGTGTCTGCTATAGGCATAACCTTATTCCATAAATTTGTATCAGGATCTTTAAATGCTATATATGGAATTTCCTTGATTGTTTTTGGATATAATATTCCTCCAATGCTAACAGTATCAACAAACCTACGGGTAAAATAAATTTCTGTTTCATCTGAAGAAATTGTTGTAACATACTCATTCTGAATAGAATTGACCAAATCACCTAAATTAACTAATGAAATTATATACGTTCGATTTTGTAGCCTCAATGCATTTTTATTTACTTCTAAAATAGAATCTAAAAATAATTTTTCTGATCCTACAGATAGATTATTTTGTAAATATTGGTTTATATAATCAGAGGATTCTAAATAATTTCCACAAGCATTATATAATAACCCTACTCTCATTAGAAGTTTTTCTTTAGGATTATTATATAAATTTAAGGCTTTAGACAGATTTAATGCAGCATTACAATAATCAGCAAGTTCTATCTGCAGATCAGCTAAAAAAATATAAGCATCTCTATATTGAGGATCTATTTGGACAGCTTGCTCTAAATTGCCTAGAGCATCTTTTAAATTAAAGGTAGTATATTTTTTTTGAGCTTGAGAGTAAAGTTTTTTTGCCTTTTTATTTGGAGAATAATCATAATTCTGGCTAAAGACAAAAAAACTATTTAGAGTGATAAAAATAAAAATTATGCATTTTCTTAAACGCATGGTTTATTATTTAGTCCTACAACGATAAGCTTTCAAAGTATTATATAGTAAACCTGCAATTGTCACAGGTCCTACCCCGCCTGGAACAGGTGTAATATATGAACATTTTTTTGCAACATTTTCGAAATCAACATCTCCTGTAATCGCATAACCGGACTTTGTTTTATCAGATTTCACACTAGAAATACCAACATCAATTACAACTGCACCTTCTTTAACCATATCTTCAGTTAAATAATGAGGCTTACCTACCGCGGCCACAATGATATCCGCTTGTAAACAAATTTCTTTAATGTTTTTAGTTTTACTATGACATAAAGTAACTGTACAATTAGCAAATTCTGTATTACGAGACAATAAAATGGCCATAGGAGTTCCCACAATATGACTTCTACCTAAAACAACACAATGCTTTCCGGAAGTTTCAATATTGTAATATTTTATCAATTTTGTTATTCCTAAAGGTGTTGCAGGTACAAATGTATCTAGACCAAGAACCATTTTCCCAATGTTCTCAGGATGGAATCCATCAACATCTTTACATGGATCTATTGCATTAACTATAACATCTTCATTAATATGTTTTGGCAATGGAAGTTGTACAATTAATCCGTCTACTTCGTCATCTTTATTTAGATAGTCAATAATTTCCAAGAGTTGTTCTTGAGAAGTATTGTTTTCTAATTGATACAATGTTGATGTAAAACCTACGGATTTAGATGCTTTATCTTTACTTTTAACATAAGATAAGCTTGCAGGATCATCGCCAACATTAATAACTACTAAATGTGGTGTGCGCAAGCCTTTTTCAATTAAGTTGGATACTTCTTGTTTTAAATCATGTTTTATTGAATCAGCAACTACTTTACCATCTATTAATTTCATATATTCTAATTTAAAGTGTTTAATATGACTTTTGTATAATAATTAATTTAATTTGTAGGATTTAAGTTAAAACTGACGCATATTTCTCATAGCTTTCATCATACTAACTTTTCCTTTGTTATTGGTTATCATCTGCATCATTTTTTTTGTTTCGGAAAACTGTTTTAGTAATTGATTTACAGATTGAACAGTAGTTCCACTACCATCTGCTATTCTTTTTCTGCGACTTCCATTTATTATTACAGGATTTTCTCTTTCTTCAGGTGTCATCGAATAAATAATAGCTTCTACTTCTTTAAATGCATCATCATCTACATCCAAGTCTCTTACCATTTTACTCATTCCAGGTATCATGCCCATTAAATCCTTAATATTGCCCATTTTTTTAATTTGCTTTATTTGATCTAAAAAGTCATTAAAGTCAAAAGTATTCCTGGCAATTTTCTTTTGCAATTTTCGGGCTTCCTCTTCATCGTATTGTTCTTGAGCTTTTTCCACTAACGAAACAATATCACCCATACCCAAGATTCTATCTGCCATACGTTTGGGATAGAACACGTCTAATGCATCTATTTTTTCTCCTACTCCAACAAACTTAATTGGTTTATCTACAACTGCTTTTATTGTTAAAGCTGCACCACCACGAGTATCACCATCTAATTTTGTTAGGACTACGCCATCGTAATCAATTTTTTCATTAAATGCCTTTGCAGTATTAACAGCATCCTGACCTGTCATAGAGTCTACTACGAATAATGTTTCAGTGGGGTTTACTTCCTTTTTAATAGAAGCAATTTCATTCATCATTATTTCGTCTATTGCCAATCTACCTGCAGTATCTATTATTACAACAGCAAAAGAATTTTCACGTGCGTATTTAATGGCATTTTTTGCTATTTTAACAGCGTCTTTGTTTTCCGGCTCGGAATACACTTCTACTCCTATAGACTCACCTAAAACCTTTAATTGATCTATAGCTGCCGGACGATAAATATCACAAGCTACCAATAAAGGTTTCCTTGTCTTTTTAGTTTTTAAATAATGAGCTAATTTAGCAGAAAAAGTTGTTTTACCGGAACCTTGTAACCCAGCAACTAAAACTATTGCAGGATTACCTTTAATATTGATTTGTTCAGCTTCGGAGCCCATTAGTTGTGTTAGCTCCTCATGAACTATTTTAACTAATAACTGACTTGGTGAAACTGAAGTTAAAATTTTCTGACCTAAAGCTTTTTCTTTAACAGTATCAGTAAAACTTTTTGCAACTTTATAACTAACGTCTGCTTCTAATAAAGCTTTACGTACATCTTTAATTGTTTCTGCAACATTTACTTCTGTAATATATCCCTGTCCTTTTAAATTCTTGAAGGACCTCTCTAGCCTATCACTTAAATTTTCAAACATAAAGATTTTTATTTTAACTGCAAATATAATCTAAATTTTTTAATTCAGATTATTGAATTTCAATTAAATTAGATTAAATCTTAAATAATAATAAATATTATTCTAAAAAAACATCATTGAATTTAAACTGCTATTTCACCTTTTATATGAGGATGTGCAATGTAATTTTCCAATGTAAAATCCGAATATTTAAAATCAAATATTGATTTTACATCTTTATTTAAAACCATATTTGGCAAACCATACGGTTTTCTTGTTAATTGAAGTTTACATTGTTCTATATGATTTGAATATATGTGAGCATCAGCTAAAGTATGAATAAACTCACCGGGTTCATAACCGGTTACTTGCGCCATCATTAATGTTAAGAGTGAATATGATGCAATATTGAAAGGGACACCTAAAAACACATCACAACTTCGTTGGTAAAGCATACATGATAATTTATTATTTGCAACATAAAATTGGAATAATAAATGACATGGTGGTAATGCCATATATTTTAAATCTCCGACATTCCATGCCGACACTATATGACGTCTCGAAAAAGGGTCTTTTTGTAATGATTCTACAACTTCTGCAATTTGATCTATTACCCTTCCATCGTTTGCTTTCCATTTACGCCACTGAACGCCATAGATAGGTCCTAAATCTCCATTTTCATCTGCCCACTCGTTCCAAATAGAAACTTTATTATCATTTAAAAACTCAATATTGCTATCGCCTCTTAGAAACCATAATAATTCGTAAATTATAGATTTAAGATGAAGTTTTTTCGTAGTTAATAATGGAAATCCATCACTTAAATCAAAACGCATTTGATGTCCAAATACCCCAATTGTACCTACTCCTGTTCTATCTTTTCTTTCGTTTCCTGTTTTTAAAATTCTATCTAATAAATCTAAATATTGCTTCATTTTTAAAGAATATAATATGTTTTATTTTTTTGATATGAAATAATAAATTATTAAATTTACTAATTAACCTAATAAAGCTCCCATTATAGTTGCAGATAACAATGCTGTTATTGCAGCAGCCATCAGAGCTCTAACACCAAATTTAGCTAGTAATTTACGTTTGTTAGGTGCTAATTGTCCAATTCCTCCAATTTGGATTCCTATTGAACCAAAATTTGCAAAGCCACATAATAAATATACCCCCATAATTATAGATTTTGGTTGTAACATATTGTTGATAATCATAGTTTTTAAACTACTATATCCAACAAATTCATTTAATATGGTCTTTTCGCCTAATAATTGTCCTAAGTACATTATATCTGAAGATGGAACACCTAATAACCACATTAATGGAGATAAAGCATATCCTAATAAAAATTCTAATGAAAAAGAATTATATGATGTGTGATTTACTATCCATGTATTTAAATTTGTCCATCTGCCAATAAAACCTAAAATATAATTAGTTAAAGCAATTAAGGCAATAAACACTAAAAGCATAGCAGCAATATTAGCTGCTAATTTCATTCCTTCTATTGCTCCTTCCGAAATTACATTTAATGTATTAGTGTCTTTTTTATTTCTCGATACTTTAATATTGTAATTTATTGTTTCAGTTTGCGGTACTAATATTCTTGCCGTTACAACTGCAGCTGGTGCTGCCATTACTGAAGCTGCCAATAAGTGTTTTGCGAACAAAACTTGAGCATTAAAATCGTTACCTCCTAACATAGTAATATATGCAGCTAAAACTCCTCCTGCCATAGTAGCCATCCCGCCTACCATAACTAAAAACAATTCCGAATCTGTTATTTTATCTAAGTAAGCTTTTACTACAAGTGGAGCTTCAGTTTGACCTAAAAATATGTTACCTGCTAAGGACAAACTTTCTACACCTGAAAGACCTAAAAATTTTGTAAATATAAATCCTAAAAACCTCACAATTACCTGAATAACTCCCCAATAAAACAACAAACTTGTAAGAGCAGAGAAGAAAATAATAGTAGGAAGAATTTTAAAAGCAAACATGTATCCAATTTGTTCAAAATTTACTAATTTTCCAAATAAAAAAACAGTCCCTTGTTCTGCAGATAAACTTATGTAAATAAATATTTTCCCAAAAAACTCAAATATTTTAGCAACAAATGGAATATAAATAATACATAATGCTAAGATAATTTGGAGTAATAAGGCTAAAATAACGTATTTCCACTTAATAGCTCTTCTATTGGTACTCAATAACCAGCAAATAAAAAGTATTACAATAATCCCTAAAACAGCTCTTAAAATATTGGATAAACTAATTTTTCCCATAGAATTATTGAGATTGGATACAACATCCGCTAGCTCATTAGTTTTATCTTCAACTAAAGTGTTACTTGTAGTATCTGCACTAATATACAGTGTATCAGATGCTTTTAATGTGTCATTAGGGATACTAATATCTGAACCTTGTGAAAGAACTGAGTTGTCTTCATTTTGAGAATATAATGGGTTAAAAGTTAATGATATAGCTCCCGTTATAACTAAAATACCACTAAAAACAAGAAGTATTATTGCAATATTTTTGAGTTTTTTATTTTTTATCTTCATAATTAATTCTTTTATTTCGTTCGTCTCGGTATTTTGCAGCTAAATCATAATTTTCTTCTTTTACAGCCAGGTTAATTTTATCATTCAACTCTTCCGTAGATAAACTAATTAGTCCGTTATTAGTGTTCGAAATAGGATTATTGTAAAAAGCCTTATAATAAGTATTATTTATCGAATTTGAGTTCTTACTAAAAAATTTTGTATTATTAATTGAAACTTTTTCTATAACAGACTCTTCACAATAAATTTTAGAATTATTATTAACAGCAAGGGCTACAGCATCAGACAATCTTGAATTTAAAGTAAATTGATCTCCATTCTCTTTTTCAAAATATATTACAGAAGTAAATAGATCTAAATTAATAGAATAAAAAACAATAACTACTTTTACCATTTTAACATTAGAATTTACAATAAACTCTGTAAACAATTGATGTGTAGTAGGTTTAATTTGATTACTGTTTTTTAATATAGTTAGCAAATTAAAAGCTTCATATTTGCCAATATTGACTGGGATTTCATTAACGCCGTTTAGTTCTTTTAAAACTAATGTAAATACTTCTGAATTACTATTACTATGTAATTTATCAACATAGACTTCTACCATAATAGCTAACTAATGTTTTTATGCAAATTTACATTTAATAAAATAATTATTCCAATTATTTAAATAAATGTTTTCAACATAATATTAATAAACAATCAAGATATTGCTATAAAATAAAACATAATTATTAATTATATTTGCAATAAAAAATTAATATAAATGGACAGAACACCCACCTATTTAGAAGTCAAAAATGCCTCTGCAGGATCAGGAAAAACTACTCTACTTGTAAACAAATTTTTAACTCTTTTGTTAAAAAACAAGAATCATCCTAAAATACAAGATAAAGATAAATATAAGTCTATTTTAGCAGTTACTTTTACCAATAAAGCAGCTGCGGAAATGAAAAATAGAATAATAAACAGCTTAATCCATTTAAGTGATATAAACAACAATCAAGATAAAGACATTGTAAAATATCATTTAATGGAAATAAAAAATTTGACTCAATTAAATGAGAATGAAATCGAAATAAGAGCTCAAAGATGTTTATCTAATATTTTACATGATTATTCTAATTTTTCCATTTCAACTATTGATAGTTTTTCTTTTAGGATTATTAAAAGTTTTGCTTATTACTTGGGTGTAAATGATAGTGTTGAACCATATTTGGATTTTAATGGATTAATAGAAAAAGCGGTTAATAATTTATTTTTAAAATTGGGTGAAAATAAATTATTAACTGATTTTTTACTTGAAAAGTATATCTATTTTATTAATGATAATGAAAAAAACTTTAATAGTATTAAAACCTCTTTATTAGATATCGGTTATTTATTGGGAAATGATAGTATTTCAGAAAATTTAAGAAAAGGCTATATTCAAAACAATTTAAATACAGATCTCCAAGAAGCTATAACATTTATTAAGAATAAAATTCTTGAATTAGAAAATGCAATTAAAAAACAAACAAATAAAGCAATTAAAATTATTAAAAATAAAGGATTGGAAGTTGACGACTTCAAAGGTAAAGGGTCCGGTA
Source organism: Bacteroidales bacterium (assembly GCA_050953245.1). GTDB lineage: Bacteria > Bacteroidota > Bacteroidia > Bacteroidales > BM520 > RGIG7150. Next base: position 142,832 of record JBMNMG010000003.1, on the reverse strand, counting down.
TTTTAGGTAAGTTAGAAAAATTCAAAAAAAACAATTATGATATTAATAAATTAGAGCATAGCAAAAGAACTGAAAGTCTATTAGATTACAATAATTATTCTAATGATGATGAGGAGAAATATAGTGGATGGCTTAATAAGCCATCTTCGGAAATAATTGATGTAGAAAGCTTTTCTAAAGAATTATACGAATTAGTTAACAATATTTTTAGAATTAAATCGGAGTTAATGGAATATAATATGATTTATTCTAACCTATATCCCCTAACTTTATTAAAACAAATAGATGAGGAAATTGAAATTATTAAGGAAAATGAAAACATATTGCCTGTTGGAGAATTTAACAGAAAGATAAGTGAAGTAGTTTCCAAATCACACGCACCTTTTATATATGAAAGGATTGGAAATAGATTTGAAAATATTATGATTGATGAATTTCAGGATACATCTAAACTTCAGTGGGGGAACTTATCACCTTTAGTAGATAATTCTAGAGCTCAAGGTCAGGAAAACCTAATAGTTGGAGATGCTAAACAAGCTATTTATAGATGGCGCGACGGAGATGTAAAACAATTTATTGATTTACAAAAAGAATTTCCATCTAATTTAGATGAAAATTCTACAAATTATAGGTCTTGTTATAATATTATTGAATTTAATAATCAACTTTTCACATTTTTGGGGAATAGTTTATGCGATGACTATAAAGAAAAAGTATATTCTAAAAACTTAGTTTATCAAAATATACCAAATAATAAACCTAAAGGATATGTAAATATCAAATTTCTTAAGAAAGATGATTATAACACTTCTACTTGTAGAACTGTATATAACACAATTGTTGATTTAGTCGAGAATAAAGGATACAAATACTCTGATATTACAATTATTGTAAGAACTGCAAAAAATGGACGTGATATCGCAAATTACATTATCGAACAGAATAATAACATTAAAATAATTTCCGCAGATTCCTTATTATTAAAATCTTCAGAGCAAATTACTACCTTAGTATCGTTTTTTAAAATAATTGGCAATTTGTCGGATAAAAAGGATATATATAACGTAATATCTTTTATAGGTAACAATAAAAATATCTCTTTTAATAATTTTATATATAAGAATATACCAAAAAATGATTCACATAATAATAAAAATGATTCACACAATAATAAGATTGATTCACATAAAAATATTCTTATTAAATTTTTAAAAGAAAACGATCTTAATTTTGATATTAATAACTTAAACAAATTATCTCCATTAGAAATTTGTAATAATGCATTAAAAAATTTTGATATGGATATGGATATTTATGTTAATTCTTTATTAAACGTTATCCAAAAAAACAACAATTTATCCTTAACTGATTTAATTAGTCTCTTAGACGACGAATTAAAAAACTCCAGTATTACTTTAAGTAAATCTGAAAACGCATTGCAAATTATGACTATACATAAGGCTAAAGGGTTAGAATTTCCCATTGTAATATTTCCATTTACCGATAATATAGATTCAACAAAAGGGAAAAAAGGGAAATTGTTTTTAGAAAATAAAGTCTTAGACATAAAAGAAAAACTTCCATATGTATTAATAAATAAGAAAGATGATTTGCAGGATACTATATTTAAAGATGATTATAATGACGAAATAGAAAAAGATAAATTAGATAATATTAATTTATTTTATGTTGCTTGTACAAGAGCAACTAATGCCCTATTTATTTTAGGAAAAGAACTTTCTGATAATAAAATTAAATATATCAGTAAGCACCAAGAAAATAGTATTCAATTTGGCGATATGAAATTTTCATTAAATGATAATTTATTTACGTTTTGCAAATATGGAGTTAATACGGAATCTATCGAAATTAAAGAAATAAATAAACTGAACAATGCCACTAACCTTGACGAATCAGAAAAAGATATAGACGATTTATTCTGTGAGTTCGAAATAGGGAAAAATACTTTATTAGCTTCCGATAATCTTAAAAACTCTAAAGGTCCAGACAATTTCTTGGAAAAGAATTTAGATAAAAATGATAGCATCTCTATAAATAAAAACAATAAAAACAACATTCTAAAAAATTACGCAAATAATTGGAATAACAAATTACTTGTTGCAATATCAATAGAACATTTAATGTTAATTAATGATATTAAGCATTTTTTGGGAGAGAATTATGAAAAATATTTTGGCGATATTTCTAAAAACAAAAAACACACTCCCCCTACTGATGAAACTATCTACGGAAATCAGTTACACAATATTTTATCTAAAATTAAAACTAAAGATGATTTACAATATTACATTGACAATCTTGAGGAAGAGCCATATCGCATAGTTGAAAATAATCAAATAATAAAAGACACCTTATATAGTATATTGAATGATGAGATTTTATGCACTACACTTTTTGAATATAATAAACTTTATATAGAAAAAGATATGAGTGACGCAGATGGCAATTTATATAGAGCTGATAGAATTCTTGTTAAAGATGGTAAAACTTTAGTGATAGATTTTAAAACCGGGAAAGAAAATGCTAGACAACATAAGGAATACCAAAAACAAATTAATAAATATTGTGATATCTTAAAACAAGTTGGGTTTCATAATGTTGAAGGGAAGATTATATATTTATAGAAAACTTCACGATTATTAATTTTTTAGAAAAAATAATCCGTTAAGTTTTAATAGAATTTTATTTATTGTTTAATCAGCACCTAACTATAAAATATATAATTGATTATAAAACTTCAATTTAAATCAGTAAAAAAATATCTATTAAAATAATAATTTTTAAAAGTATTTTATTATATTTGCAGGAATATAATTTTAATATTTGAAGAAAAATTAAATAATTATATAAATCTATAAACGTTTAATAATAAAAAATCTTTCTATGGAAGATACACTAAAAAAATTAACCGAAAAAATATACCAAGAAGGTGTAGATAAAGCAAATGAAGAAGCAAATAAAATAATTTCAAATGCAAATAATAAAGCTAATGAAATTATAGAAAATGCTCAAAAACAGGCTAACAAAATAATTTCTAAAGCAGAAAATGAAGCTATTGAATATAAAAACAAAATAACTGCGGAGTTGGAAATCACTACAAATCAATCCATTGCTGCAATTAAACAAACTTTATCTGAAGAGCTTCTATCTAAATTAGTAGACGTCCCTGTAAATGAAGCCTTTAAAGATAAAGATTTTATTAAAGATATGATTAATACAATTTTATCAAAATGGGACTTAAACTCTCCAAATATAGATTTAGACATTTTATATCCAAACAACGAGCAACTTGACAATTATATTAAAAAATCTTTTTCTGATTTAGCTCAAGAAAACATTAAATTTTACCCCTCTGATGATTTAGATAATGGTTTTGTATTTAATTCTAATACTGATGGATATAAAATTGATTTCACTGAAGAAAGTTTTACTTCTTTTATAAAAGATTATATACGTCCAAGAACTTTTGAGTTACTCTTTAAAAAAGAAAAGTAAAAAGGATTAATAATGAGTAGAAACTATTATTGCTTTATAGCAGGACTGCCAGAGATATTCTTTGAGCAATCTAAAAGTATTTTTAAACCTTTAGAGTTAAAAAATGCTTTAGAAGAGACATTACACCCTGCTGATTTCGAAATCATACAAAATTTATATTTAGAATACGACAATCAAAATATCATCAATTTATTAGTTAAAAACAATCAAGATAATTATAATGAACTTGCTGTTTACTCTAAACAAGAATTACAAGATATTATAAAGGAACCCGAAACGGATTTTAACATCAAACAATACTTATTAGACTTTATTAATGAATACATAGATTCAGAAGATAAACGTTCAGTTGCATATTGGGAAAAAATATTATTAGAGAAATACTACAAATATTTAAGAAATGTTCCTAATAAATTCTTGAAAAATTGGTTTGAGTTTAATTTTATAGTTCAATCGATTACTACTGCTATAACAGCTCGCCGTTATAATTTAGAAGTAAAAGATAATTTAGTAATTATTAATGATTTAACAGAAACTATTGCTAAGAGCAATTCTAAAGATTTTGGAATTGCTTTAGAATATCCGTTTGTTGAGGAAATAATTAAAATTTATGAAGAGGAAGATTTATTAAGACGTGAGCAACTGTTAGATCGTTTTAGATGGCAATGGTTAGATGAACATACTATTTTTGAATATTTTTCATTAGAAAAAGTAATCAGTATTTTATTAAAACTGAGAATAGTTGAAAGATGGATAATTGCTGATAATAAAATAGGTAAAGAGTTATTTGTTAAAATTTTAGATGAAATTAAATCTGGATATAATATAGAGTAATAAGATAAAAATAACAATATGTATCAAAATAATAAAACAAGAGGAAAAGTTATAGGTATTATTTCAAACTTAGTTACAGTTAAGGTTGATGGACCTGTAGCACAGAATGAAATTTGTTATGTAAATCTAGACGATACAAAATTACTTGCCGAAGTTATTAAAATTAACGGAGATTTTGCTTCAATACAAGTATTTGAAAGTACTAGAGGATTAAAAATTGGTGCAGATGTTGAATTTATGCAACATATGCTTGAGGTTTCGTTAGGTCCTGGCATATTGTCAAAAAATTACGACGGTCTACAAAACGATTTAGACAAAATGGATGAAACATTCTTGCAAAGAGGTCAATATACAAACCCTTTAGATGATGATGTTTTATGGAAACTAACCCCTATTAGCAAAGTTAATGATAAAGTAATAGCCGGTGATTGGCTTGCAAATGTAAAAGAAAATTATATAGATCATAAAATAATGGTTCCTTTTTCATTTGAAGGTGAATATACCGTTAAAAGTATAGTAGAAGCCGGTGAATATAAAATAAACGATACTATTGCTGTATTAATTGATAAAAACAATAAAGAATTTAATGTTACTATGGTTCAAAAATGGCCTATTAAAGTTCCTATTAGGGCATATGTTGAAAAGCCAATGCCATCTAAAATAATAGAAACAGGTGTAAGAACTATAGATACACTAAATCCAATTACAGAAGGTGGTACCGGTTTTATTCCTGGGCCTTTCGGATGTGGTAAAACTGTTTTACAACACGCAATAGCAAAGCAAGCAGAGGCTGACATTATTATTGTAACTGCTTGCGGTGAACGTGCTAACGAAGTAGTTGAAATTTTTACAGAGTTCCCCGCATTGATAGATCCTCATACAGGAAGGAAGTTAAATGAACGTACAACTATTGTTTGTAATACTTCAAACATGCCTGTTGCAGCTCGTGAAGCATCTGTTTATACAGGAATGACAATAGCAGAGTACTACAGAAATATGGGATTAAAAGTATTATTATTAGCAGACTCAACTTCACGATGGGCACAAGCATTAAGGGAAATGTCCAACAGAATGGAAGAATTACCGGGTCAAGATGCTTTCCCTATAGATTTATCTGCAATTATTGCTTCATTCTATGCAAGAGCCGGTTTTGTTTATTTAAATAATGGAAAATCAGGATCTATAACTTTTATTGGTACAGTATCACCTGCAGGAGGTAATTTAAAAGAGCCTGTGACAGAAGGTACAAAAAAGGCTGCCAGATGTTTTTATGCATTATCACAAGATCGTGCTGATGGAAAGCGTTATCCGGCAGTAGATCCTATAGAATCGTATTCTAAATATATTGAATATGAACAAGTACAAAAATATTTAAAAGAAAAAGTCTCTGAAAATTGGGTTGAAAACATATTAAATCTAAAAAATATTATTTTAAGAGGTAAAGAAGCCAAAGAACAAATTAATATTTTAGGGGATGACAGTGTCCCATTAGACTATCATGTTAGATTTTGGAATGCTGAATTAATAGACTTTGTTATTCTTCAACAAGATGCATTCGATGATATAGATGCTTTAACTCCAATGGAACGTCAGAAATTTATGGTCGAATTAATATTAAGCATCTGTCAAAAAGAATTAAAGTTTGAGGGTTTTGAAGAAATAAACTTATATTACAAACGATTAATAAACGAATTAAAACAAATGAATTATTCTGAATACGAATCATCTGATTTCTACAAATATTTAACAGAAGTTAATAATATAATAGCAGAAAGGAGTGTTGAAAATGACAAATAAAGCATTTCAGAAAGTATATACTAAAATTACTCAAATTACAAAAGCTACTTGCACCTTAAAAGCTACAGATGTTAGTAATGACGAAATGGCAATAATAAATGGTCGAAAAGCTCAAGTTGTAAAACTTGATGGTGATAACGTAACTTTACAAGTTTTTGAAGGTACAGAAGGTATTCCAACAAATGCAGAAGTTATTTTCTTAAAAAAACCTCCTACACTACATGTAAGTGATGAGTTAGCAGGTAGATTTTTTAATGCTTATGGAGATCCAATAGATAATGGGCCTAAAGTATTTGGTGAAGAAAGAGAGATTGGTGGTCCTTCAGTTAACCCTGTTAAACGTAAACAACCGTCTGAGCTTATTGCTACAGGAATTGCCGGAATAGATTTAAACAACACTATAGTAACTGGTCAAAAGATACCTTTCTTTGCTGATCCAAATCAACCTTATAATGAAGTTATGGCTACTGTTGCACTACGTGCAAAAGCTGACAAAATTATTTTAGGTGGAATGGGACTAACTCATGACGATTATCTATATTATAAAAACACATTTGATAATGCAGGTGCTTTAAACAGAATTGTAAGTTTTGTTAATACAACAGAAAACCCATCTATCGAAAGATTGTTAATTCCTGATATGGCATTAACTGCTGCTGAATATTTTGCATACGATAAAAAGGAAAAGGTTTTAGTGTTATTAACTGACATGACTTTATATGCCGACGCATTAAGTATTGTTTCGAACAGGATGGATCAAATCCCTTCTAAAGATAGTATGCCTGGGTCATTATATTCGGATTTAGCAAAAATTTATGAAAAAGCTGTTCAATTCCCTAATGGAGGATCTATAACTATTATTGCTGTAACTACATTAAGTGGTGGCGATATTACTCACGCTATTCCGGATAACACCGGATATATTACAGAAGGTCAACTATTCTTACGTCAAGATACTGATATTAGTAAAGTAATTGTAGACCCTTTCCGTAGCTTATCACGATTAAAACAATTAGTAATTGGAAAACAAACTAGGGAAGATCACCCACAAGTAATGAATACTGCGGTTAGATTATATGCTGATGCTGCAAATGCAAAAACTAAATTGGAGAACGGGTTCGATTTGACAGATTACGATGAAAGAGCAATTAAATTTGCATTAGAGTATTCAGAAAAATTATTAGCAATTGACGTTAATATAGATACCAATGAAATGCTTGACACTGCTTGGATATTATTTTCTAAATACTTTTCCAAAGCAGAAGTTAGTATTAAACAAGATTTAGTTGAGAAATACTGGAAAGAATAAAAACTAAATTATTACTATGGCTATTAAGTTTCAATACAATAAAACTTCGATGCAGGAGCTCGATAAGCAGCTTAAGGTAAGAGAGCGTGCTTTACCTACTATTAAAAGCAAGGAGTCTGCTTTAAGAACTGAAGTAAAAAAAGCCAAGAACAGGACAAATGAATTAGAAAAAGAATATCAAAGAAAAATTGAATCATATTCTAAAATTGCAGGCTTATGGGTAGAGTTCGATCAATCTTTACTATCTATTGAAGATGTAGATTTATCAGTAAAAAAAATAGCTGGTGTTAAAACTCCTGTTTTAGAAGGAATTAAATTCAAAATAAACGAATTTGTACTATTTTCAAAACCAGCATGGTATTTAGATGGTATTAGTATATTACAAGACATTGCCACTATTGCAATAGAACGTGAAGTTGCAATAAAAAAAATGGATATGTTAGATACGGCTCGTAAAAAAACTACACAAAAAGTAAACTTATACGAGAAAGTACAAATACCGGGTTTCGAAGAAGCTATATTAAAAATTAAAAGATTTTTAGAAGACGAAGAAAACTTAGCAAAATCTTCTCAAAAAATAGTTAAAAATAGACAAGAAAGCTTAAAAAGAAAGGAGAATCAAAAATGATACAACCTATGAAAAAATATACATTTCTTTTGTATCATAAAGATTACGAAGCCTTTATACAAAAATTGTATGAGATTGGCGTAGTGCAAGTTGTTGAGAAAGAAAGTATAAAACTAGAAGATGAAGATTTAGAACGCAATTTTTCATTAATAAAAAAATATAATAGTATAAAAAGAGAATTTGATCGTATTGCAAAAGAAAATGAAATTAAAGAATTTTCTAATACTATCAACAAATCTAATAACACTAAAGTCATAGAATTATACGAAAACTTAAAATCTAAAGAAGATGAGTTAAATCAAGAATTATTAAGTATTCAAAAAGAAATTAATGCATTAAATGCATGGGGAGATTTTGATGCTGAAAAATTAAATAAACTCTCAGATTTTGGTTTTCATATTAATTACTATAGTGTTCAAAGACGAAATTTCGATGAAAAGTGGCACGACGATTATAATGCAATTATAGTATCTGAAGTTGGTTCGTTAATTTACTTTATTACATTAACACCTGAAGAAAAATTAGAAATTAATGCTGATTTAGTAAAACTTCCGGCTCATAACTTAAATCATTATGAGAATTTAAAGGCAAAAATAGTAGAGAAATTAAGGTTATTAGAAGAAGAAAAAATCACGTTAGTAAAAGAAAACTTCAATACACTAGAATATGAATTATATGAGGTGCAAACTAATTTTGATTTTAATAAAGTTAGGGTTGACACACAAGATATTGCCGATCAAAAGGTTAAGCTATTAGAAGGATGGGTACCAAAAATTAAAGAAGACGACTTGATATCTATGCTTAATCAAAATCAAGTACTTTATACAAGTCGTGAAGCTAATAAAGAAGATCATGTCCCTATTTTATTAAAAAACAACAAATTAGCCAGTTTATTTGAACCTATTGGTGACTTATATGATCTTCCTACATACGGTGAAATAGACTTAACTCCGTTTTTTGCACCATTTTATATGATGTTCTTTGGATTATGTCTTGGTGATGCGGGATATGGAATATTTCTATTAATAATAGGATGGCTTTTAAAACGAAAAAAACCAAAACTAAAAAAAACTATGAATTTAGTTATGGTTTTAGGTGTTGCCACCATGATTTTTGGTACTATTAGTGGGACTTTCTTTGGAATTGAGCTATTAAAAGTTAAAATCCCTTGGGTAGAAAAGCTGAAAGTGATTATGCTAGACTCAGATCAATTATTTACTACATCGTTGATAATCGGGTGCGTGCAAATTATTTTTGGTATGTTTATTAAGGTATTTAATAAATTTAAAACACAAGAACCTGGTGAAGCTCTATCCACAATAGGTTGGTTAACTTTAATTTTAGGTTGTGGAATAACTTATATTTTAAACCAAAAAGAAATTCTCACTTCAGATATTAGCAAAATATCATATATTGTTGTTTGTTGCGTTGCATTTGTGTTTATTTTTATATTAAACAACTTAAAACGAAATGTATTTGTTAATATCGGTGCCGGTTTATGGGATAGCTATAATATGGCTACTGGTTTATTAGGAGATGTTCTTTCATATATTAGATTGTTTGCCTTAGGAATATCCGGGTCTGTGATGGGCTTTGTTTTTAATGATTTAGCATTAAGTTTAAGCCCCAATATACCTGTATTAAGGCAAATAGTTATGTTAGTAATCTTAATTATCGGACATGGTATGAATATATTTATGTCTGGTTTAAGTGCATTTGTTCACCCTATGCGTTTAACATTCGTAGAGTTTTATAAAAATGCAGGCTTTACAGGAGGTGGTAAAAAATACCAACCTTTTGGAGATAGAAATAAATTAATGGAAACTGAAATCAAAAAATAAAATTATTAATTAAAAAAATAGAAAATTTATGGAACCAATTGTTTTAGCTTATATTGGAATAGGATTAATGGTAGGATTATCCGGAATAGGCAGTGCTTATGGCGTAACAATATCAGGAAATGCAGCTATAGGTGCAATGAAAAAGAAACCTGAATCTTTTGGTAACTACTTAGTATTAAGTGCGCTACCAGGAACACAAGGGTTATATGGATTCTTAGGCTTCTTTTTATTACAACAATCATTAGTAGCAGAAATAAGCTGGTTAGCAGCATCCGGTGTTTTTGGTGCCGGTATTGCATTAGGATTGGTATCACTACTATCGGCTATACGTCAAGGCCAATTATGTGCTAATGGTGTTGCCGGTATAGGTGCCGGACACGATGTGTTTGGAAAAACTCTTATATTAGCAGTATTTCCCGAATTATATGCTATTGTAGCATTAGCTGCAACATTCTTAATTAGAGGAATCATATAAAAACATTTTATTAATTTAATATAAAAAGACTTTCTTGTTTTTACAGAAAGTCTTTTTTTGTATAACTTTGTTGTATAACTAAATATTTTTATAGTTATGCTTTACATTCAAGATATTCATACTCATCATGATTACACTGATAAAACGTATGTGAAAAGTTTGCGATTAAACCAAATCTTAGATAATCTTGAGTGCGAATTAGATGATTCTTCAAATAAAAAAAATAAATTTTTAAGTTTAGGAATTCATCCTTGGGATTTATCTAATAATGTTACTGAGACTGAAATTAATCAAGCACTTAGTATTATAGAAAGTGTAATCAAAAACGAGAAGATTTTTGGAATTGGCGAGTGTGGCTTAGATAAGCTTATTGACATTAGTTTAGAATATCAAAAAATTATATTTGTAAAACAAATAAAATTGAGCATAAAATATGATAAACCATTGATTATCCACTCGGTAAAAACTAATAATGAAATTATTGAGCTTAAAAAGGAATTTAAGGCTAATAATCTTTGGATCTTACATGGTTATATGGGGAACGTTATAACTGCAAAACAATTAATTAAACATAATATTTATATTTCTATTAATAATGCAAAACCATTAACTAAAAACAACATTGAAGTTATCAATAATATTGATAAGAAATTTATTTTCTTTGAAAGTGATGATGTAAAACAACAATAAATAAGGAACTATTTTTCTTTAACCAATACTTAACATTCTGTTTATAGGTATTATGGCTTTATCTCTAATTTCCTTATTTACTTTAACCTCATATTGTTCTTTTTGTAAAGCAGCTAACACATCCTCCAACTTTGTTTCTTTCATATACTCACAAACTATTGAGTCTGATATTTGGATTATTTTTTTATCAGGTGCAACTTTTTTTAGTTGATACATCAATCCCTCTTCAGTAGCAATTATAAAAGTATTCTTTATAGATGTTTTTACATGATTTAAGATGCCTGATGTTGAATAAAGATAACAGTTGGGTGAATTTAACACTAATTCATCCGAAGAACATAAACTTTCAGGATGAATTAAAATATCAGCATCGGGATATTCATTTATTTTATCTAAAACCATTTGTGTGTCAATCTTGTTATGAACATGACAAGCACCATCCCAAATTTCCATTGATCTATTTGTTACTGCACTAATATAACTACCTAAATTAGCATCAGGTGCAAATAGGATCTTTTTATCTCTTGGAATTGATTCAACAACTTTTAAAGCATTAGAGGAAGTACAACAATAATCGGAATAAGCTTTAACATCAGCTGTTGTATTTACATATGTAACTACTACCCCATCCGGATTATTATCTTTCCAGATTTTAAGATCTTCTCCCGTTATCCCTTCAGCTAACGAACAACCAGCATTAGTTACAGGTATTAGTACTTTTTTGTCTGGAGAAATTATAGATGCTGTTTCTGCCATAAAGTTTACCCCACAAAATACAATAATATCAGCATCGCTCTCACCTGCTTTACGTGATAGGCCTAATGAATCTCCTAAATAATCTGAAATATCTTGAATTTCCGGTAATGTATAATAATGTGCTAAAATAATAGCATTTTTTTCTTTTTTAAGTTTCTCAATTTCCTTAATTATATCGTTTTTTTGCATAATAGTTGTAATTTAATTAATTAAAATTCATACTTAAATCTAATGCTGCTACAGAGTGAGTTAACTCTCCTACACTTATATAATCGACACCTGTTTTTGCAACCTCCTCTAATCTATCAATTGTCATATTTCCTGATGCTTCAGTTTTTGCTTTGCCATTAACAATAGTTACTGCTTTACTCATCATATCATTAGACATATTATCTAACATGATAATGTCTGCACCGGCATGTAAGGCTTCAAAAACCTCTTCTAAAGTAGAAGTTTCCACTTCTATCTTAATGCTTAATGGAACATTCTTTTTAACAGTATTTACTGCTTTAGTAATACTACCTGCAATTTTTATATGATTATCTTTTAACATAACCATATCATATAATCCAATTCTATGATTTTCACCTCCACCATGCTTAACAGCAATTTTATCCAATACTCTTAAACCAGGAACTGTTTTTCTGGTATCTAATATTTTAACGTTAGTATCTTCTAGTTTCTTTACAAATGCATTAGTTTTAGTGGCAATTCCTGACATACGTTGCATGAAGTTTAAAGCAGTTCTTTCACCTGTTAGTAATGCTGCGTAATTTCCTTTGATTTCAACTAAAATATCATCTTTCTTAACCTTATCACCATCTTTAAAAAATGGAGTCCAATCAATATTTTCATCTAATCGTTTAAAAACATTGTAAGCAACATCTAATCCCGAAATAATCCCTTCGACAGCTTTGACCTTTATTGTCGCTGTTGCCTCTGTATTAGTGGGAACTATATAGTTAGTAGATATATCACCTTCTGCAATATCTTCTTCTAATGCTAAATTGACGATTGAATCGAATAAAAAATTAAATCTATCCATTTTCTTGATATTATTAATTGCTATATTTATTTTATTTTTTTGTAAATAATTAAAACATTGATAGTCAACTATAAAACTTTAACTATTAATGTTTTATTTAATCTTTAATGTTAAAATTAACTTCTCTTGCTGTTATTGGTTTATATTTTTGTTGTACTGTATGGCATATAAACTTATCATTTTCATTTGGAAAATCTTCTCTATAGTGACATCCCCTACTTTCTTTTCTAAATAATGCACCTTCTATCATTAACCTCGCAACTGTCAGCAATTGTTGCGATACTCTACTATAATATTCCGTACTGATCAAAGATAATTTCTCTTCTAATTTATCTAACTTTCGCATTCCAATTATTAAGCCGGATTCGTTTCTAATAATTCCAGCATATTGAGTCATCAATGATGCTATTTTATCTTTAGTTCGTTTGTATGTATCAAACAATTCTTTTTTGGTGTATAAACAATATTCTGATATTTTAAATGTAATTGGAGCCGATCTTGCAGAATTTAAACTATGTTGAACTGCCCTATGACCAAAAACTAAACACTCTAACAGAGAATTAGATGCAAGCCTGTTTGCTCCCATAATCCCTGTTGACGCCAATTCTCCGATTACATATAGATTTGGAATATTTGTTTGACCATGTAAATCCACCTCAACTCCACCAACCATATAATGTGCCGCAGGAGCTACCGGTATTTTATCTGTCATATCAATACCTAATTCTTGACACTTATTAAAAATAGTTGGAAACCGTTTTTTTATTAAATTAGGATCAATATCTTTTAAAGATAAATAAACAAAATCATCTCCTGACTTTTGCATTTGCATAAATATACTTCTTGCGACTACATCTCTGGGAGCTAACTCTTTTTGAGGATGAATACCATCCATAAATCGTTCACCTTTTTGGTTTATTAATAAAGCACCTTCTCCTCGAACTGCTTCGCTAACTAAAAAGGGACTTGAATTATCAGGTGTATAAATTGCAGTTGGATGAAATTGTTCGAATTCTATATCAATAATTTTGCATCCGGCATCGTAACACATTGCTAACCCCTCTCCTATAGTTGTTTTAGGATTAGTGTTACGTTTGTAAATACCTGAAGCTCCTCCAGACGCTAAAAATACATTTTTACCTATAAAAATATTATTTTTATCAGATTTGAAATCTCTACAGCAAACACCATAACACCCGTGATCATCTATTAACAATTGTATAGCTTCATGGTATTCAAAAATTTCTATATTTTTAACAGAAAGGATTTTACTAATCATAAATTCTGTTATCAATCTACCGGTAGAATCTCCTCCAGCATGTAGAATTCTATGTTTATTGTGTCCTCCTTCCAAACCTAAAGCTAAATTTCCACGATCCATATCAAAGTGCATCCCATCTTCAATAATTTCTTGAATTCTATCTGGACCTTCGTTAACTAATATATCAACTGCAGGATAATCACATAAATTTCTACCTGCAATAATAGTATCTTTAAAGTGAAATTTTGGAGTATCGTCTTCTGTTGTAACGGCAGCAATACCTCCTTGAGCATAGTAAGAATTACTTAACTTTAAGTCTGCCTTGGTAATAAGGGCAACTGTTCTGTTGTGATCAGACGCTTTATAGGCTGAATAAAGGCCGGCTAATCCACTTCCAATAACTATATAATCATAAGTTTTCACAAGTGTTATATTATTATAAATTGCAAATATAATATAATATTAAGAAATTCTTACAATAAGGATACTTAACTTTAACTAATTACAACATAGTTACGTAGAAATTTATTGTTTATTAAAAAATCTTAGATTAATTTTGAAAAAAAACTTAAAGGGTAAAATTTTTAACGTAATCATATAAAATTTCTGCTGTTTTTTTAATACCAAAAACAGAGGTATCTATCATTAAATTATAAGAATTGGGATCGCCCCATGTTTTATCAGTATATCTATTATAATAAGCAGCTCTCGATTTATCTGTATTTTTAATTATTTTTTTTATTTCATTTTCAGATTTACCTTTTAATCTACCCTTTAATATTTCTATTCTAAAATCTAAAGGAGCATATAAAAACACATTAAAACATCTTGCTCTATCCTTCAATATATAGTCTGCACACCTGCCAACAAAAACACTATTGCTTTCTTTAGATAATTTAACTATTGTGTCTGTAAAAAAATTAGAAATTGACTTATCTAACAAAAAAATGTTATCGTAAAAATACGTATTCATAGATAAAGCTGATAAAAAACCTGAATGAATTTGATTTCTTTCATCATGATCATCTAAAAATTCCGGTGACATCCCACTTTTTACAGCAATAAGTCTGATTATAGCTTTATCATAAAAATTATAATTTAACTGTTTAGCTAAATATTTACCTATATCAAGACCACCTGTAGCTAATTGTCTACCAATATTAATAGCAATATTTTTCATATGAGCATTATTAGTTCTACAAATTTACATAAAATTCTTAAATTTGCAAAAAATTATAAAATAAATTGAATAAGAGGATTTTAAAATTAGCAATTCCCAATATTATTGCAAATATTACTGTTCCCCTACTTGGAATGGTAGATTTAGCCATTGTTGGCAGAACAGGAGGTGAACAATTAATTGGTGCTATTGCTATAAGCACAACTATATTCAATTTAATTTATTGGAACTTCGGTTTTTTACGAATGGGCACAAGTGGTTTTACAGCCCAAGCCTACGGTGCCAACGATATGAAAGAATCAATGGCTATTTTAACAAGAGGTTTAGTAATAGCCTTATCATTGTCGTTACTGATAATTTTATTTCAGTCCCCTATTGCATATCTATCTGAAAAATTTATTAATACCAGTCCGGAAATCATGCAATCCGCATTAGTATATTTTTTTATAAGAATTTGGGCAGCTCCGGCAACTTTAGGGTTATACATAATAAAAGGATGGTTTATTGGTATGCAAAATTCTCACATACCTATGATTGTATCTATATTGTTAAATATAATAAATATATTTTTTAGTATTTTCTTAGCCGTGTATTTGAAAATGGGAATTGCAGGTGTTGCATGGGGAACTGTAATAGCTCAATATAGTGGTTTAATTATAGGAATAATTTTTTGGTTTATTAAATTTAGCAATTTAAAAGTTCATATTAATTTAAAAGAAAGTTTACATTGGAGTAAATTAAAACTTTTCTTTAAAGTTAATATTGATATTTTTTTAAGAACTTTATGTTTATCTATTGTTTTTGCATTTATCCCTTTTATCTCAGCATCTTTAGGAGATAGAATATTAGCTGTAAACACTTTATTAATGCAACTTTTTACAATTTTTTCTTATATTTTAGACGGTTTTGCTTATGCAGGAGAAGCTTTAACAGGTAGATATATTGGTGCTAAAGATTCTAAATTATTAAAATTGAGTACTAAATATTTACTAATCTATGGATTTATTTTAACATTTGTGTTTACGATAGCTTATCTGTTTTGGGGTAAAAATATTTTATTTTTATTTACTAAGGATATAGAAATTATTAAATCTTCAGAGGACTTTTTAAAATGGATTGTACTAGTTCCTATTTGTGGTATGGCTGCATTTATTTTTGATGGAATTTATATTGGAGCTATTGCATCTAAAACTATGAGAAATGTAATGTTTGTTGCTACTGCAAGCTTTTTTATATCATATTATTCCTTGATTAATTTTTTAGGAAATGATGCTATTTGGATTGCATTTTTAATTTTTTTAGCCTTTAGGGGCGGACTAATGTGGATTATGTATCCTAAGAAAATTCTAGTAGAAAGCACTGAAATAAATTAATTATTTAAAATTACTGAGGATGACAACTTCTCCATTTTTCTTTAAAAAATTTAGCATATTGCACGATAAAAGCGCAATGAAAGTTGGTACTGACGCAATACTTGTTAGTATGTTATCATTAAACTTAATAAACAATAAAGATAAAAAATATGAAGTATTAGATATTGGAACTGGATGTGGAGTAATAGCTTTAATCTTAGCACAAAATTTACAAAACTCAAATATTACTGCAATAGATATAGATTCCGATTCAGTAAATGAATCTCTAATAAATTTTAAAAACTCACCTTGGAAAGAAAGATTAGCCTGCTATAACAAAGATTTAGATAGCTTTACTAAAGACCATTTAAACAACACAATAAACAAAACAATATCAACTAATTTATATGATATTATTATCTCAAATCCACCCTATTTTGTAAATTCTTTAAAATCAAAAAACAATAAACGCAATAAAGCACGTCACACAGACATGTTGCCTTTCAATGTTTTAGCTATGTGCGTTTCTAAGTTGTTAAATAAAAATGGAAAGTTTTTTTGCATTTTACCTTTTGAAGCAACTAAATCATTTTTACAATTTGCAACAATAAATAGTTTATATTGTTATAATTTCACTAAAATTTATAGCAAAGTTAATGACATTAACCCTAAAAGAGCCATGTTAGCATTTTGTAAAGATAATACAGTTGTAAAAGAAAATAACTTTTACATATACTTAAAAGATAATGTCTATACTAACGAATATTTGGAATTAACAAAAGATTTGTTGTTCATAAATAAACAACAAATTTAAGATAGATAAATATCAACCAATTTAGATGCTATTTGTTTATGTGAAAATTTTTGAATATGATTATATCCTTTTTCCGTTATTTCCGATCTCAATTCTTTATCATCAATAAATTTTTTAATAGATTTTGCCAAACTTCTTATTTCTTGTGTGTTTGTAAATAGCGCTCCATCACCGGCAGCTTCTTTAAAACAATTAATATCATTTAAGATTGGCGGTGTTTTACTACTTAATGATTCAATTATTGGGATACCAAACCCTTCTGCTACAGATGGATAAATTGTAAAATCTGCCAACTGATATAAGCCTTTTAAATCTAAAGTATCTACATTATGCAAAAAACAAACATTTTTGATTTGCCTTTGATTGATAAATGATTTTAACTCATCTGCATATTTAGTGTGTTTACCTACAATAACGTAAGGGTAATCTATATTGTATTCATCAATTGCTTTTACAACGTTTATTAAGTTTTTCCGTTTTTCTATATTTCCAACACTAAGCATAAAGTTGTTTGGTAAATTAAATTTGTTTTTTGTAGAATATAGTAAATCGGAATTCTCTTTTTCAGATAAATAATCTAAATTAAACACTCTATTACATGGTTGATAAACAACAACTATTTTCTCAGGATCAACTTTAAAATATTTTAATATTTGATTTTTAGTTTCTTCACTCACCGATATAACAACATCAGCATTTTGTAAGGCAAATGTAGTTTTTTTGAAATAAGTATTAGCATCTATTTTAGTATAAAGATGTGGATGCGACATAAAAATCACATCATGAATTGTAACTATTTTTTTTACATTGGCTTTTTTAATATTATATGGCAATTCATTACTTAAACCATGATACACGCTAACATTATACTTATCCAATTGATTTCCCAAGAAATATGAACGCCAAAGCGACTTATAGAATGGAATGTTTAATGGATTTACTAATGTAATAGTATCTAACTTAAAAGATAAGTTCTTATCTTTTAAATTAAAGATGTCATATGATACTTGAGGCGTAAAAAGAACTTGAAATATATTCTCATAATACTTGTTTAATGCCCAAATAATATTTCTGGCATAATTTCCTAATCCGCTTCTATTACAAAATGCTCTTTTAGCATCTAAACCTAAAACAAATTTGTTAGTCATCTTAGAAGAACATTATTTAGCTTTATTTAACTTAACTATTAAATCTGCATATAATTTATTTAATTCCTTTAAATTTGCTTTAAACTGTATAATATCCGGATTAGAATTAATATTTCCTCTTATATTATTAAAATCTTTTCTTATTTCTTCTTCTCCACCATCTATACCAAAACTAATTTTAGAGATTTTTGAAAATTCTTTATCGGCATTCTTACAAATTAATTCACCTAATCTATTTTCTGATTCTATCCACTTAGTTAAAACATCTACAAAATTTTCTATAGAAAATTCATCTATTTTTTTATCTCTAATTTTTTCTAAGGTAAAATATGCCCAATTCCACTCATATTCATTGTAATTAAAATATACCCTTCTAAATTCTTTATTAATATCTTTTAATGGCAAGTTATTAGAAATTATTTTACTTATTATTTTAAGAATTTCCGATTTTGGGGCAAACATACCCCCAACATCTACCCAATCACCTACTCCAATATCTCCTGTTGGCTTTAATATTGTTTTAATTTCATCTAAACTTTCAAATTTGTTATTTTTTAATCTATCTGCTAATAACTCTCCAATATGTTTATAAAGAGCAATTTCATATAAAGATATCCCCTTTCTTAAACTCTCACTCTTAATTTTCACATTATTATATTTAAACCATGTAGATGTTGTCTCAAACGATTCAAAATCTTTTAAAATCTTTAATCCTTTTAAAATTTTCTCTCCTACGTATGGAGAAAGCAAATTAAAGTTAATACAATCAATCTTTTTCTTTGGATTACGTTTATCTCTCTTTGGCCATTTATACATGTCTCTAACTGTTCCGATACTTTGTAAATTGACTCCCGGAACTAAAATAGTTTCGTTTGCTTCCTCTATTAAATAAGAAAATGGCAATTTATCAGTATCCGGGTGAGATAAGTGTCTTCCGACAATTACAGAAAAGGCCCCAACTTTAGCAGGCCATAAAACATATGAATTTGAAGTGGTTTTTGTACCTCTTTCCAATATCCCTTGGTGAATAGGTCCTAATTTATACATATGGTTACTTTGGTTAGATCCTGATCCGGTATTCATAAAGGAAAAATAACCTGCTATTAATAAAGAACTCTTATGATGAGTAACTGTAAAAGGTCCGGCAAAAACTGCACAAGCTTCTCCGTGATATCCTGCGCAATTCGCAAAAAATAAAGAATGTTCGGCAGAATATTGTTTCGCTAAAACACAACCTTGTCCAATGAAACAATGGTCAATATAAGTACTATCGGAAACGTAAGCACCGGGTGAAATTATAAAATCTTTGGCTATAACTCCAAAACCTACATAAGTTTTGTCTTCTATAGTACTGTTCACTGATCCGTTTTCTAAAAGGAAAACATTTTCTACAGTGGCATATTCTCCAAATAAAACATTTTTGATAGTTCTACAGTTATTAATAATAGTTTTAGTTCCTATCCTTCCCACATAAGACTTTTTGGACTCAGCATAATCTAAAATCAACTTATTAAGAGAATTAACTAATTTTTTATTATCTCTATACATTGCTAATACATATGCGGTTTGACTCGATAAATAGTCATAAATATAAACTTCTCTACCTCCTGTTTCACAAATAGAACTAACTTCTGTGCCATTCCCAAAAGCAGGATTATCTTCTACAGCTAAAATATCTACATTATCTAAGTAAACTTCTTTTTCTATATGATAATTAGCAATATAACTTCTTATTTGATTAATATATACATTATCTTCTATAGTACAATTATGTATAGTAGCATTATATATACCGGATTTCTTTATAATTTTACTTTTTAATTCAAACTCCTTTTCAAAACATCCCAACTTAACATCTCCCGAAAAATTCACATTTCTGATAGTATGAGGATTAAAACCATCTACTACTTTTATTAAACTCCAATCATCACATCTACAATGCTGTTTCTCTAAAACTTCTATTTCTGCTGAAGAAATATCTCTGTATTTTGCCATTTGAAAAATTAATTAAACATTTCCTAACTTTACATGCAAAAATAATAATATTTTTATCTATTTAAAGAAATTTTAATGCAATTCTAAATTTACTCAAATTCATTTAAAAAAAAATATTACTATAAGTAATCTTCATTTTTACAAATTGTTAGTTATTTATTTGGAACTTTACTTCAGAATATTATTATAATATGTTATTTTTTTTATATTTGCAATTACTAAATTTAACTAAATAATTAAATTATGTCTTTTTTCGAAGTAGTCCAATTTATATTAGTACTATTAGGTTCTCTATGTATCTTTATATTCGGAATAAAACTTCTAAGCGACTCCCTACAAAAGATTGCAAGTAATAAAATGCGAGCAATTTTATACAAAATGACTTCCAATAAATTTAAAGGAGTTTTAACAGGTTTTTTAATTACTACAGTTGTCCAGTCGTCATCGGCGACCACCGTTATGATTGTCAGTTTTGTGAACGCAGGATTGTTATCATTAACAGGTGCTATTAGTATTATTATGGGGGCAAATATTGGAACTACAGTAACTGCATGGATAGTTTCTATTTTAGGTTTTAAAGTATCTATGTCTGTAGTTTCTCTACCTATTATTGGACTTGCATTACCATTACTATTTTCGAAAAAAGAAAAAAACACATTTATTGCAGAAACATTAATTGGGTTTGGATTAATTTTTATCGGACTACAATTTTTGACAGATACTATCCCAAATATAGAACAAAACCCTGAAATGTTTGCATTTTTAGGAAATTTTGCTAATGCAAATTACTGGTCCGTTTTGTTTTTTGTATTAGTAGGTACTATATTAACAATAATATTACAATCCTCGAGTGCTACTATGGCATTAACTCTTGTTTTATGTTTTAATGGAGTTATACCTTTTCACTGTGCCGCAGCTATGGTACTTGGGGAAAATATCGGTACTACCATTACAGCAAATATAGCTGCTTTAATAGCAAATAAACAAGCAAAACGAGCAGCATTGGGGCATGTTTTCTTTAATATCTTCGGGGCTATATGGATGTTAATAGTCTTTTTCCCATTCCTTAATTTAATAGATAAAGTTATGATTTCCATAACCGGTTCTTCCATTATAGGTGCCGATTTAACTTCTGCAGTAACCAGAGCTAATTTGCCAATAGCATTATCTATTTTCCATACAAGCTTTAATGTTATTAACACATTCATATTAATCTGGTTCGTTGATTGGATTGCTAAAATAGTTACTAAGATAATTAAGGATAAAGATACAGACGATGAGTTTAGATTAAAATTTATATCTCAAGGTATTATTTCAACTACTGAGTTTGCTACTATTCAAGCTAAAAAAGAAATTGAGTTTATGGCTCAACAAATCTATAAAATGATTAAAATAATGCCTCAAATGATAACTACACCTAATGAGAAGGAGTTAAATGTTTACTTTGAAAAGATGGATAAATATGAAGAAATTTCCGATAGGATGCAAGAGGAAATTGCAAAATATTTAGTCAAAACAAATCATTATGGTGATGTTAGTAAAGCTGTATCTAAAAGGATTTTTGCTATGCTCAAAATAATTGATGACTTAGAACGCATAGGAGATAGATGTTATCAATTTACTAGAACTTATAAGTATA
The DNA here is from genome assembly GCA_050953245.1 of Bacteroidales bacterium. Classification (GTDB taxonomy): domain Bacteria; phylum Bacteroidota; class Bacteroidia; order Bacteroidales; family BM520; genus RGIG7150. Next base: position 120,552 of record JBMNMG010000003.1, on the reverse strand, counting down.
AAGTGGAGAAAAAAATGGAGTTTTCTGCTAAAATGATAGAAGATTTGTTGGAAATGATCTCAACAATTAATGAAGCTTATAAAAACTTACTACACAACTTATCTTCTGATTACCATTTAATTAACTTAGAAAAGGGAAATGAATTAGAAGAAATAGTAAATAATACTCGCGATAAATTACAAAATAATGTAGCAGAAGCTATTCAAAATGATAATGATATAAATTTTGCCGTTTGCAATACATATAGCGAATTATTTACAACTTGTGAACGTATTGGTGATATTATTCAAAACGTTAATAACTCTATTTCCACTTGCAGCTAAGGATGCGATTATTTTTACAATTACAATATAACGGATCTAACTATCATGGATGGCAAATACAGCCTAATAGCAATTCTGTTCAACAAGAAATAGAAAAAGGGTTATCTTTATTATTACAAAAAAAAATAAGTGTTATTGGATGTGGTAGAACCGATACAGGTGTTCATGCATCTAAATATTTTTTACATTTTGATTTAGATGAAGATAAAGATAATGTTATAAAAGAGAATATTTACAATAATACACAGAATTTTCTTTACAAGCTAAATGGAATTCTTCCTGAAGATATTAAAATAGAAAAAATCTTAGAACCTGTAAATGAAGATATTCATGCCAGATTCTCAGCCCTATCACGGACATATAATTACAGAATAATCAACCAAAAAGACCCTTTTCTTTACACTACATCATATAAACTTCAAGCAAATCTGGATTTGGAGTTAATGAATAAAGCATCTAAAATACTTTATGATTATTCGGACTTTTCTTCTTTTGCAAAAACAGGAAGCGACAATAACACCAATCTCTGTAAAATTTCTCATGCCAACTGGGAAAAACAAAACCATATTATTACCTTTTCAATAACTGCTGATAGGTTTTTAAGAGGTATGGTTAGAGCTATTTGTGGAACTATAATTAATGTTGGAAGGGAAAAAATCACTCTCGATGAGTTCAAACAAATTATTGAAAGTAAAAATAGATCTAATGCCGGAATGTCGGTTCCTCCGCAAGGACTGACTTTAGTAGATGTTGATTACGGAAATGTATTTAGAGAATTATAAGAATCAAGTTTAAATATTACTTTTTAATAAAATCTTTGATTAAGTAGTAAAGTACATTTTAATAAAAAAATAAGTCCTCCAATATTCAAATATATTGAGGACTTAATAGGGACATTCGTTAAATTCAAATTTTAGGGCAAGATTGATAACTATTTCAGTCTTGCTTTTTTATTTTTGTGGGTGTTTTTTCTTTTTGGTTAGTATATTTCTGTTTTTTATACCAAAAATTTGACAACAATGCCACTTATGTTATTGGTTACCCCCTATTTGAGTTGTTTACTACTAAAACGAGGTAATGACCAAAGATGTAAAAAAAACCAACTATTTCACAATGATTTAGTTGGCTTTATTTTTTTAATTAATGAATGTCCAATTAATTATAAGTTAAATTAAATGTTATATCATTCTCAATTTTTTCAAAGATATCCCAAAAATATAAATGACTAAATGCAGTATATCCATCGGGATTAACAAATACTTCTACGTTGTATGTATATAAATCTGTTTCTTCATCATAAACCAATTCTTTCTTTGTTATTTCTGAAGGTGAACTCGTAGAAGGAACTCTTCCAAAAATTAATGTATATTTGTTAAAATCTATATCTATTTCATCACAAATATCTAATTCTAACCACTCTTCTTGTGAGTTAATTACATAAAATAAAGTATCGCCTCCTAATTTATCAAATAATTTATCATTTTCGGGAGAAAACAAACTGTCTAATTGTTCTGTAATTGCTTTATCAAGAAGATTATTTTGATTTGCTATTACAGTTTCATTATTAGTTTTCTTACATGAGATAAAAGGAATAAATAATAAGATCAACATTGTGCTAATTAATGTTGAATAGCTCTTTTTACTGTTTTTCTTTTTCATATTATCTGTTTTAAAATCATTCAATTTCTAAATTATTTTGCTAAATTACATTAAAGATATTAATAATCAAATTTTTTAAAAATTTTATCATTATTTTTTAATAGTTTTTTAAGTGTTAAGATATAAAGAGCTGTCTTAAATTTATTAGACAGCTCCTTAAGATTATATTTACAACTAAAAAAATTAAATTTTCGATGTTAACTCACTACTTTTTAATAATAATTTTATCTGATAATACTAAATTATCACATTGTATAGTATATAAATAAATCCCCGATGGAACATTACGAGTATCCCATACTACTTGTCCTTGTTGATCATAAATTTCAATCTTATCTACTATTTTACCCATCATATTGGTAATAGTTATTATTGCATTTGTTTTTGATTCTGGTAATTTATAATCAAAAGCTGTCCATAACACTGCTGGATTTGGGTTAGCACTTATAGATAGTCCTAAAGCTCCTGACAAATTATTTGGATTTACTGGTTTTAAGTGGCTTTCACCCCGTTTTTCTGTAACTATAGGGCAATCATCATAATAATCAGTAGAATTATAAACCCCGATCATTATTGCTTTTGCCATAGATTGCGCTATACCAATACCATTATCTGCAAAGTCTGTTATTATTGCTTTTTCTTCATTATTTAACTCATATATAGTTCTATTACTATTATACAATGTTTGATATAAAGTTAATATTTGCATATATTGATTATGCTCTATTAATTCACGTTCAGATAAATTATATAATGAAGGTAGCATGTTTGCTAAAGATAAAGCATTACTATAATCATCCTCGTAAATATATGTTGCAATTATTTGTCTATCTGAATTTAATCCTCCAAGATTATCAAGCCAGTTTCTTAAATCTACTAAATTTAAGACTGTATCATTTAATATACTTCTAATTAACTCCATTGCAGCTTGTGAATATTGTAGTTTATAAGTACTCATTTGTTTTTGCAAAGCAGTTTTTGCCGTACTACCTGTTGCTATTTGTTTTAATAATTCTATCATGTAATCTGGTAAGGGAGTTTCTTTATTTTCCAAATAATTGATTAAACTGTCTTTTCTCAATTCATCAGGGTTAGCTGATAAAATCTCAAATAATACAGATTCAATAAATATATCAGAACGATCAGAGGCTTCTATTAACACTTCTTGTGATAAATGAGGAGAATGACCTAATAATTGTGTACGTAACTGCCACATGTCTTCCGGTTGAGCAGTCTCGATATCACGAATTTCACCTTCTGTATCACCTCCATCTATACTTCTATCATATAATGTTTTTATATTAGTATAATTGTTATATGCATCATAATATTCTTGTTCTTTAGCTAAACGTTCTTCACCACGTAAAATATCATCATCGTTTCCTACATATTCATAATGAGATAAACATGCATTACATGTATCTGTAGGTGTAAGTATTACCTTTTCATTTATTAAATTAGAATTAGGAATTTGAGAGTTAATATTTCTATTATAAAAATATTCTATCAAATGATCACCTCCATTATAAAAATGCCATTTAATTCTACTATCACTAAAAGTATTACCTGCTGGTTTATTTTCATTACCTTGAAATGCTTGGATACCTGAAGCTCCTGTCGCATTATCGACAACATAAAAATCACAACTATTATTAATGTTAGTATTACAAGTATATTCTAAACCTTCAAAAGTATTATTACCAACCCAGTTTTTGTTTTTTGCAAAATTGCCATATGTTAAACCGTTAAACGTATTACGGTAGATATTATTAACACCTTTCGAATCATCCATTATAATACCATAAAAATTAACATTTGGGATAGGAGTAAATTTAGAAAAATGATTTTCTTCAATCTTAAAATTATTGATTGATTGAGAATAAATACCTCCTCCACAATCCCATAATCTACCTATTAAAAAATTGGAGAATAAAATAGAAGAATAGCTATTATTAGACATTTTAATACCAAAAGCATTATTTGTAAAATTAGCATGTTTTACTGTTAAAGTAGCCGGTAAAGATAAATCGTTAACGGAATTAATACCACTATAAAAACCGCTAAAGTTTGTACTATCTGTACAATTTGTTGGATCATAAACTACAGTTTTACCTTTAATTATGGAACTTGCATTATACATTGCAATTGCTGTATTCCAATATGATATTTTATCATAATCGGTACAAGTATTAATAAAATCGCAACCTGTAAATTTTATACCTTTAACATTAGATAAATCAACGTGCTTGTGAAATATTTCAGTGCCTATATAATCATTATTTAGCTCAAAAGTACAATTGTTAAAATAACCATTATAACTTAATATTCTTCCATCATTAGCACTATCAGGTTTATTATCATAAAGTAAAGCATGAACAGAACGAGTATTATTACGGAAAATAGCATCTGTTGCATGCACTATACCACCTGTAGAATTAATATCATTAGGATTCCATAAATCTAATGCACAAATAGCATTTTCAATTATAGCACCATTTTTTAACTCAACGTAACCTTGCTTATATTCTCCATTTACTAATGTTTGTGGTGAATCGCTATCTCCCCAAAACTTGAATGCCCTGCCACATGGTATTATCTAAACTAGTCAATAAAGTACCATCTAAAATTAATTTTCCTCCCGGCTCTACAATAATATTACATTTATTAGACACTTTAACTTTACCTTTTAATGTTAAAGTTGCATTATTTTTAACAATAAAACCGCAAACAATAGAAGTGTCATTTTCCCAAACAGTTGTATTATAAATTTCACTTGGTTGACAATTATCTGCTAATTGTATTGCTTTGTAAGCATTTATTCTACCAGAACCGACACCATTTGGATAGTTATCACAATCATTTATTACATCTGCTGTAGATTTAATAAAATACTCAATTTCACCAGGTGTATAATCTTTATTTATTGATTTTATTAAACCACATACTCCTGCAACTATTGGAGATGAAAATGACGTTCCTATACAATTTCCAAAATATGGCCATACCGAGATGCAATTATGTAAACTTTCATATTTTTTAGTTGGAATTGCACCCATGGTTTCATATCCTGGAGCACATATATCAACCTCATCATAATGCGAATGAGTTTTATCTATTCCATTTTGGATAAAAGTATGATTATCATCTTTATTAGTGCTTGATACTAATATTATTCGATCATCATATTCTGAACTTAGAGGCTTAAAAGCTCTATGTCTACCATTATATTTACAATGGACACCACTATCGCCATTTCCTGCAGGCATAACGATAACTGTTCCATTATCTAATATTTCTTTCACAGCAATTTTTTCATATTCATCAATATCAGAAGAACAAGTCCAGCCTCCTGCTGATGAAGTTAATACGTCAGCATTCATTGCTAATGAAGCATGATGAGCTTTTTCAATATAATTACCATTAAATGCTTGATAAAAAATCATCATACAATTAAACCCAATAGCTGATAATTCACCACCACCATCTGTTTCTGCTGCAACAAAACTTGCCACAGTTGTTCCATGTGGACTATGACCACAATCAGAGCTATATAATGTACTATCATATGGATCAAATTTGGGATAAACTTTGTTAATTAGATCAGGATGTTCTATATCTACCCAAGTATCAATTACTGCGATTTTGACAGAACTATCTCCTTTTGTAATATCCCAAGCTTTATCTGCTTGAATTTTTTTTAAGTGCCACAACCAACCATCTGGATTTATGGAATCTTATATATGCCACATATAGTCTGATGGCTCATATAATTCAATCATTTCAGTTTTAGGACGTTTTATTATTTTTTCAATATTATTACAACTTTCTAAATCACTAATAATAATATCAATGTTACTATTAAAATAAATCTTATATAGTTTTTTTAATATTGTATCTTTAGAATATGGAAATACTTTATATATATTATTAATATTGTTACGCTCTAAAACTATATTTAATTCATCATCATTTGTCATTGCTCCTGTATCATTTTTTAATTGAACGTTTTTTATTAATAACCAAAGTTCATCATTCTTAAATATACAACTATCACATTGACTATATATTTTCTGTGAAAAGATTAAACTTAAAAATAGTAATATAAAAAAGTATTTTCGTGTTTTCATAGTATTTTAATATTAATTTACAACAATTTTTTTATAATAACTTCCTTGAGATGTCAATAGATGTAAAAAATAACAACCCGAAGTTAATGAACTCATATCAATTTGTATTGGCATATTGTTTGAAAAAACAACTGAATTTAATTTTTTCCCATGCAAACTCATTATTTCAATATTAATTATATTAATATTGTCTGATAAGCAATTTATATAGACATATTCGTTACAAGGATTGGGATATATTTCAAGGTTTAATTTATCTGTTTTGTTATTTTCAATTGCAAGTCCATAATCACAAGGTTTTTGCCATAATGGATTGGTATAAGTGTTTTCACCATCTATATAACATCTCAACATTAAAGGCTCTTCTTCTAAAACTATATAATCACCAACTCCCATAAGAAATGATAATGAACCAATGTTCTCAATTATATAAGATCTACCATTATTAGTGTAAGCATCATTTACCATTCCCCAACCACAATCAATAACATCTCTTACTTTTTGACGTACAAGTTTTTGACCAAATATTTCTATACTATCGATGTCGTCTATAATGTATTTAAAACCATTAGGAATAGGAAAATCATCATTAAAAAATCCTTTTGTTGGAATAAATGTATCATTGTGAACTATAATAGTATCACCTATATTTGCAGCAAAATCATATAGAAGAAAAAAATCATCATAATTATCATTATAATAATATACTTGTTTACCATTATTATAAATATATTCCCTACTAATTAACAGAGTCCCATACATACTATAAAAATCAACACCTTTAGCATGCTTGTCATTAATAATAGTGTCAATAACAGAATTTAGCCAAATAAATTCATTAGGAGTCGTCATATAAGATCTACTATAATACCATTCGGCTCCTAAGGAGCAAATTCAGTATTTTGTGCTTGTAATTGTTGTTTGCTTATGAAAATAGAGACAATAAAAAACAACAAAATTATTGCTCTATATGTAATAATTTTCTTCATAGTAATTTTTTTTATTATTAATAATAAGTTAATTTTACACAAGCTATTTTTTTAACCTCCTTTCTTAAAAGCTTGAGAAATAATTGTATTGTGCAATAATAATATTATATTAATATATTTTTTGCTAAGTTACAATAAAAATATTAATAATCAAATTCTTAAGAGTTATTTTTTTTTATAAACATTTTTTTAATTTTAAGTTTTATCATTATTTAATAATGTTTTTTTAAATGGTTGATAAATAAAAAGAATTACCTTAAATTAAACTTATTAAGCAGCACATAAAGATTATCTTTACAACTAAAAATTATTTGTTTTTTTATTAATCATAAGTTAAATATTACTTTAATCTCTATCTTTTCAAAGATATTCCAAAAAAATAAATGACTAAATAGGGATATTCGTTAAATTCAAATTTTAGAGCAAGATTGATAACAATTTCAATCTTGCATTTTTATTTTTGTAGGTATTTTTCTTTTTTGTTAGTATATTTCTGTTTTTTATACCAAAAATTTGACAACAAAGCTCACTTTTATTATTGGTTCCCTCCCTTTTTGAGTTGTTTACTACTAAAACAAGGTAATGACCAAAGATATAAAAAAAGCCAACCATTTCACAATGATTTAGTTGGCTTTATTTTTTTATCAATGAATGTCCCTAATTATACAGCAAACCGTTTTTATCAAAGGTTGGTAGTTATTTCTCTATATATAAGCCTTATAAATTGATTATTTTAAAAAATGCCTAAAATATTTAATGAAAAATCTTAAAAAAAAAGTTTTTTTATATTGTTTTTTTTTATACCTTTGAATAGATCTTGAGTTGGTAAACCGTAAAATAACCTCCCTGTGTTTCCGTTCTGCTTCACGGTACAAACAAGATAAGAAAAAGCACAAACCGCATTTTATTAATTACAAGATATATATAATTTTTTATGTATAACTTTTAAATATTTTAAAATGAAAAAAACAATTATAATAACAAACAAATAAAATATGGAGAAAAAGTTATGAAAAAAGTAATTTTAAGTTGTTTAGTAATTGTCGTGTGTACTATATCATGTGACAAAAAAGAAAATTCAGAAGAATTTGGACAAATGTCTTTTGGTTCAAATTATCACATTGTTAATTGCCCTGTTAAAGTATCTGTTTACATAGATGATCTTTATGTTGGAGAACTCACCAATCCTTGTGATTCTATAGTTGATTGTGGTATAGAAGGTAATGTAATGCAGTCAGTTGAAGTTGGTACACATACTTACAAATGTGTATTGCAATCTCTGGATACAGACAGCTGCTATAACGAGGTAAACGGCACTGTAAGTGTTGGTAAAGATGAGTGTAAGAAAATATTCATAAATGTATTAGAGAGTTTATAGATGTTTTTTATTCAAATTTGATTTCTCTAATATATTCAACTTTAGGTTCAGTGGAAAGAAAGAGTTCGAGTTCGGTATTGTAATTAAATCCACTTAGTTTTTTGCGATAAGTTTCAATTACTTTGGGGTCTTCTATTTCTAATTTTCTATTTCTACTTAATGTTAGAAACTTTTCTTCTTTATCGATCCCTAAAAATCGTCTATTGGCTAAATTGGCAGCAATACCAGTTGTGCTACTTCCAGTAAATGGGTCTAATATCCAAGCGTTTTTCTTTGTGGAGGCTAAAATAATTCGTGTAAGTAGCGCTAACGGCTTTTGTGTTGGATGTTTTCCACACGATTTTTCCCACGGAGCAATTGCAGGTAAATTCCAAACATCTTTCATTTGTTTTCCACCGTTTAGAGTTTTCATCAATTCATAGTTGAAGTAATGAGAAGATTTTTTGCTTTTTCGTGCCCACAGAATAAATTCGGTTGAGTGAGTAAAATAGCGACATGAAAGATTAGGGGGTGGATTGGTCTTTGCCCATGTGATACAATTCATAATCTTATAATCTAATTCGGTTAACATTTGTGCAACGGAGAAAATATTATGAAACGTTCCGCTTATCCAAATGGTTCCGTTTTCGGTCAGATGCTCCTTACAAACTTTTAACCAATTGCGATTAAATGCATTGTCTTTTTCAAAACCATGTGATCTGTCCCAATCACCCTTATTGACACTCACCATTTTACCGCTTTGTACTGAAATTCCGTCATTTGAAAGAAAATAGGGTGGATCGGCAAAAATCATATCGAACTTAAAGTTAAATTGTTTCAAAAGCTCGATACAATCACCTTGCAAAAGGGTAAAAGCTTTGTCTTCTGATTTGAAAAAAGGAGTTATCATTTTATTTAGATATTTCAATAATATGGTTATACAACATCTCTCTCCCAGATTTAGCCCAATAGGTAATATCTTGTTCTATAAAAAACCAACGAGATAATTTGAGAATTAGTTCATAAGACCAACCTGATACTTTTGGAAGATTAGCAATATTTGAAAATGCTTTGTCGAATGTTTTTAAATTATAAATATCATAAATTGCTTGTATCAACAAATTATAATTGGTGGATGATAGTTCTTGCTTTTTCTGTTGCAAATCATTTAATAAATCATCATGTTTTGGAAATTTATCATTTCCATTCTTGAATAATAATAAATCTTCTACAAAAATAACAAAGTCACATCCTTTATTTAACTGAGCTGGGCGTTCGATATAAATACGTTTACCATCTGATAATGTTTCAACAAAATAACGCAATTTTGTTTTACAGTCTTCTTTTATAAATGTACACAGCATTAACTTTCTAAGTTCTGCCCTATCAGTAATTGTATCTACGGATTGAAATTCTATTTCTTTTCTGTTGTCATTACGTATTGTCATGTTTTTTATTATTTTAATTCATATTTTATTCTTTCAATAAAAACACTAAGACTTGTCAAATTATACACACTCGGAATAATATTATAAGCACCTTCCAATTTGTTTTTTGCCGATAACCAACCCTGTCCATCTGTTATCCAAACAAACTCAAAATTGGGATATTTGTTGATTTTGAGAGCGATTTCAGAATAGGCTCTTGCCACTTCGTTAAGTTTAGACCCACCACTATTATAAAAGTTTGTTTCGATGAGGTAAGTCTTAACTTTTGTATTTATTACGAAGTCAAATCTTTTTAAATCCGTACCCAAACTGGTAATTTCAGGAAACTCAGAACTGTTGATTTCTCTCCTATAAGGTATTTTGGCTTTATCAAAAAATAATGAAACCATTTTAGTCATATTATCACCACTTCTGTTTTTTCTCGCGTTAGAATCTAAACCTACTTCTACCCCAAAAACATAATCAACAAGATTAGTTATATTTTTATTTCTGAATATTTCTCCAAGTCCTGTGTTTTCGATAAACTCAACTATTTTTTGTGGGGTTTCAAAATATGAATCAAGAAGAACTATTTCCTCCTCATTGTTGAATGTTTTGGAATTTTTGTTTTTCCTAACTGCAATTAAAATATCCAGTACCTCAAAAGCTTTGGGATTTTCTTGAAACAATTTACCTACTGCAGCTTCCAAGTCTTTTTTACCAATTAAATAGTTCAGCTGATTCAATTTGATTTCTATTTTAGAGATATTGGTTTTTACTTTTCCAAAATCTGTAAAATAATCAAGAGTTGCGTTTGTCTCAATTAATTGTGAAATAAAAGTTTCAAATTGCTTTGACATAGTTTTTTGTATTTGCCTGATTTGTAATAAGTAATTCTGTCAATTTTCCTCTTTTTTGGGGATTGGCATTGATACTTCTTTTGGCTTCAACCCGCTGAATGTTGAAATCAGCATATAAATTATCAAAGAAATTATCGCTTTTGTCTTTACTTTTCACATCTGAATTGCTTAATATCCAAGTATGGTTTAAAGTATCAAGCCTGCTGCAAAAATCCCTTAAACGAATTTGTTCGTTGTCGTTAAAATCATCTTTTGCATAAGAATTGAAACTTGAGGTTTTGTTTAACGGTTTATATGGCGGATCGAAGTAAAATAGAGAGTTATCGTCAGCATAATCAAGTGTTTGCTCAAAATCACCGCATAGAATTTCCACCTTTATCAATGCTTTGCTTACAGCAAAAATATTTTCAGTATCGCAGATAGTGGGTTTTTTGTAACTTCCCATTGGGACGTTGAACTCGTTTTTGCGATTTACACGATACAAACCGTTAAAACAAGTACGATTGAGAAAAATAAATAATGCTGCTTGTTCTGATTGAGAACATTTTCTAGTATTGTACTGTGTTCGTTTTGTGTAATAATATTCTTTCTTTTTGCATTCCTTACCGTCCAATGCATGATACTCTTCTTGTAAATTTTCAAGTATCGAGATCAGTTCTATTGGGTTTGAAGCAATAGTTTTGTATGTGTTCATTAAGTCTTCGTTAATGTCGTTAATTACAGCTTTTTTTAGATTGGGGATGTTATTTAACATCCAAAATAATACAGCACCACTACCAACAAAAGGCTCAATATAAGTAAATTCCTTTTGTGTTATTTTGCTGGGTAAAGTCTCTTTTATCTCAGGAAGAAGTTGAGATTTACCACCAGCCCACTTCAAAAAAGGTTTTGCTATTTTAACGTCAATCTTGTTTATTCTCATCTTAGTGTAGTTTTATAAAAATACATTTTTGGTGTAATTAAGTCCAGAGCTTTCTATTTTGTTAATATCTAACTTTATGGCATTTTTGAAATTTCTTCAAATGTATTATTAGATGATAACAAATATACAACATTTATTTTAAACTTACAATATTTGTATATTGTTTCTAATTCAATTCTAAAAACAAAAAAAAACCAACAAAAAAATCCAATAGAGAATTGTTTTTTTTTATTATTTTTTTTCTTGCAAAAAAATATCCTTATGCAAATAAAAACCTTCTTACCTTATTATGAAAAAAGCTACACTTTAAGATATAGTGAAATATTATATTCGTTAAATTCAGATTTTAGAGCAAGATTGATAATTTTTCAGTCTTGCTTGTTATTTTTTTTGTGGATGTTTTTTCTTTTTGGTTAGTATATTTCTGTTTTTTATACCAAAAATTTGAATTTTACACACTTTTTTGGATACTACCGTTTAATGTTATTGATTACCCAAGGCTGCTACAAAACCGGGTGATGACTAAAGTTGCAAAAAACAACTGTTTTTGCAAACATAGAAAAAACAACGTTCTTTTAATATGTTATACCTAATAAAACTGTTAAAAAAACGTTTTTCTTATATTAATCACGTAATTTAACAACTTATTAAGATTCATTTCATAAATTGAAAAAAATGTATACATTTGCATACTATTTTAAATTAAAAAATAGATAATATAACATAAAAAAAATTGAAAAGAAACCATAGTGAAAGAAAATGAAATGAAATATTGACAAAATCACAGATTCAACATTCGAGTAGCTGAGGTTCAAGATTTTTTGCCTGCCTAAAAAATAGGGTAAAGTGAAATATATATTCAATTTTGAAGAATCAAATATAAAATGAAAAAAAACATATCATTTTTTATTGGAATTTGCTTAGTGTTTTCAATATTTACTTATGGGCAACAACCTCTTAAACCTAACGAATTCAAAATTGGAATATTCGGAGCTTCATCCTGTAAAACTCATATTTTGAATGGTTGTGAGGTTCCCTTTGAAACACCTATGAATGATGGATACAAGACAAGTCTCTTAAACGTTTTATCTGATGATGGTTTTAATATTTTTCAAACTTATGCTCCTAATGAATGGGTCTCTGAGAGTTTTTTAAAAAGTTATTTAAAATTGTCACTAGCAAACAGCTTCAAAGTCGAATTAAGTGCTGGACACTATTATAAACCTACTGTTGATATAAATGGTAATTATTTAGGTTACGGGACAAACATTTACAATAATTGTGGTAATTCTATTGATATTTGTCAAAATCCTTATTCTCAAAATTATTTTCGTCCGCACATTGATAATTTCATCAATAACGTATACAAAGTTTTTCCTTACAAAGATATAATTTGGGGTTATCATATATGCGAAGAAGCATCATATTATCATTACCAACATTTTGCAAATAACTGTAAAGGAAACATTTGGGGCAACCCGAATTATTTTATAAATATTGAAATTCCCCCAACAAATGTTAATAGTGCTATTTATTATTTTAAAAATTCTCTATTATTGGCAGGTATAACAAATCACAAGATAATTATTATGGAAGCCAATCATCATAAAAACATTAATGCTAACACAAACGACGGTGAGGGAAAGTATAATCCACAACAATATATTCATCTCCTAAACAAGACAGACAATAGAGATATATTTTTCGAGGGATCTTATACACAATTTCCTATATCCAATTGGATAAATCAAAATTATGCAGAAATGTTCAATAATGGCTTCCACTATCTTGGTGCATTTAAATCAATTGATTATGCTAAAAATTTTTCTTCTGAGGTTCACAAGGTTATCAATATAGAAAGCACATCTATCAACCCAAATTATTCAACAAATTATCATTCAAATCTTGATATTCCAAATGCAAATTGGCTTTGGTTTCAAGCATACACATCAATTATTCATGGAGCTAATAGTATTTGGTTTTGGAGCCTTAATTTTTCTTGGGGCTCTGATGAAACAAATAACTGGAATAATACAAATATTCCTAATAGATATGACAGAAACTTTTTTCCAAAAAAATATCAAAACTATATAGCGTATCTTGCCCAAGAATTGAAATTTTTATCTAACATTAATATTATCAGTACAGATGAAAATACAGTAGTTGCAACAAAAACTGACTTTGCTGATCCAAATTGTATCGTTCCTGATGCTACATCATATATTCCTTTATACTTACCTAATGAGAAACGTAATGAAAATTACGGGCTTCGCTATACAATTAGAAGCAATGGAACAAACACTTACATGATAATTACAAATCCTTTGAATGTTGAAGTTTCTGTAACACTAAATTTTTCAAATTCATCAAATCAACATATACAAAGTTCAACTGGTGTAAATGTTTTATTTGATAATAATCAATACTCCGTAACAAGTTCCAATTATAAGGTAAATAGAAATTCAAATATTAATCTGATAAATGGCACTATTGGAAGTCAATATTATGTTAGTTATGTCTCAAATAAGAAATTATCTCTTTCTTTAGGACCAATGGATGTAAAAGTTCTACAGTTTGTTTCTAATCCACCAAACTATAATAATGGATGGAATATTGTATGGTCAAATTTTGGAAGTGGGAATATTAGTGGTCATAGAGTTAAAGATGATGATTTATTTTATATGGGTGATTTTGATGGTGATGGCTCAGAAGAATTATTGTGTATAGAATATACTGGTGGAACAAATGACTGGATTACTATGTTAAAATATGTAAATGATAATTGGAAATGGCATTGGAGTAATTATGGCTCATCATCTACTGGTAATGGAATATATCACTACCGTAACAATTTTATTGTTGGAGATTTTGATGGTGACGGAAAAGATGAACTTCTTGGAAATGATATTAATGGTTGGACTACATTATACAAATTTAATGAAAATAATTGGCAATGTATCTGGTCAGATTATGGAAACTCTAATCACCCAATCAGGCCATACAAAGACAAATTTTATGCAGGAGATTTTGACGGTGACGGAAAAGATGAATTATTTGGTTGCGATTTACCAAATGGATGGACGACAACATTTAAATGGAATGGAAACAACTTTACTTGGAGATGGTCAGATTACGGAAGTAATCATGCAATAAGACAATATAGAACAAAAATGTTACCAGGAGATTTTGATGGAGATGGTAAAACGGAATTGTTGGGCTTTAATAAATTGTCAACACTTTTCAATTTTGACAATGGCAACTGGCAATGGAAATGGAGTACTTATGGCGCAAATAATTTTAATGGATGGACATATCCTCTCATATCAACAGACCAAGTTTTATCTGGAAATTTAGACTTAGATAGCAAAGACGAATTATTATTTTTGCAGACACATTGTTCTGCTGCTTGGGCAACAACCATGGAATTAAAAAATGCTCAAAATGGATGGATTTGGAACTGGTCTGCCAATCCACAAAACAGTGTTCCTTTTATTGATGATTGGCCATTATCTGCAAATGGAGGAAATAATACAAGATATTATCTTGTTAAAGCAAAATCAAATGAACCTAAATATTTGCTTACCATGCGCAAGTTTTGTGATAATTATTTAATTAATATGTATAAGACAAATAATACATCTAACTATAAAACTGCAAAATCAGATGTTACAAATATTGAGATAATAAATTTGAGAGGTCAAACTATTTACAATTTAAAATGTAATTCCATGCAGAAAGTAGATATAGATCTAACAAAACATCCAACAGGAATTTATATATTAAAATTAACTGATCCACAAAATTCAGTTTCAATTCACAAGGTAATCTTAAACAAATAAACATAGTAATAATGAAAAAAATAAAATCATTTTATAGGTTTTTATCACCTAAATTTCAAAGCATTCATTTAGAATATAAAGTAAATCCCACACCAAGATATGGACACGGTAATCCTGCCCATACTCTTTTATTCGATATAATAAACAGAAACAGACAATCGTATAAAGACCTCTTAAAGTCTTTCTTACAATATACTGAAAAAATTCACAAAATTAAAGACTCAAGTAATGAAACGGATGAAAACAACCCTACTTGGAATAACGCTTATTTGCCGGGACTTGATATTGTTGGAATATATGGTATTATTGCAAACTATAAACCAACAAGGTACATTGAAATAGGTTCCGGAAATTCAACCAAAGTTGCAAGAAAATCCATTAAGGAAAACAATTTAAAAACTGAAATAATTTCAATTGATCCTTTTCCAAGAGCTAATATAGATCATCTTGCAGACAAAGTTATCAGAGAACCGTTTGAAAACTTGTCAGATAATAAGTTCATCATTGAATCATTAAATGAAAATGATATTTTATTCATTGATAACTCTCATCGAGTTTTTCCGAATTCAGATGCAATGATTTGTTTTTTGGAGTTGCTCCCTTATTTAAAGAAAGGTGTTATTGTGCACATTCATGACATATATCTTCCTTTTGATTATCCTCAATTTATGTGTGATAGATTTTACAACGAGCAATATATGCTTGCAACATTTATTTTGGCAAATCCCGAAAAGTACAAAACTATTTTACCAAATTATTTTATAAGCGAAAATACAGAATTGGCAAAGATTATTTCACCAATGTGGAATCATCCTAACCTGACTAATGTTGAAAAACACGGCGGATCATTTTGGTTACAAATAAATTAAATTAACTAATTCTAAGTTCAAGATTTGGAACATTCGTTAAATTCAAATTTTAGAGCAAGATTGATAACTATTTCAGTCTTGCTTGTTGTTTTTTTGTGGATGTTTTTTCTTTTTGGTTAGTATATTTCTGTTTTTTATACCAAAAAATTGGCAACAAAGCACACTTATCCTTAAGAACTAAAAAAAGTTCTTCTTTTTTGAAATTTTTCTGATTTTATTAAGCTGCCTGCTGAAGGTTTTCTTCTCTATTTTTTTCAATCATCTTTACCGCATTATAATAAGGTTTACAATGATATAGTTGGCTTTATTTTTTTATTAATGAATATCCCTAATAAAAAACCAAGTCCTCCAATATTCAAATATTGAAGGACTTAATAAAACTGACAATATATAACTCCTGATCTAACAATAAAAAGATTCCAGTAATTATATATAAAAATATTTCAACTTATTTTAAATACTTATCTAACCAATTTTTAAATTCTCTTTGCCATAAAATAGCATTTTGCGGCTGAACTACAAAATGAGTTTCATTATCAAAGAATAGTAATCTTGCGGGTACTCCACGTAATCTTGCACAATTAAAGGCTTCTAAGCTTTGAGTATAAGGAATCCTAAAATCATTAGCTCCGGCAATGATTAATATTGGAGTGTCCCATTGATCAACATATAAATGAGGAGAGAATTTATAGCTGTTAGGTTCCGGTTTTTCCCAGTAAGGTCCTTCATAATCGTGATTTGTAAAAAAGTTTTCTTCCGTTGAACCATACATACTATAAAAATCGTAAATACCACAATGAGAAATAAATGCTTTAAATCTTCCCTTATGATTTCCTGCTAACCAAAATACGGAATATCCGCCATAACTTGCCCCTACTGCACCTATTCTATCTTTGTCAATAAAAGGTTCTTTAGATATTACATCAACTGCTTGTAAGTAGTCTTGTTGATTTAAACCGCCATAATCACCTGATATTTGATTAGTCCATTCTTGGCCATGTGTAAGTGTACCTCTACGATTAGGAGCTATAACAATATAGCCGTTAGCAGCCATCATTTGAAAATTCCATCTATAAGACCAAAATTGACTTAATGCCGATTGAGGACCACCTTCACAATATAAAATTGCAGGATTTTCGATAGTTTTATCTACGAATGGAGGATAAATAACCCAAACTAACATGTCTTTATTATCCACAGTTTTTATCCATCTTTCTTCTACTTCTCCCATCTGAATTTCATTTAGTAATTCTTTATTTACAAATGAAATTTGTGTTTCGTTACCATTTTTCGGATTAATCTTAAAAATTTCCGTAGGCATACTCATAGATTGTTTTGCACCTATTATGATATTTTCACCATAACAATAATCAACATAATCATGAGTTCCTTCGGTGATCTTATTTATTTTCTTAGAGGTAATATCTATATTATAAATTTGAAAAGTTCCTTTTGAACCGCTTATGAAGTAGATTTTATTTCCATCTTTATCCCATTGATAATTTGAACAACTTTGATCGAACCCTTCGGTTAAATCAATAGTTTTCTCAGTTTCTAAATTGCATAATAAGATACGCTCTTTATCTGCTTCGAAACCAGGTTTTTTCATGCTTTTCCAAGCAATGTAATTTCCATTTGGAGAAAAAACGGGATCATGATCATATCCTTTATTGAACTCTGAAATATTAGTAGTAGTTTTACTATCTACATCATAAATAAATATATCTGAATTAGTAGATAATGAATATTCAGTACCAGTTAACAATTTACAAGTATAAGCCAATTTAGAACCATCTGCAGACCAATCTAATTGTTCCATTCCACCAAAAGGATTCATTGGAGTGTCAAATTGTAAGCCTTCAAGTAAATCTATACCTGCAGTTATTTCTCCATTCTCATTAAAACTAGTAACAAATGGATGGCTATATGCATAATCATGCCATTTATCCCAATGACGATACATTAAATCGTCGAATATTCTAACTTGAGTTAATGGTAAGTCTGAATAAATTTCTTGTGGAGTTTCATCTAATTTAACTGTTTGAATGTAAACTACGCTCTTTCCGTTGGGGGCTATTTTAAAACCATCTACCCCTCCGGAAATATTAGAAACTTGTTTTACATTACTTCCGTCATAATTCATACTAAAAATTTGCCCATCGTTTTTTACAGATTTAATAAAATAAATCTTATTATTAGTAGGGTGAAAAACAGCATTATATTCGTTTTCTTTTGTTTTAGTAAGTTGAGTTGTTGTGTTATTTTTTAAGTTGATAAGCCACAATTCATTATTGGAGGAATTATCTGTATAATCATAAGTAGTAACTCCATATAATACATTGTTTTCATCAGGAGATAATTGAACTTCTCCAATTCTACCAAATCTCCACAAATCTTCCGGTATCATTGCTCTTTTTTGAGCAAAACCACATGTTAATGTTAAACATGATAAAGCGATAAATAGAATTTTTTTCATATTATTAATATTTTATGCAAAGATAATAAACATTTATAGTTAAATTTGCAAAAAAAAGTTTTATGTTTAAAGGATTTTTTCAAACTAAAAAACCAAATACAGAATTTAAATTAAAGCCTCGATATTACGATAGAGAAAAAGAATTTAAAAAGATGAAAGAGTTGGAAAAACAAGGTAACTATGGTGATTTCGAAGAATATAGAAGAGAAAGAATTCAACATGAATGGAGAGTTGATAGAAGAGAAAACAAAAAAGCCAAGTCAACTAAACGTCTGATTATATTAATTGTTTTAACTCTTGTTTTAATTTTAATTATGTATTTTTTAACTTTAATATAAAGAATATTATTGATGTCCGATTTAATAAAAATTTTAGATAAAACTACTGCTAATCAAATAGCTGCAGGGGAAGTCGTACAAAGGCCTTCATCTGTAGTAAAAGAGTTGTTGGAAAATGCTATAGATGCAAAAGCATCAGTGATTACGCTTTCAATTAAAGATGCAGGTAGATTATTAATTCAGGTAGTTGATAACGGAATTGGTATGTCTGAAAATGATGCCGAAAATTGTTTTAACAGACATGCTACCTCTAAAATTAGTTCTTCTGATGACTTATTCAGTTTAAACACATTGGGTTTTAGAGGTGAAGCTTTAGCTGCTATTGCTGCAGTTTCACAAATTGAACTAAAAACTAAACGAGAAAATGATGAGTTAGGTACTAAAATTCTTATAGAAGGAGGTAAAATAATTTCAAAAGAAAAGTGTGTTTGTGACAAAGGAACATCTATTTCTGTAAAAAATATATTTTTTAACGTTCCCGTTCGTAGAAATTTTTTAAAATCTAATAATCAAGAACAAAGATTTATATATGAAGAATTTAATAATGTTGCTTTAATTAACACTTCTGTAAAATTTGTTTTTTATAATAACGAAAAAATAATATTTGATTTATTACCGAGTTCTTTTAAAGAAAGAATTGTAAACTTAATTAATAAAACTTATAATGAAAAATTAATACCAATAGAAGCTGAAACTAAAGATATCAAAATCAGCGGTTTTGTTTGTAAACCCGAATTTGCCAGAAAAACTAAAGGCTCCGATCAATTCTTTTTTGTAAATAATAGATATATACGTCATGGATATTTAAGACATGCTGTTGAATCTGCTTATCAAGAATTAATTCCTGCCGATATGTATCCGATGTATTTTATTAAAATAGAATTAGAGCCTGATTCGGTAGATGTTAATATTCATCCGACTAAAACAGAAGTAAATTTTAAAGATGCAACTATGATATACGCATTTTTAAGATCTACTATCAAACAAGCATTTGCTACTTTTAGTTTAAAAGTTCCATCTATAGATTTTGATGTTAATCCTAATTTTAATATAGACAATTTAAATACTAAACGCCCTATTATTTCTCCGGAATCTAATTATAACCCTAAATATAACCCTTTTGACGGCTTAAAAAAACAAACTTCATCTGAAGATTGGGAACAATTATATTCAAGTTTAAATGACAGGTACAATGCAGATTTGTCAGAACAACCGGGTGTAGATTTAAATAAACAATCATTAATACCTACCAAAAACGTATTTGAGTTTGAAGATAAATTTATTCAATACAAAAATAAGTATATTATTGGTGTAATAGATAAAGGGATTATTATAATAGACCAATCTAAAGCTCATGAGCGAATTTTATATGAAGAGTATTTAAAGAAATTAGAAACAAAAACCGTTGTGGCTCAAACAGATATGTTCCCTGAAACTATTACATTTAATATCGAAGAAAGTTCAATTTTAGATGTTAATAAAGAATTATTTGAAAAAATAGGGTTTGTTTTTGAAAAACTTGGTACTATGAGTTATGTTTTTAAAGCTCATCCTTCTAATTTAAAAGCTGAAGAAACTAAAAACTTTGTTGAAAGTATATTGGAAGATCTTAAAAATAATATCTCTAATCCTGAAAACACTAAAATTAGTCTAATAGCAAAAACAACGGCACGAAAATTGAGTGTAAAAGAAGGCACTAAATTAAAAGACGAAGAAATGAAAAGCATTGCCGAAAACTTATTTAAATGTAAAATAACAGATAACGATTTAGACGGAAATCCTACTTATGCTATTATAGATATGGATGCTGTTTCTAACTTTTTTTAATTGATTGATTGATAAATAAAATGGAACAACAATATTCCCCTCAAAAATTTTCATTTTTACCACCGGTAATAAAAAATTTACTTATAATAAACACTTTAGTTTACTTATCTTCCTTTTTCTTTAAAGGTGCTTTTGGGATAGATATTAATGATATTTTAGGTTTAAGATATCCCCTATCATCTGCATTTAGGCCATTTCAATTTCTAACATACATGTTTGCTCATGCATCATTTAGTCACTTATTTTTTAATATGTTTGCTCTATGGATGTTTGGATATGCAGTTGAAAATGTTATGGGAAGTAAAAGGTTTTTAATATTCTATTTAGTTTGTGGTGTTGGAGCTGCACTATGTCATTACGGTGTAGCATATTTTTCCTTAGAACCTGTAGTTTCTTCAATAAATTATATTATTGCAAACCCTTCATATGAAAATATTTTGGAATTTGTACGTAATCACAGATTTCATGTAACCTCCAATATGGTATTAAATGGTGTATCACTCTCTGATTTTAATTCAAGTTTAAGTGTTTTGCAATTTAATAGTAGTGATTATGGTGCCATGCAAACAAGTTTAAACTTTTTAGCCGGTTATAAAGAGTTCTATATGAATTTACCTAATGTTGTAGGAGCTTCAGGGGCAGTTTTTGCAATTTTATTAGCATTTGGCATGTTATTTCCAAATGTATATATTTATTTATACTTTTTTGTTCCAATCAAAGCTAAATGGTTCGTTATTTTTTATGGAATTATAGAATTAATGTTCGGGGTATTTGGAGCAGGAGGAAACATAGCACATTTTGCTCACTTAGGAGGGATGATATTTGGACTTATATTTATATTAATTTGGCGTAAAAAAGGTATTTTGCCACGTTCAAGATAATTTCATTATATAAAATATAAGTAATGTTTTACAATAACTTCAATTATAGCAACAACCAACAAAGCTTTAAAAGTAAAATTAAGTACTTTTATAAACAAAATAAATATCTATCATATTTAATATCTATTAATTTTATAGTTTGGTTGTTAGTTTTTATTACTAACTTATTTGTTAATACATTTAATAGTAATTCACCTATTAATGCTATTAATAAAACTAATATCTTTTTAAAATATTTTGCATTATCCGGTAATTTAAATACATTTATTAAAATGCCATGGACTATTCTAACATATATGTTTGTTCATGAACGTTTTTTACATATGCTTTATAATGTTTTAATCTTATATTTTGCCGGTACTATTTTTAACTCATTTATAAAACAGAAAAAATTATTAATAGCATATTTAGTAGGAGGTATTATTGGAGGAATTTCCTTTTTAATATTTTGCAATTCAAAAGGAATTTATTCTAATTTATCTATAGCTATTGGGGCTTCGGCTGCCGTTTTATCCATATTATTAGCAATAGTAGCATACATTCCTAATTTGCAAGTGAGAGTATTTCTCAACTCGACTATTAAATTAAAATATATTGCAATAATTTTAATTTTCTTAGATCTCCTCAATTTAAGAAATGGAAATGCAGGAGGATACTTTGCACATTTAGGAGGAGTTGTTTTTGGATTTATATATGGATTATCAATAAGAAATAAAACAGCTAACATTAATGCTAATTTATTCGTTAAAATAAAAAAATATTTTTTAGAAAAATCTGAAAAAAGAGAAAATAAAAAGCAAGAAAAATTACTTAAGAAAAAAGAATTAAAAAAAGAAAAGGAAAAACAAAAAAAACAAGAAAAAATAAATTTAATTTTAAAAAAGATAAGCGAATCAGGATATTCCAGCTTAAATGATGAAGAAAAAGATCTATTATTTTCTAATCAAAATAAAAAATAAAAATAAATTATATGGCAAGAAATAACAAAAATTCTAAGAAGAAAGATAAACATTCTGCCAAAAGAAAAAAACGAAATAGTTCAAAATTGAGTTTTTTTGGTATTATTATGCTTATTTTAAGCATAATAATATCGATATTGCTTATTTTTTCATTGATAGCTGAATTCTTTTTACCATCAAAAGTAAGTGGAATTGCTTTTATTGGAATTGGATTTTCTTATTTGTTTTTTTCAGAAATAATATGTTTTCTTTATTTTCTTATTAAAAGAAAAAAAATTGCTATTTTTTTATTGATAATAATTCTTAGTTTAATACCCGCGTTTAGTAGAGTTTTTATGTTAAATAAAGAAAATAATAAAGAAGACTTTAATAATACATTAACCTTAGTATCTTACAATGTACAAAATTTGTCGAACAATAAATTAGTTCAATCTAATGATGAATACGAAAAAGTTATTTCTTTTTTAAATTCTTGCAATTCAGATATTATTTGCCTGCAAGAAACTAATTTTAAAGGTAATAATCCTGAATTATTTTTTAATGACATACAACAAAAAACTAATTCAACTCATTATTGTTTTACTAAATATTATCCTGGTACTAATAGTTGTATAGCTATATTTACTAAACATCCTATTGTTAATATTGCAAGCATTAGATCTAATAATAAAAGTTTTGCAATTTACTGTGATATGGTTTTCAATAATGATACTATACGTATTCTTACAACGCATCTGCAATCTTTACATTTAAATTTAAATGAGGTTTATAATATTACTCATACAGCAGAAGATGCAAAACTTATTTCAAAAAAAATATATGGTAAAACTAAATACGCATTTATTAAACGAGAAAAACAAATTAAAGAATTAGTTGAATTAATTAAATCAACTCCTTATGAAATAATACTTTGTGGTGATTTTAATGATACACCATGCTCTTATTCATACAGAAGTATTAATAATGTTTTAAATGATTCTTTTAAAAAAGTTGGAAGAGGTTTTGCATATTCATTTAAAACTATACCTTTGTTGAGGATAGATTATGTTTTTACAACTAATAATATTACACCTTTAGACTATAAAGTTAGAAGAGATATTAAGTTTTCAGATCATTATCCAATAATTACTAATTTTACAATTAAAAACTAAGTAATTTAATGAATAATAAATTTATATTAAGTTCATCTTTTAAACCTACAGGAGATCAACCTGAGGCTATAAAAGAACTCACAGAGGGAATTTTACGTAATGATAAAGCACAAGTTTTATTAGGGGTTACAGGGTCAGGAAAAACTTTTACTATGGCTAATGTAATTGCTAATGTAAATAAACCTACTATTGTATTAAGTCATAACAAAACATTAGCAGCTCAATTATATGGGGAGTTTTTACAATTTTTTCCTGAGAATGCTGTAAGATATTTTGTTTCATATTATGATTATTATCAACCGGAAGCATATATTGTAAGCACTAATACTTATATTGAAAAGGATCTGCAAATTAACGAGGAAATAGATAAACTAAGATTAAGTACAACTTCGGCTTTATTGTCGGGCAGAAGAGATGTTGTAGTAGTTTCATCTGTTTCGTGCTTATATGGTATTGGAAATCCTGTTGAGTTTCATGAAAACACTATAAAAATTGAAGTTGGACAAAAAATTAGTTTAAACTATTTTTTACAAAAATTAGTTTCTGCTTTATATTCTAGGGATGAAAGAGTTTTTGAACGAACAAAATTTAGAGTAAAAGGAGATACTGTTGATGTTTTTCCCGGATATGCCGATGACGCTATTAGAGTTGTTTTTTGGGACGACGAAATCGAAAGTATAGAAATGATAGATGTGGAATCAGGTAAAAAATTCAAAAATTTAGATTCTTATACACTTTACCCTGCCAGTATTTTTGTTAGTACTCAAGAAACTATAAATAATGCTATAAACAATATTCAAAGTGATTTGTTTAAACAAGTAGAATACTTTAATTCTATAGGAAAATCTTTTGAAGCTAAAAGATTGGAAGATAGAGTTACATTTGACATAGAAATGATGAAAGAGTTAGGTTATTGTCCCGGTATAGAAAACTATTCCAGATATTTAGACGGCAGACAACCTGGGACTCGCCCATTCTGCTTATTAGATTATTTCCCGGATGATTATTTAATGATAATAGATGAAAGCCATGTTACAATTCCTCAAATTAGGGCAATGTACGGAGGCGACAGATCCAGAAAAGAAATATTGGTAGATTATGGATTTAGATTACCTGCTGCGTTAGACAACAGGCCTTTAACTTTTAATGAATTTGAAAATATAACAAATCAGCTAATATATGTAAGTGCAACACCTGCTGAATATGAATTAAGAGAATCAGGAGGCGTTATTGTAGAACAAATTATTAGGCCTACAGGATTATTAGATCCTCCTATCGAAGTTAGACCAACAGAAAACCAGATGGAAGATTTAATAGAGGAAATTGCTATAGTAACAGAACGAAATGAAAGAGTTCTAATTACTACATTAACAAAAAGGATGTCGGAAGAATTAACTCATTTTTTAAAATTAAGAGGTATCAAGACCGAATATATACACTCCGATATAGACACTGTGGAAAGAATAGAAATAATAAGAAACTTGCGTTTAGGTTCTTTTGATGTTTTAGTGGGAGTGAATTTGTTACGAGAAGGATTAGATTTGCCGGAGGTATCATTAGTTGCTATTTTAGATGCAGATAAAGAGGGCTTTTTAAGATCGGAGCGTTCCTTAACACAAACTGCGGGGAGAGCTGCAAGAAATGTAAATAGTAAAGTAATTATGTATGCTGATAAAATTACTGATTCGATGAAGCGTACTATGGATGAAACTAATAGAAAAAGAAAAAAACAACAAGAATACAATAAAAAACATAATATTACCCCTACGCAAATTAATAAATCTGTAGATGAAATCTTAGGACAAACTACTATTGCTTCTTCAAGAGGAAAAATTGAATATAATATAGATAAAAAATTAAGCAATACTAAATTGGAAGATCCCGTTCTTAAGTATATAAATAAAGGCGAATTAGATAAACTAATCAAACAAACAAAAAGGGATATGGAAGCGTCTGTAAAAGAACTCAATTTTATTGATGCTGCAAAATTTAGAGATAAATTAATAGAACTAATGGCTTTAAAAGATACTAATAATGGAAATAAAAAATAGAAAAGCTGAATATCAATATTTTTTAATGGCAGAATATACTGCCGGAATAGTTTTAACAGGAACAGAAATTAAGTCTATCAGAGAAGGTAAAGCTAATTTAAGCGATGCATATTGCTCTTTTAATGATAAAGGAGAATTGTTTGTAATAAACATGCACATATCTGTTTATAGTTTAGGGACATACAGTAACCATGAGCCTAAACGTCCCCGAAAATTATTACTAAATAAAAAGGAATTAAAAAAGATAAAAAATCAAACAGTAGAAAAGGGACTAACAATAATACCTACCCTACTTTTCATTGATGAAAATGGCTTAGCAAAGCTAACTATTAACGTAGCCAGAGGTAAAAAAAGTTACGACAAACGTGAAAGTTTAAAAGCTAAAACAGATAAACGAGAAATAGAAAGACATATGTCAAATTATTATTAATGAAAAATATTTTATACTATGCGAATAGATATTTTAACCATTTTCCCGGAAATGTTCGAAAATATTTTTAACACTTCAATTATCAAACGTGCACAAGAAAAAGAAATTGTTAAAATACACATTCATAATATCAGAGATTTTTCCGTAGATAAACATAAACGAGTAGATGACTACGCTTACGGTCCGGGAGCAGGTATGGTTATGACTATTCAACCTATAGCTACTTTAATAGAAAAATTAACTAAAGAGAGAGATTACGATGACATTATTTTTTTAACTCCGGATGGTGAAAAGTTCAATCAAAAAATGTCTAACAAATTATCTATGTCCAAGAATATTATTCTATTATGTGGGCATTATAAAGGAATAGATCAACGCATTAGAGATAAATATATTACAAAGGAAATTTCGATAGGAGATTATGTTTTAACTGGTGGTGAATTAGCTGCAATGGTAGTTACAGATTCAATAATTAGGTTAATACCGGGAGTATTAAGTGATGAAACTAGTGCTTTAACTGATTCTTTCCAAGATAACTTATTGTCTCCTCCTGTTTATACTCGCCCTTATGAATATGAAGGTATGAAAGTTCCCGACATTTTACTATCCGGCGATGACAAAAAAATCGAAGATTGGAAATTAACAAAAGCTATAGAAAAAACTAAAAAAAACAGGCCTGATTTACTTGATTTTGATAGTTAAAAAACATCAAAGATTTTGTTATTTTTTTCCGAAAAAAACACTATCTTTGCAGATAAATAAAAAAAATAAATAAATTTATTATCAATCAATTGTCGTAAAAAAAAACATTATTTACGACAACATTCTAATTACTAAGTTATGGCAAAGATTAAATCACTCGACGACCTACGTAATATGAGGTCTGACTTACAAAACAAAATTAAACTTAGAGAAAATGCCAACAATCCTGAATCATTAATTCAGATTAAAGTTGGGATGGCAACAAGCGGAATTGCTTCGGGTGCAAAAGAAACTTTCAACTACTTAAGTGAAGAATTAAGTGCACGCGGTATAGATGCAATTGTTACTCAAACAGGTGACATGGGATACAGCTATGCTGAACCTACTATTGAAATCACAATGCCGGGTAAAGAACCTATCGTATTTGGCTATGTTGATGTAAAAAAGGCTGATGAAATTATTGAAAAATTCATTAAAAACGGTGAGCTTGTTGAAGGAATAATCCCTAAAAACTATAAAACTATTGATTAATTAATTTAGGAGGAAATAATGGCAATGTATAAATATCATATATTAATTTGTGGTGGAACAGGATGTCATTCATCACAAAGTGAGCTTATAGCTGAAAGATTTAAAGAAGTTATTAAAGAGCATGACTTAAACCAAGATGTTCAGGTTATTATGTCCGGTTGTTTTGGATTCTGTGAAAAAGGTCCTATCGTTAAAATAATGCCCGACAATACTTTCTACGTTCAAGTTACTCCTGAAGATGTAGACGAACTAGTTGCAGAACATATTATTAAAGGACGTAAGGTAGAAAGATTACTATATGTAGATCCTGATACTAAAAAACATATCAGCGATTCAAAGCACATGGGTTTCTACCAAAAACAATTGAGAATTGCTTTACGTAACTGCGGATTTATTGATCCTGAAAATATTGAAGAAGCTATTTCATGCGATGCTTATCAAGCATTAGGAAAAGTATTAGGCACTATGACACCGGATGAATGTATAGAATTTATTAAAAAATCCGGTTTAAGAGGTCGTGGTGGTGCCGGCTTCCCAACAGGTGTAAAATGGGGTTTTACCAAAGCATCAGTAAGCGATCAAAAATATGTAGTTTGTAATGCTGATGAAGGTGACCCCGGTGCATTTATGGACCGTTCCATATTAGAAGGAGATCCTCATTCTGTTTTAGAAGCAATGGCAATTTGCGGATATTGTGTTGGGGCCGATAAAGGTTTAATTTATATTAGAGCTGAATATCCATTAGCAATTCACAGGTTAGAAGTTGCAATAAAACAAGCCAGAGAATATGGTTTATTAGGTAAAGACATATTAGGTTCAGGCTTTAATTTTGATATAGAATTACGTTTCGGTGCAGGTGCTTTTGTTTGTGGTGAAGAAACTGCATTAATCCACTCTATGGAAGGTAATAGAGGTGAGCCAACCTTTAAGCCTCCTTTCCCTGCAGTTAAAGGATACTCAGGAAAGCCAACAAATGTAAATAATGTTGAGACTTTTGCTTGCATTCCTGTTATTATTAATAAAGGATATGAATGGTTTAACAGTATTGGTTCAGAAAAATCTAAAGGAACTAAAGTTTTTGCCTTAGCCGGAAAAATTAACAATGTTGGTTTAATTGAAGTTCCAATGGGAACTACCTTAAGAGAAGTTATATACGAGATTGGTGGCGGTATAAAAGGCGGCAAAGAATTTAAAGCCGTTCAAACAGGAGGCCCTTCGGGCGGTTGTTTAACGACAAAACACTTAGACACTTCTATTGATTATGATAATTTAGTAGCTGCTGGATCTATGATGGGTTCAGGAGGTATGATTGTAATGGACGAAGATGATTGTATGGTTAGTATTGCTAAGTTCTATTTAGGATTTACTGTTGATGAATCTTGCGGTAAATGTACTCCTTGTAGAGTTGGTAACACTAGATTATTTGAGATTCTTGAAAAAATTACAGATGGTAAAGGTACAATGCAAGATTTATATGATTTAAAAAATCTTAGCAATGTAATTAGAGATTCTGCTTTATGTGCGTTAGGTCAAACATCACCTAATCCGGTACTATCTACATTAGAAAACTTCTGGGATGAATATGTAGAACACGTAGTTGATAAAAAATGTAGAGCCGGTGTTTGTAAAAAATTAATGCATTATGTAATCGATCATGACAAATGTATCGGTTGTACAGTATGTGCTCGCAATTGCCCTGTTCATGCAATTGATGGTGAAGTTAAAAAACCTCATACAATTAATCAAGAAATTTGTATTAAATGTGGTGCTTGTAAAGAAAGATGTAAATTTAACGCTATTGAAATTAAATAATCAAAAAGAATAATGGAAACTATAAAAATAAAAATTGATAATAGAGAACTAGAAGTTCCAAAAGGCATAAGTATATTAAATGCTGCAAAACAAAATGGTATTCATATTCCAACATTATGCTATCTACATTTAGAAGATATGAATATCGAAAATAAACCAGGCGGATGTAGAGTTTGTGTTGTTGAAGTTGAAGGACGCAAAAATTTAGCTCCTGCTTGCGCAACTGACTGTACAGACGGAATGGTTATTTATACCCATACTACCAGAGTATTAAATGCACGTAGAACTATTGTTGAGTTAATATTATCCGATCACCCATCAAGTTGCTTAGTTTGTGCAAAAAGTGGAACTTGTGACTTACAAAAATTAGCACAAGATTTAGGAATTAGAAATATTACTTATAAAGGGAAACAATCTCAATACAGATTAGATGACTCTCCAGCAATTAGTAGAGATGTCAATAAATGTATTATGTGCCGTAGATGTGAAATGATGTGTAACGAAGTTCAAACAGTTGGCGCTTTATCTGCTGTAAACAGAGGATTTATGTCCGTAGTTGCTCCGGCTTTTGAAGCAGACTTAGTTAAAACAACTTGTACATTTTGCGGACAATGTGTTGCTGTATGCCCTACCGGTGCATTAACAGAAATAGACCACACAGGTAAATTAATTAGAGATTTAGCTGATCCAACAAAAACTGTTGTTGTGCAAACAGCTCCTGCTGTACGTGTTGCATTAGGTGAAGAATTTGGTATGAAACCG
This sequence comes from Bacteroidales bacterium, assembly GCA_050953245.1. Taxonomy (GTDB): domain Bacteria; phylum Bacteroidota; class Bacteroidia; order Bacteroidales; family BM520; genus RGIG7150. The sequence goes on along the minus strand of JBMNMG010000003.1, from coordinate 90,260 downwards.
GGTAGCATTGTTACAGGTAAATTAGTTACTGCATTAAAAGAAATCGGTTTTGATTATGTTTTTGATACTGATTTCGCTGCCGACTTAACTATTATGGAAGAAGGAACAGAGCTTTTAGATAGAATATCTAGATTTTTAAATGGAGATAAAGATGTAAAACTACCTATCTTAACATCATGCTGTCCTGCATGGGTGAATTTCTTTGAAAATAACTTCCCTGAAATGAGAGATATTCCTTCAACTGCTCGTTCACCACAACAAATGTTTGGTCCTATTGCAAAGAATTATTTTGCTAAAAAAATAGGTGTTGATAGAAAAGACTTAGTAGTTGTATCTGTTATGCCTTGCTTGGCTAAAAAATATGAATGTACAAGAGAAGAATTTTCCGTAGATGGTGATCCGGATGTTAACTACTCTATTACAACAAGAGAATTAGCACATTTAATTAAACAAGCCAATATCAACTTTAACACCTTAGAAGAATCTCAATACGATTCTCCATTGGGTGAATCTACAGGTGCTGCTGTTATATTTGGTACTACCGGTGGAGTAATTGAAGCTGCTGTAAGAACTGCTTATGAATTGTTTACAGGTAAAACCTTAGAAGATGTAGATTTTAAACAACTAAGAGGTTTAGAAAATGTTCGTAGCGCTACTGTAGACTTCGACGGAACTCCTATTAATATTGGTATCGCTCATGGATTAGGAAATGCAAGAAAATTATTAGAATCCATTAAAAACGGTGAATGTAACTTCCATGCTATAGAAATAATGGCTTGCCCCGGAGGATGTATAGCCGGTGGTGGTCAACCATTACATCATGGTGATGCAAATATTATTAAAGCTCGTCACGATGCTATCTACAAAGCTGATCGTGAAATACCTATCAGAAAGTCTCACGAAAACCCGGATATCATTAAGTTATACGAAGATTTCTTAGGTAAACCTTGTGGAGAACTTTCTCATAAGTTACTACACACTCACTATTTTGACAAGAGCAAAAATATAATTAATGTTGAATAATTTTCTGAACTAAAAAAAATAATAAAATGAGTAATATAAAAATAAAACTTCCTAAACAAGAAGTAGAAAAACTAATACAAGTTTGTAAAGAACACGGTAACAAACCAAGTGAAGTAATTAACGTTCTTCATAAAGCCCAAAAGATTTTTGGCTATTTACCTGCAGAAGTACAAGAAATAATAGCTCTTGAACTAAATGTTCCAATTGCTAAGGTTTATGGTATAGTTTCATTTTACACATTCTTTACAATGAAACCTAAAGGAAAATATCCAATTTCTATTTGTCTTGGAACAGCTTGCTTCGTAAGAGGAGCAGAAAAGTTATTAGACGAAGTTAAAAAAATAACTAACCTTGAAGTTGGAGAAACTACAGAAGATGGTATATTCTCATTAAGTTGCTTGCGCTGTGTTGGTGCATGTGGTTTAGCACCTGTATTAATAGTTGGAGATAAAACTTATGGAAGAGTTACTGCTGACAAAGTAAAAGAAATTTTAGCAAAATATCAATAAAAATTTCTTAGCAAATAATAAATACAAAAAAAGGAGACAATTTTTGTCTCCTTTTTTTATTTTAAAAATTATTTTTTTTGAAAATTTATTCTTTTTCGTTTATCAACAAATCTCTGTAATTCAAATATAATAAGAGAATACAAGATTTTTGGGGGATGGCATCCTAGATTACACTAAATGCAACTGTTAGCCCTGCCATTACTATAGATACCATACTCATAAGTTTGATTAAAATATTTAAACTTGGACCTGCAGTATCTTTAAATGGATCTCCAACTGTATCACCTACTATACATGCTTTGTGTGCGTCACTACCTGGACCTCCAAAGTTACCTTCTTCAATATATTTTTTAGCATTATCCCAAGCTCCACCTGAGTTTGCCATAAATATAGCCATAACAAATCCACAACTTAATCCACCCATTAATAAGCCGATAACTCCAGCAACTCCAAATAAAATACCGGTTAATATTGGGACTAATATAGCCAATAATGATGGTAATAACATTGCGTGTTGTGCACCTTTAGTTGAAATATATACACATCTTGCATAGTCAGGAGTTGCAGTACCTGTCATAATGCCTTTAATTTCCTTAAATTGACGTCGAACTTCCTGAACCATTTTTTCTGCTGCTTTACCAACTGCTTGCATAGTTAATCCACAGAATACAAATACCATCATAGATCCTAAAAACATTCCAATTAATACTTTTGGATTCATCAAATGAATATCATAGTAATGCATAAAATCAACAAAATTCGCCTCAACTGTTGTAATAGTTTCCCCATTAGATAAATTTAAAACACCTTCACCCATTCTTATTAAAGCAATTTTAATCTCTTCTACGTAAGAAGCTAATAAAGCTAATCCTGTTAATGCGGCCGAACCTATAGCAAACCCCTTACCTGTTGCTGCTGTAGTGTTACCTAATGAATCTAAAGCATCTGTACGATGACGTACTTCTTTATCTAATTCACTCATTTGAGCATTTCCACCTGCATTATCTGCGATAGGCCCATAAGCATCAGTTGCTAAAGTAATACCTAAGGTTGATAACATACCAACTGCAGCAATGGCTATTCCGTATAAACCATTTGTTACATCTGCAATATTGAATGTTGAGAAAGATTTTCCATCTATTACTCCGGAAGCAAATAAAAACGCAAAAATAACACCTACAATTACTGCCAATACCGGTACAGCAACCGATAACATTCCTGTTCCAATCCCGGAAATAATTACTGTGGCAGGGCCTGTTAAACCGCTTTTGGAAATATTTTTAGTTGGTTTGTATGATTGTGATGTAAAATATTCTGTAGCCCTACCTATAACTATACCTACCAATAGACCTACAACTACGGAACAAGATAACCCTATCCAATTATTAATTTTTAAACCTTTTAATATAAAATATGTAGCAACTACAATTAATACTGCACTGGTATTTGTACCGACTGATAATGAACGTAATAACGATTTCATATCAGCATTTTCCTTAGTGTGTACTAAAAAAATACCTAATATAGATAAAAAAACACCTACTGCAGCAATTAGCATTGGAGCTAAAATTGCTTTTGTTTGTTGTTCAACTCCAAAAACAGCATATGCGGAAGCACCTAAAGCTGCTGCTGCCAATATAGATCCACAATATGATTCATATAAATCAGCTCCCATTCCGGCAACATCTCCAACATTATCTCCAACATTATCAGCAATAGTTGCAGGATTTCTTGGATCGTCTTCAGGGATATTAGATTCTATTTTACCAACTAAATCTGCACCAACATCGGCTGCTTTTGTATAAATTCCACCTCCAACACGTGCAAATAAGGCTTGTGTTGATGCACCCATACCAAATGTTAGCATAGTGGTTGTTATCATAATATTTTTATGAATAGCATCGACCTCAACAAGAAAAGAATCTAAAATAAAATACCAAAGTGATATATCAAGCAAAGCTAATCCCACTACAACAAGTCCCATTACAGCACCACTTCTAAAGGCAATTTGTAGTCCTTTGTTTAATGATTGTTGTGCAGCATTAGCAGTACGAGCAGAAGCAAACGTAGCTGTTTTCATTCCAAAAAAGCCCGCTAATGCTGAAAAGAAACCTCCTGTAAGGAAAGCAAATGGTACCCACTTATTTTGCAATCCAAAATATGCCATAATAGCAAATATGATTGCTAAAATAATAAATACTATAATAACTACTTTATATTGTTGCTTTAAATAAGACATAGCACCTTCTCTAACAAAGGATGCTATTTTTTTCATTACTGGGGTTCCTTCACTTGCTTTTTTCATTTGTTTATAAAAATAAAAAGCAAAGACTAACGCACAAATAGACGCAATTGGAACAAGCCAAAATAATCCGTATTTCATAACTTATGGTAATTTTAATTTAAAAAAACGTAATTTGTAATAATTTAAATGTTTGAGAATTTAGTTTTTTTTTGTTTGTACATACTACATTGTAATACATTGGTGCAAATGTAGTATTTTTTTGCAAACTTTGAGTAAATTTAGTAAGAATATTAATAAAACTTTAATAAAAAAAATACTAAAACTGTATTTTAGTAATATGTCAGGTAACAGCAACAAAAGGTGTAATTGAGGATATTATTAGATAACTAATAACTATTAATATAATAAGTTTTTAGATACCATTTTTTTTGCATTAAAACAAATGTTCTAACTTCATAATAGCCTGTTTGCGGCATAAAAATAATCTCTTTAACAATATTAGGAGATTTTATTAATTTAACCTCATAACCATCTGAGTAACTATCTATTCCGGGAATCATAGAAGTTAAATCATCCTTACTCCATTCTTCTTTTATATCTGCATTTTTTTGATCGATATACGACTCAGACCCCTGTAAATTAAAGACAATTCTAGAAAACTGAAAAACGCTATCAGAGTAAAATTTTTCTGCAAATTCATCAAAATCTTCAAACTTATGAGAAACTGAGCTTTTATATGATTTACACGAATATATGGTTGCAATAGGTACTACTAAAAATAATACAAGAATAATATGTTTAAGATAGTTTTTCATTTAATAATTTGCTAGCATTTATATTATTTTTACCTGGAATATGGCTTTGCCTTTTGATTTGTAAATTCGCCTTTTAAATATTTGTAATACCCTACAATCGCAATCATAGCTGCGTTATCTGTAGTGAGCTGAAAAGGTGGAATAAAAACATTCCATCCGTATTCGTCATGCAAAGATAACACTCTATTTCTTAATCCGGAATTTGCAGACACGCCACCGGCGATACAAATATTTTTTATTTTTAATTTTTGAGCAGCTAAAACTAATTTTTCTATTAAAATATCTATTATGGTTTGCTGTACAGATGCAGAGATATCTGCAATATTATCTTTAATAAAATTTTTATCTTTTTTCAATTCATCCCTTAAATAATATAAAATAGAAGTTTTTAAACCACTAAAACTATAATCAAAATTATCTATTTTAGGCTTTGAAAAAGTAAATGCATTTGGATTTCCTACCTTAGCATACTTATCGATAAGAGGACCTCCCGGATAACCTAAATCCATAATTTTTGCAGCCTTATCAAATGTTTCACCTGCAGCATCGTCTATAGTTCTGCCAACAATACTCATCTTATCAAAGTCTTCTACTAAAACTATCTGAGTATGACCTCCTGAAACGATTAAACATAAAAATGGGAAATCCGGTTTTTTCCTTTCTTCGTCTGGCAAATCAATAAAGTGGGCTAAAATGTGTGCTTGTAAATGATTTACTTCTATCAATGGCACATCTAACCCTATTGATAGGGCTTTTGCAAAAGAAACTCCGACAAAAAGAGAGCCTAAAAGTCCGGGACCCCGTGTAAAAGCTATTGCAGATAAGTTTTTTTTGTTTATATTTGCCGTATGAATTGCATGATCTACAACTGGTATAATGTTTTGTAGATGGGCACGTGATGCCAACTCCGGAACTACACCTCCATATCGAAAGTGAACTTCCTGATTTGCAGTCACATTGGATAACATGCATGTGTTTTTTAAAATTGAGACAGACGTATCGTCACAAGAAGATTCAATACCTAAAATATAAACGCTCATTTTTTTGTTTTGAAAAAATTTTTAAAAATATTATTTAAAATAATTGGTTATTTAATCTTAGCAATTCTTGCACTTTTGCTAATAGCAATTATTTTGTTTCAATTTGAACCAGTTCAAAATAAAATTGCAAATGTAACAATTAATACCCTACAAAAACAAACAAATTTAGATATTTCCTTAAAAAAAATAAAGATAAAATCCTTTAATACAATATCAATTGATAGCTTACAAATTAACGACCACAAAGATAATAATTTAATTTATTTAGGACAAGCTAATATTAAATTAAAAGATGTAGATTTCCTTAAAAACACATTTTATTTTAAAGAAATAATTATTAGAGATTTAGATTGTGATCATATTAAATATTTAGGCGATTCTATTTCTAACTTAAAGATGATGATAGAAAGCTTTGCTGGAGATAAAGAGAAGAAAGAAAAGAAATATCCTTTTACACTTTTATGTGATTACATAAGACTTTACAATATAAATTATTTATATAAAGATGAAAATTTTGTTGAAAAACGTGAAAGGGAAAGTTTAGATATAGATTATAAAGATTTAGATCTGACTGAGGTTTATGGTGAATTTATGGACTTTACATTAATAAAAGACAGTATTACTTCTGAAGTTATTAATATTGCTTTAAAAGAAAAATCAGGTTTTGTTCTTAATTCCTTTAATTCCGATTTGACCTTTAGTCCTACCACTATTATTGCAAATAATACATCTATAAATACTCCCAACTCAGATGTAGTTATGAACATGACTATGGGCTATCCAAGTTTAAAAACTTTTAAACAATTTTTGGATAGCGTATCGTTCGATGCTACTATAAAAAACTCAAAAATTAATTTATTAGATGTTAGCTATTTTGCATCATCACTGGCAGGTGCAGATAACTTAATAGAAATAAATGCAAAAGTAGATGGACCGGTAAATAATATGGCCGTTACAAATGCTGAGCTATCTTTATATAACCTAACATATTATTATGGAGATATCTTTCTTAAAGATGTTAATAGAGATCTATTTTTAAAGTTAGATATAAATAACTTTATTACTGATCCTATTGATTTAGAGTCTATTGTTATTCCAGCATTTGAAACAGACATTTACAACCCTAAGAACCTGATTATGCCAGATCAAGTTCATAAGCTGGGAACTATTTCATTATCCGGTATATTTGAAGGAAAAATTACAGACTTTTATTCCAATTTAGGTTTATTTTCTCAAGCAGGCAATTTAAATGTAGATGCAAATTATTCGGAATTAACACAAAACAATGACGTTTTTGATATTAAATTAAATGGAAGAAATATTAACATTGGGGAATTATTAAATATTAGTCAAAATATTACGACTGTTGACGTTGATATTAATGCTATAGGCTCAGCAAATAAATTTATTCCTAACGATTATCAAGTAGAAGGAAAATTGACTAATATTAACCTTCCTAAGGTTATCCTGAACAACTTATTTTTTAATTTAAAAAATGAAGAAGATGTATTTCAATCCAATATCAACATATTTGATGAAAACATTTTTTTACAACTTTTTTTAAGTTATTTAAAAGATGATAATCCTAAGATCAATTCATCAATTGATATTAATCATATGCACTTAAATAACTTAGGATTAATAGATAGTGAAGATAGTTATGATGTATCCGGTTTTATTAATGCTAATGCTACAGGAAAAGAAATTGACAACATTGATGGTCAAATTAATATTTCCGACTTAGAATTAATAAAGAATGATACTTCATATTTCTTTAACGATTTAACTTTAATTCAAAATACCGGTACAGATAATTTCAAAGACATAGAGCTTAGATCCGATATTTTAGATATTTATGCAAATGGGAATTTTAAATATTCCGATTTCGGACCAATTTTTAATAATATAATCAACAATATAATACCTAAAAAAATTGATGAAAATATTGATAATAATTTAAAATTAACAGAAAACTCAAATAACCAAATTGTTGCAGATAATACTAATGTTAATGTTTTTGTAAATTTAAAAAATACAAATTTAATTACACAATTACTTATCCCTCAATTAAATGTATCCGAGAATTCTTCATTAAACTTAAGTTTAACGAATCCTGATGAACTGACATTAGATGCAAAAATCAAAAGTCTTGCATTTAACAATATGTTAATCAACAATATAAACTTATATGCTGATTACAATAATGGATTGTTAAAAAATAATTTATCAGCTGATTATTTTAATTTTAATAAAGAAGGTAACTCATTAGAGTTTTTAGATTTTTCTAATATTATATTAAGCAACAACTTACAAAACGACACTTTAAGATTAGCTTTAAGTTGGGTAGATAGTATTTTTTACAATACAAATAAGATTAATTTATTAGCAAATATTTCAGATCTTCATAACCTTACTATTAACTTGATTGATACTAATCATATACATTTCCAACACGACAGATGGGATTTATCTACTGATGGAAATATCATATACTCTCCTGAATTAATATCAGTTGATAATTTTAAATTAGCTAACGACTCGTCAAACATAAACATTTCAGGTAAACTATCTAATAGTATAGATGACTCCTTAAATGTAAATATTGAAAATTTTGACTTAGCAATTGCTAATTTATTTTTATCTGAAAACATGAATATTCAAGGGGTATTAGAAGGTGATGTAGCTATTGCTAAATTAGATAAGAATCCTTTTGTTGCTGCCGATTTAAGTATAGAAAACATTTATTTAAATAACAAAAATTTTGGAGATATTTTATTGAGGACTTATCTTGATAACAACCAAGATATTATTGCACAGGCACTTGCACTACAAAAAGGGAACAGAGGTATTGATACTGTTATTAATTTCAATGGTATATATAAACCATTTTCTAAAGATGGTGATATTAATGGCAATATTAAATTAAGTAATTTGGATTTTAAGTTTTTCTCTCCTTTTATTCAAGGTTTTATTAGTAATCCATATGGCTTTATTTCAGGTAATTTGAATTTATCTAACAATATTCACAACCCGCATTTGGCTGGAGAGTTAAACTTTAGACGATCGGGGTTAACAATTAATTTTACAGGTGCAACATATAATTTTTCCAATAAGTTGATTATTGAACCAAATGCCATTGTTTTTGAAGATTTTAGAGTATATGATGATAAGGGTAAGTGGTTTGATTTATTCGGATCAATAAAACATAAAAATTTCTCTGATTTTGTATTAAATATAAATACTGAATTTGATAATTTTATTTTTATAGATAACCAATCTGACTATAGCAGCTTATTTCACGGTAAAACAGTATTATCTGGCAATGCCGGATTATTTGGAGATTTAAATAATAAGAATATTTCGATTAATGCTAATGTTGAAAGTATGCCGGAAACAGATATGACAATAGAATTATCATCAGGTAAAACTGCATCTGAATTTGCTTTTATCAATTTTATTAATCCTAATGATTCAACAACAGAAAAAATAATTCCAAGTCAAAATGGAATAAATATTAATGCTCATGCAAAATTAACTCAAAATGCTAATTTAAACATAGTATTACCTTACTCTATTGGGGAAATGAGTATTAATGGGAATGGCGATATTACATACCGTCAAACCAAAGATGGAACTATGTCTATTTTGGGAGATTATAATATAAATGATGGTCAATTAGATATAAACTTCAAAAACATGTTAAAACGAAAATTTACTATTAGAGAAGGAGGAAGTATAATATTTAATGGCGATCCTTTAGATGCTAATATGAATGTAGAAGCCATTTACCAAGTAAGAGCTCCATTGTCAGGGATACCTACTATTTCCGATCCTGCATTAACAGAACGGAAAATACCTGTAAATTGTGTAATTAAATTCTCGGGAAATTTAACAGATCCTCTAATAACATATAATTTAGAATTTCCTAACGTAGAAGAAAATATTCAATCTTTAATTTACGGTTCCATAGATATGAACGATCAAGCTGCCATAAGTGAACAAGTCTTTTCATTATTAGTTATGAAAACCTTTATGTTTTCTACAGATAATTCTATGTTATCTTCAGGAATTGGAGCTAACTCCCTAGATTTCATATCAAGTCAAATATCAAACTGGTTATCATTAATCAGCCACAATATAGATATTAACGTTAATTATAATGAAGCCGGCGAATTTAATCCTGAAGAAGTAGAGATATCAGTTAAAACTACTTTATTTAACGATAGGCTAATAATAAATAGCAATATTGGTGTTCAAAAAGAGAATACTACCGGCGTAACACAAAACACAAGCGGTATTGTGGGAGACTTTGAAGCTGAATATAAAATTACTAAGGATGGTTTATTAAGAGGAAAAGTTTTTAATAAATCTAATGAATATAATATTTTAGAACCCAATGCCCCTTATACACAAGGTATTGGTATTTCTTATCATACAGAGTTTGATAAAATTTCCGATATTTTCGACAATAGAAGAAAAAAGAAGAACCGTAAATAGAAACTTAATTAAAGTTATTATTTGTAAAAAAACTTTTAGAAGCATTAAATAGTAAGAAATATTTATTATTCCTCAATATCACTATATAATAAATAAAATAAAAGACTGAGAAAAATGATTAATTAAGGTATAATATTATATATTTGCACTTTATTTTACAATCGTAGTAGTTTATGAAAAAGAGTTACTATTTTAAGTTTACACTTAATCTTATTATTATTTTTACATTTTCTTTTACAAAAGTTTATTCTCAAGAAGCAAATAATTATATTAAAAACAATTTTAGTGTTGACAAATTACAATTAGAAGCACGCTTCGATTTTGACTATCTTCATAATTTAGATGCTAATACTAATAACTATGGTTTTGGTGGAAAATATCTAAATTTTATATTAGATGGTAAATTTAATGATAAGCTTTCATATTCTTATCGTCAAAGAATCTTACCTAATAAAGGCGGAAAAACATTTTTTGATGGTACCGATTGGATTTATTTAAGTGTTCATTTTAATAAGAATTTCACTTTATCTTCAGGAAAATTACCTGTAGCAATAGGCGGTTTTGAATATGATGCACCTCCTATCGATGTTTACTATTGGTCAAATTTCTGGGAAAACATTCTTTGCTACGAATTAGGTACACAACTTTCATTTACCGATGATAAAAAACAAAACACCTTAAGTTTTCAGTTGGTAAATTCTCCTTATAGCGGTGTAAGGTATGTTGAAGAATCAAATTCGTTTGAACAAATTGGCTCTGCCATCGATAAAAAATTTTGCTATAGTTTAATTTGGTACGGAAACTACAAACATCTCCAAACTATATATTCAGTTAATATGCTTCAAAATCATAATAACAAATTTGTAAATTATATAAGCTTAGGAACAAAGTTTTTATATAATGATTTTAGCATGTATTTAGATGTTATGAATAGAGCTGCTAATTTTGATGATTTTTTCTTTAAAAATTACACAATAATAAGTAGAGTTGACTATAGAGTATTAGATAATCTTAATATTTTTGTAAAGGGCGGTATAGACAGAAATAACACAGAAGAAACAATTTTACCTATAAACTATTCGGATATATTTGTATTACCGGGAACTAAATATAATTTTATAGGTATAGGAACAGAATTTTTTGCCTTAAATGAAAAAATAAGATTACACTCTTACTTTGCTTATAACAATAGTAATAATAATAACAATCTTGTATGTAGTTTAGGATTAACGTGGCGAATGAACTTTGCACAATTAATAAAAAACAACTAATTCACTAACACCTGATTAAGTATGAAAAAAAATAAATTTCCTTTTTTAGCTCGACGTAGTTTTGAAGCTATAATGTTTTTAATTATTTTTTTCTTAATATTTGGTTATTTATCAAAAAAAATGGGATTGCCAAATATGTTAAACACCATAATGCAAACTTCATATTCTCTACTGATAGAAACTGTTCTTTACATTATGGGAATTACTGTTGTAACAGGTGCATTAGGCAGATTATTAACTGAATTTGGAGTAGTAAGGTTAATAGAAGTGATCCTAAAACCTTTTATGAAACCTTTATTTAACTTACCCGGAGTTGGAGCATTAGGAGGTATTCTAACATTTTTATCTGACAATCCCGCAATTATAAGTTTATCAAAAGACAAACATTTTAATAGATACTTTAAAAAATATCAATTAATATCATTAACAAATTTCGGAACAGCCTTTGGAATGGGGTTAGTAGTAATAGCTTTTATGGTTGGTAGAGGATTTTTAACAGGAGCTTTAATAGGGCTACTTGGCGCTATTATTGGGGCAATAATTTCTACCAGACTAATGCAAAGATTTATTTTAAAACAATACCCTTCTTTCAAAGATGAAGAAGCTACAACAGAAGGAAACGAAGAAAATATTTCTTTCAAAAGCGAAGGAAGTGTTTTTTTAAGGGCATTAAATTCCGTTTTAGATGGAGGTAAATCAGGAGTTGATATCGGATTGGAAATAATTCCGGGAGTATTAATTATTTCTACATTTGTAATGATATTAACTTTTGGACCATCACCTGAAGGCTATACCGGAGCCGCATATGAAGGAGTTGCAGTACTTCCAAAATTAGCAGGTAAAATTGACTTTGTTTTTAAATGGTTATTTGGGTTTGAAAACCCCGAATTAATTGCATTTCCAATCACCTCTTTAGGAGCTGTAGGAGCTGCACTTGGTTTAATACCTCATTTTCAAGATTCAGAATTATTAGATAACAATGCAATAGCTGTTTTCACAGCAATGGGAATGTGTTGGAGCGGTTTTTTAAGCACACATACAGCAATGTTAGACTCATTAGGTTATCGTAACTTAACATCAAAGGCTATATTGGCTCATACAATTGGAGGTTTAATGGCAGGAATATCTGCACACTGGATATTTGTTTTAATATCGTTATTTTAACTTATTTTAAACTTATAATATTTATCAACTTATTGCCATAACGGCAATACCGGCAATACCTGCAATTAATTCGTTATTTAATAATTAAAAAATTAATATACTAAATGCCATAACAGCCATACTGGCAATTGATTTGTTATTTTAAAATTAAAAAATTAACATACTAATTGCCATAACGGCAATACCTGCAATTAATTCGTTATTTAATAATTAAAAAATTAATATACTAAATGCCATAACAGCCATACCGGCAATTAATTCGTTATTTAATAATTAAAAAATTAATATACTAAATGCCATAACAGCCATACCGGCAATTAATCCAAAAATTGCCTCGTGATATTTTCCATATTCTTTTGCAGCTGGTAACAACTCGTCTAAAGAAATGTAAACCATAATACCTGCAATAACACCGAAAATAATACCAAATAAGGTATCTGATAAAAATGGGTATAATATTAGATATGCAACAATAGCACCTAAGGGTTCTGCTAATCCTGATAAAAACGATAACCAAACGGCTTTCTTTCTACTACCGGTTGCATAATAAATAGGAACAGAAACAGAAATACCTTCCGGAATATTATGAAGCGCAACAGCGATAGCAATCTGTATAGCGATTGTAATTTCTTTTAAACCGGCTAAGAATGTAACCACACCTTCCGGAAAATTATGAATTATTAGAACTAAGACTGTTAGATACCCCACTCTCATCATTTTGTGTTTATTCTTATGTTCTACATGTAACTCATTAGTGCTATTTAATTCCTCTTTATCTTCCGATTCTAAAGTTCTAATTTCGTGTGGGTTTTCCTTCTCCGGAACTAACATGTCTATTATTAGAATAAGTAGAATACCTCCGAAAAAAGCAAGCACAGCATATAATTCACCCAATTTACCACCAAACTGAACCGTTAAGAGTTCAAAGGAATCATTTAATATTTCAACAAACGAAACATAAATCATCACACCGGCAGAAAAACCTAAAGAAACAGCTAAAAATGTGGTATTTTCTTTTTTGGCAAAAAAGGATATTAAACTTCCAATTCCGGTAGATAAACCGGCAATTAAAGTCAGCGAAAAAGCCAATAACACTTGAGAGGTTGTTACGTCCATAGTAATTTCTTATAAAATACAAAAATAATGATTTTTGTGTAATAAATGAGATTTATTATTGAGATAATATTAACGAGATGATTTATGGGATTCTATCCCGTTTCCCTAAAGGGATTCTATCTGGTTTGTTTTCCGAAATATATAGTTGAAAGCAAGCATTTTCCTACATTTTTTCGAGTCAAATATTTTTATTTTTCCTTTAAAACTATCTATAATTATCTAAAATTTCAATTTTCAATAATTTTATTTAAGAAAATTATGATCATATACTCATTAAAAAATCTTTTACCAAAATTTTACTCAAAACAAATGATATCTTTATCAAAAAGAAATATTTAACATAAATAATATTAAATATTGTTAAATTGCACTGACTTCTTAATACTTCCGAGATTAATAATAAAGGAAAGCATCGAATGCTTTAATGTTTAATTTTAAAACTTTATTATTATGCAAATTAATGTTATTAAAAAGAGGAAGTTTAATGAACTTTACGAGAAAATCATTAATACTAATTCTAAAAAGTACAAGAAAAGGATCCACAAGGATCAGGGCAACAGCAAGACAGAACTTATGTTTCCACTTGAAGATTTTCACATCTATAATCAAGGAAACAATGGTGAAATGATTTTTCATGACAGACAAGATCGTCAGAAATTTATCAATGAAATAAAACATTATCTGGAACCGGTGGCATATGTTTATTGCCATGCTTTGTTATTTAATCACTTTCATTTTGTTATCAAGATTAAAAGTCCAAGCAAAATTCTTAAACTAATAGAAACGGATAAAGATGTAGCTAAATTCGCTCAAAAATTTATTGAAGCGGGTAAGTCTAAAGCTTATATTGCAGCACGTATTGTAAGTGAAAAACTTAGAATTTTCTTTTCTAAATACGCAAGTTACTTTAATATAAAATATGATAGATCGGGAAGTTTATTTAGAAAAAATTATAAGCGCAGGAGGATTACATCACCTGTGTATTTGCGTAATTGCATCATATATGTAAATACTAATGTCACCCACCACAATCCTCGGATAAGCTATAAAGATTATGAATGGTGCTCGTATAACGATTTCTTAAATCCAAATTACATTAAGGATCTCAATAAGCGCTTTTTTGATTTTTATGGCTTATTCGGTGATATTGAGAATTTTATCCATTTACATGAACGCAAAGATATAGATCATAACCTATATCAAATTGATTAGTTGATATAACAAAATCCATATTGATAAAACAAAAGTACTGAGTAGGCTTAATATCAGCTAATTAATAGTAACAAGTAAATAAAAATAATTGATATAATTAATATCAATTATATCTAAAAACTACTCTACTCAAACCTCCAAATTCGCTTAATTGCCGAACAGCCATCCGTATGTCTAATATCAAAAAATAGATAAAATTAAGACAAAAAAAAGTCTAATATCATTCTGATTTTATCCAAATTGTACCTAATATTTTAATAAAAAAAGGCTTTTTCTTAATCTGATTTAATAAAAGTTTAATTATCAGATAAAAATGAGAATTTTTCAATAAATTTTGATTGGAAAAAGTCGTTTTTAGGGGATCTTTCTTGCATGCATGGACCAGATTGAATCCATTATTATTACGGGAGAGAAACAAGTCAGAACTCCTTAAAAATACACCGCCTCAAATACATAATACATTCTATCTATTTACACATTTCTACCTATTTGAGGCGGGAGTGGTACGAACCTTTCGGCACGATCCTGTCCGATAATTATGAACCTATCGGCATCAAGGTTAATACGTTGCAAATATAGTACTTTTTTTTAGTTAAACAAGTAAAACAAAAAATTCCATAATTCTTTCACATTCATATTCCAAAATCACGACTATCACCTTCGTTAAACAGCGCCATTACATCTCTATTTTGGGGATGGCTTCCCTTTCTTTTGGCTTCCCTTTCTTTTATTTGAAATTGCAAGTTAATAGCCTGAATTTAAAGTGTTTGCAAATTGGATAGAATCCCATTTTTTATTTACAATTATCTCATTAACATAATTAAATGTAATTATTTTGCCACTTTTGCATGATATTTGTACGTTACATCTTAAAATTAACATGTTAAATTACCCTATTATGAAACGTTTCATTTTATTTTTTACAACTCTTATTTTACTTCCAATAGCTTTACAAGCACAAGTTACAGATCCAAATGATGATTCTGGTATTGTATATGATTCCATAAAGATTGTAGATGGCGTGCTAATGAAATATTTTAAATTAAATGGTAGAACTATCATTGAAATCGTCGAACCTAATAGCTTTCGCAATAAAAGCAATGATGAAGAAATCATAGAAATCAAATCAGATGGACCACGACCGGACTTAGACCTTGAATACTGTACATATAAAGGAATACCACTAAAAGGTTGGGTTGAAATAGTTGAATATGGTGCAGATTTTAGCGTTAGTTTTGTCCAATATGAATCTGAAGCAGACATTGTTGTTGAAACAGCTGCTGGAATATCAAGCTCCGATCCATGTTGTACATGGAGGTTTGCTTCATATGGTGCTGATTTTACCATTGAAATAGACAACAGCATTCCTGATTTAAAAGTATATGTAAATGATTCTAACATTGATTATTACGAAAAATATAAAGATTATTGATTATCCATTATTAAAAACTCATAATCCATATCGCTTTTAAAATTTAATTCAAAAGGCATTAAATTATAATATTTAATACTACTTTGTTTAAAATTAGCTTTTTCTAATGCAATTTTAGTAATTCCAAAGCAATTTAAGTATTCACTTGATACATCTAAACTGTCCTCTTCATTTAAGATGTCATTTAACTTCTTTAACTCTTCATACGGGAATATTCCACGTTCTTCTATGATGTTACCACTAAATTTGATTGTATAATCTTGTTGTTGTATAAATTCTTTGATTTCACCATGTCTGTTTACAAGTGGTGTACTTACAATATTGTTTGCTTTAGTTACATCAATTTTTACGTCAAAAAATTCAATAGTATCGTTGTTTTTATTGCGTAATATCACGTTGTTCTTAGGAATACTCATAATATGTTGCGGGTATCCCGCAACTGTTGGTACACGTAAGTTTGCTTTGTCATAAGTATGTATATCTATGGTTTGGTCTCCTGTTGTTATTCTTATCATCTTAACACTGTTTATTCTACTACATAATTTGCATCGTTTACTATTTGCATCAATGCATTACTTAATTTGCTCATAAAATCATCTGCAGAAGCTGGATCATCTTTTGACGATGAGAATATGTTTGTGTTTGTCCCAATAAGTGATCCAATGCTTATGTTTACATTCTTGATCTGCTTTCCTCCTGATGTTATTTCAAGACCGGATTCTGAAAGATTGTTACTAAAACCATAATCACCTCCAAAGCTTGTTGCGGATTCAGTAAGTCCACCTATAGCATCTAAGGTATCTAACGTACTTAAGGGTTGATCCTCTTGAGTTTTGTTTTTCTTATTCCAACTCTCTGACCCTTTAGCTGCTCCTGTGGTATATAACTCTACTGTTTTACCGGTCATCTTATTCCATAGCTTAATAACCGGATTAAACAGTTTTCCCATAAATTGTGAGATGTTATTGAATATTGCTTTTATATAATCCCATAATGATTCAAAAAACTTAATTACCGGAGCAAATACACGCTTTAAGAAACCGGTTAGGTTTTTTAGCTTTTCAGTGACCCAATTAAACATTCTTACAAAGAAGTCTTTGATCTTCCTAATAAAACCTACAATAGCATTAAACACTGTTTTAAGTGCATTTAATAGGTTTTTAAAGCCTTCAATAAAGTTACTAAATATCTTTTTACCCAACTGTAGCAGATACTGTCCTATGCCCTTAATAACCTCCCAAACACCTAATACTATCTTTCTAAAACCCTCACTTTTATTCCACAATATTGCCGATACTGCTATTATTGCTGCTATAATTGCCGCTATCCAACCAATTATAGGAATATTCATAATTGCAACAGATATCTGTGTACAAACTCTTTTTGCAGTTGCACCTAACCACTTAAACATTCCTCCCGTGCCTACTATACTTGCGTTTGTTGCAACAAGAGATGCAGTTATTTTACGTGTGGCAGAGTTAACTCCATAAATGAGTGGTACAAGCTGGGCAAGTGGTATTGCCGATTTTGCTATAGTATCTACCCAAATACCCAGACTTCCGGTTGCATTGAATATTGATATTTTCATGTTTTGAAAACGTGCCTGAACTCTCTTTTGTCTTTCTGCATAGGAATCCATAATAATATCTGCTTGTTCAAATGCTGTATTTGTTCCGGTAATTGCTTCTGTATATTTTTCAACCTGCGACACTCCTTGTACAAGTGCCATTGCCGCATTGGTGTTTTCCCGTCCAAATAGTTTTGAAAACAGTGCATCATCTTTAAGTACCGGTTGTAACACCTGCAATCTCTCTGTAAGTGTTTTTGTTTTATCCGTTAAACTACTTACATTAACACCTGCAGCTTGCAGTTCCTCTAACACATCTTTAGGTAAAAAACGACCTCTTGCAAGTGTGTTTAACACGTTACGAAGTGCAACACCACCTTCACTGCCTTTCTTGCCTGCTTTGTCAAGTACTTGTATTGCTGC
Organism: Bacteroidales bacterium; assembly: GCA_050953245.1. Lineage (GTDB taxonomy): Bacteria > Bacteroidota > Bacteroidia > Bacteroidales > BM520 > RGIG7150. Next base: position 71,946 of record JBMNMG010000003.1, on the reverse strand, counting down.
ATTGGTTTCCTCGAAAGATACGTTTGCAGCCTTTGCTGCCATACCTGCTTGTTCCAATGCAACTTTAATTGCCGGCAACTCTGCAGAGCCTTCACGCCCTGCAGCAGCCATAATATTCATCATGTTTGCCATTGTCTTTGCAGCTTCTGTAGGGTCTTTTAAGCTTACTCCGAACTGATTCATTGCGGTTGTCAATACTTCTGCAGCCGCTGTTGTATCACCGCCCATTGTTTTGCTTAGCACTGCGACATTTTCACCCATTGTCTTAAGTGCTTTAGGTGCTTTTGCAAGCTCCGGTGACAGTTGTGATAGTAGTAACTTATAACTTTCTACTGATTGTGCCGCATCAAGTCCAAAAGCCATAGCACTTTCACGTGCATAGCCCTCAATACGTTTAAGATCTTCACCTGCAACATTAGCTATTGCCGACAAGTCTAATAGTTGCGAATTAAGGGCAATGCCCGGTTGAATGGCACTGTTAAATGCATTGCTTAAGTTTTGTAAACCTGCTGTAATTTGATTTATAACAAGTATTTTACCACCCAAGCTGTCAAAAAACCCTGCAGTTTTATTAATGGACTTTGCAACTTCTGCAGATTGCTTTGTAATGTCCTGCATCGCTTCAGTTGCATTACCACTTATCTTAAATATTATATTTACAGTATTATCCTGCATCATTAGTTTTTATTATATTTGTGTGTTAATTACCTTGTTACCATGAATATCATATATACAGTAGTTGGTGTTGTGCTTGCAATATTATTTGTTGCTTTTTTAATAAGAGTGTTTAAATACCTTTTTGATCTATTTAAATGAGTTTTTTTCACTTTCTTCTTTTCTGATTCTAAGTAGCAAATTATACTGCAATGCCCATTGATCGTCTGATAACTCTTCAGGATTACTACATATGTTGTAATATCTTAACAGAGCATTTATATACGAAATAGGATCGTTATAAGCAGCATATTTTGCTACTTCTAAAGCTCCTTTAGTGTTGCAACCGAAACTTGAACAAGTGAATCCAATGTGCCTGTAACACTAGAGAATCACATATATCATTTTGGGTAGAATATGGAGTGTATGGAGTAAGATTATCCCTATTGGAATACTAATAAACATGATAACTACAAATTGAAAGATGGAATGTTGCTGCATCATTTGCATCATTCTCAGAAACAATAAAACAAGGATGTAAAATTATTATTCTTGATTTGCTAAAAATGAAAGAAATCAATTTAATAACAAATTATTGTCAAGAAGAACAGTTAATAGAAAACAGATTTTATAACCAATAAGCTAAATGACTGTTATTTTGTTTGAAAAAAAATCTGTGAAATATAGTAAGGAAATATTCGAAAAGAATAATAATGGGAACGAGTTAACACAAAAAAAAGTATTTTTTTAATCAAAAAAAAGTGGACATTACATCCACCTCCCCGGCTAAGCTTGACGTTACTCGCGCCACCTTCGGCTTTTTACAGCATTACAAATATAATAATATTTTTCAAATAAACAAGTGAAAACAAAAAAAAGGTGGACATTACATCCACCTCCCCGGCTAAGCTTGACGTTACTCGCGCCGCCTTCGGCTTTTTACAGCATTACAAATATAATAATATTTTTCAAATAAACAAAAGAATATTTTATCGCTAACAAAAAGTTGAGAACAATTTCTGTTTTAATAGTATTTCTAACAGCAATAATCTGATATTGGAATAAAAAATAAGAGTCTTCTTAAACTGCCTCGTGGAACAACAATCCACGCTCTCGTTTAAAAAGACTCTTACTAATTATTACTACAAATATAATACTTATTTTATAATACACAAGAAATAAACAAAAAAGGTGTTTTTTTAATCATTTTCATTGCAAGTGATTTTAATTTATCCAGTCTATCAGGTATATTAATATCCCTAATTTTTTTATTTCAAAAGGAATACTATCAGTTTCTTTTTTAACAGAAAATTTATCAAGAGTTTACTTGCAGGTTTAGATCTGATTGAATCGTTGATTAATTTTCTTAAAACATCATTATGCTCCTATATCAAAATACTCTGCTTGCTCAACTATTAGATCAATAATATCACTTCGATGGTTTTCAGGATAGTTATAATCTGCCAACAGCCTTTTTACTGTTCTTCTCATATTTGCTATGCCAGATTCTCTCATCATCCAGTCGGAGGTCATCTCCTTTGAAATAGTCTGGGTCAGGTCTTGTGTTAAGTCTATTAACTCTTTATTTGTATAAAAGTCAGAAATATTCTCAGGATTACTGATTGCATGATAAAAAGAAAGTTCTTCTTTACTTAAACCTAAAATTTTATTTTCTTCATTTAGCCTAATTATATCATTTGCTAAATTTAATAATGCCTGACGTGTTGCTCCTAATTTATTTATTTCCTCGTTAATGGAGATTATCTTTTGGGTGTTCTCTTTCAATTCTTTATAGAACATTTTCTTTTCTTTTAAAATATTCTCATCAATTTTTATTAAACGTTTAACAATATTAGTAATTGTTTCTGAAGATTTAATTGCGTCGATTAATTCATTTTGACCATAAATTTCTATCTTAGGCAAAAGATCTGTGATAGTTAATTCAGACAAACTACCATCTTCATTAAATACAGTAGTATTTTGATTATATCTTTTTATTAACTTATATTTTTGCCCATTAAGTGAATATGAAGATAAGTAGATATTTATTTCTCCAGATGTCCCTAAATTATTTTTAATCATGTCTTCAATTTCTTTTTCTAATTCTTTGTCATATGAGTAGTTTCCTAATACATATCTTATAAAAGTAATTAAAGTCGATTTTCCGGTACCTCTTCCACCTATTATAGTATTTAATTCATCAGAGAAATCTAGCTCCAGCCCATCTAAATAACCGCCTTTTACACATATTCTTGAGATATAACTTTTATATTTTGTTTTTATAGAACTATTTAGCTTAATTCTTGATGTTGGATCTGTAAATGCAGACTTAAATGAATCAAAGTTTAATTCAGACATTTTAATAAGTGTGGTTGCAGTTTCAAGTTTCAAATCCATTGGATCGCAAATGTCTTTAGCATTTATATAAGCAACAACGTTTTTTCTTTTATAATGAGGTTCTTTATTTTTAATTATATTTTTATAGTTTGGATCTATTTTTTCTTCACTATCTGGAATTTGAGCCGCTATTAATAATTCATTTGTCCACACATGTTGTAATTGACCTAGCTTTAAAATTCCATTATCACTAGTTATGTGTGCAGCATACCAAAATCCATCATTTTCAGCTATCTTTTTAGCTATATCAATACAGGATAAATTACTTTTTTCTGTACCATTTTTTATTTCTGGCATTCCTAATTGTCCTAGAATACGGTTTAGCTCATTAGCATCTGTTTCTGGAGAGAATAAACAAACTATATGAATTTTTTCTGCCGTAGATATTTCAAATCCTGGAAAAACTAAAATACCATTATCTGTTAGAAGTTTTCTTAGATTTTCTGCTCTTTCAACTGAGCCATGATCTGCTAAACCAACTACTCTAATATTTTCTTCTTTACATATATTTAAGATTTGTGTATTATATTCTGATTCATCCATTTTTTCTTTCCCACGATATTGAGAGTATGCGCTTGGATTTACTTGCAAAGCACATTTGTAATATTGAGCGTATTTCAAAATTTAATCCTCCACTTAGATTGTATTTTTAATAAAAATAATCCTTGTTATTAAATCGAATAATGACTTTCTTCTTCAGCAGCAATTTTTACATTACTATAATCCATAATATTTCCTACATATATCTCATCATTATCATACATCGTAAATGAATCAATATAAGATAATCTTCCAGCTTTTAATTCTTCTGCAAAATACAATAAATTTTCTACATTAATAGCTCCACCATTTACACCAGTTCTATTAGCTATATGTTTCAAATTATTCTTAAAGTTTCCCTTAAAGAAAGATGATACAAATAAATAGTTGAAATCCTTAACTTTTTCATCAAAGCTTTCCCACCATTTATTTGAATTTATTTTTTCATCTCTAGTTTGATTTTCTTCGATATATCTAATCATTTCATCTGCTTGATTAATTGGTAGATTATATCCAGTAGAATAAGCCTTGTTATCTATAATTACGCCATTAATATTATAAGATATAATTCCATCTGGTTTTCTGCTTTCTCCTAGACGAACCCCTTTAAACTTAAGTTCATTAATTAAAAGGTCTATTGTTTGAATTTCAAAATCTCTATTAGCAGTTCCGTCATAAGCTAAATCAATTAGTGCGAGATATCTGTGATCAACATATTTCAATCTATCCCTAACTTTGTCTTTTAATTCCAATACATTAGTCTTAGAAATCTTTGTTCTTGGAATTGCCAATTTAATTATATTATCATCTATCGAATATCCATTCCTACCATGTTTAACTGATAATCCTATCGCTTCAATAACTTTTAATTCATCTTCTATTGTTGCAATGCTTTCTTTTATATCATTTTCTGACAGATAAACTTTTATATCTTCTAAGGTTCTATCTCTATTAGTAATTGAATTAATTATATGTCCACGTCTATTTCTAATATAGTCTCTGTCCTTGCCCTTAGTTGCTAACATTTGCCAATACACTATTTTATCAGTCTTTGGAATGAAGATGATATACCCCTTGCCCTTTTTAATTCTTTGATTCCTTTTAATGTAATTCTAAAAGAATGACCAATTTTAACTTTATACTCGACATCTACCTATCTTAGTAGAAACTTCTTTTTCAATTCTTTGAACTAAGCCCGACTTTAGATAACCAGCCAGAAATCATCCTAGCATACTTATCAGCTGAACCTTCTGTATTTGAACGAATACTTGCTTTGTCTTTATCAGCTGCTAGTTCTATTGCTTGGATATATAAATCTTGAGGTATAGAGGTAAATCCAGCTTCTCCAAGTCCACCAAGTTGTTTTCCTAATTCAAACTTAGTTAAATGCTCACCATTTTCTAATAAAGTCAAAATTCTTACTGCTGGTGGATATGATAAAAATGCAGTAGTTAATATTTCTTTATCCAAATCTTCAGAATCTGAGTAAACAAAATCCTTTCCCAGTTGTGTTATAGAGACAGTATCTTTTTCTGTATCATAATCTAAAAGTCCTATGGATATTCCCCATCTTAAAAATCCATCAGCAGTCCAATCATCTGTGTAAGCTCTACCACCTTGTGTTGTAATGGCAGCTTGAACAATACCACTACACCCTGCATCTGCTCTTTTCTGACCTGATTTTATACCATGACCTTTTAATAAAACATAGTCCATTTCAAGTGGATCTTTTTTCATTTCTGAAATAAGTTTATTTTGTAATTCTAAATCTTTTACTAATTTAGGAAGTTTAGTATTTAAGATTTCCTTATACATATCAGTATTTTTATCAAAAACAGAAACTACATTTTTTAAATTTTCAAAACTTGATGGATTTTGTATCCAACCCAATGTTCTTTCTGCCATATTTCCTCCTAGTAATTTGTAATCAAAACTTCTTCAGTTTCGCCTAGCTTATTACGTTGATAATTACTATTTGAGTAATTTATCTTTAACAAGTGGACTTTATATTTTCTACTCCACTCTTGTAACTCTTTATTAGCTAATCCATTATTAAAAAATACATTTGATAATGCAAATTTAATATTTCTATCATTTAATTCATCTAATATATCAAATAAGGCTAGATCATCATCAAGAGTCCATCCTTCAAATCCTCTTTTACCATCATTATATGAACCTACAGAGCTTCTATAAGGCGGATCACAATATACAAAGTCTGAACTTTTAATTTTAGAAAAATCAAATTCTTTAAAATTCTTATTGCTAAATTCTATATTGAAAAGTTTGTCTCTAAAAGAAGTAAGTCTATTTTTCATATTTTCATTAAAACTACTCCTATTAGTTCCAGCAGGGTTATTATAGTCATGATTTGAATTAAACCTAAACTGGTAATTAAAGGAATAACACATCAAAACATATAGCAAAAGCGGGTCTTTATTTTTATTATAATATTCTCTAAATTCATAATATGATTCTTTGTTATCTTTAGATAAATTAAATTTACTTATTACATCATCAATATCTTGTAAAAGTTCTTTGCTATCAGTCTTTTTAAACATTTCTAAAATTTCAATTACAAAATAGTTTATATCATTAGCTATTTTCCTATTCGCTTTAACATTAACAGAAACATCTAAACCACCACAAAACACATCATAGAAAGTGTCTATATTTTGAGGAAATAGAGGCAATATTTGAGCTAATAATCTATGTTTATTTCCAATGTAATTAAATGGTGATTTTATATAATTTCCGCTCATAACTGCTCCTTTTCTACAAAATATAATATTTCTTTTAAGTTTTTATTTTTATTTGTATGTGCGTTCTTATATCTTCTATAGTCGATAAATTTGTAGTCTACAGTATCTCGCTTTCCATATTTTTCTAAAATACTAATAATCTCATCATGGGATAATAATCCTTCTGTATTATAGCTAAGAATAATATATTTCGAATTAGTCTTTTTGATTAAATCTTCAAAAGCATTGTAAACTGAGTCTTTTTTACAATAGTCACTTTTTTGTTCAGAATAATCTCTTAATCCAGTCACTCCTTTTATTCTAGGAGAATCATATTTAGCAATTGTTTCTAATACATGATAATTAGGCAAGTACTGTCTTTGATTATATGGTGGGTCAAAGTATGCTAAATCTGTTTTTATATTTTCAATTAATTTATTAGAATCTTCATTATATGCTTGTCCTACTGAATTATTAATTGATAAATCTACATTTTTTATTTCTAAATTATTTAATGCCCTTTTATCCCAATGCTTTAAATAAGCTCCATATACACCTGTTATATTGCTTACAAAAGGTACTGCTTCTATAAGACATGCAAGTAAGTAAAAATACTCGTCTTCATTGATCATAGAAGCTTCATACCAGTTTTCAATCTGAGCCCTAACTAAATCAATTTTTAAAGCATTATCTTCTGTGAAATACATTCTTCCACCATTAGGACTATAATTTTGGTAAATAAAGCAGTTCTCTAAATCTAAATTCATATTTTCTAAAGTAAGTTTATTTAGATATGCTATTGGATCTGATATACCTAAATTTATAAATTCTAATTTAGAATTTATCCCAACTGTTCCTCTTAATAACACATATGAAAAATACATCAAATCGTTAGATATAACATCATATCCGAGATTTTTAAATTCACGAGAAACTACTCCTGAACCAGCAAATACATCTGATATACTTTTCACATCTATTGTTTTTTCTTTAATTAATTCTAATATATATGGTATAATCAGCGTTTTGCCACCAATAAATCTCATTTGATTTCCTCTTCATTCTTTCTTCTGTATTCAATAATATCTCCAATATCACACTGAAAATATTCACAAATCTTTCCTAATGTTTCTAAACTTACATTTTCGTCTCTTCCCATTTTTGCTATTGTCTTGGGTGTTGTTGCTATTGCACATTGTAAGTCTGTTTTTTTCATATTTTTATCTATTAATAACTTCCATAATTTGTTATATGAAAATCCCATATCATTCTCCAATTCTATATTTTACCTTTCTAAATGTATAGATTAACTACCTAATTATAGCATATAAAGTGGATCCCCTTCAATAATATGATTTACTGCGTTAAAATAAGTAAAAAATAATGCCTCAGAATCTAATCTGAGGCATTATTTTTCTTAAATCATTCCAAAATACTCTAAAGCATCTTCTATTGCTTTTTCTTTTTCTTCTGGACAATTTGGTACTCTTTGATTTTCTTTCTTACTAAAATTATAATTTTCTCTTTCTATTAGACCGTGTTTCCTTTTTACTTGTGCAATATATAGGCTTGAAACTTTTAAACTATATTTATCTAACACATACTTTTTAATTTCTCCATAAGTTGCATCTTTTGAAAAGTCAATTTCTGATAATTCATCTTCATCTATTTCTATATCTAAGTGATGCTTCGTATTTAGTTTGGACAATAAAGCTATCGTCTCCACATGTTTTGTTTGAGGAAACATGTCTATGGGTTGAATTTTTTCAACTGTATATTTTTCTGACAAAAGTTCAATGTCTCGTGCTTGTGTAGAAGGGTTACAGCTAACATAGACTATTTTATTAGGCTCTAATTTCAACAATTGATTTATGACGTTTGTATGCATTCCGGCTCGGGGAGGATCTGTGATTACAACATCTGCTTTACCGTTTTGTTGAATAAAATCATCTGTTAGGATTTTTGCCATGTCACCGCTTACAAAAAAAGTATTATTTAAATTATTAAGTTTTGCGTTTTCTTTTGCGTTTTCAATAGCTTGTTCAATAATTTCTATTCCTATTACTTTTTTGGAGTAAGGAGCAACGAAATTTGCAATGGTACCTGTTCCTGTGTATAAGTCATAAACGATTTCATTACCTGTTAAATTAGCAAACTCTAAGGCTTTGGAATACAATTTATATGCTTGTTTATGATTTGTTTGATAAAATGATTTTGGACCGACTATAAATTTTAAATCATCCATTTGTTCTACTAAATGATCGTTTCCTTTATATAATATTACTTCTTGGTCCGAATAATCATCATTAAATTTAGAGTTTACACAATACATTAAGGAAGTAATTTCAGGAAATTCTTTATGGATGCTATCTAAGAGCGGAAATAATTTTTCATCGTCTTTGTTATTTACAATCACAACTACCATTAATCCTCCTGTATTAGACATTCGGATAGTTAGATTACGTAAAAATCCCGTATGTTTTTTAATATTGTAAAACTCTAAGTTGTGATTATCAGCATATTCTTTTACGAAATTTCTAATGCTATTAGATGGATCCGGTTGAAGATGACATTTGTTAATATTTATTACTCTGTCAAACATATTTGGAAGATGGAATCCCAATCCGTTTAAGTTACGGTTTTCTTTATCTTCACTCTCAAATTCTCCTGTTGGCATCCATCTAAAATCGCAGAATGTAAATTCTAATTTATTTCTATAAAAATAAATATCATCTGCGCCAATAATTGGCATCATATTGTTGATTGAGATGTGTCCAATACGCTCTAATGCGTCTTTTACTTGCTTTTGTTTAAATTGTAATTGGAAGTTATAATCTATATGCTGCCATTTACATCCACCGCATAAGCCGTAATGCTCACAAACAGGTTCTACCCTATGTTCGGAATATTTATGAAACTTTATGATTTTTCCGTATTTGAAGGATTTTTTCTTACGGGTAATTTGTATGTCAACAACATCTCCCGGTGCTGCAAACGGAACAAATACAACAACATCATTATCACTTCTACCTACAGCATTTCCATCGTTTGCCGCATCAAAGATCTCGACTTTTTCAAGAATTTCTTTATTTTTTATTTTCATTATTTTTTAGCTCAAATTTTATTTATAATCAAGATGATTCTCAATGTTTTATTCAAATAGATTTTTACTCTTTAAATCATTAAAAATAAATTCCACCTTATCCTCCAGAGGCAATTCTACATCTATCCAATTGATCTTAAACCCTTTGCGTTCCATACGTCTAAACCAAGTCATCTGACGTTTCGAAAATTGATGAATTGCAATATTTAGCTTTTTTACCATCATCTCGTAAGGAATTTCACCTAAGATATATTTAGTTAAAAACTTATATTCTAATCCGTAATTTTTCAACTTTTCAGAATCAACACCGGAATCCAATAACCTCTCAACTTCTCCCACCATATCTTGATTTTCCAATCTATAATAAAGCCTATCTGTAATTCTTTGTCTGATAAATTCTCGATCACCTCTTATTCCATAAATTGAGGATGGAACTACGTAATTATCTTCAACTTCAGGATGCAATTTCATATAAGTTTCAATTTCAATGGCACGGATAATTCTATCTCTATCTTCACTATCAGTGATATTATGAAGTGTTTTCATTTGGGATAGCATCTCAACCAATTCATCATTGGATTTGCTGCATAAATTTTTTCTTAAATCATTGTTAATTGGAACTTCATCTAATCGATATTTTGAAATAACAGACTCTAAATACATTCCGGAACCACCGCACAAAATAACTTTTTTATTCCGGGATAAAATTTCATTGTAAGCAACTAAAAAATCTTTTTTATACTCAAAAATATTGTATTCGTATCCCGGTTCAACAATATCTACTAAATGATATGGAATTTTAAAGCCGTTTACTATATAATCATTGTAATCTTTACCGGAACCAATTGTCATATTTTTATAAACTTGACGCGAATCGGCACTAATTATTTCAGCATTTAGCCTATATGCAATCTCAGCTGCTAATTTTGTTTTTCCTGTAGCTGTTGGTCCTAATATTACAATCATAAATAAATCGTCTTATTAATTTGATGTTGAAAAGCCTTCTATTCTTATTGCAAAAGTAGTTATTTTAGATTTATTTCAGATTGGATTTCTAAATTATTTTAAACTTTTCAAAAATCACCATTTAAAAACAGAATGAAAATTTACATCAAACTTTATCCTTAAATTATTTTCTTTTTGATATAAATAATCTCTTACAGAATATAAGTTTTCTTTATGATATGGGAAATAATTAAAATCGTCACAAGAACTTTTTAAATACTGTAAAATTCTTAACCCATCTATTTTAGTTTCACAAGCTCTGACAAATTGATTTATCTGTTTATAATTTTTCCGCAAAGGAGACCAAACATCATCTGTATTAAATTGCTTCATCAAAAAAGGAGTCAATGGCGTATCAACATCTTTTTCAAATAAAGTTGGAAAGAGATCAAAAGTTTTTTTGACATTTTCAAAGTATTCGGTTTTATAAATTGGATAAGAATCCCAATCACCACCCATACCCTTATCAATTGCAGGACCTGTACCAAACCCCACTCTATCCGACAATCTTGCCTTAGGATAAACATGTTCATCACACCATAACAAAATCTCCCAAGTTTCCTTATTTTTTGCAACAGATAAAAATCTTCTCCTGACGAATATGGAGTTATACCACCAACTTTTTTTATATGAACCGACTTTTACTGCAATAGCAGCACCCAATGCAGTAAACGCATAAGGATTATTTATTTTAAGCATCTCAATTAAATAATGGCGCATATAAATCTCGTATCTTAAAGCTGCTTTTTTTTGTTCTTCGGTGCCTTCCAACCTATGATAATATGGAACTGCAATAGCATGTGCATCTTTATTATTTTCAAACTGATACAATACAGAAGAAAAATATTGGGGACTAAAAATAGTATCTCCGTCTAAGCTTATTATAATATCATTATCATCAGCAATTGATGCTATTTTATCCATAATAACCTTACGTGCATACCCCACTCCCGATTTTTTCAATGGGAAGGCATTGTTTCTTGTTGATTTATCGATAATTGTTATTAGCGGATTATTTAAACTTCGCAAATAATCAAGAGTTTTTAAATTGTCTTTTAAGTCTTTTTCATAAGAATTTTGATAAGAATTTTCCTCTTCTTTTATTTGGAATGATTCTAAATTAACTTGGGATGCCATCCCTTTTGAAGAGGGTACAAAATCATACCATTCTGCAGGATTATTCACGCAAAACACAACATGAAAGTTTTTAAAATCTTGCTTGAAAATATGCTCTAAAAGTGTATTAATATTTTCGAATTCTCTAAGTAAAGGGATTGCAACGTAAACTTTCATAAACTTTTATTTTCTTTCTTAAATGATGTATTTAAAATTTGTATCTTTGCAAAGATAAAAGATAAAAAATACTCATGAATAAAAGAAGACGAAAAAAAGCATTTAAAAGAATTAAGTATTTACCCAAAAACAAAAATTTCTTTTTATATGTAAATAACAAAATAAAAGGTGGTTATCTAAAAGCAACTAAATCTACTAAAGTAGCATATCCTTCTACAATAATGTTGGAACTCACTAATTTTTGTAATCTGGAATGCACTACTTGCGCACGTATGTACGATTACGGGAAGAAGATGGATAAAGGAAACATTGATATTGATTTAGCAAAAAAAGTTATTGATGAGTTATCTCCGTATTTGGATTCTATTGGTCTGACCGGTATGGGCGAAACTTTTATCTTTAATGAAATTGAAGAAATTGTTGATTACATTAAAAGTAAAAATAAAGGTATTATCATTTCTATTTCTACAAATGCTGTTTTACCAAATTTTCTTGAAAAAGTCTCAAAAGTTATAGGAAAAATTGATACTATTCAAATTTCCATAGATGGGATTGATGAGGTTTACGAAACTATCAGACAGAAATCCAACTTTAAGTTATTAGATAATAACTTAAGAGAGCTATCTAAAATGGCTAAAGAATCCGAAACTGATCTGATGTTAAATATGGTAGTTACTAAAGAAAACTACACTCATCTTCCATTATTAGTTAAATATGCAAAAGAAGTTGAGATTCCATATTTAGATTTTACTTTGTTTAATTTGACTTCTGTGACCGATATTGATGTGGAGTATTATGATTTTTTCAAATCTGAAGAATTTTTGTCTGTAATGAAAGAATTAAATAAAATTATTGAGCAAACTCCCGAAGTCTTAGTTACTAAAAATAATTTTTATACTAAAAACGAATTTCAAAAGTGCTTTTTCCCATGGTCGCATTTTTATATTACTTGGGACGGATATGTTGTTCCCTGCTGTGCAAAACCTTTTCCTAAAGAACTTAATTTTGGAAATGTAAAAGATGATAAGGTAATAAATGTTTTAAATTCAGATAGTTATAGAGATTTTCGAAAGTTATGGTTTAAGAATACTCCTCACATTTTTTGTGAGAAATGTCATTTTATAGAAATTGAGCCAATCAAGGAATAAACTTCTGATTATCTTATTTAGAACGTACTTTTCTATTAATAATCTCTAATATTTGTTTATTATATTTTATCGTTTTTTAATATAATTAAGTACCTTTGCAATAGAATTGAAAAAAATATTTTTATCAAACTTTTTATCTCAATAAAAATTTAAAATGAAGAAGATTTTAACATTTGTAATAGCATTAATGATGACACTTCCATCTTTATATGCTAAGGAAGGTATGTGGTTACCCATATTACTACAACTACTTAACGAAAAAGAAATGCAGGAAATGGGCATGAAAATTACTACAGAAGATATTTATTCTGTCAATAATGCGAGTTTAAAAGATGCAATAGTTATTTTTGGAGGCGGATGCACCGGAGAAATTGTATCTAACAATGGATTGCTTTTCACTAATCACCACTGTGGATATGGTGCAATTCAACAACATAGCTCTATCGATCACGACTATCTAACTAATGGCTTTTGGGCAAAAAACAAAAATGAAGAATTACCTTGCGAAGGTTTAAAAGTAACTTTATTAGTTAGAATGGAAGAAGTTACCGATAAAGTCCTAAAAGATGTCACTAATGATATTACAGAAGTTAAAAGAAGAGAGATAATAAAAGAAAACTCTCAAAAGGTAATAGATGAAGCAACTAAAGATACTCATTACAAAGCAAGTGTTGAAGAATTCTTTTATGGGAACAACTATTATCTATTTGTTTATGAAGTATTTGAAGATGTAAGATTAGTAGGAGCACCTCCATCAAACATTGGAAAATTTGGTGGAGATACTGATAATTGGATGTGGCCACGTCATACGGGAGACTTTTCCGTATTTAGAATTTATGCCGATAAAGATAATAAGCCTGCAAAGTATTCTAAAGACAATAAACCCTATACCCCAAAGAAATTTTTAAAAATATCCTTAAAAGGATATGAACAAGACGATTTTACTTTTGTATTTGGATACCCTGGTAGTACTAATGAATATTTACCTGCATCTGCCATAAAATTGACAACAGATGTTAGAGATGACATATCTATTAGCGTTAGAGATCTAAAACTAAAAACCATGAATGCATATTCGGATGCAGACCCTAAAGTTAGAATTCAATATGCCAGTAAAACTGCAGGAGTAGCTAATGGTTGGAAAAAGTGGAAGGGCGAAGTTCAAGGTATAAAACGCTTTAAAGGTATAGAAACTAAAACTAATTATGAAAAAGAATTCACTGATTGGTGTAACAAAAACAATAAAAAAGAATACTTGAATTTACTTCCAATATTAAATGAGCAATACGAAAAATCTGTTCCTTATGAAAAAGCCTACAGATACTTTGTAGAAGCAGGTTTAGGTATGGAAATAGTTAGATTTTCAGCTAACTTCAGAAAGTTAGTAAGATTATCAAAAGTAAAAGATAAAGATAAAGAATCAATAGAATTAGAAATTGAAAGTTTATTATCACAAACAGAATCTTTCTTTAAAGATTATCATCAACCAATAGATGAAGAACTCACTCCTATTTTATTAAAAGAGTATTATGAGAACGTACCGCAAGATGTACGTCCGGACTTTTTTAATATTATAGATAAAAAATACAATGGAGACTTCGATAAATTCAGTCAAAACATGTTTAAGAAAACTATGTTTACTGATAAAGATAATTTAATAAACTTTTTAAATAACTATAAACCATCTAATTATAAAAAACTTGAGAAAGATCCGGCATATGCAATCTATTCCAGTTTAATAGATTCTTATGTTGATAATATTTATCCGGAATTATCCAAAATTCAAACTACCATAGATAGCACAATGAGGTTTTACGTAAAAGCCCAAATGGAATTTGAAGAAGATAATGCATTTTATCCTGATGCAAACTTTACATTAAGAGTAACATATGGAAAAATAGAAGGTTTTAAACCTTTTGATGGAGCTAATTACAATTACTTTACCACTTTAGATGGAGTAATGGAAAAAGAAGATCCAAATAATTACGATTATGTAGTAGTTCCAAAATTAAAACAACTTTACACTATGAAAGATTATGGCAGATATGCTGATAAAGATGGTACAATGCATACTTGTTTTATAGGATCTAATCACACTACAGGAGGGAACTCGGGATCTCCCGTTTTAAATGCTGAAGGTCATTTAATTGGGTTAAATTTTGATAGAAACTGGCAAGGAACAATGAGCGACTTAATCTACGATCCTGATATGTGTAGAAATATCATGGTAGATATCCGTTACTGTTTATTTATTATTGATAAATTTGCAGGTGCCGGTTATTTATTAGATGAAATGGAAATTATTGAATAATTATTGAATAATTATTGAACGATCATTGAATGATTATTGAATGATAAATAATCTTTATTTCTTGTTGCAATTCAATAAAATAAAAAACAATAAAAATTTAAAATAAAGTCAAAAATAAATTAAAAAAAATATAGTTATGAAATTAAATTTAAAAGCAATTTTACTTATGCTACCGATTTTATTAATGGTTAGTTGTAATACTAAGAAGGTAGAGCAAGAAGAACCTCAAGACTTTAAATGGAACATAGATCAATTTGACGATCTAAAAATAATGAGATATCAAGTTCCGGGTTGGGATGAATTAACATTAAATCAAAAACAATTAATTTATTATCTTTCTGAAGCTGCATATTGGGGAAGAGATATTTTAACAGATCAGTTTTGCAAAGACAATTTAATGATCCGCAAAACCTTAGAAGAAATATACACTAATTACACAGGTGAAAAAGATAATAATGATTGGTTAGAATTCGAAAAATATTTAAAGAAGATTTGGTTTGCCAACGGAATCCATCATCATTACTCCAACAATAAATTTGTTGCCGGATTTAGTCAAGACTTCTTTAGAAATGCACTAAATAATTGCGAAACTGCCTTTAACAATTGCCCTGAAGGCATGGATAATAAAGAGTTCGAAGATTATTTATGTAAAATAATTTTTGATCCATCAATGTATCCAACTAAAAATAATTCTAATCCTGGTGCAGATATTATTGCAGAATCTGCAGTAAACTTTTATGAAAACTTAACTGCTCAAGAAGTTGTAAATTTTTATAATAATATGCCTACACCCGATCCAAACAGACCAATATCTAAAGGATTAAACTCTAAGTTAGTCAAAGATCCTGAAACAGGAGAAATTCATGAAGAAGTTTATTGCTTAAATGGAAAATATAGTAATATCATAGCAAAAATAGTAGAAAACTTAAGCAAAGCTATTGAATTTGCAGAAAACGAAGAGCAAAAAGCAGAACTTAAAAAACTTATTGAATATTACCATACCGGTGATTTAACAACTTGGGATGAATACAATATAATGTGGGTTCAAAACACAGAACCAAGAGTTGACTACGTAAATGGATTTATTGAAAACTACGGTGATCCATTAGGAATCAAAGCAACATGGGAAGCTATCACTAACTTTAAAGATTTAGATGCAACAGCTAAAACAAACATTATCAGTGAAAATGCACAATGGTTCGAAGATAATAGCCCAATTGACGACAAATTTAAAAAATCAGAAGTTAAAGGTGTAACTGCAAAAGCAATCAATGTAGTAGCATTAGGTGGCGATTGTTACCCTGCACCACCAATCGGCATCAACTTACCAAACGCAGATTGGATAAGAAAAGAATACGGATCAAAATCCGTTACAATTACAAACTTAACTTATGCATATGATCAAGCTGCTTTAGAAAAAGGTGGCACTTTAGAAGAATTTGCTGCAGATGAAGACGAAATCAAACGTGTCAGAAAATATGGTGCAGAAACAGACAATATGCACACTAACTTACACGAATGTTTAGGTCACGGAAGCGGTCAACTATTACCTGGTACAGATCCAAATGCATTAAAAGACCATTCATCAGCATTAGAAGAAACACGTGCAGACTTATTTGCATTATACTATTTAGCAGATCCTAAAATGGTAGAATTAGGATTATTACCTGATATGGAAGCATACAAAGCTGAATATGACGGTTATATACGTAACGGGTTAATTTATCAAATCGCTCGTATCGAATTAGGAAAAACTATAGATCAAGCACACATGAGATGTAGAGCATTAATTTCTCGTTGGGCATACGAACATGGAAAAGACGAAAACGTAATTTCAATGTACAAAGAAAACAACAAAACTTACGTTAAAATCAACGATTACGAAAAACTTAGAAACTTATTTGGCGAATTACTAAAAGAAATACAACGAATAAAATCTGAAGGTGATTATCAAGCAGGAGCTGATTTAATTAACACATATGCTGTAAATATTGATCCTGAACTTCACAAAGAAGTTAAAGATAGATATCAAGCATTAAACTTAGCTCCATACGGAGGTTTTGTAAATCCAAAATTAACCCCTATCTACAACGATGATAATACAATAAAAGACATCGAAATTAGCTATCCAGACAACTACGTTGAACAAATGTTAGAAATGAGTAAAAACTACTCATTATAATATGTTGTACCAATAGAAAAAATAGCTAAGATTAAAATATTAAATCATAATAAAAAGTCGTGTAAGTTTTTACACGACTTTTTTTATTTTTCGGGAAGCCATCTCAATATTTTCGGGAAGCCATCTCAATATTTCAGGGAAGCCATCTCAGATTTCTGGGGATGCCATCCCAAACATAAAGCTCTGATATACTGATATATACAACATTTTTTCGAGAAGCCATCTCGGAATTCTCGGGAAGCCATCCCAATATTTTCGAGAAGCCATCTCGGATTTTTCGGGAAGCCATCCCAGATTTTTCGGGAAGCCATCCCAAAGAATCAAAGAAGAATAAGAAAAGTTAACATCCCGTAGTAGATACTTTTCTCATCAGGATTAAATTTCGAGGTATGTTGTCGTGTATTTGAATTGCAGCCCAATCTCATATAACAGCTGGGAACTGCTTTTGAAATATATGCGAAGTCATCTGATGTATATCTTTCAGGTACTTCTACCACATTTTCTTTGCCTAATATATTGGAGAGCTTTTCTTGTGCGTATTCAGTTAAGTCAGGATCGTTATATAATGACGGATAACCTTTTAAGATTTCTAACTTGTACTTTACATTATGAAGTGCCGAAAATTTTAAGGTGTCTTTAATAAATTTGTGTAGTTTTTTTCTATCAGCTTCGTCAAAAGTCCGCAATGTGCCTTGCATTTCAACACAGTTAGGTATTACATTAGTTGCACCATCAGCTATAAATTTGCCAATCGACAAAATATATTTATTTTTGATGTTAGGTATTGGTTTACAAAGCATTACGCAAGCTTTAGATGCAAAATAGATAGGATTAATAAATTCATCAGGTTTTGCTGCATGACCTCCTTTACCTATTATTTTAATGTGGATTTCATCTGCAGATGCCATAAAGTTGCCTGCATGAAGCCCTATTGTTCCGGTTTTTAATTCTGGGCTTACATGTAGTCCAAAAGCTCTTTTTACTTCTTCCGAGTTTATATATCCTTTTTCCACTAATTTAGCAGCTCCACCGGGATATTCTTCTTCTCCACTTTGAAACAACAGCCTGATGTTAACTTTTATTTGGTCTAAATTCTCTGATAAGATTTTTGCAACTCCAAGCAAAATAGATATGTGGATATCATGTCCACATGCATGCATAACCCCTCTATTTATAGAACTAAAGGAAAGTCTTGTTTCTTCTTGAATTGGTAATGCATCTATATCTGCCCTTAATACAGTTTTTTTAATTGATTCATCTGTAACTATATCACAAACAACTGAATAGGATTCTTCAATTATTTTAGGTTTCAATTGGCATTTTTCTAAAAAATCAACAATTAGGGATGATGTATATTTTTCGTTAAAAGATAGTTCCGGATATCGGTGAAGTTTTCGTCTAACTGAAACTATTTCAGGATAAATCTTTTGTATTTGTTTTTCTAAATCTTTTATTATTGATATTACCATATTTTTTTTCTAATAATTAATTTAAACTTCTCCCAACTGTCAAGTTAACAAATAATCCTTTATAATTTAACGATTTATTAATCGATATTTTAAAGGGTATTGCAGAAAATTTATACCCATATGATAGTCCGATATAAGAATGTAAGTTAGAATAGTCAATAAGGCCTTCATATATATTATCAGTTAAGGTAGAAACACCAAATGAAACTGATGCATAGTGGTTTTTCAAAAACTCACATAACAGTTCTT
Source organism: Bacteroidales bacterium (assembly GCA_050953245.1). Lineage (GTDB taxonomy): Bacteria > Bacteroidota > Bacteroidia > Bacteroidales > BM520 > RGIG7150. Next base: position 52,854 of record JBMNMG010000003.1, on the reverse strand, counting down.
CATTAATTTTTATTATGTTATTAGTTTTTTTAGCCATAAATTCGTACCCTCCAAAAACAACCTGATTCATAAATCCAACACTATTACTCCCTCCTAAATAATATGAATGTGGATTAAAATAATAAAAGTCATTAAGTTCATTGTAATATGGGTTAAATTTTTGAGAAAATAATGTAATTCCCATATTAATATTTGTATTAAATGTTACTTTTATCTTTTTAAGATTGATAGTTTCAGAAAACAATGCATCTAATTGCGCTGTAAATATAGGTTTAAAATCTTCTAATGAAAAATCTTTAATAATATATTTTGCCTTTAAATCCAATAATAATCCTGTTGTTGGGAAAAACATATCATCTATAGTGTTCAAGTTAAATTGGGAATATGCAGATAAGCAGTAATTGTCCGGTCTAAAGAAATCAGAATATTCTATTGATATTAATCTGTTTATTCTTGAATAAGTTTCGAATGTAACACCATTTTTGAAATACATGTTAGAACTTAAATCGGATCTGATAAATAAATCCGATATGGAATTTAAGAAAAAGGATTTATTTATTAATTTATATTCTTCGTTATAAATATTGTAAGGCAAAGAATAAACTTTTAAGGATAGCCCGGGATTAAACAAGTTACTTTGAGTTGCCATATAAGTTGCATACAGATACGGATAAGTACTTATTCCAAGGTCTAGGGAAAAGAAAGATCCGTGATATAAAAAATTTCTATATGTAGCATTGGCCATTAAAGTAGAATATTTAATATTATTATAATTAAAACCTACACTTACAGTATTAAATAATTCTTCTTTAAATCTGAATATCAATTCAGCTCTTTCTATTGAAGAACCAGGAGCTAACTGATAAGTAACAGATTCAAAATTATATGTTCCTCGCAATTTTTCTAAGGTTAACTCTATATTGTCTAATGTAACATATCCGGGGACATTAAATGTTAAGATTTGAGTTACAATGTTTGGATTAATATATTTTAATCCACGATAAGTTAATTTTTCCACATAAACAGAATCTAAGGGCTTGGTATTAATAAATCTATAAGGTTGATATCCCAAGTTTTGAATTGAATCAGATATATATTTCAGCGTGTCTCTATATTCTAAAGCAGCATCATACCCCTTTTGAACAATATCATCAGCTTTACTAAAATCTGCAATAGTAATACTTTCAATATCGGGACGTATTAATATATTTGCATTATTTCTGCCCGCAATATTAGATTTTAACCTATTTAAATCCATATATTGTCGAGTTACATCTAACAAGGTGCTTATTGAATCAGGAGATAATAATCTATGTTGTACATCTAATCCTATAATATATTCTATGCCTCTCTTCTTTAAGTTAGTAGCAGGAAAGTTATTAACAAATCCACCATCAATAAACACAATATCTTCAATTATTTTTGGTGTAAAAGCAATCGGAATAGCGATACTTGCTCTAATGGCATCCGGAAAATAACCGCTGGTAATTTCTTTATCTTCTCCTGTAACTAAGTCAACAGCTACACATACAAATGGAATTGGAAACTCAGAAAAGTCTGTTATATAATAAAATGGACTATACAATCTACTAAATAAATCATCTATATGTTGACCATACAAAAAACCAACTCTATCTTTAATTTTAAAGTTTTTTTCAATAGATAAAGTAAAGATATAATTAGTACGTAATCTTTTTTCATTTAAGGACATGTTTTTTTTATCTATCTTATTACCAATTAGATAAGACCAATCTTGATTTGCCATCAATTCTCTAATATATGCTGTGGAATATCCTAATGCAAAAAGTCCGCCCATGATGCTACCAATACTAGTTCCCGATATGTAATGTATTGGCATACCTGTGCTTTCAATAACCTCCATCATTCCAATATATGCTAAGCCCTTGGCCCCTCCTCCACTAAAAGTTAATCCTAAAAAATTATCTTTTTTTGTTGAATCACCTAAAAGGAAATAATTAAGATTACTAGAATTACTTAATTTATTATTAAGGTTTATTTTTGATGATAAATAATTATTTTCAGATGAGAAATTTGTAAAATTATTAGTTTTTGCAATATTTACAACTAAAAGAAAGAATAATATTAATAATATATTTTTGTGGGTAGTCATTAAATATTATTTGTGAAAAAACACTCCTTTACTGCTTACAATATTGCCATCTTCAGCAATTAAATTAAATATATAGGTTTGATTTTTTTTATTATTTGGTGACCAAATAAAACTATTCTGATTAGGTAATAAAACAGTTTCAAATACCTTGAATCCATCAACTGTATATATAATAAGTTTTTTATTAGATTGAGATGCATTAAACTTTATTTCAAAACTATTCTTGGTAGGATTTGGATAAATATTAAGTAGTTTTTCTTTCTTATTAGAATTATCTATTCCACTACTCTCCTCAAAAGCTAATGCATATTCTCCTGATTTAATGTTTTTTGCATAAATTATTCCCGACTCATTATCACCATATAAAGTAGCATCTATTTTTTGCCAGATTTCTCCCGGTTTATTTCGATATAGTAAAATTATTTGTTTATCTTCTCTTGAATTTAAAAAAGTACTGTCAATACTATATTTATCATAATAAAAGATACCATTGGCAACACAATTAAACGACTCTTTATTATATGGAATAAAATAAACTTGCCAAAAGGAACTTTCTGAGATTTCAGAATTATCCGGAACTAAGTTGTTGTTATCACAACCCACATAAGATTTTGAAACATAAACAAGTGCAGAATCCGTTAATGTTTCAACTTCCACATCAAAATTCATTTTAGAAAAATAATAAGAACTATTCGCTTTAGAAATCACCTTGCTATCATTTAACTTTGCATCGTAATATAAGTTCTCAAAATTTAAAATTGTTGCTATGGGCTCTTCTATATCTAAATTAATCTCTCCTGAACCGTATTTTCCTGTAATATTTATTTTTGCATCTTGCCTGTTGAAGTTTTCATCAAAAAGTGTAACATCAACATACGTTGGATTTACAATTTCGGAACGCCCTAATCCTTTTTGCTGTACATAAATTTTAGCTACGGAATTATTTATAACACAAGAGTCTATAATATAACCGGCAACTCCGGGAGTAAAAACATAATTCGTAAAAAAATAAGATAAATCTACATTAGATGCTTCAGATAAAGCATCACATAATTTTTGGGAGTTAAATGTTTGGAATGAATAATTGTCAAATACTTCTTTTATAGCATCAAAGAAGACATCATCCCCTAAATAACTTCTCAATGAGTGTGCCACTAATGCACCTCGTTTATATGCAGAAATTCCATAAGTTGCTTCCAAAGGTAAATTGTTTAATGCCACATATCCACCATCACCCCCACCTGAAATATTTCCATGGGCAGAATTTAACACTGCTGATTTTGCAGATAAAATATCGTTCATATATGACTTCCTATTGTAGAGTTTTTCTTTAAAAAAATATTCACAAAACGATGCCCACCCTTCGTTAATCCACATATCGAAAGCTGTTTCGCAAGTAATTTTATTTCCGAACCATGAATGCGATAATTCGTGAGCATATAAAGGTTCATATTCTAAGCTTGGAACAATACACATATTTGGAAATGAAATATTATTTTGATGTTCCATTGCACCAATGGATGTTCCGGTATATCCAACTCTTTCAAAAGTATAAGGACCAAAATGAGTTTCAAAAATATTTAATATTGTTTTTAAATTTGAAAACATTAAAGGAACTGCATTAACAGCAGAAGGTTTCACTGTAAAAGTAATAGGTATTTCTGAACCGTCTATACTTGTATAACTATCTTCAATAACTTCGTATTCACCAATTGCAAAAGATGCTAAATAAGTACTTATCTCAAAATTAGATTTATAATAATAAGTAGTAGTTCCATTGTCATTTTCTGTAATGTCTATCAGAATTCCTCCACAAGTTGCTACCTTATTATTTGGAACTGTTATAAAATATTCAAACGTAGCTTTATCTGTAAAATTATCAAAACATGGAAACCATGCCTTTCCTAAATTATGCGGAATAGTATTAATCCCAACACCTAAATTATAAACATATTCTCCATTAAATATTACACCACCCCAATCTTCCGAATACGGTATTCCAAAATAAGATATTTCAATCAGAAATTCTTCATCTTGTGCATAATCATTTGCTAAATTAATAGTAATAGAGGATGAATCTGATGTATAATTACTATTTTCAACGTTGTTCTCCTTAACATAGTTAATATTCATATTAAGCAGATCAAAAGTAACTGTATTTACATTGTTAGATAAAGGTTTTAATTTAATCAAAGTTTTTGCATGTAAACTTTTAGTGTTAATATTAATAGAATCTATATGAATTTGGTAATTTATTGCATCAAATTTTGCTTCTTGAGAGAATGCATGAAATACAATAAAAAACAAAACAGATAAACTAACAAATATTTTTTTCATTTTTTTCAATTTTACTTTTAAATATTAATTGCAATTATCTACAAAATTAATTTAAATTTTGTATTAAGTAAAATTTAGCGATAAAAAATTAATAATTTCTAATTATCGCATCCAAAAAAAATTATTTCTATCAATATTCTTTTGCATTTATTCAGATAGCAACACACACCTTTTGAAAAAAGAAAAAACATTCCTTCTTTCTGATTCATAACTCTTACTATTGTATAGCAAAATAAAAAAAGCCGTCTCATAATGAGACAGCTTTTAACAAATTATATTTTTTATATATAATAAATAACTCAAAACTGTCATTAGGACAGCGAGGACTATCTTTTATTGTTTTATCAATTTAGTTGTAGTATTACCTATCTTTACAAAACATACTCCGCTTGCCCACTCGCTTACAGAAATATCTTGTTGGTTTTGTGCTTCACTTTGATAAACTAATCTTCCTGAAATATCGAAAATTTTCAAAGTTTTACCTGAAATTGATTCGTCAACTGAAATCGTAACAGAAGATATGGCAGGATTAGGAATAATATCTATCGTTGCATTTTCAACATTTGCAAATTCATCTATACTTGCATTACAATCGTAATCTCCGGAAGTAGGTGGAATATCATTATAAGAGCTAAATACAACTTTCCAGTTCTTAACAGTAGCATTTTCCTTATTTGTTTGCATCACAATATCGAAGTTTTCATCATTTTCATTATACAAAGGCATAATGTTTCCTGGAAATTCTTCACCATGATTATCTCCCACATCACAATAAATCTTATCAACAACCTCAGTAGTTATAGGATTGCCATAAAAACTCAAAAATATCAATCTCTGGCAGTCCGAAACATCTAAACTGGAAATATTATTATTATGGCAATCAAGTTCTCTCATTTTAACACAGCCACTCAAATCCAACTCTGAAATTTCATTATTGAAACAAAACAGGTGACCCATAACGCTTGCACAACTACTTAGGTCGATCTCTGGGATCTTGTTTCCCATGCAATATAAATCAGTTAATCTATAACAACCACTGATATTCAATGATTCTATTTCACAATTGGTACAATCTAAATAATCCAACAAGTCATTATGAGATGCGTCCAAACCTGTTATTTTAGAACCATTCTCTTGACAATCAAACTGTTCAACATCACCATAAATTACCATTGTGTCGGCATCTGCAAGATAATACTCTACATCCGACCACCACTAATTTTCAACCGGAACTGTTACATCTGTAGAGCCACTAACTATTCTCGCAATGACATTGTTAACGTTTTGCGACGAGAGCTCAATACCAATTCGTTGTCCCGGAACTACTTGAAGCTTATGTAGCGGTCCATATTCTGTGCTGTTACAGCAACTGAAAAAAGGGCAAAAATACCCAAAATGATAACTTTAATGTGTCTAGAATTTAATTTCATAATTTTAAATTTAATTTGGTTAGTTAATTAATCTTCGTTAAAATTATTTAATACTTATAAAATAATTTTTACAAATTTAAAATATTTATTTTAATAAAAAAAGTTTTTTTGCTTTTTTGTTATTCTTAAAAAATTTATGTATATTTGTAATGCTGTAAAAAGCCGAAGGCGGCGAGTGATTCATGAGCTTAGCCGGGGCAGTGGATGTAATGTTCACTCATATTTTTTTTAAAAAAATTGCATTATAATTATAATTGCAAAAAAATTTAAAAATAACCCTGATGCTGATGGGGTTTGGAATTATCAGACAGGATCGTGCCGAAAGGTTCGGACCAGATGTTGAGCTCGATATTAAATTATCGGGCTCTCCCATTACATAAATCTTATTAATTTTATTGTAGATATAAGATTTATTAAAAATAATATTATACTTACATCGAATGTACAGTTTCCCCTGATGCTGATGGGGATTAATAAATTATCAGACAGGATCGTGCCGAAAGGTTCGTACCACTCCCACCCCAAATATATTAATTTGAATTATATATTTGGGGTGGCGTATTTTTGGGGATATCCTATTTAAAGAGTTCAGAAATACTTTTCTCTTGTAACAGAATAAAAATACTAATAATACATAAACTATAATAATCAACTTCTTAGTATATTTTTGTTTTGTTAGTAGTTTATTAGAAAAAAACTTTTAAATTTGTATTTTGTGAAATTGAAAAAAATGAATAGAAAGATATTAAATATAAGTATAAGTATTACTGTTTTGATACTATCTGTAAATGTGCAATATACGTTTGCAAATAATAATATATTAGTACAAGATAATATGTCTTCTAATATTTTAAAAATTGAAGATATCGAGTTTATTACTACAAGCGACACAGAGAGTTCAAATGATTTTTTAGATAAAGGGAAGAAAAAAACAAAAAATAATAAAAAGAAAGATAAAAAAGAAAAAAACAAAAAACAAAAAGAAAATAAACACGTAGTTGCCGCAGACAAATTATTTCAGGAAAACTATTACTCTACTGCAATTAAAAAATATAAGAAAGCTTACTCTCGTTCAAAAAAGGACAGAAAGGAAAGAGGAAGAATTTCAAATAACTTGGGCGATTGCTATGTAAATACCGGGAATTCAAAATTAGCTACAGCACAATACAAAAACGCCATAAGATATAAACATCATTTAGTAGATTCTACTGTGATCTTAAAATATGCTGATGCATTGCGTTATAGTGAAGATTACATTTTAGCAAAAGAAAAATATGCTGAGTTTTTGGAACTCTCACCTAATAATCCTTTAGCATTAGCTGGGTTAGAATCTTGTGATTTAGTTTTAAAACTACAAGAAAATCCTAATAAATGCGAAATATCTAAAGTTAAAATTATTAACTCTAAATATGACGATTTTTGTCCTACTTGGGACGACCAATCATACACTTCAATTATATATACATCTGCCAGATCTGAGGCTACAGGTAAAGAAATAGATTTATGGACAGGTCAGCATTTTAGTGATTTTTTTACTGCAAGTTATGATGTAGATGGTAAATGGAGCAAACCTGAAAATGCAGATACAGATGAAGTTATTAATACTACAGGTAATGAAGGTGCAGGTCATACTAATTTTAGAGCAAATAGATTATATTACACTTACTGCCCTGATAGCAAAGATATTTTTGGGGGTTGTAAAATATTTGTAGCCAAACGAACCGGAGGTTTTGGATGGTCTGATCCTCAACCGGTTCAATTAGGCGACGATAGTTTGTGTATAGATGGGCATCCCGCTATTAGTCCCGATGAATTAACTATAGTTTTTGCCAGTGATAGAAAGGGTTCTTTAGGAGGTAAGGATTTATATTTTGCTACAAGGGAAAACGTTAGTGATAACTTTGATATGCCGATAAATATGGGTAATTTAGTAAACACTAAAGGAGATGAAGTTTTTCCATATTTTAGAAACGATACTACTTTATATTTTGCATCTAATGGACATCCAGGATTAGGAGGTTTAGATATATTTAGAGTTTATTTAGGAAATGACGGTTTCCCTAAGAGTATTCCTGAAAATATAGGTGCACCAATTAACTCAAGTAGTGACGATTTTGGAATTTTATTTCATCCTGAAAAAGAAGAAGGTTTCTTCACTTCTAACAGAAAAGGAGGAAGAGGTGGTGATGACATATATGCATTTGTAATTCCAGCTGTAGAATTTACAGTTTCAGGTATTATCACGGATAAAAACACATTACAATATGTTCCTAATGTAATAGTAAAACTGACGGGAACAGATGGCAAAACTGCAGAAGTAAGAACTAATGATAATGGAAAATATACTTTTACTAAATCGCAATTAAAAGAAAATAACGCTTATGAGCTTATTGCAGAAAAAGAAGGCTATTTTAATGTAAGCGGAGAGTTTAGTACTATAGGATTAAACGAAAGTAAAGATTTTACTCAAAACTTCATTTTATCCCCTATCCCGGAAGCTCCAATCGTATTACCTGATATTTTATATGAATTTGGCAAATGGGAATTGAGAACTCAATATCAAGACTCATTACAAGGTTTAATTCAAACCTTAAATGACAATCCTAATATCGTAATAGAACTTGCCTCACATACTGATATGGTTGGAAGTTTGGAAAGTAATGACATTTTATCACAAAAACGTGCAGAGTCAGTAGTTTCCTACTTAATTGACAGAGGAATTAATTCTAAGAGATTAGTTGCAAAGGGATATGGTGAACGAAGACCTCGTACGTTATATGAAGATTATTCCGTTAACGGTTTTACTTTTCCAGCCGGCACTACTTTAACAGAAGATTATATTGAAACCCTTCCAAATCAAACTATTAAACTTGCTGCAAACACATTAAACAGACGTACGGAATTTACAATTATTAGTAGAGATTTTGTTCAAGAAACATACAACCCTGAAGACACTACACAAATTGCAGATTATCAGGAATTTATAAATATAGTTGTAGACCCTAATCAAAACTTTGTAAGTTACGTATTAACAAAAAATAATAAAATGATATCTAAATGTATAGCCAATGGTTATACTGCAAGTTTTGAATATGAGCCATTAATGGGAGTTAACTATATTTCACAAGAAAAAGCAGTAGATTTACTTCAAAAGGGTTCAATTACTATTGAAGACTTTGAAGGAGATCCAACTCAATTAATTTCTCAAGGAATGATTAAAGAGAAAGCTGTAATTAACATAAAGAGTGTCAGATTTGGAAATAAAGAAATTAATGATGTTCCCGTGGTAGTCAACAATAAGATACCTTATGACTTTCTTTTTAACAAGAAAACTCTTGAACGCGTTGGCATGATTATTGTTGATGATATTAATAAGTTAATAATATTTGAATAAGATAAATGTCTGAGAAATCCAAATACGAACAACGAGGTGTTTCATCTTCAAAAGAAGATGTTCATAACGCTATTAAAAACGTTTCAAAAGGTTTATACCCAAAAGCATTTTGTAAAATAATTCCGGATATTTTATGTAATAACGATGATTATTGTAATGTTATGCATACAGATGGTGCAGGCACAAAATCATCCTTAGCATATCTTTATTGGAAAGAAACAGGTGATATAAATGTTTGGAAAGGTATTGCACAAGATGCTATTGTAATGAACACCGACGATATTATGTGTGTTGGAATAACAGACAATATTTTAGTTTCCTCTACTATAGGTAGAAATAAAAACATTATTCCCGGTGAAGTTATTTCAGCAATTATTGAAGGAACTGAAGAATTCTTGCAAAAACTTAGAGATAATGGAATAAATATTTATTCTACAGGTGGCGAAACAGCTGATGTTGGAGATCTGGTTAGAACTATAATCGTCGACTCAACAGTTACAGCCAGAGCTAAAAGAAGCTCTCTAATAACTAACGAAAAAATCCAAGAAGGTGATGTTATTGTTGGATTAGCATCTTTCGGTAAAGCTACATATGAAGATGAATATAACGGAGGAATGGGTAGTAATGGCTTAACTTCGGCACGCCATGATGTTTTTTGTAAAAAATATGCAGAAAAATATCCTGAGTCATATGATGCATCAATTCCTTATAACTTAGTTTATTGCGGAAACTATAATTTAGATAATAATATATCTATTGACAGTTTTAATATTCCTATGGGAAAACTTGTATTATCACCTACAAGAACTTATTTACCCGTAATTATGGAGATCTTTAAAGAAATTAAACAAGAAATCCATGGGATGATACACTGTACCGGTGGTGGACAAACTAAAATATTAAATTTTATAGATAATTTGCAATTAGTCAAAGATAATTTATTTGACACTCCTCCTTTGTTTTCAATTATTCAAGAACAAAGCAATACAAGCTGGAAGGAAATGTATAGAACATTTAATATGGGACATCGTTTAGAAATTTATCTTCCGGAAAAGTACGCGAACACTATTATTGACATAAGTAAGCATTTTAATATTGATGCTAAAATAATAGGAAAATGCTTATCTTATGAAGGCAAAAAGTTAACTATTAAAAACAATGACAATATCTTTGAATATTAATAATAATTATTTCCATTCAGTACTAAGAGTTTGTAATTTACTTCTATTATGCTTTTTTTCAAATGAAAATATTTTTGCACAAAATTATTCTGAAAACGACATTTTAGGTTTATATCACGTTGTTGACATTTTTTCCGATGATGAATCCGTAATAGAAATATATAAAGAAAATGACAAATTTTATGGTAAAGTTTTAAAAATTAAGATATACGAAAATGGAAAAAAAACTAATGATTCAAAAATAATAAATATTAGTGATAACGAACCCATGGTAATATTTAAAGACTTTGAATTTGATCCTAATAAAAACAGATGGGTAAATGGATCTATAGTTAATCCAAAAAATGATAAAGTTTATAAAGCCTATATTGAAATAGAAAATGATCAAGAAATAATATTAAAAGGATATGTAGGCGTAAAACTTTTTGGTTTATCTATGAAATTGCAAAGAATAAACAAGGATAATTATCCTTTTTAAAAATAAATTAGTAATAAATAAATTAAATCAATTAAAAAAAGTTTTTATGAGAAAGTATGAATGTGATATTTGCGGTTATGTTTATGACCCAGAAGTAGGTGATCCAGCTAATGGAATTCCTGCCGGAACAGCTTTTGAAGATCTTCCAGATGATTGGACATGTCCGGATTGTGGAGTAGATAAATCAAGTTTTTCACCTCTATAAAAATTAATTATTAATCAAATTTTAATAAAAAAGCCGTTGAAAAATCAACGGCTTTTTCTATTTTAGGTTGTTTTAACTAAATAACTATTATTCTACCATTAATTTTTGATTGTAGTTATTGTTATTAATATCTATGATATTTAAGAAATAAACACCTTGATTTAAATTAGATATGTTAATTTGATTAGTATTGGAAAATTCTTGTACTAATTGTCCTAAATTATTATAAATAAGTACTTTTTGAACACTAACTCCATCAATACTTACTACATTCTTAGCAGGATTAGGATATAAAGTAATATTTGTATTTATATTTCCAATATTTAACCAATCTACTGTTATACATTCTTTTGGAGATTCTCCATTTTGATACAAAGCAGTTACGCAAACATCTGCTGATTTTGTTATTTCATCAAATACATAAAATAAATCTGTAGTATTACCTACTACTTCGTTGTTTACATAAATATTATAACTTAATGGATTACCTGCTGCAGGTGCATCCCAGCTAATCATAAATTCTTCATTTGATACTACTAAGTTTTGTACAGGTAATAACTCTTCTATTTCACCTCCGGCATAATATAATACTGAAGATTTAACTGAAACTAAATCATTGGAATAAACTGCTTCTACACTATAAGTATTTAATTCATTATCAACATCTACCTCCATAGTTAATTCAGTTGTATTTGAAATTAAATCATTATCGTAATAAACATTGTAACTAACCGGGTTTGCTCCTTCAGGTTTTTCCCAACTTAAAGTTGCTTTAATATTATCAGAACTTGTACAAGTTAAATTTTGAACAGGTAATAATAATTGATCAACACTTTCTAAAAACTTAGAGTTAAAAACATATCTTGTTGCTGGTTTTTGAACAAATACTGAAACTTCTAAATCATCCATTTCTTCAACATGCGTATCAGCCATATTTTGTGAAAAGGTAAAATGTTTAGGAACTCCAGCTTCTAAGCTAATAGTTGAGCCGTTACCTGAAGGTAACATTATCATCATAACATGATGGAATTCTGTTTCACCATTACCACCAACATTCCCTGTTGTCTTTTTTTCATTTATAGATACTAATAAACACACATCAACAACACTTGCAAATGATACAACATCAAAGTCTAAATGCACTGTATTACCATCAATAGTATAATTACCAATAATGTCTAAATAGGCAGGTTCTGCTAAAGCATTGTTAAATAAATATTGATTTACACTATAAGTTTGTGATCCATCTATGTAACAAGCAGGAACACCTGATACTCCATAATAAAATCTTCTTGTAGCACCATCGTCATTATAATAAGGATCGCCTGCTCCGGGCCAATTCATCTGATATTTATTAATAGTATATTTTCCGGGATTATTTGCTAATAAATTATCTAAAGTCGGATTAAAACCTGCACAAGGGCCACATGTAGAACTTGTGAACAATTCAACCATAACTGTTCTATCTGTACTCAAGATTGCTGGAGAAACTGATTTTATTAAACTATTGTTCAATTCTTCATCATCTTGTTGTCCATTTGCTAAATTTATCACTACTTTAACTTCATAGATACCTTCTTTATTAAATTCCGGTTTATAGGTAAAAGTCAAATCTTTGCTATTTAGCGATTCAATAGATAAATCGGTAAATTCTTCGTTTGTTACTAACTCATCATTAATATACAAATCTGCATCTAAGGAATTAATTGTTTCTAACCCATAATTTGCAACAGAAAAACCTACTTCATTTTCTCCTAAATCTATAATATTATCTAAGTTTATAGATTGTACTTTAGCATCTAAATTTTCGAGTGTAAAAGCTTCTATATCGTCAAAATATATGTCATTAAAATTATAACTGCTTCCACTAATATAAAGACAAACTAAAACGTTAGATTCCCCACAATCAGGTGTGCTTATTTCTTCGAAAACTGTAGTAGTAGTATTTGTGCTATAAGCTTTAGACCATCCATTATTCCAGTTTGCTCCGTTATCTGACGATGTTGCAACACCTATTGTAATAGATCCTGAATAAAAATTTATATTCATTTTAAAGGTAAAATTAAAAGAACTGATTCCACTTAAATCTATTGCTGGTGAAACAAGTCTGGATATTCCAGTAAACTGCGGATTCCAATTACAAGATATCTCATTAGGCTCTCCGCCGGCCTCCATAGTTGATTTTATTTTCCAATTATTGAGACCAACACCTTTTATACTCCAACCGGCAGGCATATTCGGTCCATCGAAGGACTCTGATAATAAAAGAGCTTTTTCTTGCGAATTTGCTACTCCTACAAATAATAGTATAGTAGCAATTAATATAAAAAAATTTTTCATTTTATTAAACTTTAATTAAACTTATAATTTTTATTTTTAATTTATATCTTATGAAAACAATGAAACTAAGAAGTTCCAAATTATTAAGTATCCATCGGCAAATAACAACCAAGCAATTAATAATGTGAAAAATATATTAAATGTTTGTGCAATTAAGAAGGCCCATGTAGCACGCATATTAGACTTGTTAAATAACTGTTTAAAGTTAGTTTCCAAGCCAATAGATGTAAATGCTAAGGCAAACCAAAATCCCTGCATTTTTTTAATAAATGGGACAGTAATATCGGCAGTTGCTTTTGGAACTATAAAGGAGAATACCATTGAAGCAATAATAAACCCTAAAACAAACTTTGGAAACCTATCCCAAATAACTTTTGGAGAAGGTCTTTCCTCTCTATCTCCCTGACCTGTCATAGACCAGTATAATGAAATAACAAATGCTGCAACACCCAATAAAACGTTTTGCGAAAATTTAACGATGGTACTGGTTTTCAATGCTTCCTCACCAAAAAACTCACCACTTGCTACAACTGCTCCTGTAGTATCGATCGTCCCCCCAAACCATGCACCTGCTAAAGCTTGTGAAAAACCTAAGATTTTGGCAAGAAAAGGTAAAATAATTATCATCGGAACTGCTACTATTAAGACTAAGGAAACTACAAAAGACAATTTCTTTTTATCTCCATTAATAGCGCCAGCTGTAGCTACAGCAGCAGAAACACCGCATATAGAAACACCGCTAGATAACATTACGGACAATTCTCGATCTATTTTCATTTTTTTACATACCCAAAAACAAAAATTCCAAACAGCAAGAATTACTACAAGTGCTTGTATCATTCCTTTTAATCCTGATTGCATTATATCTTTAAAAAGAATAGTTGCGCCTAATAATATTAAACCTATTTTAATATAAAATTCAGAATTTAATGTTTTAGTAAGCCATTCGGGCACCTTAAAAAAGTTACTTATTATTAAACCTAAAAATAAACAAAAAATTACTGTTTCTAAACCCCAAGCTTTTAAAAATACATTTCCACTAATAATATTTGCTAAAATTGTTAATAGAAATATTACTGTGTAACCTGCTAAAGTTTGAGAAATAAATTTTGAAGTAGTTAGCTTATTTGCTTTACCGGCTATTACACCTGCTATTATTACAAATATTCCAAACACAACATACACCCATAATATCTTAAGTAGGTTTGTATAATGAAATATTTTTAGAAATTGTTCGGAATTTCCAAATGTAAAAGAAGGCCAGTAACTTTTCAAATTTAAATTTTCCCCAATTATTGGATTCAAAATCCAATAAACACAAAACACTAAAAAAATAATAAACCAGCCTGTATACGTTGCTGCCCAATCCTCGTTTATAGATCTTTTTTTCATATTTATTTATTTAAAAGAGTTTATTTGATTTAAAAAATTCAGGTTTAAATGATATTGAAATAAATGCCCATTGTGGAAATCTGATATCAGCATCTGCTGCCATACCTTTTACTAATAAAGTATTATTGGAATTAAAATATGTACTCCACCCTCCTGTTAGCTCAGCATATTTCATAAATTTCCAAGATAGATCAAGATCTAATTCCGAACCTAAATACTTACCGGATGTACCTTCGTAAGAACTTAAATTTTGATGAGAACTAAAAAAGTGATATGTTAATCCAAATGATAGATTATTGTTAACATGGCTAACAAATTTTCCATAAAAGTTTGCTAATCCATAATCATTAATTGATCTCCAATACTCCATAGATCCATTAAATGAGTGATTTGAACCGTATAACTTTTGCCATGTATTTGATTTATTGTTTGTAGAATTGTTATCTTCTAAATTATATTTTGTTCCTGAATATAAATCACAACCAAGAGTAAAAGTAAAGTTATT
This sequence comes from Bacteroidales bacterium, assembly GCA_050953245.1. Classification (GTDB taxonomy): domain Bacteria; phylum Bacteroidota; class Bacteroidia; order Bacteroidales; family BM520; genus RGIG7150. Next base: position 37,461 of record JBMNMG010000003.1, on the reverse strand, counting down.
ATTAATAAAATAATTGATTTTAGCAGCTAATAAAAATGCACTTAAATCTTTATGTTGTAATTGTCCATTATTTATATATGTTTTAGTAGATTGACCAAATTGATAATATCCTGATAATAAAAACCCGATGGGTAAGTTTTTGTCACTTAACTTTAAATTGAGCCCTGTAGTAAATCTACTATAATTATTAATATCAACTATAGGATTATCGACCATCTTAGGATCTTGATGTAATTCATGAATAAAAATACCACTTAAGCTTAAACCTTTCTTAAACCCTTTTTGTGTCCACAAATAATTCATCATTTTATAAAAACTCCCTGCATTATCGTAATAATATGCTGAATTCTTAACGTCTTTGGAATTATTATATGCTAATCCTAAATCTAAAAAGTAATTATTATTTTTGTTATTATATTTATACAATATTAAATCGTGGGAATATCCCGTTGCGGACCAACTAGATGCGGATAGCAACCTATTATCATCATATTTAATGACTTGTCTACCTATGGTTACACTGGAATAATTCAGAAAATAAAATCGCATCCAGCCTTCAAACAAATTAATTGGTATGCCTGCAGATTTATGATTGGTTTGACCCCAAACTCTAACATCTTGTAAAGATATTTTAGTTTCAAACAATTTGCTTTCATAGCCTACATCCAATCTTGTTCTTTGAAAAATAGCAAATACAGGATCTTCTGATTTAAGTAATGGTTTTTGAAAACCACTTCTAACTTCTGCTCTAGGCCTAAACTCTCCGCTAATTTTTATTTGCTGGGAAAATAAATTTAACGGGATTATTAATACCACTAAAATAAGTGTTAAGGTTAGTAAATTTTTTTTCATATAAAAGATTATTAATTCAACTTTGCAAATATAAAAATTTTTAAAATAAGTTTACGTTTTAATGCTATTAATTTTCTAATTATAAATTTATTAAAGTAAAGGCTAAACAAAAAAAAGCTGTCTTATTGTTAGACAGCTTTTTTTAAGTATTAAGTCAATTGTATAGAAAAATTCTATAAAAAAACTTATTATTAATTAATTATTTTTTCTTTAATAATTTAGCTTTAATTTCTTCTTCTGGGATAACCTTTGTACATAAGAACCAATCATAGCAATGTGTTTCTTCATTTTCTACAGCTTTATTAGCTCCTCCACACGATCCTTCAGTTGGTACTATTACTTCATCACCGGGTTTCCAATCAGCAGGTGTAGCCACACCAAATTCATCAGCTGTTTGTAAGCCTATTAAAACTCTTTTTATTTCTTGGAAATTTCTTCCTAACGAAGCAGGATAATACATAATTGTTCTAATTATTCCTTTTGGATCTATAAAGAACACAGCTCTTACTGCTTTTGTTTCACTCTCATTAGGTTGAAGCATTCCATACAATTTAGCAACATTCATGGTAATATCTTCTATTAAAGGAAATTTAATTTCGATATTTTCCATGTCTTTAAATTCTATTTTTTCTTTTATTGTTCTTAACCATGCAATGTGGCTATAAATACCGTCAATTGATAAGCCTACCAATTCACAATTTAGCTCTTCAAATTCTTGAGCCATTTTTCCAAATGTCATAAATTCTGTAGTACAAACAGGTGTAAAATCTGCCGGATGGCTAAATAAAATAACCCATTTCCCTCTATAATCCTTAGGGAAATTTATTGTACCTTGAGTAGTTATTGCTTTAAATTCCGGAGCTTTGTCGCCAATTCTTGGCATTACATTCATTGTTTCTTCCATATCTATTTTATTTTAAAACTTAAACTTTCTATTTAAATTCTATACAAAGATAATACTTTATTTTAATATGCAACAAAATAACATGTTAAAAAATGTTATTTTTTTGTTGACAATACATAACACTCAAATAATCAAGGTGTTATATACAGAAAACAATTACAAAAAAACATAAAAGCAATTAATTAAAATTATTTTCTACTATAATCTATTTCTATTGTAAAATTTATATTATATTTGCAAAACTAAAATTAAAAAAAACAAAATTATGTATAAAAAATTAGGCTTTGTATCATTGATTATTTTGATACTATTTTCAGTTTCATGTAAAAATAATAATAACAATAACAATAACAATAATAATATTAATAGTATGGCAACAATTCATTTAACAAAAGAAGATTTTTTAAAGAAAGTCGTGGATTATGAGAACAATCCTAACGAGTGGAAATATTTAGGTAACAAACCTGCTATTGTGGATTTTTATGCTTCGTGGTGCGGTCCATGCAAAATGATTTCTCCTATTTTAGAAGAATTGGCAGAAGAATATAAAGAAGAAATTTATATTTATAAAGTAAATACAGAAGAAGAACAAGAATTGGCAGCAGCGTTTAATATACGTTCAATACCTACTCTTTTATTTATTCCTTTAGATGGACAACCTCAAATAGCTAATGGTGCACTTCCTAAGGAAGCATTAAAAGATGCAATAGAAAATGTCTTATTAAAGAAAAATGAGGAGTAAAATGAGTATTAACACACTTTGCTACATTAGAGATATTTTTATCGCAATAAAAAACTTTGAAGAGTTGTTTCAAAAAGAGTATGGTTTATCATTAAATGAAGGTATGCTTATTTGTACTTTAAAAGATGAAAAACTTACTGCCGGAGAATTAGCTAAAAAGCTTCATTTGTCTAATTCAAATACTTCTAAAGTAATTAAATCTGTTGAAAAGAAAGGTTTAATTGAAAGAATAATAGATAAAGAAGATAAACGTCAGATGTATTTTAGACTGACTAAGAAGGCTAAAGAATTAGTTAATTCTTGTGATTGCGACTCAATAGATAAATCAAAAATTTTAGAGGACATTTTATTGAAAAACAATATCGAATAATTTTTTCATAAGGATAATTTTTTAATTATTTGGAATTTATTTGTTCTTAAATTACATTAAAAAAAGGAAGGTAATTACCTTCCTTTTTTCATAAAAATATCTTAATTTTATTTATTAATGTTTTAGAGTTATTCTGATTCCTCCATAAAACATTATTCCATACAAAGGGGCATAAATAAATGCTGCATCATCTAAATGTTTTTCATCCTGAACATAATTAAAAATGTTATTAGCTCCTGCATATAATCTTACGCCTTTAAAATCCTTAGCAATTCTCGCATTTAATAATGCATAAGGTTTAGTTTTCTTAATTTTTGATTGATCTCCAATTACCGGATCAATATCTTCATTATAATAATCAATATACATAGTGCCTTGATAAGAAGAATTTATACTAAAGGTCCAAGTTTTTGGAGTATATTCCAATTTTAGACCTCCTGTTGTCATTGGAAATCTGGAAATATATTTGCTTATTTCTTCGTACTCCGTCCCTACCCAATCTTCACGAACATTTTTATATTTGCCTTGATTTAATGTGAAATCTACACCAATATTTAAGTTTTTAACGGGATTAGAAGAAATTGTTAATTCAACACCCTGTACAAAAGCATCATCTATATTATCCCATTGATAATCATACCCAAGTGCAGATACTTTATCTTCTGCATCTTTAAATCCTATTTTATCTTTTAAATCAGTTCTAAATAAGTTTAAGCTTACATTTACCTTTTTCCCGTAGTAATCTGCAGAAAAGTTATAGCTTAACGAACGTTCCGGATTTAACTCCGATGATTTCCAAACTCTGGGAGATCCGCTACATAAGTGTAAATCTTCCGAGAAGCCGTAAGGAGCTCTAAATCCGGTTCCTACATTAGCTCTTAAAGTAATCCGATGATTGATATCGTATTTAATTGCTAATCTTGGGTTAAATGTTGCTTCTTTAAATGATGTTGTTGGAAATAAATTTTCTATTGATATTTGCTCAGATGATGTATATTCTTCACCTGAATTATGATAATCAAAACGAACACCGGGAACTATTACTAATTTATCTTTAAATAAAGCCCATTCGTCTTGGACAAAAGCTCCAAATTCAAATGCAGATTTTTTTGCAAATGACTTATAAGGTTCCCCAAAATAAGGATTATCTTCATCAACAACAACATACATTGCTGACTCTGACAATTTATCATAAAAAGCTTGAATGCCGGTAATTAGACTATGATTTTTTAATTTTGAGCTGAAAGATAAAGTAGAAGTTAAAGTATTTTCAATAGCTATATATGGGCGTAAGGTTCTTAAATCAGGGACCTCATCATCGTGTGTATCCATGTAATCACTCAAGAAAGCATCGTTGGTGGCATTTCTGTTATGATTTACATATCCAATTAAAAAATTTAATTTTGAACGATTTCCTATAGGTAATTTATAATTTAATTCAGCTTCGTATCTATCCGTTTTAATTGACTCAGTACCATCTGTAAATGGATTTAAATAGTAATCGTCATTCAATATTCCTCCATCTCTTGTTTCTAAGATAGTTTTCCCTCTTACAACAAACTCATCATTTTCCACAAATAATTTATCCACATATAAATCGAAACCTGCATTAGTTAATTTAGAAGCTATTCTATCGGAGATGCCATCCGGCTGTTTAACTTCTTTTACTGTTGATCCTTCTCCTGTTTCGTCTATAGGTTTACCTGTATTAATTTGAGCATAAACATTTAAACCTACATTACCTTTCTCATTTCTTAAGGAAGATGATAAGTCCAGTTTATTAGTGCCATATTTACCTAATTGAACATCTAAAATAGTTTGTGGAGTAAAGGAAGGTTTTTTTGTTACAATATTAATAGCACCTGCAACCGCTCCACTTCCATATAAAGCTGATCCTGCAGCTTTTACAATTTCTATCTGATCAATATTTACAGTGCTTAATTGTTGGAGACCGTAAACCCCGGCCAATCCGGAATACATAGGTTGACCGTTTATTAACATTTGAGTATGCTCTGCTCCTAAACCTTGTATCCTAACCATCGTAAAATTACAATATTGACATTGGCTTTCTACCCTAACTCCAGGTACTGTTTCTAAGATTTCAAATAAATTTCCCGCATTTAAATTTTCTATAGATTTGGAAGTTACCACTTCTGTACGAATAGGAACATCTTTTACATAATGTTCTGTCCTAGTACCGGTAATAACTACTTGATCAAGATTTAAGGCATCTATTTCCAATTCAAAAAACAACACGCTTGAAGAATTTGCTTCTAAAACAATTTCTTTTTCTTGTGCCTTATACCCTAATAAATAAGCAACTATAGTTTGTTTTCCAATAGGTAAATTAGATAATGCATAATGTCCGGTAGCATCGGTGCTTGTACCTTTATTAGTACCCTTTAAAACTATAGAAACATATGGTAAGTGTTCACCTGTTTCTTTAGATAATACATGACCGAACAACATTGCATCAGTTTTTTCTTGTGAGTAGGAAACATTAGTCAATGCTAAAGCAAATAAAATAATAAAAAGTGTGAATAATTTCTTCATATAATAAAGATTTTAAATGTTAAAATATTAATTACAAAGATAGTTAAAAGGGTATAAAATTTTCATCATAATAAATAGTGATTTATATCTGAAAAATCACCATAATCAGTTACTTCCAATACTTAATAATAGATGTAATTTTGTAATGAAATAATTTATTAATATTTTTTCTCTATAAATATGCCATTAAAAAAGGTCGTTCACTCGACCTTTTTTTACTTTACAATTTAGAATTATTTCTTATTTTTGTAGAGTTCAAATATGTTAATATATTATGTAGTAACATTTTAAAGACTCAATGAAAATATTAATAATCATTAAATATGAAACAAAATTTTAAATATCAAGAAACTGATAAAGTTTACGATTTAATATCTGAAAATTATTTTTTATTGTCAATTTTCAGTAGATTTGGAATTCCACTTGGCTTTGGTGACAAAAACATTAAACAAATTTGTGAAGAAAATAAAGTAGATTTAAATACCTTCCTAATAATAGTTAATTTATTATCTAACCCCAACTTTTTTAAAACTACTAATCAAGTTTTAGAATCTTTAAACTTAAAATTTTTAATTAAATTTTTAAACAAATCGCACGATTATTTTTTAAACTATAAATTTAGCAAGATTAGAAGCGAGTTGGAAAAAGCTTTAATTGTCGGGGATAAGCCAACTGCATCAGTAATAATGAAATATTATGATGAATACGTAGAAGAGGTAAACAATCATATGATGTATGAAGAAACTACAGTATTTATTTATGTAAATGATTTATTATCCAAGAAAAAAATGTTAGATTATAACATTGATATTTTTAAAAAAAATCATGACCAAGTAGAAAGCAAACTCCAAGAACTTACAAGTATTATTATTAAATATTATAATATAGATAATACCAACGCTTTATACAATATCTTATTTGACATTTTTGTATGTGCAGAAGATTTAAAAACTCACAATATTATTGAAGATAATTTGTTTGTGCCTGCAGTAGAGCTTTTAGAACAACAAATAAATAACACCATATAATGACAAGAAATTTAACAATATGTTTAGTAGAACCATCAGCTATAATATGTGCAGGCATTAGAGAAATTTTATGTCACATATCTTCCAAATTCGAAATTATTGAAATAATAGATTATAGAAAACTTACGGAAAGATTAAATGTACTAAAACCTCATGTGTTAATAATTAATCCTTGTATAGTAAACTTTTCATCTATAGAAATTCTTAGAGAAAATTTTAAAAAAACTAAAATAATAGCTTTAATATCTAATTATATAGACGAAGGAATTTTAAATTATTTTGACGATTGTATAACTACAGCTGATACTATTGAAACTATTAAAGAAAAAATCATCACAAAAACTGCAAATAAAGAAGATGATGTTAAAAAAGAACTTAGTAATAGAGAAAAAGAAGTATTGGTATATGTAGTAAAGGGATTAACCAACAAGGAAATAAGCGATGAAATGTGCATTTCCATTCACACAGTAGTTACACACAGAAGAAATATTGTTTCCAAATTAGGAATCCATAGTGTCTCCGGATTAACTATTTATGCCATAACTAATAAGATGGTTACAATAGATGAATTTAAAAATTAGAAGTTAGAAGTTAGAAATTAGAAATTAATAATTAAAAAATATATAAAAAAAGCCGATAATGATATCGGCTTTTTGTTTGAATAATGGTATAAAATTAGAGAAAATTATGTATGTGATTATATTAAAATAATATAATTGCTATAACGCTTGTGATACCTCAGCTAACCACATATCAATACGTTCATCTGTTTTATTGCTTTCATTCATTTCATCGACAGCTAATCCAACAAATTTACCATATATATTAACTTTAGAATCTGTAGCTGAATATCCCTTTGGTTCATATTGACCAATAAATTTACAACCTGTATTTTCCAACTCATCGTATATTATACCTAAGGCATCGCAAAAAGTATCAGAATAAGCTTCAGAATCACCTGTTCCAAATAATCCAACTAACTTTCCTGATAAGCTTTGCTTTTTTAATTGCTCTATAAATGTAGTCCAATCATCTTGTAATTCACCTAACCCCCAAGTTGAGGAGCCCAGTAAAATACATTCAAAATCATTTACTTTACCGGCCTCAACTGAGGAAATATCAAATACATTACTCGAATCTACTTTTATCTTATCTGCAATCTTACTTGCAATGTCTGCTGTAGTTCCTAATGAACTTCCATAAAAAATACCAATTGATTTCATAAATAAATAAAAAAATAAATAAATAAAAATTTCAAAGAATAAATCACTCTTGATTTTATCCTTAAGAACTCGGGACAAAGATATAGTGCTAAGTAAATGTAGAGAATAACTAAATATTGGTATAATAAGAAAAAAGTATCACAACAAATTGTGATTTTAAAGAAAAAACGCCTATCAATTGATTGATAAGCGTTATTTTGGACTCAATTCCGATATCGTGTTTATAGAATTTTATTCAACATTTTCAAATGTAATTGGCTTTGTAGTTTTTGGGATCTTAACAATATGATATGATCTTGTTGGCATCTGAGTTACATCTCCAGCACCTGTTTGAAAATTGACAACAACATTTTGTTCATTTTCTACAATCGATTTTATCTCAATGTCGTACCCTCCTGTTGTCCTAGGTTTATCAAAAACTGCTATAACAATATTTTTACTAAAGTTAACATTAGCTTCAGATGGTATTGGATCAATTTGCCATATACTATCCACAAAATAATCCCAATCATTTTGATTTGTAAATATTTCTCCATGTTGGGTTGGATTATAATTTGCGGTGAAAACATCTCCTTTTCGAATTTCTGTAAAACTAATATCTATCGGATAAGTATTAGAATCATCTTTTTTATCACAACCAAAGTTTAATAATAGGAATAAACTGAAGGTTAAAATTAAAATTTTTCTTGGTTTCATAATATGAATATTTAAAAGGTTAATAATTAAAACATTACTATTTTAATAATGATTTAATATCTATATTAATTAGTTACGTAATATATTAGTCCTACAAATTTAATCAAAAAAAAGCATTTATGCCAGAAATTCATGTGGTCATCGACTAATAACAAGAATATTTATTTAAGGAATATAATACTATTTTCCAATTAATGTTTGAAATGGTAATTTATGGATTATAATTACAATTTTTTCAGTTTTATAATAATAATTCTCTCTATATAATATATTTATATTATATAGAAAGAGTATGGTCTTCTTTTTCAAATAAACTAAACTATTGTCAAGTAAATTGCTCAGAAAACTTGACTATTTGAAAATAAATATTATCTTTGCACTATGAACTTAACCACTCAAATAGAAAAACAAATAAAGGGATTTCCTGAAGGTAAGATTTTCGGTTATTCAGATTTGGAAATTTATAGAGAAGATTATCAGTCAGTTGCTAAAATAATAGAGCGTCTGCAAAACAAAAATATAATCAAAAAAATATCCAAAGGGATGTTTTATAAACCAGTAAAAACTGCATTTGGTGAACTGAAACCCGATTATTACGAGCAACTTCGACCATTTTTGTATAAAGATGGAAAGCGAATTGCCTATGTTACAGGAACTTATTTATATAATCAGTTAGGGTTGACAACACAAATGGCTGTTCGTGTAAAAATTGCATCTCGAAGCAAGCGAATAAGTATTAATCGGGGAGCATTGAAAGCAGATGCCGTAAAGAGTTATGCAGAAGTGACTGAAAGCAATTATACTATTTTAGGCTTTTTAGATGCACTCAAAGACATTAAAAAAATTCCGGATACAACTATTCAAAAATCCGTAAAAATTCTTACTACAAAAATCGCAAAAATGGACGAAAAGGAAATTGCTCTAATGATTAAATACGCTCTAATGTATCCGCCAAGAGTGCGTGCACTATTAGGTGCAATTCTAGAAAATTTAGAAAAACCCGAAAACATTACCAAACCATTATTAAATAGCATTAACCCATTGACAAAAATAGATTTAGGCTTAAGTAAATCAGATTTGCCAACTATTGAAAATTGGAATATTATATGATACTTCACACGAATAAAAAACTGTTTCGAGATGCTGTCAATATGACTGCACAGCAAATGAATTTACCTGCAATATATATTGAAAAAGATTATTGGGTTACATTTGCATTAAAATCAATTTTTAGCAAAAAAAATTGGAGCAGACACTATTTTCAAAGGTGGAACTTCTTTAGCTAAATGTTTCAAATTAATTAACAGATTCTCCGAAGACATAGATATAGTGGTAATTAGAAGAAACGGGGGAAAACGATAATAAGTTGAAACGTAAACTAAAAGATATTGAAAATGCGATTAACGATACACTCCCAGAAATTGAAATCCAGGGATTGACACACAAAGTTGGGAATCTCCGAAAAACAGCACACCGATACGATAAAGAGTTTTCAGGTGATTATGGACAAGTCCGAGATAAAATAGTGTTAGAAGTCACTTGGCTTGGATATTATGAACCATTTACAAAGAAAAACATTAATTCTTATATTGGTGAAATGATGCTCAACACAAAACAACTTAAGCTTATTGAAAAATACGAAATGCAAGCATGTACAGTTCAAGTTCTTGAACCTAAAAGGACAATCTGTGAAAAAATAATGAGTTTAGTTCGGTTTTCGTACAGCAATAACCCAATAATTGAATTGAAAAATAAAATTCGTCACACTTACGATTTACATCAGCTGCTGCAAAATGAAGAATTTTCCAATTTTCTCTGCTCATCCAACTTTGAAACTATGTTACTAAAAGTTGCTAATGACGATATTAAAAGTTTTAAAAATAATAATCAGTGGTTAGTCAATCATCCCAATCAATCACTTATATTTAAAGATCTAGACAATATATGGTCAAAATTAGAAACTACATATAACGGCAGTTTTAGAAATTTGGTTTATGGAGATTTTCCTAGTAGCGATGATGTTTTTCAAACATTGGTAATAATCCGTAAAAGGATGTCTAACATAAACTGGACTATAAAACCGTAAATCAAAGATTATTTAGTACTTCATTCTCCACATATGCTTTCCTTTCCTTTTCGCTTCTTTTCAAACCTAAAATTTTTTGATGCATTTGTTTCAGGACTTCAAGCAAATCTCAAATAGTTGTATCTATTCCTTCAGTTCTTTGAGAATTTAGTCCTACAAATTTATTCAAAATTCTAATGCTTTACTAATCCTATTGATGGAAATTGAGCCGGAAGAGGGGAAATAAAAAAAAACAGGAACTTTGAAAAAAATCAAAATTCCTGTTTTATTGTGGGAGTTACTGGGGTCGAACCAGTGACCCCCTGCTTGTAAGGCAGGTGCTCTGAACCAACTGAGCTAAACTCCCTAATGGTTTTGCGTTGCAAAGATATAATATTTTTGTAAATAACAACACATTTTACAAAACTTTTTTTTGTTTTTTTGTAATAATTATATAACATCTTATCTTACAAATTAATAAGATGTGTAAAAATATTTATTTCTATGACTAATTTCACTTATCAAATAACAAAAATGCTAAAAAAACTGATAGAAAATGCACCACGATTAAATAATCATTAGCAATTCTCATGTAATGCACCAACTATTAAGATAAACAAACTAGTTTTCAATTTTCATTATAGTTTATTTGCACTTACTTCCCTTGCAAATTGTGTTAAAGTCGCAAAGTTCACAAATACCGTATTGGTCAGTATATTTAAAACAGCTTTGTTCTTTTAACGTTTTTAAAAAGGTCACTAAGAGTTTTTCGAATAAATTAATATCTTGTTCTGTGATTAACTCTGTAGATTTCTTTGTATCATCATTATCTTTTTTTACTAATAAGAGTTTTTTGATAATATTTTCATCATTTGTAGAGTCAATATTTGCAGAATGATCGTGATGCTTTAAAGCATAAATTCCTAATTTGATGTGTTTGTCTTTTCCTTTTGTCAGTTTTGTATTATCTTTAAAATACAAATATGCATAATTTAATAACTGTACTATATATTGATTAATATCAGAAGATTTTTTAAAAGCAAAATAGTCTAAGTCTATTTCATCTTCTTTTAATTTCTCAAAAAATTCTTCTGCATTTATTTCAGTTATGTTTGAATCAAAAGAACCGGTTTTATAATCCATTATTACTAACTGACCATTTGCTCTTTCTACCCTATCTAAAAAACCTTTAATGGTATATTTGTTTCCTTCTAATATAGGATTTATTTCTAAACTTTTCTCTAAATATTGAATTTCTAATGTATTATAATTGTTGTCTTTATCTCCTGATAATAAAAAGGTCTTATCTGTATTTATCATTTTAACAATATATTGTGCTATAAGTTCACGCATTAATACATTTAAGCCAATTGAGGGATCTATATTTTCATCTTTAAATGCTTTTATTATTTGATTATTAATTGTTACTGAATCAATGTTGTCTAATTTTTCTACTGTTAATTTGAGGTTTGATTTATTTGAATCGTCTTTCGTGTCACAGAAAGTTGTATATAATTCTTCTAAAACTTTATGTGTTATGCTTCCAATTAAAACACCGCTATTATCTTTTCCTTTCGATTCATCTTTTAAGCCTAAGATTTCAGTATAAAAAAACATCGCTTGACATCTAAGATATATATTAAATGATGAAGCGGATAAGCTATACTTTGAAAAAAAGTCATCAACTACTTCTCTAATTTCGGAAGTAACATTAATCCCTGCTAGATTTTCTGATTTTTTTTCAGATAATGTATTTAAATCTGAAATTTTATTAACAATATTATATTTATTGTCTATATGTTCTTCATTCTTAAAAGTAATATTATTTTTATAATTATCTATTTCATGTTGAATCTGTAAGATAAACCTGCTTTTCTCATTAGCTCCAAAATCCTCTATTGTAGCATTATAGATTAGGTGTATATTTTCTGCATTTTGAAGTAATCTATAAAAATGGTAAGCAAATATCCCCTCTTTTTCTTTTCTACCCGGCATACCTATTGCCATTGATAATTCGTAAGGTAAAAAAGTATTTTGGAAGTTTACTTTTGGCAATACTCCCTCATTTACAGATACTATTATCAAGTTTTTAAAATTGAGCAATCTGGTTTCTAATATTCCTAAGATTTGAAGCGCTTGGAACGGATCTCCTTTAAAGGATACTGAGATTTCTTTTAAAATATTTTGATATATTACTAAGAAATTTTTAAGATCATTTAAATAATCATAATCCGAGATTTTTTGTTTGATATTATTTAACGTTTTTACAAAGCTTAAGGCCACTTCAATATCGACTAAGTAATTTATATCTTCTGCATATTTCTCAATAAAAACATTTAAGAAATAATTGATCTTATCTATTACAATTGCAGTGTTGATTTTAGTTTGCTCATTATTATTTTCAAATAAAATAGAAAACATTTTTTTTAGATCACCATCACTAATAGCTGAATCAAAAGAAGCTTTAAATGTCTGTAAACTAATCTGATCGTACTGATTTTGCTCAACTATTTTCGCTTTTAGATCATCAGCATTTATAAATAAATCATTAAATATTGGATTGAGAAAAATATTTAATAAGTATTTTGTATTATAAAAGGCAAAATTCTTAGTATTGTAACTGTCATATAACAAAAATAAATTTTCAACTAAGCTGCTTATATTGCTTCCACTGATGGGTACTCCCATAGATACATTAATACTATCGTATTTATCCGGGATATAAGATAGTACCGGGAGTAATAAGTTTTCATCGGCTAAAATAATAGCAGTTTCACCTGTTTTATATTGATTCTTGGTTAAAATCTCACCAACTATTTGTGCTTGTTGAAAATCTCCGGGCGAACATACCACATTAATGTTTTTTGGCTTTTCTAAAAAATTATTTGGAATTTCTTTGGGAAATGTTTCTTTCCACCCATCAAACTTAATTGGTTTAAATTCAGGAGATATATAATCTAAACTTCTAATTTTATTGTAATAATATCTTCTTAAAAATATACCTGCTTCTTGAATGTTGTCATCATTTTTATTGATTTGAGGAGAATAAATATAGTATGAATCAACATCCCAAACCATCTCTGCTTTTCCACTTTTATAAAGTTTATCAAAAATAACTATTTCACTATTGGTTAATGCACTAAAACCAACAAAGAATACCTTATTCCACTCTAATTTCTCTATTATCTGATCTATATTTTCAGCAACTATCCTGTACACTTGTCCTGTATACCCTAAATTTTCAGAGAATAATTCTTCCTTAAAGTTTTTATAATAATCTTTTAAAAAATTAAAATATTTAATATAAGTACTTTCTGCATCAGATAATTTATTCATATCTATACCCCACATAGATAATGTTTTTTCCTCATTTATATATTTAAATGCCCTGTCAGTATCTGCTAAGTATAAATCTAAATCATTAAAGTCTCTTAAAATTGTATATGCTAAGGTTAAAAAAGCTCTGAATGATGGGGAATCGCCCGCATTGTCAGCGGTTTTGTAAATATTTTTATGAACTTCATATAATTTTAATATTAGAGTTAAATTATCTGCAATCTCTATTTTATTAATTAGCGATGCAGTTATTTGCATAAAATCCTGGATAGATAACAATTGTGGTAAAACTGCATAATTATTAATAGCATTTATTAATTCTTTTCTAATATATAATTTAGCTCTATTATTTGGTACTACAATACATATATCAGCCAATTCCTTAGTATTATATTTTGCAGTTAACTGATTAACAAAAGTTTCTATTATCATATAGTATTCTTATTTAATTTTATTAAATCATCATATTTTCCTAAATCTAAAAAAGTATCTTTTACTTCGATTCCAATTATAGTATGATTTTCACTCAATTTTAAATATTCTGGAATCAATGGGAATTCGTCATCTTTTGAAAAACAACATAAGATTTTATTATTTACTAATTGAATTCCAGAGTACGCAAGTTTATAGCATACACCCTCTTCTTTTGCCTTGATAACTTCTTTAGTATTAACATTTTCCCATCCAATTAATTCCATATTTTTATTAAAATGTAAATATCTTGAAGATTTTCTATTACTTACAATCAGAAATGCCAAAACATCATTATAATTATTAATATTAGAAGTAATTTCAGATGCTAATTTCACTAATTTACTGAAATTATAATTCGTTTTAATATCTACATTACAAACTATTGTGGGATAATTATTTTTAGTTTTTAAAATATTTAATGCTTTTTTTAAACCACCACCTGTATTTAACAGCTTATCCGTTTCGTCGGAAATTAACACCTTAGGATAATTTGCATTTAAATATTCCTTCATCTTTTCACTGAAATGATGAACATTTACAATAATTTCAGAGACATTTAACTTTATAGCTTTATCTAAAATGTAATTAATCATTGGTTTACCTTGAACTTCAACTAACGCCTTCGGTTTATCTTCAGTTAAACTATATAACCTACTTCCCAAGCCGGCTGCCGGAATAAAAAAATTTACTTTTTCCATTGACCTTTACTTAAATGATTAATTTTTATATTAATGTCATATTTTTGTCTAATAATTTTATATAACTGTTCAGCACAAAAAACAGATCTGTGTTGCCCTCCTGTACATCCAAACGAAACCATTAAATATTTATATTTTCTATTAATATATTCATCTAAAGCATTGCAAATTAATTCAGTTACATTTTGCAGAAAATTTTGAACTTCTTTTTTCTCAGTTAAATAGTTAATTACAGGCTCCTCGTCACCACTATGCAAACGTAATTCTTCAACCCAATACGGATTTGGTAAAGCTCTGCAATCAAAAACAAAACCGCCTCCATGCTTATTATTTTTAGGAATTCTATTATAGGAATAAGAAAAAGAGTTAATCTCTAAGGTTAATTTATCAGAATTTTCTATTTTTTTCTCCTCAAGTAATAATCTATTAGCATAATCATCAAGCTGTTTTGCAATATTCCTCAATTCTTTTATTTCTAAAAAATTCTTAGGAATTGCATTGATAATATTTACAAAATTTTGAATTCCGGGAAGAATACTTTCTAAAAAGTACTTATTATGTTCTATTATGCCTCTAAACCCGTATGCTCCCAAAGTTTGCATCGCTCTTTCGAGTCGCATTAACAAGCAGTCAATTTTGTAATCTTCTATTGAATAATCTGTTATATAATTTGTTAACTCCTTATAGTAATAATCTAACATCTTTTGTTTATCTGCAACTGAAAATTTGGCTTTGGCTTGATAAATAAAAGATACTGCATCATAAACTAAAGGCCCTTTTCTCCCTCCTTGATAATCTATAAAATAAGGGGTGTTCTTATATATCATAATATTTCTACTTTGGAAATCACGATACATAAAACCAACGACTTTTATTTTGAGAATTTTCTCTATAATTTCAAGAAAATCTTCTTCTAATGTTTTTTCAAAGAAGTCAATTTTTAAAGGCTTTAAAAAACAATATTTAAAATAATTGAAATCCCATAAAATTGCTTGTTTACTAAATGCATCTATAGGATATGCTTTAGTAAAATCAATATTTTTAGATGCAACTCTTTGAATATAAACTAAATGCTTTAAAGATTCTAAACAATAATTTAAAACATTTTGGGGTAGATCATCCGATTTTCTATTATTAATTAAATCAAACAATGAAACAGATCCTAAATCTTGAATAGTATAAATACTATTATCTTTTGAATTAAAAAAAACTTTAGGAACGTTTGCTGTATTTTTACACAATTCATCTGAAAAATATAAAAAAGTTTCCGACTCTAAGAAATTTTCAGTATATGCTAAGATTTGTGTAGAACCGTCCTCAAAAAATAATCGATAATAAACTCTATCGGATGCAGAGTTTTTAGGAAGCTGTTTTATATTAATATTTTCACCATTACAATTGTAAAATTCTTGTAAAAATTTTAAGATCTTAGGATTTGCAATATTTTTTGTATTTAAAAAATCTTTATTGTTGATTTCCATTTACTAAATAATTAAAACATTAAATAAATTACACAGCTAAATTTCATATAAACCTATAAATCAATACTATATATATCTAACATCAATATTAGTTGCTTCTACATATTGAGTTAATAGATCTAAAGAATATTCTACCGTATCCGGCAGGTATTCTTTTCCGGAATAACCATTGATTAACATTAAGAGTTTAGAAGTATTATTTTGGATTTTAGTTCGTTCTTCATCACTAGTTGGAGTACCAATTCCACCAACTGAATCTTTGTAAACCGGTAATCCTTCTATATTTAATAGTCCTCTTCCAATTCCATAAAAAATATCTTCTTTTTCTCCAACCGTTAAAACTAAATCTCCTTTTATTTTTTCCGCATCAAACCCTCCTATAGAAAATCCCGACTTTAAGGATACTAAATTAATCAAATCTACTAAGGTGTTAATTTTATATAAGCCTAACCCTCTGATAATTCTTCTTTGTAAACTTTCAGCTGATGGTCTGTATCTGTTTGGATCTTTTCCTGTTGCCTTATAAGCAGTTCGAGTAGCTGCAATATTTATATTTTTTTTAACATCTTGTATTTTAGTTTTTTCTAAGTTTTTGCAAACTGAATGGATTTCGTCCCATAACTTAGAAGATGAATCGCTATTTACAACATCACATTCAATTGCGGCAATAGTTAAATTTGGACAAAGACCAATTATTTTTTCCGATTTTTTAATTTCTATCATAATACAAATATAACCTTTTTTTCAGGAAATTTAATGAAAAAAAATTATTAAATTTGTACAAATATTGATACTATGAATAATATTAAAACTTAATATTTTTATTGTATCAATTTATTATTTTTTAATGTATTTTTGTAAAAATTTAAAATTGAACAATATGAAAAATGCTTTTTATTTATTTTTAATAGTGCTTTTAAATATTTCATGTGTTTCTACTAAAAAAACTTCAGAAACAAATTCTCCTGAACAAGTTGGCGGCTTAGTTGCTGTACCGGGTCCTAGTGCAGTAGTTTATAAAACTACTGGCGATTTTTACAATTTGGTTCCCATTACTTTAAATTCCGAAAAAACAGAAATAGTTTCTTACCCTTCGCCAAAAGATATTTATTATAAGGGTGAATTGGCTTTACCTACAAAGTTAAATAACGGTTATCTCTTAGACAATAGAGGTATAAATGCTAATTCCGTATTTATCAACCTTACTTATGAAGAATATTCAAAACTTGAAAAAGCACCTTCGATAGAGGAATTATTAGAAATGATAGTAGAAAAATTTCCTTTTACAGAAATGTATAATTGTGGTTTAAGGGCACAATATCAAGATGAAATTAATGAGTTGAATAAACTAATAAATACAGGAAAAATAAAAACACAAAAATCTATGCTTTTTAAATAAAAAATTCTCATTATCATACTAATTATGAAGTTTATTAAAACAAAAAATAAAATAAAAGTTATACTATTATTAGTAATTTGTGTTTTTGCAAATAATGTAATTATTGCACAGATATTAGAATCAGTAAAAATTGAAGATTATTTAGCTACACGGCAATTTTATATATTCGATAATAACATTAATTCTGTTGTAGTTAGCAATCAAGGCTGGGCTTCTAGTGTTCCCGTAATCAAATTAAATTCAAGAGATAAACTTTATTGCTCTTTTGATGATTTTGATGATTATATATCAAATTATAGATATACAGTAGTTCATTGTGATCCTAACTGGAAACAAACTGAAAATATTCAACAAAACGAATATTTATCCGGCTATTATTATTATGATGAAATACGAAATTACTCTTCTTCTTTTAACACTTTACAGCCATATAATAATTATACATTTTCGTTTCCTAATGAATATATAAACTTTGCTTATAGTGGAAACTACGCATTAATTGTTTACAAAGACACTCCTGAAGAACCTTCTTTTATTGCTCGGTTTTATGTTTGTGAAGATAACACCATCGATATTATAGCAAAAACAGGAAATAGCAGAAACCCACTGTACAAACAAATGAATCAAAAGGTAGATATAACTTTAGATTGTAACAACTTTCATATTTATGATCCTTATACCAGTTTAGTTGTTTTAGTACAACAAAATAACAGAACTTATAACATTCAGTCTTGTATAAAACCACGTAATATTTCAGGAAATAAACTTATTTATAATTATGATGATGTGTTTGAATTTCATGGAAATAATGAATTTAGATTAGCAGATTTAAAAACATTTAAATTTTTAACTAGATCTATGTATGATATTCAAGCACATAATAGGCAATATCATATAGTATTAATTCCCGAAGAAACTTTTAAGCATAAAGCATATACTTCTAATATGGATTTAAACGGGAGATTCGAAATATTTTCACAAGATGCAATAACAGACTCTAACTACGAAGCTGAATACGGTACCGTTTATTTTACATTGATAGACCCTTCATTACCCATGCCCAATAAAGAAGTATATATTTGTGGCAACTTTAACGGATGGGATTTTAACGAAGAAAACAAAATGGAATATAATTACGAAAAAGGGTTTTACGAAGGAGAATTGTATTTAAAACAAGGATATTACAATTACACATATATTATCAAAGATAAAATTACAAATGTTATAAACGACACTGAATTGGATGGAAACTTTTTTGAAACCAAAAACCAATATAACATTTACGTTTATTACATCGGACCCGGAGATTACTACTATAGATTAATAGGATTAACAGGTGTTCAAACTCAGTAGTTAAGTCAATATATATTAATAAAATCGTAATTAATAAACTTAAAAGATGAAAAGAAATTCCAAATTATATAAAATATCTACTCTTTGCCTTATTATTATAATTCCATTCTTATTTTGTAAATGTACAAAATTTGATATTCCTACAGTAAATTATTTAACTTTAGATAAAGCTGAACCATGGACATTAACAGTATCTGCCGTGCTAATTGACAATGGAGGTGAAGTTCCTTACGATGTCGGGTTTTGCTGTAGTATTAATTATGAGCCTACTATAGATTCTTGCTTAGTTAGATGTAAAGTAGCTTCTCATGCATTAGGCGATTTTACCGGTGTGTTAGCAGGTTTAACTCCTAATACCAATTATATAGTTAAAGCATATGCTATTAACTCGGCAGGTGTCGGTTATTCTAATCCTATTTTTGTATCTACAACAAGGTAATTACTAAATATTTACTTAATATTTAGTACTATAAATAATCGATTATTTTACATTCTATCAGGAACTTCTATAGTAAGAATATGCATACTATTTCTAATAACATTTGCTGTAAAATAAGACAAGAGAATTCTATTGTTTTTTAACTCTGGATCGTTTTCTTTTAAGACTGATATGGATTGATAAAACCTATTATAACATTTTGCTAATTCATAAACGAAATTGGCAATTTGACCTGGATTTAAATCGTTTGCAGCCTTTTGAACAATATTAGGAAAATCGTGGAGCATTTTTATTAATGCTATTTCTTCTTCCTGATAATTGCTAAACTCTTTATTTATTGTGTAATCAAAATTATCTTCATTAAAATTAGCTTTTGATAATAAAGATTGTATCCTGGCATATGTATACTGGACAAATGGACCTGTATTTCCATTAAAATCAATAGATTCTTTTGGATCAAACAACATTTGTTTTTTAGGATCAACTTTTAAAATATAATATTTTAATGCAGCTAATCCAACTATTTCAGCTAATTCATCAGCTTCTTTGGTTCCATACTCAATTTTCCCCTGTTCCTTAATAATCTGACTGGCTATACTATTCATTTCATCCATTAAATCATCAGCATCTACTACAGTACCTTCTCTGGATTTCATTTTTCCCGTGGTCAACTCTACCATACCATACGATAAATGATAAATAGTATTCCACCAATTATATCCGAATTTCTTTAAAATTTGCTTTAAAACGTCGAAATGATAGATTTGTTCATTGCCAACAACATATATCATTTTATTAGGACTATAATCATTAAATCTTAAAATTGCAGTTCCTATATCTTGAGTCATATATACTGAAGTACCATCGCCTCTTAATAATAACTTTTTATCCAACCCCTCATCTGTTAAATCAATCCAAACTGAAGAATCGTCTTCTTTATAAACTATACCCTTTTGTAAGGCATCTTCTACTATTTTTTTCCCTAATAAATATGTTTCAGACTCATAGTAGGTTTTATCAAAATTAATCCCTAATCTTTTATAAGTAATATCAAAACCATCATAAACCCAATTATTCATTATTTTCCATAGGTCTATAACTTCTTTATCATTATTTTCCCATTGGGATAACATTTGCTGGGCAGCTTTAATAGATGGAGCATTCTTTTTAGCTTCTTCTTCTGAAATATTATTTTCAATTAATTTAGCAACTTCTTCTTGACAATGCTTAGCAAATTCTACGTAATAATCTCCAACCAAATGATCTCCTTTAATACCTGTAGATTCCGGAGTACTGCCATTACCCCACTTTTGCCATGCATACATGGACTTGCATATATGAACTCCTCTGTCGTTTACTAAGTTAAGTTTTACAACGTCGTAACCGGCAGCATCTAATAAATTAGCAACAGACATTCCAATTAAATTATTTCGAACATGACCTAAGTGAAGGGGTTTATTTGTGTTTGGAGATGAAAATTCGATTAATATCTTTTTGTCTTTAGATTTCGTACAATAACCGTAATTAATATTCTTAAAGTTTTGGTTTAATAAATTGTTCCAATATTCACTTTTTAATTTAAAATTTAAAAAACCATTAATAACACTATAACTTTCGATATATTGTACATCTTCTAAAATAAAATTTCCAAGATCTTCCGCAGTTTCAGCAGGTTTCTTTTTAGACACTCTGCTTATAGGAAATACTACTAATGTAAAATCGCCGTCTATACCTTCTTTGGTAGGTTGAACTACTAACTGACTCTCCGGAAAGTTTGGTTCATTATATAATTTTTCAATACTTTTCTTTGCTGAGGAAACTATTAAGTTTGTAATCATATTTATTATTTTACAATGTCAAATTACTAAATTATGCAAAATTAATGATTTTTTTTATTCATTTATAGTTTTCCCAATTCAATTAATCTTACTATTTCTTCGATATCTGCATCTGCACCGTTCGGATCATAGGATTGTTTAAGATTGTAACCCCAAATACGTGCTAATACCTGATAGAAAAAGGCTGAAAACCCGCCTCTAAAATCTTTTATAACTTGATATGAACTTCGTTGACACTCTCTATCTACAAGTTTAATTAAGATTGCACCCTGTTTATATGTAAGTTTTTTTAGATCATCACCAAACTCAGCCCACAATTCATCTTCAATAATACTAAAATATTTATCTCTTTCGGATTTTGTTTCTAAACTATCTAAAATTGGAGCATATAAAGTTAACTTTTCTCCAGCTAATTTTGCATATGGATAAACTTTTTTAATATTATGATATAATCTGGTGTAACGACGTTCATCCCATTTATTTTTAAAATTTCTACGTCCTATAATTTCTACTTCAGGTAATGTAAAAATATAAATCGTATCTTCACCTATTATAGGTCCTATTTCTACAATAAAGGGATTTTCCGTTTTAGGTTTTATTACATCATCTGTATTCTGGGAAAATAAAGGAGTTAAGCTGGTTAGAAATAATACTATGATTATCGAATATAAATTAATATTGTGTCTTTTCATTCTACAAAAATTGATTTTACTCAAATGCATTTGTAAATATGTAATCTAAAATCGTGCCAAATCAATTTATATCTTATTTGCATTTATCTTGGACAATTTATTCAATGCCATTTTTTCTGTAATTCTCAATTTTGTTTTTTCTTTATTGGATGGCATTTCAAACATTGCATCGTTTAAAATAGTTTCAACTAAGGCTCTTAAACCTCTAGCTCCTATTTTTAAATCAACTGCTGTATTTACAATAACATCCAATGCATTATTATCAAAGGTTAAAGTAATTCCATCCAGCTCGAATAAATATGTATATTGCTTAACTATAGCATTTTTAGGTTCTGTTAAAATCTTTTTTAACGTTGTGGAATCTAACTGATCCAAATGTGTAATAATAGGCATTCTACCTACTATTTCAGGTATTAATCCGAATGATTTTAAATCTTGATGAGAAACATATTGTAATAAATTTTCTCTATCGATTTCTGTTTTTTTATCTATTGAAGTATTATATCCAATAGTAGAAGTTTTAAGTCGGGATGCAATATTTCGCTCTATTCCATCAAAAGCTCCACCAGCTATAAATAATATATTTTTAGTATCTATTTTAACAAATTGTTGTTCAGGATGTTTTCTACCACCTTCGGGCGGAACATTAATAACAGCACCTTCTAAAAGTTTTAATAAGGCTTGCTGAACACCTTCACCGGAAACATCTCTTGTAATAGACGGGTTATCACTTTTACGTGCAATTTTATCGATCTCATCAATAAATACGATCCCCATTTCCGTTGCAGCTTTATCGTAGTTCGCTTCTTGATATAACCTGGTTAAAATGTTTTCCACGTCTTCTCCTACATAACCGGCTTCAGTTAAAACTGTTGCATCAGCAATACAAAATGGAACATCTAACAATTTCGCAATAGTTTGGGCTAATAATGTTTTACCAGTACCTGTAGGACCTACTAAAATTACATTAGATTTATCTAACTCTACATTTGTAGATTTATCTAAGTTTAAAATTCTTTTATAATGATTATATACTGCTACGGAGAGTATTTTTTTTGCATCATCTTGACCTACAACATACTCATCTAAAAAACTTTTTATTTCTATAGGTTTCCGTAAATTTATCTTACTTTTTAATGTAGATACCTTCTTTTGATTTTCTTGAACAAATAATTCTTGAGTAAGTGAATATCCTCTATCAATACACTCTTCACAAATGAAGGAATTATCTAAACCTTGAAATAATATTTTAGCATCTTTACGAGGTATACCACAAAAAGAACAATGATCCATATATTAATACCCCTATTTAGATTTAATTAAAACTTCATCAATAATACCATATTCTTTAGCTTCTTCAGCTTTCATCCAATAGTTTCTATCGGAATCTTTCCAAATTTGGTCAAAAGATTTTCCAGTATGTTTAGCTAAAATATGATATAATTCTTCTTTTAATTTGATAATTTCTCTTGCTTCTATTTCTATATCAGAAGCTTGACCGCTAACTCCACCTAAAGGTTGATGAATCATAACTCTGGAATGAGGTAAAGCAGATCTTTTATTTTTTTCGCCTGCACATAATAAAATAGCACCCATAGATGCAGCTAACCCTGTACAGATAGTAGAAATCGGCGATTGAATAAACTGCATAGTATCATAAATACCTAAACCTGCATAAACAGAGCCACCAGGAGTATTAATATAGATATAAATAGTTCCTGTAGGATCTACGGATTCTAAAAACAACAACTGAGCTTGTATAATATTTGCTACATCATCATCAATAGGAACACCTAAGAAGATAATTCTATCTACCATCAATCTGGAAAACACATCCATTTGAGCTACGTTTAATTGACGCTCTTCGATGATTGTTGGAGATATATAACTCATTTTCAACTTACTGGAATAGTCACTTAGAGTATTACTACTAATACCATAGTTGTAAATAGCATATTTTTTAAATTCGTCTTTCATATAACTTATTTAATATTTTAATAATATTGCAAATATTATTATTTTGTTTCGGATATTATTTTGATGAAATCTTTGTAACTAACTTCTTTAGTTTCAGGCTCAGTTTTTTCTTTGAATAAACTAATTAATCTTTGTTCTAAAATATGGTCGAAAACGCTCTTAATTTGATTTTGATTTTCCGGATTAGATAAAAACTGAGTTACAAACTCTTTTGCCCTTTCTTCAGCTTCAGGAATACCTTGGGCATTTCCTAAAAATAAGCCAATTAAGTGGTCTTCAATGTCTTTATGGGTAATATCTATATTATATTTTTCAATTAAATAGCTTTCAATAACTTGCCAACGAACGTTTTTAATTATCTGATCGAACTGGTTCTCTATCTCTTCTTTTGAATTTTCTTTATCTTGATTTGCAGAAATCATCCATTTTTTTAATATATCTTCGGCTAAATCAAATTTTATTGTTTCTACAAATTTATCTATACTATCATTAAAGTATTTACGTTCTGTTTCGGAATTAAAAGAAACTTTGGCATCTTGCCTAACTTTATCTTCCAACTCAGCGATTGAGCTAATATTATCTTGAGGATAAACCTTTTTAAAAGTTTCTTCGTTTAATTCTGCAGGAATTCTTCGAGTAATTTTTTCAATAGTAAAATTAAACTCTGATTTCATATTTTTAACTATTTCTGCATCTGTACCTAACATATGAGCAACTTCTTTTTCATTTTTGAATGCTCTTAATGGATCAAAAACTACTACATCCCCAACTTTTTTACCTTCGAACTTACGTTGAATAGTAACTAATTTTATCATATCCATTGCAATGGTTGCTTTACTGGTAATACCATCATTTAATACATTACCATCTGCATCCAACTCAACGAATGTACCATAAACATAGTCAGTTAACTCTATAGTTTCCGGTTCTATAGTCTCACCTAAACGAACCTTCAAATCTTCTAAATACTTATTAACCATCTCATCATCTACTTCGATCTCATAAAATGGTACACTTAATTTATTATCTAATTCAAAATCAAGTTCCGGAAATAATGCAAGATCAAAATAGAAAGCAAAATTTTCCATATTATCAAAATCTATCTGCTCTTGCAATTCATCATTAGGAACCGGACTTCCTAAAACTTTTATATTGTTTGTTTCTATATAATTATTTAAGTTTTCTGAAACTAACTGATTAATATTTTCTACTAATACTGTTGATCTAAATTTTTTATTTATCAAGCTCATTGGCACTTTTCCAACTCTAAAACCTGGCATTTGCGCATTTTTAGCCATTTTTTTAAGCTCTTTTTGAACATTAGTTTCGTAATCTTCTTTTATTATCTCAATTTTTATGGTGCAAGATATATCACTTGCTTTTTCCTTAGTTATATTCATGTAATTAAAATAAAAATAATTATAGTTAAACTTTAATTTGTTATTTGTATTATAATACTATTATCTTTGATACTTTACTGTATTATAAAATTTTGCAAAGATAGCAATTTTTAATATAAATTAAAAAATATACTTCAAAAATTAGGTTTTGAAATAAAAAACTATCAGAATTTTATATTTTCCATTATTTTTATTATTTTTGTTTAAACAATAAAACAATAACTTATGTCTATAGAAGCCTCTTTTCTAATGCTACACCCAAATATAAGTACTCTTCAAATGCGGTGTTGCAATGAAAAGAAAATTCAGAATAATTCTAATTGATATTCTTATGAAAATAACTTGTGAATTGTGTCCGCATCATTGTATGCTATCAGAAGGTCAAGTCGGATTTTGCAAAGCAAGATCATGTTTTAACGGGAAAATTATTTGCGATAACTATGGAAAAATAACATCTATTGCTATAGACCCTATAGAAAAAAAAACTTTGATGAATTTTTACCCAGGAAGTAATATCCTGTCTATTGGTAGCTATGGGTGTAATTTACACTGCCCTTTCTGTCAAAATAGTGATATCTCACAAGAAGTTTGTACAAGGATAATAGAATTATCGCCAAAACAACTGATAAAAACAGCTTTGGAATATGTTGACAAGTACAATAATATTGGGATTGCATATACATATAACGAGCCGTTTATTAGTTACGAATATGTATATGACTGCGCAAGATTGGCTCATGAACATGATCTAAAAAATGTATTTATTACTAATGGGATGATTTGTGAAGAACCTTTAAAGAAAATATTACCTTATATTGATGCTATGAATGTTGACTTAAAAGGCTTTACACAAAAATTTTACGATATGGTAAAAGGCTATTTAGAAACTGTAAAAAACACAATAAGGATTGCGTCTAAATCGTGTCATGTAGAAGTAACTACATTAATTATTCCCTGTGAAAACGATAGTGATAACGAAATAGCTGCTATTTCAAAATGGCTTAGTGAAATTGATAAAAACATCCCATACCATATTAGCAGATTTTTTCCAATATACCAAATGACGGATAAGCATCCTACACCTGTAAAAACAATATATCATCTTGCTGAAGTAGCAAGAAAAAACTTAGTTAATGTTTACACTGGAAATTGCTGATATAAAATTTCAAGTGTTTTACTAAATTCCGTAAAAAAAATAGAGAATTTATGTGAAAAGTGTGCGGATGAAGGGAGTCGAACCCACACTCCTCTCGGAACTAGATCCTAAGTCTAGCGCGTCTACCAATTTCGCCACATCCGCTATTAAAGTATGCAAAGATAATATTTTTTTTAAAAATACAAGTTTTTAATTATTTTTTTTATTTTTTTAATAAAAAATGTGCTATCACTAATGCTATTTTGGCTTCTACAACTACAGTACCTCTTATTGCAGCACACACATCATGGCTTCCTGCTATTTTCAATTCTACCTCTTTCCCGTCTATATCAACTGTTTTTTGAACTTTAGAAATAGATGGAATAGGCTTAAATGTTACTGTCACTACTAAATCTTCACCTGTTGTAATTCCACCTAATATACCACCGGCATCGTTTTTTGACGGAACAATTTTCCGGGTGTTATTATCTAACATATAGGGATCGTTATGATCAGATCCTAACATTTTGGAAGCTTCAACTCCTCTTCCTATTTCAACAGCTTTAACTGCAGGTATACTAAACAATTCATAAGCTAATAATGCATCAAATTTCTCATATGGATCTCCTAATCCAATAAAATTATTTTTAACAACACATCTTACTTTCCCTCCAATACTATCACCATATTTTCTTGTTTTATTTAAAACATCTACGAATTGCTCCGATAAAGAGTTAACATATTTTTCTTGAACGAATTGTCCTATAGAATATACCCAAGTGTTAAATAAGATCTTAGAAGAATATTTATTAATTAACATTTTAGCAAAAGCACCTGCAATAACATCTAACACCGTTAATCTGGCAGATAATGGTCCCCCTCCCGATGGTATAAACTCGTTATATTTCTTATACCATGTATAATCTGCATGAGATGGCCTAAATATTTTCTGAATATTCTTATAATTTTTTGGTTGAACTTTATAATTATAAACTATAACTTCTATTGGATCTCCCGTTGTAATTCCGTTTTTCACCCCACACATAATTTTGTAATTGTCTTCTTCTACTCTGGGAGTATCAAATGTCTTAGAAGGACGTCTTTTTTGAAGGTCATTTTCTATTAAAATATAATCTACTTCTATATTACAAGGAAAGTCATAAATTACCAATTTTAATTCCTTGTCATGAGAACCTCCGTCTTTTTTTATATACATTTTAGTTTATTATTATTTATGTAAAGATATAAGAAAATGTTTTAAACCCAATAACCTCTTAAGTTTAAGATCGTTATATGCATTTATTTCTAAATCAGGAAGAGTTAGAAAAATTAGATTTAGGTTATCTTATATATGTTAAATATTTACATTTAATTTTAGTTTAATTATTGTATAAGTTATGCAAATATATGTTAAAATTAGAATTTATATTATTTTTTTAAAAAATTATAAGATTAAAATAGTAATACATACTAATTAAATTTTTAATTTTGCAAATATTAGAAGATTTTTATAATGGCAATTAAAGATAATAAATTAAAACTAAAATATGAAAAGTATATTTTAGATAATGGATTACAAGTTATTTTACATAAAGACTCATCAAACCCTGTAGTTGCAGTAGCAATTTTATATCATGTCGGATCTGCACGTGAAGTAGCAGGGAAAACAGGATTTGCTCATTTTTTTGAACATACAATGTTTCAACGTTCCGAACATTTAGAACGTAATGAATTTTTTAAGAAAATTAATGATTTAGGTGGCGTTTTTAATGGTGGAACTTGGGAAGATGGAACTGTATACTATGAAAGTGTCCCTAATGATGCACTTGAAAAAATATTATGGATGGAATCCGATCGAATGGGATTCTTTATTAATACCGTTTCTCAAAAAGGATTAGAAAGGGAAATAGATGTAGTTATTAATGAAAAAAGAGAAATTGAAGATAACACACCTTACGGACATACCAATTACGTTATTAATAAAACTTTATATCCCAAAAACCATCCCTACTCCCATACTATTATCGGTGATCCGGAAGATTTAAAAAACTCTACTATAGAAGATGTAAAAGAATTTTATCATAAATATTATAAACCTAATAATGCAACAATAGTAATTTCAGGAGACATTGCTATCGACAAAACATTAAAATTAGTTCATAAATATTTTAATGAGATAAAACCTAATAAAAATCTAAAACCACTAAAAGTAAAAGACTTTACCCTCGGAAGAAATAAAAAAGTTGTATTCGAAGATAAATTAATTAATATGCCTGAATTAAACATTGTGTTTAAAGGGGTGGAAAATTACAATAAAGATTTATATGCTTTAAATGTTTTATGCGATTTACTATGTAATAATAAAAAATCTCCAATTTATCAAGACATAGTAATAAAAAACAAATTTGCTCCTAAGGTTAATATGTATTGCTACCCAAGGGAATTATCAGGAGAAATAACAATTAATATTAGGACATTCCCGGATGTATCTTTAAACGATGTTTATAATAATGTTATTAGGTGTCTTAAAGATTTTGAAAAATCTGAAATAGATTCACAAGATATAGAAAGCTATAAAAACATTGCTGCAACATTATTTTACAACAATTTAACTTCTAATTTATACAAAGCTCTTGCTATTGCAGAATCTAATGTGTTTGGCGGGAGTCCTGATATGTTAGCTAAGGAGTTGGATATGATTTTAAAAGTAACTAAAGATGATGTTTTATATGTTTATAATAAATATTTAAAAAATGAACATTATATAGTTTCTTCTTTTGTTCCTAAGGGTAAATTAGATCTCTCAGTAAAAAACTCAACTATAATAGAAGTTCCGGAAGAAAATTTAGAAGAGCAAACTTTACAATCAGAATCCGGTGAAATAATTGATGATCCTTATACATTCTCAAAGTCCGATTTTGATAGATCCGTGGAACCTAAATTATCAAAATTAAAACCTATTAAAATGCCTGAAATATGGAGGGATTCTAAATTTAACGGATTAAATATTTTAGGAATTTCGGACATGAAATTACCATTAGTTTATTTTGCATTTGTATTAAAGGCTGGCTCAATATTAGATCCTGTAAATAAATCCGGAACTGCCTATTTTACAGCTAAATTATTACAAGAAAGCACTGCTAACAGAAATTCTGAAGAATTAGAAGATGCAATCAATAGTATTGGTGGCACATTAGAAGCTGATGTTAAAAAAGAATGGACTATTATTAAAGGGAGTTGCTTAAACAAAAACTTTAGTAAGTTTATTAAGATAATAGAAGAAATTCTTACTTGTCCAAGATGGAGCGAAGAAGATTTTCTAAAAATCAAAGAAGAAATTAAAAGTAAAATTATTCAAGAGTCGGTAGATCCTCAAAAAATTGCTTTAGATACACTTTTCAAAACAATTTACGGTGAGGATAATCCTATATCTAACAATACTATAGGAACTTTAGAAGACTTAGAAAATATCACTTTAAACGATATTAAAGAATATTATGAAAGTTATTACTCCCCTACAATTTGCGATTTTACTATAACAGGTAGTATTACTCAAAACAAGGTTATTTCACTTTTAGATGACCTCAATTATTCGTGGAAACCAATTAATGTTGAATTCCCTTTAATTGGATATACTTCTTCAGAAAAAGCCAACAAGTTTACTTTTGTTGAGTACGAAGGATTACAACAATCTATTATTTTTATTGGCAATGATTCTATTAACGGATTAGACCCCGACTACATAAAAGCCAATTTAGTAAACTATAAGTTAGGTAACAGCTCAGCCAGTTTGTTATTCAATGAACTTAGACTAAAACACGGCTATACTTATGGTGCATACTCATCATTTATTCCAAATAAATCATTTGGTATGTTTTTAGCCTATTCATCGGTACAAGCTTCTGCTACAGAAGATTCTTTAACTATTTTTCAAGACATATTAAGTAATTATAAAAAGAATTATACAAAGGAATTTTTAGATGTTTCCCAAAACGCAATGCTTAGAAAATATTCTAAAATGTATGAAACTTTAGAACAACGCTTAAATATGTTAATTAAGATTTCTTTATTCAATTTAAAAGATGATTTTATGATAGATGAAATTCATACTATATCTAAATTATCTTATAAAGAATCTTTAGAAATAATAGACAAGTATATTAATTTTGACAACATGAAAGTTGTAGTTGTTGGAGATAAAAAAGCTTTAGGTAATTCTGCTAAATTATTTGAAACCAACTAATTATCCTGCTAAAAAAACTTTTTTATAAAAACACTTTAAGATTATATTCAAGTTATTGATTTT
This sequence comes from Bacteroidales bacterium, assembly GCA_050953245.1. GTDB lineage: Bacteria > Bacteroidota > Bacteroidia > Bacteroidales > BM520 > RGIG7150. The sequence goes on along the minus strand of JBMNMG010000003.1, from coordinate 6,500 downwards.
TTATAACTTTGCAAGTTATATTTTTTTAAAGGAATTTTTATGCAAAATATTGTAAATGTGGCAATTATAGCTCATGTCGACCACGGAAAAACAACATTAGTAGATAGAATGTTGTATCAAGCTCAATTATTTAGAAATAATCAAAACATCAATGGACTTATTTTAGATAATAACGATTTAGAGCGTGAACGAGGAATTACAATATTGTCTAAAAATGTTTCGGTTAGATATAAAAATTTCAAAATAAATATTATTGATACCCCAGGGCACAGTGATTTTGGAGGGGAAGTAGAACGTATTTTAAACATGGCAGATGGTGTTTTATTAGTAGTTGATGCTTTCGAAGGTCCTATGCCACAAACTAGATTTGTCTTACAAAAAGCTATTGATTTAAACCTAAAACCTATAGTAGTAGTTAATAAAGTAGATAAACCCAATTGTAAACCGGATGAAGTTGTAGATTCAGTTTTTGAACTTATGTTTAATTTAGGTGCTTCTGATGAACAATTAGATTTTAAAACCGTTTTCGGCTCTGCAAAACAAGGTTGGATGGGAGCAGATTACAATAATCCAACAGAAGATTTATCATTTTTAATGGATACTATTTTAGAAGAAATAAAACCTATGAAAACTGAAGAAGGTAATTTACAAATGATGATTTCATCTTTAGATTATTCTTCTTACATAGGTAGAATCGCTGTAGGTAGAATTAATAGAGGAACTATTAAAATGGGGCAGGATGTAATGCTTGCAAAAAGAGACGGTTCTATGGTAAAATCTAAAGTTAAAGAAGTTTATGTGTTTGAGGGATTAGCTAAGGAAAAAATAAAAACTCCGATAGAAGCCGGCGAAATTTGTGCAGTATTAGGTATGGAGGGTTTTGATATAGGTGATACTATTACTGATATAGAACATCCCGAACCATTAAAACCGATAAAAGTAGATGAACCTACTATGAGTATGTTGTTTACTATTAATAACTCCCCTTTCTTCGGAAGAGATGGAAAATATGTAACATCTCGTAAACTTAGAGATCGATTGTTTAAGGAAACAGAAAAAAACTTAGCTTTACGTGTAAAAGAAACTTCATCTCCTGATTCATATTTAGTTTACGGAAGAGGAGTTCTACATTTATCTATTTTAATAGAAACTATGCGTAGAGAAGGGTATGAACTACAAGTAGGTCAACCTAAAGTTGTAATAAAAGAAATAGATAGCGTTAATTGTGAACCAATTGAAGAATTATCTATCTTAGTACCTGAAGAATTTTCAGGGAAAGTAATAGAGCAAGTAACAAACAGAAAGGGAGAAATTACTTCTATTATTACTAAAAACGATAGAATTGAATTGAGTTTTCTTATTCCATCAAGAGGTATTATTGGTTTAAGAAACAATGTATTAACAGTATCTGAAGGTGAAGCAATTATATCTCATAGATTTTTAGAATTTCAACCTATGAAGGGCGAAATTTCAAACAAACGAAATGGTGCTATTATTGCCAAAGAAACAGGAACTGTAGTAGCTTACTCACTAAACAAACTACAAGATAGAGGAAGATTTTTTATATCACCTAATGATGAAGTATATGCAGGTCAAGTAATTGGAGAACATGTTCATTCCAATGACATTATTTGTAATGTTCTAACTACTAAAAAACTAACTAATATGCGTGCTGCAGGATCTGATGATAAAATTCAACTTGCACCTCCTATTAATATGTCATTAGAAGAATACATGGAGTTTATCAATGAAGACGAATATTTGGAAATTACCCCTAATCATTTACGTATTCGTAAGATAATATTAGATCCTACCGAACGAAAACGAGATGCAATAAAAAGAGGTGTTTGGATTGGTGGAGATGAATAATATAAAAAATAGTATTATTAAGTTTAATACTATTTTTTATTTTATTTCAAAAGTTAAACTAACTCTTTTATTAGTTTTATTAATTTAGTTGAAGCTTTATCGGCCTGAACAATAACATCTTCCCCATCATTTAACGGGCCATCCTCTGAAGTTGCCATATTTGTAATTACAGATACTCCTAAAACTTCTATATTACAATGACGAGCAACTATAACTTCAGGAACTGTTGACATACCGACAGCATCGGCACCTATTGTTCTAAAAAAATTAATTTCTGCAATAGTTTCGTATGAAGGACCTGTAACACCAATATACACACCTTTTTTTAATTCAATATGTAATTTTTTTGCAGTAGTTTCTGCATCACTAATTAACAGTTTGCTATATGGATGTGTCATATCCGGAAAACGTGGACCAAAATTCTCAATATTTTTACCTATTAAAGGATTTTGAGTTAAACAAATATGATCTTTTATTATCATTAAATCACCCGGCATATAGTCTAAATTTATACCACCTGCTGCATTAGTTACAAATAATTTCTTAACACCTAATAAAGAAAATACTCTTATTGGAAATGTAACATCATCCATACTATATCCTTCGTAAAAATGAAATCTACCTTGCATTCCCAAAACAAATTTTCCATTTAAATTACCGTAAATTAAATTTCCTTTGTGACCAGGAGCTGTAGAAACAGGAAAACCAGGGATTTCCGAATAAGGAATTACTATTGGATCTGAAAAATCAGAGGATAATTTTCCCAGACCACTTCCCATTATTATTGCAGTTTCAACTTTTGGGTAATTTATTTTTTGTTGAATATATTCTGTTGCTTTTTTATAAACATCTAATGTGTACATAGAACTATTATTAATAATTATTTGTATTTTAATTTATTAACTACTGGATTAGCATATATATTTAAAAATATTTCTCTATATTGTTCTTCATGTAAATTTGTGTTTTGACCTGTTGCATTATTAACATATTCTATAAAATTTTCTTTGTCAGTAGAAGAATATTTATCTACAAATGTATTAGTTTTATTAATTAAGTCATATGCAATATAATTAGTTTTCCACAAGGCAAACGATCTATGAATTCTTTCGTCTATGATATTTGATAATGCTTTTAATTTTTCGTTATAAAGTTTATTTTGTGATGCTTGTAGTAAATCGTCCAAATTAATAGGATCGCAAATAGAAAATTTCACATTTCCTTTATATTGTTTGAGACCAATCGTTATACTATTTAAATCCTCTTTCTCTTGTTTAATATAATGTAATTTTGTACTTATATAAACTTCTCTTGCTTTTAAATAATCACATGGTTCATATTCATAAGAAACAGAAAATGGAACGATATTAAGCTCACTAAAACTTTCTATAAAGTCTTTATTTCCACTCATATCAAGCATCTTTAATAAACCTTGTTCAGTTAAATCATTTCCATCTTTTGTTCTGCCATTTCTTTGGGCTAACCAAACAGACTGATTTAAATTTTTTATTTGATATCTAATATATTCAGACAATAACTTGGAATTTTCAAAAAAATCTTTGATTGACGCACCTCTAAATGCAATAAACAACTTATTACTTTTTGCAATAGTTCTCATAATATTGTTTTGTAATAAATTATCTCCAAATAAAATACCTGTAGTCTTAAAATTATTTTTAACTAATAAGTATTGGAATATTGCCGAGTCTAAAACAATATCTCTATGATTACTAACAAAAACATAACTTTTATCCCTAGATATATGCTCTATACCCTCTAAAAATAAATTGTCTGTAGTAAGACTAACTATTTTTTGTATTAACGGGTACATAAACTTTTTTTGCATATCCTCTGTTGTTCTAATATTTAAAACAGCTTCTCGAATAGCCTCATCTTGAATATCAGGAAAAAAAGAATGTACCATATCGTACAAATTTTTATCATCAGCCAATTCAATCATCGCAGGATAGATTTCATTATTATTAAATGGCCTTATATCATCAAATTTACTTTCCATTTTATATTTATGTTACATTCTTGCAAAGATAATTATTATTTTTTATAACTTTGCACAGAATTGTTTTATTTATATATATGATAAATTTTAATACTAATAAAATCAATATTGTTATTGCTGGGGCTGGTGCGTTTGGTACTGCATTAGCAAATGCCTTATGCGAAAACTCAAAACTTTCGGTAAGATTATTGTCAATAGAAAAACATGTAGTAGACAATATTAACATGGATTCTAAAAATGAACAATACTTTCCGAATATTATTTTATCACCTAAATTAAAAGCTACTACTAATAATAGTATATTAGAAAAAGCCGATTTTTTATTTTTGGCAGTCCCCTCCTCTGTTTTAATACCTTACATAAACCAACTTAAACAGTATATTTCTAATAATACCTGTATAATAAATTTAGCAAAAGGTTTTGGAGATAATGGTGTTATTATTTCTGAATATTTATCAGAAAATTTTAATAATCCAATTGCATCAATGAAAGGTGCATCTTTTGCCATAGAAATTATTCATAGATTACCTACCGGTTTTACTTTTGCATCTAATAATAATAGTTTATTTGAAAAGATTTCTGAAATTACTGAGACAACTAATATACATTTAGATTTTTCAGAAGATATTATAGGTGTAGAATTATTAAGTATATTAAAAAACATATATGCTATTATCTTAGGTGTTATCGATGCCCATTTTGACTCTAACAACACTCGATTTTTAGTATCTACAAAAGCTTTTAATGAAATGCGTAAAGCATTAAAACTTTTTGGTGGCCAAGAAGAAACAATATTTAGATATTGTGGATTTGGAGATTATAACTTAACATCGTTAAACGATTTAAGTAGAAATAGAACTATGGGATTGTTTATTGGGAAAGGATTTATTAAAGATTTAGTCTCAGATAGTATTGTATTAGAAGGGAAACGTTCATTAAATATTTTCTATCAAAAACTCAAAGATGAGAATATTGTCAAATATCCGGAAAACTCATTCCCAATTTTATTTGAATTATATAAATTAATGAATAGAGAATACGACCAGCGTAAATTCATTTATAATATTATTAATAAAGCTTAGAAGATATACTCAATAACCACATTTGATAATATTCAAAAAAAAGATTATTATTTGTATTATATTACTAACCGCCCGTTACTATCAAATAACTTTAAAACATCTGAATGATGTTTAAGATGATAACAATTTATTCCTAACTTTTGGGCACTTTCTATATGTTGTGGGCTATCATCAATATAAAAAGTTTCAGAAGGAACTAAATTTTGTTCTTCTAAAATTTTTTGAAAAGATGAATGTTTAGGTTTTCTATCTTTCATAATGTGAGAAAAATAGGCTTTTTCAAATAGAGAATCAAAAAAATCAAATCCAAACTTTCTATTTAAATAATTAGTAAAACAATTGTAATTCAATTCATTAGTATTACTAAATAAAAAAACTCTATAGTTTTGTTTTACTTTTTTAAGCATTTCTACTTTATCTTCAGAAACATCTATTAAAATAGCATTCCATGCGTCATCTATCTGTTTATCAGTTAAATTAATATTGCTTAAACTTCTAATATAATCGCGGAATTCAGAAGTGGGTATTTTACCTTCTTCGTATAAGTCTATTATATCTGTTTGATTTTGTTTAGTATAAATTTTGTCGAAATTTTCTAAACCGTAACTTTTAAACTTATCGGCAATATTTAAGTATCTTATCTCATAAATAACGCCACCTAAATCAAAAATAATATTTTGCATAATGTTTGCAAATTTAGTCATTTTTTTTGTTGTTTCTTTTGTGGAACAACAAAATTTACTAACTTTGCGTTATTAGTTAAATTGTTTTTTATAGAAGCTTAATTTAAGTTAAATCATCATGAAAAAAATCACAAAATTATTAATCATATTTTTTGTTTCAATAATAACTTTCACATCATGTAACATTTTTAATCAAATTACAGAAACTATGCAATTAGCAAAATGTGAGTTTAATGTGCAGAATGCTAATAATGTAAAAATTGCAAATGTAAATGTGAAAAATAACTCCTCGTTAAGCATTGCAGATGTAACTAATATTACTTCTGCTTTAGTCAGAAAAACTTTACCATTATCATTAAATTTAAATATGGGAGTTAAAAACCCAAGTGATAAATCTGCTTTAATAAATAGTTTTAACTGGATTTGTGAATTAGATGGTCATCAAATTGCAAATGGCACTGTAAATCAACCCTATAATGTTAAGGCAAATGGAGTCACTACTGTTCCAATTAATGTACAAACAGACATTTTTAAAATGTTTTCAGATGATGGAATAGATGCTGTGAAAAACTTTATTAAAAGTTTTTCTAATGGAGATAATTTATCTTCCAGACTTACATTTAAAATTAAACCTTCTGTAAATATTGGTTCTACAAAATTATATTATCCTGCTTATATCACATTATCAAAGGAATCGGATTTGAGGATCTCGATCGTAGTCGTCTCGTCTGACATGGCGGGCTGTATTACCCCGGGAGGATATGAACCTGACGCTGCGGGCCACCGGAAAAGGGGGTGGCGGTTAGGATGTTGCTCCGGCCATCAGAGGGAGTACAACGCTGCAACCGC
>JBMNMG010000002.1:0-751824 GCA_050953245.1 Bacteroidales bacterium | reverse complement strand
TTTGTAATTTATAATTATTAATAATTAAAATTAATTTTAACGAAATTCTCATTTGATATGATAAAAAGTACTGCAAAAAGATTTTTTTATCTTAGTATATTTTCATTATTAATTCTCTTATCTGGTTGTTCCAAAAAAATTTGGTTCCCAAACTGCTTATAAAGTAAGCCCCGATCCTTTAGAGAATTGTTGACAACAAAATAAATATAGAAATAAGTGGACGCTTTTTAGCTAAAACTTTTGACAAAAAATCAAAAGTAATTCTTCACCCCTATTATTGAGTATGAAGGGAAAAAGATTCCTTTAAAGACCATGGTTTTAAAAGGTAGAAAATTCAACTAATACAGAACAATATTTCCCCTGAAGTAGGTCCTATAATATCATATTCTGAAGGCGGGTAATTTTACATACAATGATTCGTTTTCTTTGTAACAAGGGAATGGAAAGATGCTACAATAACTGTTACTCCCGTAATTTTACAGAAATAATTCTTCCTACACAGAGCCAACAATTGTTATTAACTATAAAAATAGTTTCAAGGGGAAAAAGTATATATTATTTATGATGAAAATTTGGTTAGAGGCAAATAGAGAGAACTGCTGAACAACTAAACATGGACGTATCTGAATATTATGAAACTGTAACTTTAACACCACAAACCACTAACTTTATTTTTCAATAAAAATTAGTGCAGAGCCTATTTATACATTACCAATGAATAAAGCTAATAAAGTGTATTTACAATTAAATGAGATGAGTTCTTTTATTAATAAAGATACTTGGAAAATTAAAGATATTTCTATTATAGGATATTGTTCTCCGGATGACGAAGAAATAAAAAACCCAAATATTTGTATTGAACGTGCAAATACCGGTAAAAAAAATATTAAATGACATCTTTTTTGACTTATATGAAAACTTAAAAGCAAAAGTAAAAATAAAAGATCTGAAAGTGAAATTCCCTATTATATCGAAGGTTTATGGGCCAGGACTGGAGTCAGTTTACTAATTTATTTCAAAATGCTGATATACCGGATAAAACTGCAATAGTTGAAACAATAAATAGCTTTGAAACTGCAGAAGATAAACAAAAATCAATTACTGATATTGCTAAAAACAATCAACCCTTTTGAATATAAAGTATTATCCGGACTACGTAGAGTAGAAGTTACAGTTAATAGCTATGCTCCCCAAATTAGAGAATGATTCTATTTTAGATAAAGCTTTAACTGCTCCATCTACTTTATTTAATAAAGAATTATTTTATGCTGCCTCTTTAACAGATGATATTAAAGTAAAAGAACAAATTTACACGAATATATTGAGTTATTTCCAACAGATTGGAAAGGATACGTAAACTTAGCAAATATTAAATTAAAAGAAGGTGATATTAATAAAGCACGCGACTTATATATTTATGCTAGCAAATACACTCAAAACAACCCTATAGTTATAAACAACTTAGGTGTTTGTATGTTTAGAATGGGTAAAATTAATTTAGCAAAACAATATTTTTTATAATGCTTTTCAGTTGGGTGTAAATGTACGTTATAACTCTGCATTAATTAGCATGTACGAAGAAGACTACGAAGAAGCAGAAAAAATTATTAGCTAATCTTGAATGCAATTTAAATAAGGGCATTAGTTTATTTACATCAAGAAGATTTTGAAAATGCTAAAAAAGCTGCTTATTGTACTAAAGATGGATATGACAAATACTACGTATTAGCACTAATTGCTGCTAAAGAAAAAAACACACATGAAGTAATTAACAATATTTCTAAAGCAGTAAAATACCAACCTCAATCAATAGATAATTTAAAATTAGATGGAGCATTTTATGAATATAGATATAATAATAAATTTAACAATGCTCTTTACAACTAAATGAGATATTAGAAATAATAAAATAAAATTTTAAAGTTAATAATAAATTACTATGGATTTATATGAATTAATTAATAATCGTCAAAGTGATAGAGCATTTGATCCAAATAAACCTGTTGAAAAAGAAAAAATAGATAGAATATTAAAAGCTGCAGCTGTATCTCCATCTGCATGTAATGCTCAACCTTGGCGCTTTATAGTAGTCGATGAACCTGAACTAAAAAATAAAATTGCCGATGCAACATCTGCAAAGTTATTAGGGATGAATCATTTTACGAAACAAGCCCCTGTACATATAATAGTAGTACAAGAATCTGTAAATTTATCTTCCGGATTTGGAGGTTTAGTAAAAGATAAAAAATTTGCCCCTATTGATATTGGTATAGCTACTGCACACATAACTTTAGCAGCTGAATACGAAGGTCTGGGAAGTTGTATTTTAGGCTGGTTTAATGAGAAAAAAGTAAAACAATTATTAAATATACCTAAAAACAAAAGAGTTTTATTAGATATAGTAATTGGATACTCTACTCAAGAAACTCGTCCAAAAAAGAGAAAAGATTTTACTCAAGTTGTAAACTATAATAGATACGAATAAATTATTAATTATAGCTCTTAACTTTTTTTCTCCTAAAAGCTTTAATAATTATATTTATTATAAAAACTAATAAAAAGCCGGATATTAATCCTAAGCTATCGGCAACAATATCTTTTACACTAAATGACCTGTATCTTAAACAATATTGAATTACTTCGTAACAAATACCAGCTAACACTCCGATAATAAGCCACAGCCACCATTTAATCCTTTTAAAACCAAACAAGAAAAATGCCCAAGGGAAAAACAAACAAAAGTGTATGACATAATCAATCCTAACATGAAAGGGCCACTTCCTGCTAAACTTTACTAGATTGTCAACTGGCATTGTTAGCAAAATAGTAACGAAAATAATATAAAATATAAATAGTATTATTGTAATAGTATGTCTTTTATTTATTATCATTTTTTTTGATTTAGGGATGGATTTTTAGGGATTTTTAGGGATGGCATCCTAAATATAAACATCTGATTTTAAAGATAATAACTTCTTTTTTCGTGCATTTTATTTTTTAGAAATACTTTATTTTTTGGAAAAAAGCTTTAATAGTACTACAAACTTTTTCTATATCATCTTCTTCCATATAAGGATAAATAGGTAATGATAATACTGTTTTACATAAATCATCTGTATTAGGACAATCTATATTATCGTTATTTAAATAACTAAATGCTGTTTGTTTATGCATTGGAATAGGATAATAAATCATAGTTGGAATATCATTATCTTTTAAAACTTTTTGAAGATTTTCTCTAATGTTTTTATCTTTTAATTTAATAGTATATTGTGCCCAACTTGAATAATATCCTTCTGGTATATAAGGAGTTTCTAAATAATCTTTTAATACCTTTAATTTTTCAGTGTATAAATCTGCTATTTTATTAATGGCTTCCAATTCAAAGTTTTTAAATGCTTTGAACTTTACTTGTAAGATAGCTGCTTGGATAGTATCTAATCTGGAATTCATTCCAATTCTAACATTATCATATTTATAACTACCCTTTCCGTGTACTTTATTCGACTTAACTATAGCTGCCCACTCATCATTATTAGTAAAAACAGCACCTCCGTCTCCATAACATCCTAAAGGTTTTGCAGGAAAAAACGATGTTGTCGATATATCTCCCAAACTACACGCTTTTTTACCGTTTATATTTCCACCAAAGCCTTGTGCAGCATCTTCTAATATATATAGGTTATATTTATCTGCAATTTTTTTAATAGATTGATAATCTGAAGGTAATCCAAATAAATCTACTGTAATTACAGCTTTGGGAGATAAAACATTGTCTTTTTGAACTTTTTCTATTGCAGCTTGTAAATGGATATCACTAATATTAAAAGTTTTTAAATCTACATCTACAAAAATAGGTGTAGCACCTTCAGCAGCAATTACTTCTGCTGATGCAAAAAAAGTAAAATCAGGAACAAAGACGGCATCACCCTCACCAATACCCCATGCTTTTAAAGCCAATGATAATGCATCTGTACCATTTGCACAAGAAATACAATGTTTAACTCCAACATATTCTGCTAACTCATCTTCTAATTCTTTAACTGCTTTCCCATTAATATAACCACCTAAAGATGCAGTTTCAATCATACATCTATCTATATCTTCCTTTAAAATATTATATTGTTTAACTAAATCTCTAAATTGCATATTTTATTTTTTAAAGTTAAATTGTTATTATCAACAATATACTCTCTGTCACATCTCTGACACTTAAAACTTTTATTTAAATTAGAAGAATCTATATTTTTTAAAATTTCTCCACACTCGCAAACCCACCCAATTTGTTTAGCTGGTACTCCAACTACTAATGCATGATCTTTAACATCTTTAGTAACTACAGCACCTGAGCCTATTAATGCCCATTTACCAATAGTAATACCACAAACTATTGTAGCATTTGCACCTATGGATGCTCCATATTTTACTAATGTTTTGCTATATTCTCCCTTACGAGGATATTTACTTCTAGGAGTTAATATATTAGTAAAAACACATGACGGACCACAAAAAACATAATCTTCAAGCTTTACACCTTCATAAATGGAAACGTTGTTTTGAACTTTAACACCATTTCCTACTTCAACATTATTAGCAATGTTTACATTTTGCCCGAATGAACAATTGATACCAATTTTTACGCCTTTTTGGATATGGCAAAAATGCCAAATCTTAGTACCCTCACCTATTTGAACATCTTCATCTACATAACTGGACTCATGAACAAAATAATTTTGCATAATATTAATTTTTATTGTTTAAGATATCTTCTGCCTGTTCTAAGCCTCTAACTACTTCTAAACCGACATTCCCATCAGAAATTTTGAATCCTTTATCTAAATTATTAATAAAATATTTTAGCTCTTCGGTTAAAGGCATCTTTTTTTCATATTCAATTATTTTAGTAGGATTTTCTATTTTAGTTGGAATTCCTTTTTGAAAATCTATTCGTTTGTCATAAAATAAAATCTCTTTTTCTTTTGTGGAATCATCAAATGATATCATTCCTTTACTTCCTACTAATACTAAACGTTGCTCTTTAAAAGGGTGAAGCCATGATACAAAAATATGTGCATGAATGTTATTAGGATAAATAAATTGAGTCATTGTATAATCATACACGTTTTTTTGTAAGAACTTAGATCCTGTAGCTTCTATTTTAATTGGCTGAGCGTCAGCAAAATAATTTAAGATAGAAATATCATGAGGAGCAAAAGACCAAAACACATTTTCTTCTGTTCTAACTGTACCCAAATTTAAACGTGTAGAATACATATAGTATAAGTCGCCAATTACGCCACTATTTACTACTTCTTTTATTTTTATTATTGCCGGATGGAACAGCAAAACATGTCCAACCATTAAATTGCCATGATTTTGCTTAGCAATATTAACCAGATCTTCTGAGGATGTTGCAGACAAAGTCATCGGCTTTTCTACCAACACATTTAACCCTTTAGATAACAAATATTTACCTATTTCATAATGAGCAGATGCAGGAGTAGCAACTACATACCCATCATAACCGTCCTCTACAGCATCTATAAAATTCTTATATCCCTTAACGGGAAAATCTTTTAGTAAAGCATTAAGTCTGGCTTCGTCGGTATCAACAATTGCACCTAAACTATTTAATTGATGTAAAGTTCTTATATGGTTTTTGCCCCATCTTCCACCTCCAATTACGCAAATTTTAATATCCATTTCAATATTTTTAACTGCAAATTTAGCATAAAATTTCTTTTATCACAAAAGAATAAAACTAAAAAGTAAATTGACTCATTTTTCATTGTATCGTTCACGTTTAATCAGAATTGTATAATATTTATTATATACAATCATTAGATAACCCCAACTCAAAGAGCAATATTACAACACAAAGCAAACAAACATATCTTTATTATTAGATAAAAATTTCTTAACATAAGTCATTAATCATAAAAAAATAGTAAATTTGCATTTAATTTCTTATGGGGTTTAATCAAGATAAATAAATATGCCAAAAAAATTAAGTAATAACTCAAAAAAAATAGGTGATATTTTAAAAACTAAAAAATTTTGGGTAGAGCTTTTAATAATGACATTTGGAATGTTTTTTGTAGCTATTTCTGTCCACTTTTTTTTAGTACCTAGCAAATTAATTGTAGGTTCAATATCCGGATTATCAATTGTTATTAACATACTTACAGGAATACCTGTATCATTAGTATCATTTATTATTAATCTTATTTTGCTAATATTAGCATATCTATTAATAGGTAAAGAGTTTGGAACTAAAACGGTATACACTGCTTTAATGCTATCACCTTGGTTGTATCTATTAGAACAAATCACCACTCCTGAAATTTTAGGTAATGTTTTTGAATTTGATAGCAACGGAAAATTACTATCTATAATGGGTGACCCTTGGTTTGATCTATTATGTTTTGTTGTAATATTAAGTGCTACACAAGCAATATTATTTAAAATTAATGCATCTACAGGAGGATTAGATATCTTAGCAAAAATAGTAAATAAGTATTTACATATAAATATAGGAACATCTGTGAGTATCGCAGGTGCAATAATCTGTTTAACGGCAATATTTATTAACCCTATTAGATTAGTGATTATTGGGCTATTAGGAACATGGATAAATGGGCTTGTTTTAAATCACTTTAGCACAGGATTGAGTTCCAAAAAGAAAGTTTGTATAGTATCTAAAAAACACCAAATTATCAAAGACTTTATATTAAATGATATTCATCGTGGAGTAACATTATATGAAGTAACAGGTGGATATAGTGGTGAAAAATCTACTGAATTACAAGTATTAGTAGATAGGGAAGAATTTGACAAACTAATGCAATTTATTAATAATCAAAACATAGATGCATTTATTACAGCAGGAAATGTTAGTGAAGTTTATGGTTTATGGAACAAACAAAAAAAGAAGCCAAGAACTAAAATTCTTTGATATTATTTCAAAAATACAAATCTTAAAAGTTATTATTTATTCAGATTCTATTTATTTAATATAATATGTAGAAAAACTATACATTTCGTTATAGTAAATGAATACTACTTTGCAAATATTTCATTCACAGTTATTAAATAAATTGACAAAAAAATAGCCTTTGATTATTAACTTGTAAAATAACCAAAGGCTAAATTCAATAATTATTTTCGATGTAAAGTACTAAATTTTAAATATTATTTAAAATACATATAATATTTAAAATTAACCTAAAAAAGGTTTTAAATTGTTACATCTTGAAGTTGCTCTTAAGCGTCTTAAGGCTTTTTCTTTAATTTGACGTACTCTTTCGCGCGTTAATCCAATTTTAGTTCCAATTTCATCTAATGTTAAACCATATCCAATGCCAATACCAAAGTGAAGCATTAATATTTCACGCTCTTTTTCACCTAATAACGACAATGAACGTCTGATTTCCATAGATAATGAATCGTACATAAGTTGAGAATCAGGATCTGGATTTTCACTGCTATTTAAAACATCTAATAAACAATTCCCATCATCTCCCGGTAATGGAGCATCAACAGATACTGTTTTTAAATTAATACGATGTGCTGAATTAATTTTACTATCAGGGATATCTAAACTATCAGCAATTTCTGCAGTAGTCGGGATTCTTTGATATTCTTGCTCTAACCTTGCTTGCTCTTTTTTAATTTTACTAATAGTACCTACCTGATTTAAAGGTAATCTAACTATTCTTGATTGCTCTGCTAAGGCTTGCAATATTGATTGACGAATCCACCAAACTGCATAAGAAATAAACTTAAAACCTCTTGTTTCATCAAACTTACGAGCTGCCTTAATCAAACCTACATTACCCTCGTTAATTAAGTCCGGTAAACTTAATCCTTGATTTTGATATTGTTTTGCTACCGAAACCACGAAACGTAAATTAGCCTTTACTAACTTATCCAGAGCTCTATCATCTCCGGCTTTAATTTTTTGAGCTAATTCAACTTCTTCTTCTGGTGTAATTAAAGGTTCTTTGCTTATATCTGATAAATATTTATCTAATGCAGCAACCTCTCTGTTTGTGATTGATTTTGTTATTTTTAATTGACGCATTGTATAATTATTATATTACATAAATTTTATTTAATGAATACTAATACTATATTTAATTAACTACATTTACTTAACGTAATAAATATGCATTTACGTATATTAATAATAAAAAAATAAAATCTTTTTACTACTATTATATATAATACGAGTAAATAGATTGTTAAAATGTTAAGTAAGGTTAAAAAAATAAAAATTGTTTATTAATACATAAAAATTTACGCATAAGTAAGGAGGTAAATATAAGGCATTTTTTTATAATAACCAAATATATTTCAAATATTTAACTTAGTTTAACTTATGCGTAACTTTTTAGGGAATAAATCTTATAATAATCATTATTCAATTAATGATTATTATAAGATCCAATTATATAATTAATTCTTAACTTTTCTTCTCTTAAAAAGGATAAGAATTAAAGTCCAAAACCGTAATATACTGTAACATCAGCATTATACTTTCCTTCCATTAAAACACCTCCTCGTTTCTTAGAAAGATATTTTATTAATTGTTCCGGAGATTTTACATATACATTGTCAACTTTAGTAACTAAAAAGCCCTCTTTAATACCTGCTCTTTTAACTACTCCATCGTTGAGCTTTGTAATAATAACTCCATTTTGTGCATTATACTGTTTTAAATCTTCTGGGGATGCTTCTCTTACTTCGATTCCTAAAAAATCAATTTTTTCTGATTTTTCATTGTTAGCTATATTTTTTTTAGAATTTAAACCGGCTAATACAACATCATAATCCATTACCTTGCCGTTTCTGTTAACAGTAACCATTACTAAATCGTTAGGGGAATGTTGCCCTATATTTTCTAATAATTCAGATGTAGAGTTTATATCCTTTCCATTAATACCAATAATAACATCTCCTTTTTTCAAACCTGAATTTTTGGCATTACCTATATCAGATACTTCATTGATATATGCACCTTTCAATACTTTTAAATTATTTTCATCTGCAAATTGACTATTAATATCATTGATAGAAACTCCAAGATATGCTCTTTGAACTACACCATATTGTCTTAAATCTTCAACTACTTTTTTAACTAAATTGACCGGAATAGCAAAAGAGTATCCTGAATAGTAACCTGTACCACTAGCTATTGCAGTATTAATACCTATTAACTCACCTGCAGTATTAACCAAAGCCCCTCCACTATTTCCAGGGTTTACTGCAGCATCAAATTGAATAAAAGATTCTATAGATGAACCGTATGAGGAATTTTCAATTATATTAATATTACGAGCTTTTGCAGAAATGATACCTGCTGTTACTGTAGAGGTTAAATTCATTGGGTTACCTACTGCTAAAACCCACTGCCCTACCTTAGCATTATCAGAGTTTCCATAAGTCATATACGGCAAATCCTTTTCCTGTATTTTTAATAATGCTAAATCTGTAGAGGGATCCGTACCAACGATATCAGCAATATATTGACGTTTATCATTTAAGGTAACTTCGACTTTAACAGCATCTTGTACCACATGATTATTAGTAACAATATAACCATCACTACTAATTAACACACCTGACCCTGTAGCAATTATAGGAGCACTTCCCCTATTAGGATAATTAAATAATTCACGTAAATCAAAATAAAAATCGTAAATACTATTTTTACGTTCAAATTCTGTTTTAATGTGAACTACCGCATGTACACTTTTTTCTGCAGCATCTTCAAAATTAACGTACGTTTGAGCATTTATTACATTAGATGAACAAATAACAACTAATGATAATAAAAAATTTAAAATGATTTTTTTCATATATTGAAGTGTTTTTATTTATAAAAAATTGTTTATCAAAAAAATGTCACAAAAGAAATGACTTTTGCAATAAATATACCAATTTAGTTAACATATAAAATAAAAGACACAAAAAAATCTATTATCTTACATTATTTAGTATGTTTTTTAATAATTTTATAATTATCTTTGTCGAAAAAATATGAGTTATAAGATAACTTTCGAAAAATATCAAAGTTCAGGTAATGACTTTATAATAACAGAAAACACACCTTTTTTAAAACTCACAAAAAAGGATATAATACGATTTTGTGATAGAAAATTTGGTATTGGTTCAGATGGTCTTATAATATTAAACCCAACCAATTCTACTGATATTTTCGAATTGTTTTTTTATAATCCGGATGGTAGTGGAGATACGCTCTGCGGTAATGGCAGTTTATCCACTGTAGATTTTATTTTAAATAAAAAAGATATCTCTTCCGGCTATCTTAAGGCATCCGATGGTTATCACAAATTTAATACTAATATTAAAAATGACTTTATTAAAGAAGATGGCATCCATTCTATTACCATGAACAATTGCAATCTACCAGAGAAACTAAAAATAGATAACATCACAGGATATTTTATTAATACTGGTGCTCCACATTTTGTTGTGGAAACTGACAATTTAGCATATATTAATATCTTCAACTTGGGAAAGCACTTACGAAACATTGTAAATATTGAAAACGGAGGTACTAATGTAGATTTTATCTCATCTATAAATATGTATAATAAAAATATAATAAATGACGAGAATAATAAGTCTCAAGAACATTCGGATAGTTATGAATGTATAGAAAGCCAAAAAAATAATATTATCAAAGTACATACTTTTGAAAAGGGTGTTGAAAATGAAACTTTGAGTTGTGGTACCGGATCTGTTGCATCTGCAATAATTTATTTATATAAAAACGACTTAATCAAAAAGGAAAATCTTGTAAAGGTACAGAATAAAGGAGGTTATCATTATGTTTTCTTCAAATATGATAAGAAAATATTTTATGATATAACTTTATTTGGAAAACCTGTAAATGTTTTTACTGCGGAAATATATAACGATTAATAATAACTCTAATAACAAATGATAAAAGGGGATAACATCTATTTAAGAGCAATGGAACTTTCTGATTGTGACATTCTGTATGAAATTGAAAATAATGATGAAACATGGCGACATGGATCTTACAGAGCTCCTTATTCCAAGCACATCATATTAAATTTAATCAAACGCTCTATTAAATACGACATTTATACGGAAAAACAATTAAGATTAATTATCTGTTCAAATAAAACTAAAGAAGTTATAGGTTATGTAGATCTTTACAACTTTGACCCTAATAATAAACGAAGTGCAATTGGTATTTATATATTGTCTAAACATCAGAGATTAGGATATGCAAAGGAAGCTTTAGACTTAATAATTGATTACTGTTTTAATGTACTCTTGTTAAAACAAGTTTATAGCGAGATTTTAGAAAATAATATTATTAGTATTGAATTATTTAAAAGTAAAGGATTTACTGAGTGTGCATTTCATAAATGCTGGCTAAATATCAATGGAAAATGGGAAAATCAATACACTTTTCAACTTATTAACAAAAATATAATATGAAGAAAAAGAGAGTTATTTCATTATCTATATTAACAATAGTTTTAATTGGTCTTCTAATAGTATTTTTAAAAAATAAAGATAAAATTTATTATTTCCAGAGAAATTTAAATTCTAAATCAGATGTAATTTTAAAAATTTACTCTTCCATGGATTTTAATAGTTTAATGGATACAGTTATCAAAAACGAAGTATTTAAAAATCCAGAAACTTTTAAAAAAGTTGCAACTATTAAAGGATATCCAAATAATATAAAAAGTGGATTATATTCATTAAAACCGGAAATGAACAATCGAGATATAGTAAATTTATTATTATCCGGAAATCAAACACCAATAAAAATAACAATCTTACCATCGTTTAATATTAATACATTTGCCAGCTCCGTATCTAAACAATTAGAATTAGACTCCGCAACGATAGTTAACTCATACAATTCACCCGAAACTCTACAGGATTTAAAAATTAGTAAAAACGATATGTATTCCTTACTCCTACCTAATACTTATGAGTTTTATTGGAATGTTAGCATTAGTAGTTTTTGGGAAAGGCTAAAAAGAGAAAGTGATATATTTTGGAATGAGGAACGATTAAATAAACTAACCGAATTAAACTTAACAAAATTAGAAACAATTACATTGGCATCAATAGTAGAATGCGAAACTAACTACAAACCTGAACGACCTGATATTGCAGGTGTTTATATTAATAGACTAAATAGACGAATGCCATTACAAGCAGACCCTACATTAGTCTTTATTGCTAAAAATGGAACAAATGGAACAGATACAATCCGTAGGGTATTAAATAAACATAAAGCGATAGAATCCCCTTATAACACATACAAAAACGTAGGATTACCACCAGGTCCTATTTATATTCCATCTTTAAACTCTATAGATGCCGTACTAAATTACAACAAGCATAATTACCTCTTCTTTTGTGCAGATAGTGATATGTCTGGTAAGCATGTTTTCTCGAAAACATACTCACAGCACCTAAAATATGCACGCAAATTTCAAGATGAGCTTAATAAACAAGGCATTTACAAGTAGTCTCCTAACAAACAACTTAAAGAACACCTGGAGGGATACTTAAAGGGATGCAATCGACTTCCCCTAAAGGGATGCAATCGATTTCAGGTTTGCAAATAACGTATACAATAACCAACCATTTTCATGTTTTTTCAAGTAAAAAAACTAAAAACAGCTTCAAATAATTGTACTTTTCATTTTAGATGAAAGAAATCTGTTACATTCTTCTACAATAAATCATTTTCAATGAAAAATAAAATATGTTTTTTGGATTTTTTTCGTCATTGGACATACGAATGGCTGTTCGTCTCTAAACCGAATTTTTGATGTGAGTAGTGTAAGTGCTTAATGACTATTGTATCGTTATTATTACTGCAATATTACTATAATTAATAATAATTTTACCAATAGTTTTGATAATTGTTTTATTTGTAATTAGTTGATTGTAAGCCTACTCTGTACTTATTAAATATAGTTGTATCAACATATTTTTTCAATCAAACTAATCAATTTGATAAGCATTATGGTCTATATCCTTACGCTCATGTAAATATATAAAGTTCTTAATGTCACCGAATAAACCATAAAAATCAAAATAGCGCTTATTTAGATTCTTAATGTAATTAGGATTTAAGAAATCGTTATAAGAGCACCATTCATAGTCCTTATAGCTTATCCGGGGGTTGTGGTGGGTAACATTAGTGTTTACATAGATTATACAATTACGTAAGTACACTGGAGATGTAATCCTCTTACGCTTAAAATTTTTTCTAAACAAACTGCCAGATCTATCATATTTTTTATTAAAGTAACTTGCATATTGGGAAAAGAATATTCTAAGTTTCTCGCTTATGATACGCGAGGCGATATATGCTTGAGACTTGCCTTCATCAATGAACTTCTGAGCAAACTTTGCTATATCTTCATCCACTTCTGTTAGTTTAAGAATTTTACCAGTGCTTTTAAGCTTTATAACAATATGAAAGTGATTAAATAATAAGGCGTGGCAATAGACGTAAGCCACAGGCTCTAAATAATGTTTGACTTCATTTATAAACTTCTCACGATCTTTCCGGTCATGAAAAATAATTTCACCATTGTTTCCTTGATTATAGATATGAAAATCTTCTAATGGAAACATAAGCTCTACCTTACTATTTCCTTGATCCTTATGGATGCGTTTACGAGGCTTTTTGCGTGGTTTCATGCCTTCGTTAACAAGATTTTTTAATTTTTGTAATTTCAAAAATTTCAACTGCATAATGATAAATTTTAAATGTTAACACTTAAGAGCAAATTGCTCCTCTCTTTATCATTAATCCTTAAAAGATTAAAATGTCAGCATTTTTAACATTTAAATTTTTAATTATTTTTTTCTTCAGAATATTTTAATGGCAGCTGAATAATAAATTAAAAATTGATTGAGATTTTAAGTAAGAGAATAAGAGATAAATTTAATTTAAAATTAAAATAAACTAGAATTGAATAGGTTATGCACAGTTAAATTTTCATGCAAATTAGAATCATTCTAAATAAAGTGGCGATAGAATCCCTTTATCTAATTAGAATTGTTCTAAATAAGAAGTCGATAGAATCCCTTTGATTAAAGGCAAAAAAAAAGGCTATCTAACTTTTGGTCGTTAGATAGCCCTCAGCAATGAATTACTTACTGATTTTTACAAACTATATATTCTTATATATTCTGTGATAAATATAAAAATATTTATTTAGTAGAATTTTATTCTATTATCTTTTATTTTAGCATTATCAACTAGATTTTTTATTGCTCTAGTGTTAATTCTAGAACCAATTTGGTTAGAAATTCTATCTTGATCTGCTGTGAAATCTGTTTTATCTTCTAAGGTACTGCCCAATGTTTTAGTGAAGATATAAACAGCTTGATCTCCAACAACAACATCGGATAATTTATTTTCTTCTGCACCCAACATAACACCTACAACGTAAGGTTCTTGTCCATATCTGTTTAAAGATGATGTATTACCATGTACAATTGCTGTTTCCACTTCTACACCTAACGATGAAGCAATTGCTTCTATAGTAGAGTTGGATGATTTTGCTTTTTGCATTCTATCTTTTAAAATCTCTGCTTTTTTATCTCTTAAAACTAAAGGTTTTATTCTTTGTTCAACTTTTTCGAAAGGTAGATAACCTTCTTCTTGTGAATTTTTAACTGCAGCTAAAACTAACTTACCATCAAATTCATATATTTTTGATACCGGTTTTTTAGCAGCATCTTCAGAAAATGACCATTTAATAACTTCACGGGAATTATTTATTGCACCTAACTTTTGAGACATCTTTTCTACTACATTAGATTTTACGTTATACCCTTCTTCTCTTGCATTTTCTTCAAGTTCTGAAGCACTTTCAGTTTTAGCGGCAAATGAACTCATTTTAACATAATATTCTTTATAAGTTTCTTCGCTTGGAACAAATTCACGAGTTACCTCAGCTAATTTTATTTTTGCTTTAGGAGAAGTTTTTCCATCAACTTTAACTACGTGATAACCGTATGAAGTTTCTACTACCCCAACACTACCTAATTTATTATCTACTAAAAATTCATTAAATTCCGGAACCATCATTCCATCTAAAAACCAACCTAAATTACCATTATTAGCTTGTGCTGATGGATCATCCGATAATTCAACTGCTAATTTAGTCATAACTGAAGTATCTCTTTTAACAACATTTAAAATACTATCTGCTTTGGCTTTTGCTTGTTCCTTGGTTAAGGTAACTGCAGGATTAACTTGAGCATAAGAAATTAAGATATGAGTTGCTTTTAATGAATCAGGACGATTAGCTTTATCTTCAACTTTATAATAAGTCATTTTTTTATTATATTCAAAAGGAGCAATAAAGTTACCCGGTTCAGTGTTCATAATTTGATCTGCAACTTGTGGAATTAAATCTTTCTCTGATAACCACATTGGATTATAAGGTACTTCTGATTCAGAAGCTATAAAAGCAGAAATATTAGTAGTTTTCTTAAATTCCTCAAAACTTTTATTCATATGATCTTTTAAATTTTGTCTATCTTTTGCTGATGGATTAATATTTTGATCTATATAAATAATTTCTCTAGTTTCTTCAGTTTTGAAATCTTCTTTATGATCATTATAATATTTTTTCAATTCAGCTGTTGTAGCTGACACTAAAGAATCTGCAATGGATTTGTAATTTTCTGCTACGTATGAAACGTTATATTGATTTACTTTATCTTTAAATGATTTTTCAGCAAAAGCTCTTGGATAATAATATCCATTTGTAATTAAATTAGAATATTTTTTATTTATAGTTTCTTGCTTAATTAAATCTTCTATATAGAGATAAACATTTTTAGATCTGGGATCTACTAATTCCGGGTTATTTAAGTGTGCTAAAAAATTATCTAAAAATACTCTATCTAACTCACCTGTTTGAGGATCAGAAAAATTTGCAAGAATAAATTGATGTGGTTCCGGACCTCTTACTAAATAATTAAGTTCTTCTGTTGAAACAAAAATACCTAATTTATTGTATTCATCATTCATTACAGCATCTTCAACCATTTGTCCCCAAACGGATTGTCTAACTCTCATTTGCATTTCTGCCATTTGTGAAGGATCTGTATTCATACTGTTGATATCAACTATCTCTCCAACTTTTCGTTCATAATCAATGTAATTGATTTTTTTACCATTCACTTCGCCTAATGAACTTATTTTGCCAGCTCTTGAACCTCCAAAGTCACCTAACACAAATGCTAATAATGCTACACCAATCACTATAACTACTAATGCGTAATGCTTTCTAATTTTACCTATTGCTGCCATATTATTTTAAAATATTTAATAATTTTTTACTTAATTTTAGTTTGCAAAGTTACAATTTATTAGATAAGTAGCAAACATTTTTTATTATTTTTTTTGAAATTGCTTTTAGAAAACACCTTCAGAAATTAATTACAATCATAAAATAAATATAATAAGCTATTTATCTGTAAGTTAAACAACAAAATATATTTTATATAAAATACACTCCTTATGTTAATTCAGTAATTTTTTTTTAGAATTTGAGAAATAAAACCATTATTAACATCTTAGAAATTGGATCAAAACTTATTCATTAATTTTTATTGGGATAGAATATCAAACTTTTTTCAATCTCATTTAACAGGTCTAAACATATTACATTACCTTTATTATATAATGAACAATAAAAAAGAAGGAAAGATGTTAAATGAAAATTTTAACATCTAAAATAATTATGTATTTTTGCGTTATGGATAAAACTCAAATCAAATTCATAGAAAAAGCAATTTATCTTGCATCTGAAAATGCAAAAGACATTAAAGGCGGTCCTTTTGGAGCCGTTATTGTACGTGACAACAAAATTATTTCCTCGGGTGTAAATTTAGTAACCTCAAACTGCGATCCTACTGCTCATGCAGAAGTTATGGCAATTCGTAATGCATGTAAAGTTTTGAAGAAATTTGATTTATCCGATTGTGAGATATATGCAAGCTGTGAACCCTGTCCTATGTGTTTAGGTGCAATTTATTGGGCTAGACTAAAGACTCTATACTTTGCTGCAGACAGATCTGAAGCTGCAGAAGCAGGTTTTGACGATGATCTTATATATCAAGAAATTCCAAAAGATATAGCTGATAGAAAAATAAAAACTGTTAAGTTAAATCATAAAGATACAATTGTGCCTTTTGAAATTTGGAAAGAAAATGAAAATAAAATTGAATATTAAATTAATGTAAACACATCAGGAAAAAAGCAATAAAATTAGATACATTAACATACAAAACACTAAACTAAAGCAAAATAAAAAATGAATTATTTAAAACAAAACGACAAAGTTGCCATTGTTGCACCATCACGCAAAGTCTCTCTTACTGAAATTGCTGAAGCAATTGATGAAATAAAATCGTGGGGGTTAGTTCCTGTATTTGCACAAAACTTATTTGCTGAAAAAGATCAATTTGCCGGAGATGATAAGATTAGAGCAAAAGATTTTCAATGGGCTATGGATAATGAAGAAATTAAAGCTATTTTTTGTGCTCGAGGTGGTTATGGTGCAGTTAGAATTGTTGATAAACTAGATTTTTCTAAGTTTATTTATTATCCAAAATTTGTTATTGGCTTTAGTGATGCTACTGTTTTACACTGCAAATTACAATCAATGGGTATTGAAAGTATTCATGCTCCACTATTAACCACTTTACCACAAACCAAAACAGAACATATAGATGAGTTAAAAAACATCTTAATGGGTAATGGCTCTGATATTCTTTTTACCACTGAAGATGACAATATTATTAGTAAAAAAAACCGAAATGGAAGTGCCCATGGTGTATTAGTTGGTGGAAATTTATCATTACTGTATAATATTATAGGTACTAATTCTGATATTAATACTGATGGAAAAATTCTATTTATTGAAGATTTAGATGAGTATTTATATCATATAGATAGAATGATGGTTGCTTTAAAACGTGCAGGTAAATTTGAAAATTTACGAGGGTTAATTGTTGGGAGTTTCACTGATATGCACGATAATGAAGTTCCATTTGGCAAAAATGCATATGAAATTATTATAGATCATGTTGATGAATATTCTTTTCCAATCATTTTTGATTTCCCTGCCGGTCATGGCAAAGACAATTTACCGTTAATTCTGGGTAAAACTGTTGAGATGAATGTTTCATCTAAGAAAATTGAAGTTAGATATATTAATGATATAGAGGCTTTTGAGGAACAAAAGGTTCATAACAGTATCTTTAAAATTATACTTTATTTTCTTATATTTTTTGGTTTTATTTGGCTAATCTATTTCATTATTAGTAAGTTTTTTGTTAATTAAATTTAAATCTATTAGTTGACTAACTAATTTCACTTTATTTACTATCTTTGCACTTTATTTTTAAAAAGGTTCTTTTTCAGAATAATAGGGAATGCTGTTAAATTCAGCAACAGTACCCGCTGCTGTAATCTTTATATTGCATTTATCTAATGCCACTGTTTTTATGGGAAGGCGATAAATGTTTGAAGTAAGTCAGAAGACCTGCCTTTTTAAATACTTCGTAAGCTTTCGGGAAATAAAGTTTTTGATGATTTAAATAATACATTTTTTTACTTAATAAAAATAACATTTTTAAATATAATAAATCGATAATTGAAAACATCTGAAATGTTAAGAATTTTATTTGATAACTAAATGTATTAACTCTTCGAATTTTTCCCTTAAGCTAACGAATACTTTATTGTTTAATTAAAAAAATTTAAATATTTAGAAATGAAAAAGTATTTACTCTGTTTAGCTTTATTGTTAAGCTTCTTAACATTTAGTGCTAATGCACAACAACTTTCCGGTACTTACACAATTGGTACTGATGCTGAAAGTGATTATTCTACGTTCCAATCAGCAATTGATGCTGTTGCTAGTAATGGAATTTCTGATCATGTTGTTTTTGAGGTTGAGGATGGTCAATACACAGAATTTTTATCTATTTCTTTATCAGGTTTAGATAGCACAAAAACAGTGAGCTTTATTGGTAATTCCATTAATAATGTTGTATTAAAAAGTAATGCAGGTTATTTATCAAAGCCAACAATAAATTTCGATGCAACCGGCTTTATTAATTTTAAGAATATGACTATTGCTACTACGTCAACTAATTTTTGCAATGTAGTAATCTTTAATAATGGCGTGAGAGACATAACTTTTGAAAACATTATTTTTAACGGTTATAATCTCCCCTCAAGTTCAGGTTTCCCAAGTAATGATTACAATATTGTTCTGGATAAATCAAAAGAATTTGTAGATAAAAATATTGCATTCAAAGGTTGTACATTTAATTATGGTAAAATGGCAATAATGATGGAGGGTAAAAAGAATTTTGTAACAGGTGAGAGTTTTTTTGATCAAAACTTAGTAGTTGAAAATTGTATTTTTAACAATCAACATTCAAAATCATTATACTTTCAATATCAAGAATTCGCTTCCATAAAAGGGAATACTTTTAATAATACTAAAGATATTAATAATTTTCAAGCAATGGATATCTTACGTTGCGAGCAAGGAACAATAATAGAAAATAATATTGTACACTTTAATTTTGATTCTAATAATGCTACCGGCATTGAGTTACGTAACTGTCACGGTTCCGAAGAACATCCGTTTATTGTACGTAATAATATGGTTGATATCAACAGTGGTGGTACTTTAAATTATTGTTATGATATTGCTTCAAGATATTCTGACACATCTAATAATATTATTTTTGCCCATAACACAAGTTATCTTACAGGAAACGGTAGTGGAAGCAATCTTTTTATTGAAGATGTTTTCTTAAATTTACAAATTGAAAATAATTTATTAGTTAACGAAACAGAAAATGGATATTTAATTCGTTTGCATAAAAAGGTAGATACAAACAGATTTTGTGATTACAATGTATTTAAAACTAACAGTTCAAATTTTGGTAGATGGGGTACAACTGAAATTGAATCTTTTGAAATGTGGAAAGATTCTACAGGTTATGATATGAATAGTCATACAACTGAAACTGTAGAATTTGTTTCCGACACTGATTTACATTTATCAAACAGTGAAAATCTTACAGTAAACAATCCATTAAGTTATGTTACATTAGATATAGATGGTGAAAACAGATCTACTACTAATCCATGTGCCGGTGCAGATGAATACTCTAACTATGTACCAGATGAACCTGCATATTTCGAAGATGTTGCCTTAGGAGAAAACGGTGTTTGGGTTCCTGAAGAAGATCTTGAAACTTTCTTTATTAGTGGATCGCATATATTCTATAACTTTAATTCCACCTATAAAAAAGATGATAGAGGTATGTATTGGGGTGGATACATGGTTTCTAATCAAACTGATACAACTTTATCCGGAGTGGATGCTCAATACGTTGCAATTACAGGTATTGGTGCTGATAGCTCTAATAGTTATTGTGTCGGTTATCTAAACGGTTTTAATGCAACTATTACTGAGTTAAGCGGTGAACCAAAAGTAATTTCTGGTTGTTATGTTACTAATAATGTTTATGCATATAAAAGCATTAAATACGGTGATGGATTCGCTTCTGCTTTTGGAGGTGAAGACGGCAACGATCCTGATTGGTTTAAATTGAGTGCTGTTGGTACTAGAGAAGATGGTTCTGCAACAGATACGATACATTTTTATCTTGCTGATTACAGATTCGAAAACAACTCTCGAGATTATATTTTAGACACTTGGAAATGGTTTGATTTAACACCACTTGGTGAAGTAGTTTCTGTCAGACTTATGTTATATTCATCTCAAAACAATAATTGGGGTATGACTACTCCAGGATATGTTTGCATAGATAATTACGATGGAATTGCTCCTGAACCGGAAGATCAAGAACCATTTATTGCACATCAACTAGAAGATATTTTATTTACTGAATATCCTCAAACATTTAATTTTGACTTGAGTGAAACTTTTGTAGACCCGGATCCATTGGATATCATCACTTTATCTATAGAATCAGATGAAGTTGAAGAATATACATTAGAACTAAACAATTTTATGTTATCAGTTACTCGCAATACAATGGGAGCTTTCGAAAATATTCCTTTCGTTATAAGAGCTACCAGTAATGATTTATATGTAGATTTGACAGTAAATGCATCTGCTAACGAAACTACAATAGATTATTCTCCGGCTACTTTCGAAGATGTTACTTTAAATGAAGAAGGTTATTGGGAACCGCCTCACACAGGTGAATCTGAATTAATCAGCGGGTCTTTCTCTTTTTATAATTTTAATGACTACTATAATGGCACCGTCTATTACTGGGGAGGTTTTTCCGCATCAAATCAAACAGACACAACTTTATCTGGAACAGATGGTCAATATGTTGCAATTACAGGTATTGGGGCCGATAGCTCTAATAATTATTGTGTTGGTTATCTAAGTGGTTATAATGCAACTATTTCTGAATTAAGTGGAGAACCAAAAGTAATTTCCGGTTGTTATGTTACTAATAATGTTTATGCATATAAAAGCATTAAATACGGTGATGGCTTCGTTACTGCTTTTGGAGGCGAAGACGGCAATGATCCTGATTGGTTCAAGTTAAGTGCTGTTGGTGTTAGGGAAGATGGTTCAGCAACAGATACAATACATTTTTATCTTGCTGATTACAGATTCGAAGATAACACCGAAGATTATATTTTGGATACATGGGAATGGTTTGATTTAACACCTCTTGGTGAAGTAGTTTCTGTTAGGTTAATGTTATCTTCATCACAAAACAATAATTGGGGTATGCTTACTCCGGGTTATGTTTGTATAGATAATTACGATGGTGAACCTCCAATCATTATAGATAATCCACCTGTAATAGTTGAACAAATAGAAAATATTCATTTTACAACTTATCCGGAATCTAAAGAATTTGACTTAAATGATTATTTTACAGATCCTGACCCAGACGATGTATTAATTTACACTGTTACCAATACTTCTACTAATTTTACTACAAATGTTAATGGTAATACTTTAACAGTTACAAGAACTTCTACTCAGGAATTTACAGAAGAATTTACCATTAGAGCTCAAAGTAATAATTTATACATTGATATGACAGTTACAGTATCTGCTGATGAATTTGAAACAGATAACCCACCTGTAATAGTTGAACAAATTGAGACCATATTCTTTACAGATTATCCTGAAGAGGTATCTTTTAATTTAGATAATTACTTTGTTGATCCTGATGGAGATGAATTAAGATATGAAATAATAGGTATCAGCAACAACTATTCAGCTACTATTGA
Source organism: Bacteroidales bacterium (assembly GCA_050953245.1). Taxonomy (GTDB): domain Bacteria; phylum Bacteroidota; class Bacteroidia; order Bacteroidales; family BM520; genus RGIG7150. The sequence goes on along the minus strand of JBMNMG010000002.1, from coordinate 729,446 downwards.
TAACGCTAACTTGCTTGTTAAAAGAGAAACTGAAAGCGCTTTTAATGAAGAGTTTGTTATCAAAGCAATATCTAACGATTTATTTGTTGAAATGACAGTTAATGTTTCTGCAGAAGAATATATAGATCAGCCACCATATGTTATTAATCCTGTAGATGATATTATTTTTACAGATTTCCCGGAAGAAGTTGAAATATCATTAGAAGGAACTGTAACAGAGCCAGACGATGATGATAATTTAATTACTTACGAAATTAATAGCATTACTAATGACGTAGATTTTACAATTTCATTAAATGAGAAATTATTATTTGTAAAACGTAATAATCCTAATCAATCAGAATCTACTATTGTAATTAGAGCTACTAGTAATGGGAAATACATCGATTTTATCATTGATGTGATAGCAGAAGAAACTATAGGTATTGTTTCTAATAATATTACTGTAAAAGTATTTCCAAACCCTGCAAGTAATTTTATTACTATAGAAAACATCTTTAACTGCAATTATATTATTTACAATAATATAGGACAAGTTGTTTTAAATGGAAAGTTAGATAATAACAATACTATTGATATCCAAAATTTAGATATGGGTATATATGTAATTAAGATAATATCCGATAAAGATCAGATATCATTAAAGTTTATAAAAAAATAATAAAATGAATGATTCAATAAATAAACGTTAAAAACTTATTTAATTAATTCTGAAATTTAGGGTTAAAGTTATTAATGTTATTGAATATTTATTAAAGGCTGTTTAACAACAAAAAAGTTAAGCAGCCTTTTTTTCTTATTATTTTTGGTTAATATAAATCCACATTAATCTTTAAATAACATTATTTAAAAATTAATAAATTAAAAAAATATCTCTACATTTGTACTTGAAAATAAAAATAAATAACATGAAAAAATCATTATTAGTATTTGCAGTTTTTTTAGTTTTCCTTTCTATGGGTTTTGGAGATGCTGCAGGACAATTAGTTTCGATAGTAGAAAACGCATTTTCGGTTAGCCCCTTCATGGCATCATTTGTATCTTTCTCCGGTATGATAATGTTTGGATTATTATCTGTACCAATGGGAGTACAACAATCTAAAATTGGGAAAAAGAAGATGTTAGTTATTGGATTGATCTTATTTTTACTTGGCGCAATTTTACCAATTCTTGCCCTTAGCTTCCCTATAGTTTTAATAGCAGTTTTATTGATGGGTGCCGGTGCCACTATATTACAAGTTTCAGGTAATCCGCTAATGAGAGATGTTTCACCTGAAGGCAGATATTCAAGCAATTTATCATTTGCACAATCTGTTAAAGCTATTGGGGCATTATCTACATCTTTAATATTAGCTATTGTTGGAACTAAATTGATAAATAAGTCTTGGTTCACATTAAACACAGTAAAAGGAACTGCAGATGTTAGCTTTAGAATATTATTTCCGGTTTTTGCAGGTGTTTTATTAATAACGCTGATATGTGTTTTGTTATTTGTTCCTAACAAATATGAAAATGAAGAGAAAACAGAACCTACTACAGTAAAAAAATGTATTGGAGCATTGAAAAATCCTTTTATATTAATGATGTTTTTAGGTATCTTTTTCTATTGTGGAGCAGAAGCTTCTATGTTTAATAGAATCCCAAGTATTCTAATGACTAATAACCCTAATATTCCACCGACTTTAGGTAATATTATTTTAATTATTGCTTTATTTCTTGGCAGATTTTTAGGAGGATTAGTATTGAGAAAAATAGATGCTAAATCGTTTTTATTAATAACTGTATTTATATCTATTATAGGAAATGTTTTATTATTTTTCCCCTACACAACAATTTTAAGCTTTATTTTTATTGGTATTGGTTTTGCCAATATATTTCCATTAATATTTTCAATTGCAATAGAACATCAACCTGAGTTAACTAACGAAATCTCAGGATTGATGACAACTGCAATAGTTGGTGCTGCTATAGTTCCTGTAATTACTGGATTAGCAGCAAACGCAGGTCCTAAATATGCTTTTATTGTTACATTAGCTTGTTTAATTTACTTAACCATAGTATCTTTAAGATTATTAAAAACACGCAAAATAGAAAATTAAGACAATTATTAGTACAGGGATTTAAGTGTAATTTTTTATAAACTTTTCAAATAAGAATAAACTTTATTAGTTAATTTTTATTGGAAGTCTATCAACGAAATTCGTTGGAATACTAAGTGAGATGTGCTACCTTCGTATATAATTCCGATTGTAGAATCATCTATTGGTGTTAAACAAGAGTAACCCCAACCATATTCACTATCAAGCAATATGGATTTGTTACTCCATGTGTTACCATTATCATAACTTATTTTGAGAGTAATATCTTTACGATTATCCTCATTATTAGGGTTTGAAAATATCAATATATCCTTTTCTAAAATATTCTTTGAAGATGGTATTTTAATTAGGGATGCCATACATACTGGATCTTGTAACAACTTATTTGAAGATGGATGTTTTGTCCAAGTTTCTCCCATATTATCTGTAGTAAATACTGCCCTACTTTTACCTCTATTGTCTCTCATATTTAACATTAGCACATTTGGTTCTATTTCTACTACTTGAGCCTCTGTAGTATTACTGTAATTAGTATGTTTTGCTTCCCAAGTTTTACCTTTATCTGTGCTAAATAATATCCCTGAATATGGAACACCATTAGCATCAATATGTTGACATGCAAAAACTAAAGTTCCATTTTGCATTACTATCCCCTTACCCGGACCATTAAAAAACAATCTCCAAGATTTATCTTTTACATTTTTTGTTAGATTTATTGGATCACTCCAAGTTTCGCCTTCATCATCACTATATATCAATACTAATTGCCCTGTTTGTGAAGGTTCTAGCCCTGATTTGGAGTTACCCCAAGCACTTTTACCATTTAACCCATGGATCCATAATGCTGCAACCCACAATCTATTAGTACTCTTATCATACAAAATAGCTGCATCGCCTACTCCATTTTGCGCGTTTGGTAATCCACCAAATTCGCCCATATCTAAAATAGGTTTCATTTTAGACCAACTTTGTCCTTTATCTGTGCTTACACTCATCCCAACATCTATATTCCCTTGTAAGTCACCTGCATTATCGTGGCGGATGTCATAAATAGCAATAAGTTTTCCGGATTTTGTAGTTTCTAATCCTGGTATCCTATAGGCGAATGCCCCATCATCATTAGAATTTCTTAAACCATGCCCCACCCTCCTTTTAGTACTACTATATTTGAAATCACTTAACTTATCATTTATTTTAATACTCTTAATTTCGAACTCCAAAGTAGATAACAAATCTGCTGACTCATTAATATCAATCCCAAACCAAAAGTAATTTTCACCTTTTGACAATAATTTATTTGCTTTTATAGTTAAAATTATATCCCCACTTTTAGCATTTGAATTCTTATCCATTTTAGTCATTAAACCTGAAAATGATTTTAAATCTACAGTGGATATTAATTGCGAAAAATTACAATCAGCATAAATCTTGGTGCTACTCCCATAAATATTATAATCTGTTAACAAAGTATTAGATGTTGTTTTAGTTCTAATTACGGATGTATTGCCTGAATAAAATAATTTGACATACTTGATATCCTTTAATAAATCTCCTATTAATGTTATTTTTAAATTAGTTAGATAAACACTATCTTCATTATTTTCTATTACAAATTCTGATAAAATATTATTCTCAATGTTATTTAAGATAGGAATTATGGGTTCATTAAAATAAATATTTTGTGATTTGCAATTAATAATAATAAATGTGAAGAATAAAAATGGAATTAGTGTTTTTTTCATAATAAAATATGGTAATAAGTTAAATGTGAAATATCAAAACTAATAGAAATAAAATTACATAATTTAATTCTTAAGAACAAAGAAAGTTAACCGAATAAGTATCTGAATACTTCGTCTATTCTATTCATACCTAAAATATTGATAGAATGTTTTTTTAAGTTCAATTTCTCCAATCCAAATCCGGATACAATAATATCTTTAAAACCAAGTTTTTCAGCCTCATTTATTCTTTTTTCTATATGCGAAACCGGTCTTACTTCGCCTGATAACCCTACTTCTGCAGCAAAACAAATTGTTTTATCTATTGTGATGTCTATATTCGATGATAATACAGATGCTACCACTGCTAAATCTATTGCAGGATCATCTATCTTTAACCCTCCGGTAATGTTTAAAAACACATCCTTAGCAGACAATTTAAATTCACATCTTTTTTCTAAAACTGCCAATAACATATTTAACCGTTTAACATCGAACCCGGATGTCATACGTTGTGGAGTTCCATATGCTGCAGTGCTAACCAATGCTTGAATTTCAATCATTACAGCTCTAACCCCTTCTATTGTTACTCCAATTGCAATTCCACTTAAATCTTCAGTGTTTTTTGTTAAGAGTATTTCCGATGGGTTATTAACTTGTTGAAGTCCTTTTTCGTGCATTAAATACATTCCTATTTCCGATGAAGGACCAAACCTGTTTTTTACAGTTCGCAAAATCCTATAACCATAATTTCTTTCACCTTCGAACATTATTACTACATCTACTATATGTTCTAAGATTTTGGGACCTGCAATATTTCCATCTTTAGTAATATGCCCTATTAAAATTACAGGAATTTGTTTTGTTTTGGCAAATTTCTGAAATTGCATAGTACAATCTCTTACTTGCAAAACACTTCCCGGTGATGCTTCTAATGACGTGTTGTATATAGTTTGAATAGAATCTGTTATTAACAAATCGGGGTCTACATCTTCAACCTGTTTAAAAATAGCATCTATATCTGTTTCGTTTAATATTAAAACGTTATTTTTATCTGATGTTTTAACTCTATCGTACCTTAATTTAATTTGGGATTTACTTTCCTCACCACTAACATACAAAACTTTTAAATTTCCAAATTGTAGTGCAATTTGCAACATTAAAGTAGATTTTCCTATTCCGGGTTCTCCTCCAACTAAAATAATAGATCCCTTAACAATTCCACCGCCTAAAACTCTATTAAATTCGTTATCATCTACTAAGTATCTAACCTCATCATCAGTATTTTCTATATTATTAATAGATACAGGCTCGTTTTGTGTTAAAGTGTTTTTGAAGGGATTTATATTATCTTCTTTAACAGTAAAAGTTTTAAAAGTGTTCCATTCATTACATGAAGGGCACTTTCCTAACCACTTTAAACTTTCGTAACCACAATCAGAACAAACATAATATGTTTTATTTTTTGCCATAGGTAGAATTAATTTGATTTATTATCTTAGTAGATGAAAAACCATCCACAAATGGAAGTACAATTACTTCACCCCCCAACTTTTTAACTACATCCCCTCCTACAATATTATCTATCTTGTAATCACCTCCTTTAACCAACACATTTGGTTTAACAATATTGATTAAATCAAACGGAGTATCTTCTTCAAAAATAATTACATAATCAACAAAATAAAAAGATGCTAATAAATAACTTCTTGCATCTACATTGTTTATTGGTCTGTCATTTCCTTTTAATCTTTTAACTGAATTATCGCTATTTAAACCAATTATCAAAATATCTCCCAACTTACTTGCATCATACAAATATTTGGCATGTCCATAATGAATAACATCAAAACATCCATTTGTAAAGACTTTCTTTTTATCTTGTAAATCTAAATTTTTAAATTGATTAGGAGTAATTATTTTTTTATCAGGAGCCATTGGATTTTAATTTGTTTATGCAAATTTAAATAAAATCTTTGGAATAATTTAAGGGTGAGGACGAAATGTCATTGAAATTTCGGTAGCATTCCCAAAAGAGTATAAAGTTCAATTTTATATGTATATTTGTAAAAAACCAATAATATGAGAAAAATATCAGATGATCATGTAGATGCATACCTAAATGGATGCTTATAAAATTTATTTGAAGTAATAAAAGAAGACCCTGAATTGTCATTTGAAATTAGAAAAGACAATGAGGTGATGATATATTACAGAAAAGGTAAAATACTTACAATTAAGTACAAAAAAAAGGGTAAGAGCCCAGTTAAAATAACACCTCTTGACAAAAAATATTGCGATGGTATTCCACCTAAAGATTTGTTTGGTGGAGTTTCACCTAAAGATTTTTGTTTGATGTAAAAAATCTGGAAAATACACTTAACAGTAAAAATGATTTACGCAAATACTTTAATCAGGCAAAAAAACTTGTATACAATTACAAACCAAAAAATAAAAAGAAAGAAGAATTTTATGTTCAGCAAAATATTGCATTGGCAAACAATAGTTTTGACAATCGTTTCCTTGTTGTTGATATGGAATGGCAATTCTCCCAAGAAAGTATAAAAGAAACAGATGATCCAATTGTAAAAACGAGAATAGACCTTGTCATAGTTGATACAAAACCAAACGAATTAGGGATTAACGATATTTATCTCGCAGAATTAAAAGTTGGTATAGGTGCAACAGAAGGAAAGTCCGGTATCAAAGACCATATAAAAAATTTCAAAGAAATAACTGATAAAACAGAAGTTTGTAATGATGTCAAAAATGATGTAGAAAGTATAATCAAAAATAAATCAGATTTGGGACTCATAGGGGGGAAGAAAAAAGATTTGAAGTTATCAGATAAACCTAAAATGATGCTTATTTTAGCTCACAGAAACAAAGCTGAGCAATATAAGTTGAAACATTATGCAAACATCGCAAAAAACGAAGCTAAAAAAATTGGTATATGTGAAATTGATATGAGTGAACCGCAGAAAATTGATTTACAAGAACTTTTCATATTGAAAGCTGAATCATAGAAATCTCATACTACAACTGCAAAATAATATTAATTCTCATTATCAGTTATTTAGACATGTTCATGAGAATCAAGAATTGTCTTGAAAGCAGAAATTGTGTTTACAAATAAAGTTATACTTGATGACTGGTATAACATATTACTATGTTTTATTATTTTTGAATATCAATACCACAATAAGTAAAAAAATAGCAGTCTATTATTCATAATAAATGGTATAAAATAATAATAAATAGTCTACTTTCCTAAATTATTAATGCGATACTGATTTTGGTATCGCATTATTATTTTATGTTATTGCATATTTAATATTTGGACTACTATTACTCATACATTGAAATCCCAAGAAAGAATATTTAAGTAAAATAAATCAAAAAAAGCAAGTAACAACTCAAAACCTTCAAAATCGATCTTCCCAAAATCTTATTTGTCAATTATGTTAGTTTCATCAGGAAGTATTTCCTTAGGTTTATTATCTTTATTGTTATTATTGATAAATGGAAGTACTATAAAAGCAACTATTCCACCTATGATGATTAGCATTGTTTGATTAATCCAAATTAACCAACCCATTGTATATCCTATTGCTGATGTACACCCGTACACTGTAAGTATTTCAGATACTATCATCGGATAAATACCTATACCTCCTTGTACTAATATATTTCCGATAGTGCTAAATACTAATGATGAAAATGCTGCATCCGAACCTAAAAAGGAAGTTTCTGCCAAACAATAAAACACTACCCTTGTCATGTAAAAATAACATACCCAAAGTAAAACAGTGTGAAATAAAAATGCCCATGGACGTTGAATTTTGGAGAAAGACTTGATTCCCTCAATAAAACCGGAAAAAACTTTTTTTGTCTTTTTTGCAAATTTATTGTTAGGAAATTTTTTAACAATAAAAACCAAAATAAGAACTAAAGCTACAAATGATATGAATATTATTAATAGTATTGGGATTTCTGCATTTTTCCCAAATAACCTTCCTAAGATTTTTTCGTTTACATATGCTTCCAATACACTATATTGAATAATAATATTAGCTATTAACAAAATAAAAAACACTAATAAGTCGCATATCCGCTCTGTTATTACTGTTCCAAAAGATTTTTCAAAAGGGATTTCTTCATATTTAGTTAGTACGCCACATCGAGCAACTTCACCTAACCTTGGAAATGCAAGGTTTGCAATATAAGCAACCAGCACTGAAAAAAACATATTAGAATATTTAGGTTTATAACCTAACGGTTCTATTAATATTATCCATCTCGATGCTCTGGCAATAACACTTATAACTCCAAATATAAATGCCAATATCAACCAACTATATTTGATGTTTTTTAAAGATGCGAAAATAGAATCTATTTCTTCGGAAGTTAATTTTCTTACAAATAACCAAATTAGTAAAAAACCTATACCCAGAAAAAACAAGAATTTTAAGATATCTTTTAAGGTTATTTTCATTAAGTGTAAATTCCAATAATTACTTTTAATTATGACATTAATAATTAATTACAATAGAGTTTAAAGATAAAAAAGCCCGAAATTATTACAAAACTCGGGCTTTTAAAAAAAACTTTTACAACTTTTTACATTTGGCTAATTGCTTCAACTGGGCAAACTGATGCACATGATCCGCAATCGATACATTTATCTTCATCAATTTTGTAAATTGAACCTTCTGAAATTGCCTCTACTGGGCATTCTGGTAAACAAGTACCACAAGCCAAACATTCTTCACTAATTTTATATGCCATAATTATTAAAATTTAATTATCTGCAAATATATGTAAACTTTTAGAATTATCCCAAATTTTTATACTTTTTATATATACAATATAATTTTACAACTGTTTAATAAGATTATAAACATATTTTAGTATTTTTGTAAGATAATTTAATTGTAAATGATACCTTTAGCAGAAGAATTAAGGCCAACAACTTTAGATGAATATATAGGACAGGAACATTTAGTAGGTAAAAACGGTGTTATACGTAAAAGTATTGAATCGGGATTATTACCTTCGTTAATATTTTGGGGCCCTCCCGGAGTTGGAAAAACTACTTTGGCTTTGATTATTGCTAAAACCTTAAAACGCCCTTTTCACTCATTAAGTGCTGTTCATTCCGGCGTTAAAGATGTAAGAGACGTTTTAAATAAAGCTCAAATACAAATTAATCCTATATTATTTATAGATGAAATTCACAGATTTAATAAATCTCAGCAAGATTCTTTATTAAGTGCTGTAGAAAAAGGTATTATCACATTAATTGGTGCAACTACTGAAAATCCATCCTTTGAAGTTATATCGCCTTTAATTTCCAGATGTCAGGTGTATATTTTAAAACCTCTTAATGACGATGATCTTGAAAAGATGATAACAAAAGGTATTAATAAATTATCAGAAGAATTATCTATAAAAATAAATGTTCCCGAAACTAATGCCTTAAGAGCAATTTCCGGAGGTGATGCCAGAAAACTATACAATGCCATAGAATTAGTAGTTAATACTTTATATAATTCATCCAATAATAATGATAAAAGAGAAATTACTATCACAGATGATATCGTATTAAATTTAATTCAGGAAAATTTAGCTTTATATGATAAAAAAGGAGAATTTCATTACGATATTATTTCAGCTTTTATCAAATCTATTAGAGGAAGCGATCCTAATGCTGCAGTTTATTGGATGGCTAGAATGATAGAAGCAGGGGAAAAGCCCGAGTTCATTGCAAGACGTATGGTAATTTTAGCTGCGGAAGATATTGGAATTGCAAATCCTAATGCATTATTAATGGCAAATACTTGTTTCGATTCAGTTATGAAAATAGGTATGCCGGAATCTAGAATTATACTATCTGAAGCTGCCATTTATTTAGCTACATCTCCGAAGAGCAACTCAGCATATATGGCAATAAACACAGCTCAAGATTTAGTTAAAAAAACCGGGAATCAACCTGTTCCTCTTCATTTGCGTAATGCTCCCACTGAATTTATGAAAAATATTGGCTATGGGAAAAATTATAAATATGCTCACTCTTACCAAAATAACTTTGTAGAACAAGAATTTTTACCTGAAGAATTAAGTGGAACTAAGATTTATGATCCACAAAAAAATAGTAAGGAAGAAAAAATAAGGAGTTATTTAAAAAATTTATGGAATGAGAAATACAATTATTAAGAATAAGAAATATGATATATCTTTAGAAATTACAATTCTCTATTTTGATTCAAACTTATAATTCCTTTTTGTTTTATTTTTTTATCTATTTCACTTAATAATTTATTTCTATTATTTTGATGAAAATCACATTCTATAGGTAAGTAAAAAACAGGATAATCTTTCAATATCTTTTTAAACTCAGGCGCTTGTAACCTCATTGCATCTTTTTCTGTAGTTACAATCACTTTGTTTCTGGCATAATTGTCTTTATGCAACTTTACAATTTTATTAATTTCTTTAATTGTATAGCTATGATGATCTCCAAATTCCACAAAATCCACATCACTAAAAAATTTCTTAAGTTTAAGTAAAAACCAATAACTATTGGCAATTCCTGAAAAACAAACGGCTGTAACATGCACACTATCAGGATCGTATTTTTGGGGATAGTCTTTATAAATAGGTTTTAATTGATTGTATTTTAAAAATGATGTCAACAATATTTGATCAGAATTTAAATTCAACTTATTTTTAATATTTCTATAGATTAATGGAGATAAAATCCGCTCGCATTTTGTGACAATCACAATATCTGCACGTTTAGCATTACTTTTATGTTCTCTTAAAGTACCGGCTGGAAATAAAAAATCGTCTGTATATAAATTGAAATAATCGGTCAATAATAAATTTAAATCCGGTTTTACATATCTATGTTGAAATGAATCATCCATTAATATTACTTGTGTCTCCGGAAAGTCTTTTTTAATTTTCTGAATTCCTAAGACTCTTTTTTCGTGTAATACTACCGGAATATCAGGATATTTGTACTTTATTTGTAAAGGTTCATCTCCAACTTTATCATGCAAATCAGTTGTTTTTACTACTATATACCCTTTTGTTTTTCTTTTATATCCTCTACTTAAAACTGCTATTTTATATTTAGGAGATAGTTCATTAATTAACCATTCTATTAATGTAGTTTTTCCAGTACCACCAAGTGATAAATTTCCGACCCCAATTACAAAAACACCCTCAAAAGTCTCTTCTTTTAAAATATTATGATCGAATGCAAGATTTCTCAACCATATAATAAAACCATATAATAAAGATATTGGGAATAAGAGGATATTACGTAAAGTCACAATTAATATTAGATTTCAATTTTAATCAAATTTCACCTGCAAAGTTAAGAATTTTATTTTAAAATAATAAATATTTTATTATTAATTTAATAAACAATTCTCATTTCAAAAAAAAAAACTAACTTTGCAAGTTAAAATCTTCAATTTTAAAATTATGGCAAAGAAAAATATAACAAAAGATCAAAATGAACTTCAAAATCAAACTGTTAATACAAATGAAAATGTAATAGTATATTCATCATCAAAAAAAGAGGAAGATACTAGTCCCGACTTGACTATTGAACAAAAATTAGAGTCATTATACTGTTTACAACTTATTGATTTTAAGATTGATGAAATTAAAACAATAAGAGGAGAGTTACCTCTTGAGGTTCAAGATTTAGAAGATGCAGTTATTGGTTTACAAACAAGGATAGATAACTACAATGTCAAAATAGATGATTTAAAAACTGCAATCTCTAACTTAAATCTTAAAATAGAAGAAGCTAATAATTTAATAGCAAAGTACGAAGGTCAACAGATGAATGTTAGAAATAACAGAGAATATGACTCGTTATCCAAAGAAATTGAATATCAAACTTTAGAAATTCAATTAGCAGAAAAAAGAATTAACGAAAATAACGTTGTAATAGAAAGATTAGAACATCATATAGAAACTGCTAAAAAGGAATTATCCCAAGAAAAAGAAGATTTAAAAGCAAAAAAATCCGAATTAGATAGTATAATTGTAGAAACAGAAAAAGAGGAAGAAGATTTAAATAAAAAGTCTGAAAAACAAAGTGAGGTAATTGAAGAAAGACTATTAACTGCTTATAGAAAAATTAGAAGTAACGTCAGAAACGGATTGGCTGTAGTTTCTATAGAAAGAGATGCTTGTGGAGGCTGCTTTAACAAAATACCTCCTCAACGACAATTAGACATTAAAATGCATAAAAAAATCATTGTTTGCGAAGCATGCGGTAGAATTTTAGTAGACGATACAATTGCTAATAGAGCAAAAGAATCTATGGATACAAATTAATTTTTCACAAATACCAATAATAATTAAAAAAGGGACTCTGCAATTCCAGAGCCCCTTTTTTCTTTAAAATACTAACCTTTTATAAATTACTATTATGAAATTTTAATTTTTTTATTGCCTTTAGTTAATACTGCCTCCTTCTTAGGTAAAACAACTCTTAATATACCATCTTCATATTTGGCATTTATTTTATCTTGCTCAACATCTTCTGTTAAGCTAAAGCTACGTGAAAATGAACTATAACAGAACTCTTGACAAGTGAAATTGTCATTTTCTTCTTTCTTTTCTTCTTTTTGCTCTGCAGAAATAGTTAACACATTATTTGTTACATCTACATTTAAATCATTTTTATCCATACCCGGAACAGCTAATTCAATAGTAAAATCTTTTTCGTTATTAAGAATATTAACTGCTGGGATTGTATATTTTTTAGCTTGACCTACATCCGTGTTAAAAAAATCATCTAAAAAATCACTGAATGTTAATGGTTGATTAAATCTTGTTAGTTTCATGGTATTTTTCCTTTCTATTTTTATTGTTTTTAATTTTTAATTCAAACTCACTTAAGAAATAATCAAACTATATACCACCACAAAAAAACACCAAAAACGTGAGATTTTATCAAAAATAGTGACAATTTGACACAGCAAGTTTAATCGAAATTCGCATTTAATGCCAGATTGACATGTTTAGGCGAAAAAATGAAGGTATAAAGAGTAATATTGAAATATCTTAGAAATCAAAATCTAAAACTTCTAAGGCAAATTTATCAGGTTTATTGATCTTATATTTTTTAACAGTGAAAATAGACATGATTCCGGAAGTTGCTATTAAACTACCTGAAATAATAAAATCCGAAGCATCATAATTAGGCTTCTCCCCAAATAAATATCCTGTTAAGGGCATTACAAGGTAAAGCGTTCCACCAGCACCTATTAAAGTTCTAAACATACTAAGAGTAGGACGTTTTATATAAATAGTATTTATTTGATCGTAAAAAATTTCATCAGAATAATTTAAATAAAAGGAATTCTCATTAATTTTAGTGATAATCCCTTGAGATTTAAATTCATAATCAAAATCATCGGAATAGGAAAGTTTTATAGGACTGCCCTCTACTAATTTAACTATTTGTTTTTTGCCATATTCCTTTAAAATAATTACCTTTTGCCCATAAGAAAAAATAGGAATTAGCAAAAAAACTACAATTGTTATTATTATATTTTTAACACGGCACTTCATAATTATCAGGCACTTTATTATTAAGTATTATTTTCCAAAGATAATACATTTATTGCAAAAATAAACCTTATCTTTGTAATTTGTTAGTTTATTAAAAACTTATGGATAATACAAAAGATAAATGCTATTTTTTATCTGATTTTCATTTAGGTATTCCAAGCAAAGAAGAATCGTTAAAAAGGGAAAAAACTATTATCACTTTTTTAGATAGCATAAAAAAGGATGCTAAGGATATTTATATATTAGGTGATGTTTTCGACTTTTGGTTTGAATATAAGCATGTTGTACCTAAAGGTTTTGTACGATTACTTGCTAAAATTGCCGAGTTGGTTGAAGAAGGTGTTAATGTTCACTTATTTAAGGGGAATCATGATTTATGGGAGTTTTCGTATTTAACAGATGAATTAGGAGTTATTTACCATCGAAAACCTGAAACTATCATCTGTAATAACAAAAAAGTTCATTTGGCTCATGGTGATGGTTTAGGTCCTGATGATATTTTCTACAAGTTATTACTTAAGTTTTTTGAATGCAAATTCTGTCAATTTTTATATAAATTAATTCATCCCGATTTAGGTATTAAGTTTGGCTTATTATTATCTAATAAACACAGATACACTAAACGTCACAATTCGGGTAAAGACCTGAATATTAAAATAGAAAATGAATTATTGTATAAATATACTATAAAACATATGAAAAAAGAACCTGAAATAGATTATTTTATTTTTGGTCATCGTCACATTCCTATTTTAACAGACTTACCCAATAACAACTCTAAGTTTGTATTACTTGGCGATTGGTTACTCCATAATAGTTATGCTGTTATTGATAAAGAAGGGAATTTATCCTTGCATATTTTACAGGATACTCTAATAACTAAATAACTATTAATATCTGTAATAACAAAACATATTGTTTTTCGTTACACTACTAAATAAGTCATGTTATGAAAAAATTAATTATCTCTATATTATTGATATTTTTTACAATCATAAATTCAGTTGCCCAAATATTTACAGCAACTTCAGATGATTCTTTAATAATACAGTTTAATAGTTTTATCGATACAAATTTAAGCGATATTGATAAAAAGTTAGTAAGTGAAACTAAATCTAATTTTGTTAATCTCTTAAAAGATAATAATAACGATTCTCAAAATAAAACCCAATTACTTATCGGACTTAATTATTTCTCTGGACAAACTTCCAATCTCAGAATTTATAATAATTTTATTAAAGCATTTAATTCCTATATTTTATCGAATTATTCTATAACAGATTGTAAAAACTTTCTTACAAACATTACCAATAGCGAAGTAAATGCCTCATTACTTACAGATTGGGATGTGTTATTTTCTAAGAATACTATTTCTAAAAATGGTAATACTAATTGGAATGTAGTGAACCCCAAATCTATTTTTACTTCTATAGAAGATAATACCCCTTTCGTAACTTTCGAAAACGCTAATTTAATTTGTGATTTATATGATAGTATTGTTATTTACAATTGTTCCGGAAAAATTAATTTTCTAACTAAGGAGTTTAAAGGTAAAAATGGAAAAATAGATTGGCAAAAGGCTGGATTAGATAAAAATAGTGTGTATGCTACATTACCAAACTCATATACTGTTATTTTAGATAATGTAAATTTTGATTTAGACAATGTAACTTTTTATCACAAAAAATATTTTCCTAATACATCTATCAAAGGAAATTTGTCTGATAGATGTATTCAAGGGGCAAATGTAGAAACTTCAAGATATCCTAAATTTATACCTTACGTCAATGAAATTGTGAGTATTAACAATATATATCCTAATGTAAATTATACAGGAGGGTTTAGTCTTGAAGGACAAAGTATTATTGGGTCTGCAATTAACAATAAAAATGCAGTTATAGCAATTCACAAAAAGGGAAAATTGTTTTTCTTAGTAGAATCCGAAAGATTTAATATTAAAGATAAAAGTTTTCATACAAATAATGCAAAATTTAAATTTCTTACTGATCACGACACAATTTCACACCCAAGATCAAAAGTTGCATTATCTACTTCAGATAATGAACTTTCTATATATAGAGATGCTGAAAATATAGGTTCTCCTCCAATTACCAGTACTTTTCATAAAGTAAAAATTTATTGTGATAAATTAACTTGGAAGATGCAATCCGATACAATTTTTTTTACTTCAGATTATACGTTTAGTAGGGAAAGTAAAGCATATTTTGAATCAGAAAATTATTTTTCCGAAAATAGATTTAAACAATTTGAAGCACGAGATGGAAAAAACTCATTAATAAGTGTATTAAAGTTTTATAGAAATACAAATAAATTAAACTTTCATCTAACAGAATATGTTGATTTTGTAAAACAAAGTGTAGAGCAATCTAAAACATCGTTGTTATTAATGTATAATTTTGAATTATTAGATTACGACTTGACTACAGACTCTATTTTTTTAAGGCCAAAATTATTTAACTATATAGATAATTATGCAAAGAAAAGAGATTATGACGTTATTAGTATTTTTTCTATTGCTCATAACGAGCCTCATGGTTTCTTAGATCTAAATAAAGATTTAATTACGGTAAACGGTGTAAATAAAGTTACTGTAAGCGAAAAAGACAATGTTATTATTTTTCCTAAAAACAATCATCTTACTATTAAAGAAGAGATGAATCTGGAATTTGCAGGATATTTACAAGCGGGATTATTGGACTTTTATGTTCAATCGGGTGTATTAGATTATCATAGGTTTAAAATTAATTTTTCTCAAATTGATTCTATGTTCTTTTATATAAGAACAAATGATATTGATACGGAAGGACGTCGTATTTTAAGTAAGATAAATACTCCTATTCAAGATTTAGAAGGTTTTTTAAATGTAAATCAGCCTTATAATAAATCCGGAATGGTAGATCAATTTGATAACTACCCTATTTTTACTTGTAACGGAAATGCATTTATTTATTATAATAAAAACAGTATATGCGATGGCGTTTATGATAAAGAAAGATTCTACTTTAAATTAGACCCTTTTGAGATAGATAGTTTGCAAACTTTTGCTCCCACAAATATTTCACTGGAAGGTGAACTAAACAGTGCCGGTATTTTCCAGAACATTAGGGAACCAATAGTAGTAATGCCTGATAAATCTTTAGGATTTGAACATAAAACCCCTAAGGATGGATATCCTATTTATGGGAATAATGGAATATTTAAAAACACAATTATCTTAAGTAATAATTGTTTTAGAGGCAGTGGACAATTAGATTATTTATCGGCTGAATTAAAATCTTTAGACTTCGTTTTTTATCCTGATTCTGCAAAAACTATTTTAGATAGAGTGATTATACAAGAACAAACTACAGGTGTTCAATATCCGTATGTAGAAGGTGGAAGTTCTGAAATGTTTTGGAATACTATAGAAAATAATATGGTTTTTAATACTATTTCAGGTGATCCGTATCAAATGTATTATGGGTTAGTAGAATTACATGGGGAATTGTCTTATTCTCCTAAGGAAATGGGGGGTAACGGATATTTAATTAATGGGCAAGGCAGAATTGTTTCTAATGATTATTCTTTTAAATCCCAAAGTTTTACTGCTGAAAATGCAGATTTTTTGTATTATTTACCAGGTGATAAATATACTTCTGTAGAATCTAAAAATTATAGTTTGTATATGAATATTCCTGAAAAATCAGGTAAATTTCTAAGTAATGATCCTAAATCTTATATAGACTTCAAAGAAAATGGATTTAAAGCAAACTTTAATGAATTTGTTTGGAAAGTAGATAAAGACAAATTAATCTTAGGAGATGCTAATTACAAATCTTCAACAGAAACTTTAGAAACATTAGAAGCTACCTTAGATAAACCAATAGACGGTTATTTTCTAATTTCAGAAAATCTTAGCAATAAAGATTTAAGTTTTTACGCAAACTCAGGGGAATTTGATTGTCAAAGTTCTTATTTATCATTAAACGGAGTAGATTATATTGCTATTTGTGATGCTGCAATTTTTCCTAAAGATAAAGTTGTTGGAATTACTTCCGGAGGTGCTTTAATGCCTATTAACGACGGATTTATTGTATTAAACAAACAACATAAATATCATAAATTATATAATATTTTTGCTGAAATTAAGTCAAAAGAGTCTTTTTCAGGCACCGGATATTATAATTATACTGATAACTTAGGTAATAAAACTCCTTTATTTATAGAAACAATTTCCGGAAACTCTGAAAGAGTTTTATGTAGAGGAATTATTAATGAATTAAGCCCGCTGGCTCTAAATTCATCTGTAGATTATAGTGGTACAATCACCCTATTTAATCATAAACCCACGATAGACTTTAATGGTTACTATAATATAAAACAAAAATGTTTTAATAACGATACTTGGGTTCAATTAGCAGACGATTCGGATCCAGCTAATTTAAATTTACCTATAAGTAACAACTTATTATCTATAAATAAAAGACAAGTTTGTAATGGTTTTATCTTTTCTAATCCCGGAGCTGTTATTTATCCTGCATTTTTAACAGAAAAAAATAAGATTCCTGACTTTCAGATGTTCAATATAGAAGGGGAATTATCATTTAAAGATGATTTATATTTAATCAATAATAATGGATTAACGGAAACAAATAACTATCTAACTTTTAATACAACAAATTGCACTATGGAAGGTGCAGGTGTACTAAATTTTATAGAAGTTCCAGGACGAATCCAAGTAAATAGTGCCGGAAGTTTTAATTATAAAATTGTGGATGGTGAAATCGATATGAATACCTCCCTATTTTTAACTTTTCACTTTAACAAAGAAGCTCTCACTTTAATGGCCAACGACTTAAATTCTGGTGGTATCGGTTCTACCTCTAACTCTAACTTTCAGACTAATGCAAACCTTCTTAAATCAGATGAAAAATATCAAGAAAAGTTAAGTTCCTTAAAAGAGTATGGAGATAAAATCCCAAATCCTGACTTAGATAAATCTACAATTATTTTATCAGATTTGCAATTAAAATGGGATAATGAACGCAAGGTTTTTTCATCTGTGGCGCCATTTACAATAGTAGCAATAGATGGCATAGAAGTAAATAAAACTTTTAATGGGAAAGTTGAAATTTCAAAAGCCGGTGGAACTGAAGCTATAACTATTATGATATTAAATAGTGGAATTAACGGCAATAATAAGTACTTTTTTATGTATCATAACGATAATATGTTTACATACTCAACTAACGAAGAATTTAACACATTAATAAGTGAAAGTCCTAAAAACAAAAGAGTGTTAAAACGATATAAGGATCTACCTGCATATCAATATATTACAGCAACTACAGAAATGTATTTAAAGTTTAGCATTTTTTACGGATTATAGAAATGTTATAAAGATTTGCTTTCTCAATATTATTTATTGAGACAAGAGATTAGAAAAAATTTAATATTTAATATTTTATTTATCAATATTATTGTATTTTTGTAAAAATTATTTATAAATCTATCTATTATGTCAAAACTTTATCCCGAAGTATCTCATACATTCAGCGAATATCTCTTAATTCCGGGTTATTCTTCTAAAGATTGCATTCCGGCAAACACATCGTTAAAAACTCCTTTAGTAAAATTTAAGAAAGGAGAAGAACCTGCTTTGTCTTTAAATATTCCTTTAGTATCTGCAATTATGCAATCTGTATCTAACGATACTATGGCAATTGCATTAGCTAAAGAAGGTGGTATTTCTTTTATTTATGGATCTCAACCAATAGAAGATCAAGCCAATATGGTATCAAAAGTAAAAAACCATAAAGCCGGTTTTGTTACAAGTGATTCTAATATCCGTCCTGATCAAACATTGGAAGATATATTAAGATTAAAAGAAAAAACAGGTCACTCTACTGTTGCCGTAACAGAAAATGGAAGAAGTAACGGAAAACTCTTGGGTATTGTTACAAGTAGAGATTATCGTGAAAATAGAATGGATCATTCTACTAAAGTTGAAAAATTTATGACTCCAATAGATAAAATTATTTATGCTGAAGAAGGAGTTTCATTATCAAAAGCCAATGATATTATTTGGGATAATAAATTAAATGCTTTGCCAATTTTAGATAAAAATAAAAGGTTAGTTTCATTTGTTTTCCGTAAAGATTTTGATGCGCATCAAGAACATCCAAACGAACTATTAGATAATAAAAAGCGTTTTGTGGTAGGAGCAGGTATAAATACCAGGGATTATGACGAAAGAGTTCCGGCATTAGTAGATGCCGGCGCAGATATCCTGTGTATAGATTCTTCCGAAGGTTTTACCGAGTGGCAAAAAATAACTATTGATTATATCAGAAATAAATTTGGTAATTCTGTTAAGGTAGGTGCAGGTAACGTAGTAGACAGAGATGGATTTTTATTTTTAGCCGAATCAGGTGCCGATTTTGTAAAAGTTGGTATCGGAGGAGGATCTATTTGTATTACAAGAGAAACTAAAGGAATCGGAAGAGGTCAAGCATCAGCTGTTTTAGAAGTAAGTAAAGCAAGAGACGAATATTTCGAAAAAACCGGTATTTATATTCCTATTTGTTCGGATGGCGGTATAGTTCACGATTATCATATTACTTTAGCACTTGCAATGGGCGCTGATTTTTGTATGTTAGGCAGATATTTTTCCAGATTTGATGAAAGCCCAACTAATAAAGTAATGATTAATGGCAATTATATGAAAGAGTATTGGGGTGAAGGATCTGCGCGTGCCAGAAATTGGCAAAGATACGATATGGGAGGCGATAGAAAATTATCTTTTGAAGAAGGAGTAGACTCTTATGTTCCATATGCCGGAAGTTTACATGACAACTTATCTGTTACATTAAGTAAAATAAAATCTACAATGTGTAATTGTGGAGTACTCACAATACCGGAATTACAAAAAAATGCAAAACTAACATTAGTTTCATCAGTAAGTATTGTAGAAGGTGGGGCTCACGATGTGTTATTAAAAGATAAAAACTTTTCTTTAAAATAATAGTTTATATTGATTTAGATATTATTTAATGAAAAAGGTATTAATAATAACTTATTATTGGTATCCATCAGGTGGTTCCGGAGTACAAAGGTGGCTTAAAACTACAAAATATTTACCGGAATTCGGCTGGCAACCTATTGTATATACTGCAGAAAATGCTGAGTATCCCGTTCTCGATTACTCCTTAAAAGATGATATTAATCCAAATATTCTTGAAATAAGACAACCTATTAAAGAACCTTATAATGCCTACAAGAAATTATTTAAAAGAGGGGAAAAGGAAAATGTAAAAAGTGGTTTTATAAAAAAAGAAAATGAATCATCTTTTCAAAAAATAAAAAACAACATAGCAATATGGATTAGAGGAAATTTTTTTATCCCGGATGCTAGGTACTTATGGATAAAACCTTCTGTTAAATATTTATCAGAATATTTAAAAAATAATAAAGTTGATGCTATAATTAGCACGGGTCCTCCACACTCTATGCATGTGATAGCTATGAAGTTACGTAAAACATTTAACATCCCATGGATTGCCGATTTTAGAGATCCATGGACGGGAATAGATTTTTACGAGCAATTAAAGCTTACAAAACTTGCAGATAAAAAACACCATAACTTAGAAAAACAAGTTTTACAAACTGCTGATAAAATAGTTACTGTTAGTAATTCGTGTGCTAAAAGCTTAGAAGAGATTTGCAAGAAAAAAGTAGATGTAATAACAAATGGTTTCGATAATATTCCTGAAGATACTGAAAAAGATGATTTTTATAAAAACAACTTTGTTATTTCGCATATTGGAGTACTCCCGGAAAATAGAAATGCTCCAAAATTATGGGATGCTCTAAGTGAGTTAACTGCCGAAAACAAAAATTTTAACGAAAAGCTTAAAATAGAATTAATTGGACATATAGATGGTGTTGTTATCGAAAATATTAAAAAACTAGATTTAGAGAAAAACTTAATAATCACCGAATATATTCCTCATAACAAGGTAGTTTCTAAACAAAAAATGTCAAGTTTATTATTACTTTTAATAAATAAAACAAAAGACTCAAAAGGAATTTTAACAGGAAAATTATTTGAATATTTAGCTACATTTAATCCTATCTTAGCAATAGGGCCTACTGATGGTGATGTCGCAAATATTTTATCTGAAACTAATGCAGGTATTATCATAGACTATGAGAATAAAGACTTGATGAAAAAATATATTTTACAAGTCTTTAATAGCTATAACAACAATGACAAAGCAATTAAAACAGAGAATTCAGAACTAATATTAAAATATTCAAGAAAAGAATTAACTAAACAGTATTCTAAATTATTAGATGATATAGTAAGAAAATAAACTAAAAAATACACATGAAAGTTTTAACAGTTATTGGAGCGAGACCTCAATTTATCAAAGCAGCCGTAGTTAGCAGGGTTATACAAGAAACTCCAAATATTGACGAATTTATCGTTCATACCGGTCAGCATTTCGACAAAAATATGTCTGAAGTATTTTTTAAGGAAATGAATATTCCAACTCCAAATATTAACCTAAATGTAAATAGCTTAAACCACGGTGCAATGACCGGATTAATGATGCAAAAGTTAGAACCGGTTTTATTAGATGTTAACCCTGATGTTGTATTAGTTTATGGTGATACTGACAGCACTTTGGCAGGAGCTTTAACTGCCAGAAAACTTCATTTTAAGGTAGCTCATGTTGAAGCAGGATTGAGATCCTTCAATATGAATATGCCTGAAGAAATAAATAGAATTTTAACAGATAGGATTGCGAATTATTTATTTTGTCCTACTGATACTGCTATATTAAATTTAGAAAAAGAAGGTTTTAATAATTTTGATTGTGAAATTCTTAATGTTGGTGATGTTATGTATGATGCAGCTTTATATTATAAATCCCAATCTATAAAGCCTAATCCTGATTTACCTGAAAAGTTTATATTGGCTACCGTCCATAGAGCAGAAAATACAGATGATAACAATAAATTAAATTCTATTTTTAAAGCTTTAGATTATGTATCTAAAAATATTTGTAAAGTAGTAATTCCTCTACATCCAAGAACTTTTAAAAAATTAGAAAGTAATAATTATAATTTTAAAAATTCCAATATAATTTTTATAGATCCGGTTGGATACAAACAAATGGTTTGGTTAACATCCAATAGTAGTTTAGTAGTAACAGATAGTGGTGGCTTACAAAAAGAAGCTTTTTTCTTTGAGAAATATTGTATTACTTTAAGAGACGAAACAGAATGGACAGAATTAGTACAAAACAAAGTTAACTTTATTGTAAAACAAGATTCTATCAAAATAATTACTACTATTTCCGATTTACTAAATAGTGATGGTAAAATCTTTAATAATATACCTCAACTTTATGGTGATGGAACTGCTGGTAAGAAAATAGTTCAAAATCTACTAAACAACTAATTAAGTTAATTAGTTTCTTATAAAACTCTTAAACAAAATATATATTATTTAAGAATATCTATTTTTAGAATATTTTATTTCTGTTTATTTTTTATATCTTTGTAAATAATCAATGATTTTTATTTATGAATTCCGTATCAGAATACTGTTATAAATACCCTCATTATGCTATTGCAGCAGATACATTAACTTTTAAATTCGAATCTAATAAATTACAGGTTTTATTAATAAAGAGAAAAAACGACCCTTATAAAGATTGTTGGGCATTACCCGGTGGATTTATGAATGTAGACGAAACCACGGAAGATACAGCTAAAAGAGAGTTATTTGAAGAAACTAATATTAACGTTGATAAGATTTATCAGTTAGGAGCTTACGACACCGTAGATAGAGATCCTCGTGAACGAGTAATATCCATAGTTTACTATTGTTTTGTTCAAAATAATATCAAACCAAAAGCTGCAGATGATGCAAAAGAATTAAGATGGTATAATATTGAAAAATTACCGACATTGGGTTTTGATCACAATATTATCATAGACGATTGTTTAAAAAAATTAAGAGAAGATTTTACATTAAACCCTCTTCTTGGCAAACAATTACTACCTAAAACTTTTACAATTAACGACTTACATGCTTTATACGAATCTATATATATGAAAAAGATGAATAAAAGTATCTTGCAAAATAAGTTAATTAAACAAAATATTATTACAGGTAAAAAAATGAAGTTGGCAGATTCGTTAACTCAACCTCCAAAACAATTTTCCTATAATTAAGAATTTATTATTATAAAAAAATAATTTTTTTTATTTTAAAAAAATAAACAATTTTCCAAAAAACAGCTAACTTATAAAGATATCATTTAAAATAATTTGTATTTTTTTTGGATAATTTGAAAAAAATATATACTTTAGTATCGTATTATAGTAGTTGTGTTTTTTACATTATTATACCTGCTCAAATAATGCCAGCAATATTTTATTAAAATAATTAATATTATACTACTTCTACACAATTATGAAAATTGCATTTTCAAGTAAAAATTAATGTACTTTACTTTTGAATGAATTTTCACTAATCAAAATATTGTAAGCAACACTATTTTACACTTACTTTGAAAGCCTTATAAATTAACGACTTATACAAAGGTTAGATCTTATTAAGATTGTAACATGTTTTATTAAAATTTGCACAAACAAAATTTTACAAGGATGATTATGGATAAAAGAAAAATATTTGATAAATCTATTTATTGTTTATATGAAATGTATAATGATAACTTAGACTCTCTAATTAACATGAATAATAAAAGTTCAAATTATAACGAATTTATAGATGAATTAAGAGTTTATTGTAACCAAAAACTAAAAAGTTCCAGCAAAAATGTCAAAAATGCTGCAAAATCTTTAAACAATTTTCTTGAAAACGAAGGCAATACTATTAGGGAATTATCTAAAGATAAAGAAATTAAAATAGAAACATTTCACTATTTATATTTATTCTTAAATGAAGATTTACCGGATTATATTCCAACAGATTTATTTATAGATTTATATTTTTTATTTCTACAATTAGAAGATAAATATAAACCTTTAAGAGAAAGTAATGTTGAGGGAAAATCTCGAAGATGGAAAAGTGGAATGCATCCCAGCATTACAAAAGCTAGAAAGAAAAATAAAGATAGAATGATTAAAATATTAATAGAAAAAATTAATAATTATAGTCAGAACAACCAATATTGCTTTCCTGAAGGTATTTCGTATAAGAAAAAAATTAAAATGGTGGAAAAATGGTGGAACGATTATAGATTTCAAATTAATATGGCAGCCAGAAGCCCTTTTGAGTTGAATAAATATTTAAATAACTCTTTGTCTGATAAAACTATGGAATTATTACAAAGAGCAAAAGAAAAAGGAATACCATTTTTTGCAACTCCTTACTATTTATCATTATTATATGCAGATGAAGGAGAATATTTTAATGATGAAGCAATTAGATGTTATGTAATTTATTCTGAACATTTAGTAAATGTTTTTGGTAACATAAATGCTTGGGAAAGAGAAGACCAAGTAGAAGAAGGTAAACCTAATGCAGCCGGATGGATAATTCCTGCTGGTGGAAACGTTCACAGACGTTACCCTGAAGTTGCTATTTTAATTCCTGATACAATTGGGAGATCTTGTGGGGGGTTATGTGCAGTTTGCCAACGAATGTATGATTTTCAAAGTAAAAGATTAAATTTTAATCATGATAAGTTAATTCCGTCAGAATCCTGGCCTCAAAAATTAACAAAAATCATGGATTATTTTGAAAATGATCCGGAATTAAAAGATATTTTAATTACAGGTGGCGATGCTTTAATGAGCCAAAATGCATCTTTAAAAAAAATATTGTATGCTGTATTAGATATGGCTAAAAGGAAAATAAATAATAATAAAAACAGACCTAAAAATAAACAATACGCAGAAATTAAAAGAGTTAGATTAGGAACTAGATTACCTGTTTATCTTCCCATGAGAATAGATAAAGAATTAATAGAAATATTAAGTAATTTTAAAGATGAAGCATCTAAATATGGCATTAATCAGTTTGTAATTCAAACTCATTTTGAATCTCCATTAGAAGTTACACCTGATTCTAAGAAAGCAATAAATTTGCTTAATAAAACAGGTTGGACAGTAACTAATCAATTGGTTTTTACAGTACCTGCTTCCCGAAAAGGACACACAGCTAAATTGAGAAAAGTTTTAAATAAAATAGGTGTAATTTGTTATTATACATTCTCTGTTAAGGGATTTGATGAAAATTACGAATTATATGCTCCTTTAAGCAGATCTATACAAGAAAGTATTGAAGAAAAATCTGTAGGCAAATTAACGGATTCTCAAACAAAAGAGCTGTTAGATGTTATCAATAATGCTGATAATAAAAAGATTGCTTTAAATAATTTTTTAGACAAACACAAATTACCTTTCGTTGCTACAGATAGAAATGTTTTAAATATACCCGGCATAGGTAAAAGTATGACTTTCGAAAATATAGGTATTACACCATCCGGTAAAAGGATCTTTAAGTTCGATTATGATCATACTCGCAAACATAGCCCAATAACAGAAAAGATACCTTTTGTGTACATCGTTGAAAACAAATCAATCGCAAATTATTTGCGAGACTTAACGAAATTGGGAGAAACAGTAAACCAAAATGCAGCATTATGGAATTACCGATTTGGTACTACCGAACCCTGTTTTGGTTTATTTGAATATTATTAATATATTCGGAACAAAGCTTTGAGTCAGATATTTTTTATTTTACCAAAACTTTTTTGTTGTATATTTTACTATTTGTTATAATATTCAAAATATAAATTCCTGAAGGATATGTAGATACATCTATTGAGTTATTATATTCTTCTGATATTTTTTTGCCTAAAGAGTTGTAAATTAATACTTTTTCAATACTTTCAATTCCTCTGATATTTATTCTATTAGAAGCAGGGTTAGGATAAATAAGAATTTCATCTGAATTATTTTCTACAGATGTACATGATAATGTTTTAAATGTAATGGGGTCAGAAAAATTACTTTCAAAAGAAAACTTAGTAGCTTTAACACGCCATTCATAAGTAGTATTTGGTTCTAAATTATGCATTTCTGTATAATTATCGTTTACCGAATAGATATCCCATTTCTCATCACCTTCTTTTCTCATGTTTAAAATATAAAATGAACCATCTGTAGGAATATCCCAAATTAGAAATGCAGAATTTGATGTAATATCTTCCGTTCTCAAATTTTGAGGAGGTAAAATTCCATCTTCACCTTCTTCCGGAGGTCTAATTCCCATTACCATACGTTGGCCATATGTATAACCTTCATCCCAAAATGAAGGAGTTAATGAAGTTAATGAAAAGTATCCATCGGAGCTTCCACCCCATCCCCAATTAAAGTGAAAATAATTTCCTTCATAGCCATCACAAACAAAGGAATGGCCACCACTACCATCAGAAGCAGAACCCGCATATTGCACAGGTCTTCCGGCATCTAATTCGGACGTTAATAAACTGTACCACTCCGCATTAGAATAATCACTTTTCTTCGCGTTTTTTGCATCAAAACTATATCCAAAATATTTTATTAACGACATTGGAACCTTTTCTTGAAGTGCTCCGCTCCCATTAGGTGTAAAATTCATGTCTACACTAACAGCACAGTGATAACTTATTTGAGCACAAAAACTATTAGGAGAATATAAAGTTTGTTTTGGCATATTTGACCAATCATATTCTGTCTCAAAATTTGCAGATAATTCTCCATAACTATCATGAATGTAAGAGTAAGAACCTGTCCCGCTTGACGGATACTCCCAATATCTCATAATCTGGGCCATAGCTGTGGCAACACATCCAACAGGGCAAATCATACCATAATTTGGATCATAAGGACAAGAATCGTTATAATATGGACTTTGATTCCACTTAATTTCACCTAATAACGGCTCAACCGATTTCGAGTTTTTTACTTTATTATTTATAATCTTATCATTTATTTGTTTTACTTCATCAGTAGCAATAAAATTATTTAATATTCCAAATTCTATTTCATTTCTATATTCATCAAACATTTCTCTAATGTTTATTGGCATAGAAATATCGAAAGAATTTTCATCAGAATAACCTATTACCGGTATAGTAAAATCTTGTGCAGATACAATAACAAAACCTTTATCTTCTTTATTAAAAACATAAAACACAGGTATATTATCTTTAGATAATTCTGTATAAGCTAAATCTGCAATCGTAAAGTGATTAAGATTTAAATTATAATTATCTATAAATGTATTTGCTACTTCTACTGCCTCCGCTTTACTAATCTTTGTTGCAAAAATATTTAAAGATAGTATGATTGATAATAAAATTGTAAAAAACTTTTTCATATTTATACTAAATTAATAAACTACAAATTTAATGATTTCTTAACAAAATAAATCTAATTAATGAGAATTTCTTACGATTATAATAAAAAACATTTATTATAATAATTAATTATTATCTAAAGGCAAGAATGATTACTCTTTATTAAATGCTAACAAATCATCTTCACCGTTACAACAATTATAACCAAATTGAATAGTAACATGCGATATGTTAAACTTATCTTTTAAAACATTTTCTATTTGTGCAAGTATTTTTCCTGCTTCAGATAAAGAAACATCCTCTTTTACATCTACATGAGCTTCTAAAAATATTTTTTGATCATCTAGTTTCCAAACATGAACATGATGAATATTATTTATTTTATCAATTTGCTCTACTTCTTTTTTAATTTCAGTAAGTTCTATTTCGTGCGGTACTCCTTGCATTAAAATATCAACACTTTCTTGTACTATTCCCCAAGTGTGTTTAATAATATAAATACCAACTAATACTGTAATTAACGGATCTATCCAATAAATCTTCCAAATCACTATTGCAATACCACCAAATATTACTGCTACAGACGATAAAGTATCACCTAATAAATGTAAATAAGCAGCTTTGACATTTAAATTAGTACCCTTATCTTTTTGTAATATAAACACAGAAATAACATTAATTAACAATCCAAATATTGCAACAAATAACATTAATTTTCCTTTTATTGGAGATGGATTTTTAAATCTGTGGTATGCCTCAAAAAATAAATATACACAAATTCCAATTAAAACTACTGCATTAAATAATGCAGCTAAGATTTCTATTCGTTTATATCCATAAGTTTTTTTAAAGTCCGGTTTCTTTTGACTTCTTTTACCTGCTAAAAAAGCAATAAATATCGCTGATGAATCTCCCAAATTATGCAGTGCATCTGATAATAGCGATAAGCTGTTAGAGATAATACCTCCTATTATTTGAACTACAGTTATGCTAAAATTTAGCAAAGTAACTAAAAGTAATTTTTTTCCGGTCAATTTTGCAGCATCATGATGATGGTGTGGTGATGATGATCATGATGATCATGATGATCATGATGATCATGATGGCCTGAATGGTTATGTTTATTTGACATATTATATAACTTTTATTGATAAAAATAATTTTGTAAAGATATAAAACTTTAATTTATCTGACATAAGATGAAATACTTTTAATTTATAAAATTAAGTTTTAGGGAAAACCATAACAAACCTCTCATCTATATTATCTTTAAAATAAAAAGAGGTGCTGTCAAATTAGACAACACCTCTTTTTTCAAATTATTTTCTTAAATTTCTTAATCTTCCAAGTTGATTTCTTCTTTAATATCTTTATAACAATCTATCATATCCGGTGTAAAGTTTCTAATATAAGATGCTGATAAATTGTTTTTAGCTTCGCCTAAATTAATTAAAATACGTGCAGATCTTTCAAATAATTTTGCATCTTTATTAGCATCTAAAACTAATAAGTTACCCATCAAGATATAGCCTAACATTTCTGTTAATCTACGTGCATTAAATTCAAAACTATCTGACGATGTGCCAAATCCTTCAACTATTGCGTGGATTTCTTCGTACTGTTCACGCATTTTTATTAATTTTTCTCTTAACGGTTGTAATTCAGGTTTTACTGGTATTTCTTCGTAATCTTTTATACGTTCTATATACGTACCGTTAGCAATACCTTTTATTGCTGCTACAACTTGTAATTGTGATGTTCCTTCGTAAATAGATAAGATACGAGCGTCTCTATACATTCTTTCACATGGGTAATCTTTCATAAATCCGGATCCGCCATGTATTTGAATAGTATCATAAGTAATTTGGTTAGCATATTCGCTGGCAAAAAACTTTAACATTGGTGTTAATACGTCTGCTAAGCGTTTATAATGCTTCATTTCTTGACGTTCTTCCTTAGTTAACTTTCTGCTACGGCTTAAGTTATCTAAAACTTTGTACATATCTACACAACGAGATGTTTCGTACAATAATGAGCGAGCTCCGTCTAATTTAGCTCTCATATTTCCTAACATTTCATATACTTGTGCAAAGTTTACTATAGCTGTTCCAAATTGCTCTCTTTCCTTAGCATATTTTAATGCTTCGCGATAAGCAGCTTCTGATAATCCTACGGATTGAGCTGCAACCCCTAATCGGGCCCCATTCATTAATGACATTACATATTTAATTAATCCGTAACGTTCTTCTCCAACAATTTTAGCAGGTGCATTGTTAAATACCAACTCTGCTGTGGGAGAGCCTATAATCCCCATTTTATTTTCTATTCTACGTACTGTTACAGATTTATCATGTCTATCGTATACAAAATAAGATAAACCTCTTCCATCTGTAGAACCATCTTCTGAACGTGCCAATACTAATTTAATATCGGAGTCTCCATTAGTGATAAAACGTTTTACTCCGTTTAATCTCCAACAGTTAGATTCTTCGTCCCAAGTTGCTTTTAATTGAACTGCTTGTAAATCTGATCCTGCATCCGGTTCTGTCAAGTCCATAGAACAAGTATCACCTTTGTTAATTCTATGTAAGAATTCTTCCTTTAATTCATCGGAACCAAACTCATATATAGTTTCTGCACAGTCTTGTAAACCCCAAATATTAGCAAAACCGCAATCGCCACGTGATACTATTTCGGCTGCCATAACGTATGGAACATAAGAAAAATTTAATCCACCGTATTTACGAGGTAAACTCATTCCATATAAACCTGCATCTCTTAATGCTTCGTGATTTTCTTGTGTTCCTCTTGCATAAACAACTTCGTTATTTTCTAATGTAGGACCTTCTTGATCTACTTCCTCTGCATTTTTAGCTAAAACATTTGCAGTAATTTCACCAACTATTTCCAAGACTTTTTCATAACTATCTATTGCATCTTCATAATTTTCGAAAGCAAAATCAAATTGGCCGTAATCAGCATAATTATCTTCTTTTAAATCAACTATCCTCTCCATTAATTCATGATGAAGATAAAAATTTAAACGTTCGTTATCTTTAAAAAAATTATTCATAATTATTTTTTTTACTATTTAATTACTTAGTATTAGCCTTATAATATTGAATCATTTTTGGCAATACTTCTAATAAATTACCAACAATTGTATAATCTGCAATAGCATTTAAAGGAGCATTAACATCCGTATTGATAGATATTATTTTTGAAGATTGCTCCATACCTGCTCTATGTTGAACTGCACCGGAAATTCCACAAGCTATATATAACTTCGGACGTACTGTAACTCCAGTTTGACCTATTTGACGTTCAGGTTCGGTAAACCCGGCATCGACTGCTGCACGTGTACCTCCAACTTCTCCACCAAGAAGCTTTGCCAATTCGTGTAAAAGTTTAAAGTTTTCTTTGCTTCCTACACCATAACCTCCACTAACAATTATTTGAGAACCTTTAATATCGATTTTTTTACTTTCGATATGACGTTCTAAAACTTTAATGCAAAAGTCTGATTCATCTATATAATCATCTACGTTAAGTATGTTAAGTGTGCTTTTATGATTTTCATCATAAACTTCTTTTTTCATAACCCCTTCACGAACTGTTGCCATTTGCGGTTTAGTTTCAGGGTTTACAATTGTTGCAATAATATTACCTCCAAAAGCCGGACGTATTTGATATAGCAAATTTTTATATTCTTTTTTTGTAGATGGATCTAAATGATCACCTATTTCTAAAGAAGTACAATCTGCTGTTAAACCGCATTTTAAATAAGATGCTACCCTTGGAGCCAAATCTCTTCCTACAGAAGTTGCCCCAAATAAAACTATTTGCGGTTTATGTTCTTTTATAAGTTTTGTAACAATAGAAAAATGAGGTAATGTTTGATATGGGAATAATCTCTTATCATTGGCATAGTTAATTATATCCACCCCGTAAGGATTAAGTTGCTCCTCTAAATTTTGAACATTATCTCCTACTACAATAGCTTCTACCTTTACATTTAATATCTCTGCAAGTTTACGAGCTTTAGACATTAACTCTAAACTCACATCTGCAATTAAACCATCTTCGGTAACTTCGCAATATACTAATATGTTATTATTTATATTATCCATTATTATCTATTTATTTAATTAACCAAGAATATGACTAGAAATTAACTGTTTCATTAGCATATTAATATCTTCATCGGAACTCGAAAGTTGAATATTGTCTTTTTGAGTTAGAACAACATTTTCTATTTTTTTAACTTTCGTAGGGGAACCTATTAGTCCAATTCTGGAATCAATAGCATCACAATCTTTAGCACACCACTCTTCTATCTTTAAATAAGGACGTTCAGCAAAAATCTTGTCAACATCTAAACCTTTTCCGGTTGCTTCAGATACACTTAGTGCATTTTTATACTTCATTAAACGTTTTGCATGATACGAACGACATTCTTTTGCCGATCCGTGAACTGTTACCAAACAAGGGAACGAAGCTTCTACAACTTCTACACCACGTTCTAAACGTCTTTTTATTTTAATAGTATCTTTATTAATGTCTAAAACTTCTTCTGCATAAGTTATTTGTGGAATTTCTAATTTTTCGGCTACTTGAGGACCTACTTGAGCAGTGTCTCCATCTATAGCTTGGCGACCTGCTAAAATTAAATTTACGTTCCCTACTTTTTTTATTGCTTGCGAAATCATATAAGATGTTGCGAGTGTATCGGAACCTGCAACTTTACGGTCCGAAACTACAATTCCATCATCGGCACCTCTAAACAATGCATCTCTAACAATTTCTGCCGCTCTTGGAGGACCCATAGTAACTAATGTAATATGAACATCTTCTAATTGATCTTTAATATGAAGAGCCATTTCCAATGCATTTAAATCTTCCGGATTAAAAATTGCCGGAAGTGCTGCACGGTTCACTGTGCCATCTTCTTTCATAGCATCTTTCCCAACGTTTCTTGTATCAGGAACTTGCTTTGCTAAAACTACAATTTTAAAACTCATTATTATATAATTAGTTAAATATTATTCTATTAATTAATCTGTAAATAAGAATTTTTCTATAAATTCAAATTTAATATTTGTTCTGCATGCTCTTTAGTTTTCACTTTATCTATAACATGCTCAATAATACCCTCTTCGGAAATCAGAAAAGTAGTTCTTATAGTACCTATAGTAACTCTTCCCATAAATTTCTTTTCGCCCCAAACACCATAATCATTCATGATTTTTAAATCAGTATCTGCAATTAATGAAAATGGCAAAGAATATTTTTCAGCAAAATTTTTATGAGAATTTACACTATCTTTACTGACACCTACTATTTTATATCCTTGTTGCAATAATTGAACGTTGCCATCTCTTAAACTACACGCTTCAGCAGTACACCCGGGTGTATTATCTTTTGGATAAAAATAAAGAACTAACTTAGAACCTTTAAAATCATCTAATGATACTGTATTGCCAAATTGATCAATACCAGAAAAATATGGAGCTTTATCTCCAGGTTTTAAATGTGTTTTCATTATTTTAATTTTTATCAATCTACAAATATAAGAAAATATATTATATAAATAACATTTACATAATTACTTATTAAATAAACTTATAAAAAAGCATAAATCAAACTATGAAAATCACAAAAGTGATTACGACATAATTACATATTTCTTAGTAGAAATCACAATAAAATAATAATAAATAGTGATTGTAACTTTTTATTTTCTGATGCATTTTTGCATAGAATAAATTATAGTTTTATGAGTAAGAATGATTATAATAACCACTCACAATTAATAACTTTTATGCACCATATTTATGAATATAAAAAAGGTGTTAGAAAGTTAGTGTTGTGTACAACAGATATAACTTGTGCTAATTTAGTAATAGAAAAACTTAAGGTAAATAAAATTAATTATTTACTACAAAAAGTTTCCAATAATAAAGTAAATTTATTTTTTGGAGACAAATACTGTTTAAGAGTAATAAAACCACTACTTAATAAAAAATTAAATCAATTTTCTGCAGAAGAAGATTTTATTCTTGGCATAATGTTAGGGTACGATTTAACCGAGCAGTGTAAAAGACTTATAAAATTTAGGCAACTCACTTAAATAAAGAAGGTGGCTAAATATAATAATTTAGTCACCTTCTTATTTAGAACAAAAAAAATATTTATTAGAACATAAATCCTAAATAAATTTGGAAAGTTCTATTTTTTGAATTTATTTCTTCATTAACTAAATTTTCAACTTGAACATTTTTCATTGCATTTGTAAAGCCATGAACGTATCTTATACCAGCATTTAAACCTGCAAGAAGTCTAACATTAGCACCAACACCTAAGCCAAAATCGAATACATTTAATGCATCCTTATTAACACTGGATTCACCATCAATGTTTAAGCTACCTACTATATTAAAACCAATTTGAGGTCCAAATTCTAAAGCAACTCTACTAATAGGATAAAACTTAACCATAATAGGAATATTTACATAATGTGCTTTAAAAGTTACATTTCCATCGGAATCCCCAACATTAGATTTTAAATTAACTTTACCTCCTTGGAAAGAATAAAGCAATTCCGGAGCTACACTAATATTATTTGTTGCATGATATTCTGCTACAAAACCAGCATGAAAAGCGGGTAATACGCCTTTTGAAACTGAACCTAAAAAGCTTTGATAATCAACATCAGCTAAGCCTGATAATGAAGAAATATTCATACCTGCTTTAACACCTAATTCAAGTTTTTGTGCATAAACTCCTTGAGCTGAAATTAAAACTGCTAAAACTGCAGTTAGTAAAAATCTTTTAATCACTTTCATAATTTTAATATTTATTATATTTCTGCAAATATATATATATTTATCGTAAATAACATAAATTTGCAACTATTATTCATTTTTAATTTGAATGATTATAATTAATAAGAGTTTTAAATATTAATAAGATTAATAATAACAAGTTTATTTTTTCACATAAATTAAATAATAAATCCTATAAAACATTATTGTTTTAATATGAAAATTATTGTAAACAAGAATATTCCACAACATGCTATAAATAAATTAACAGAATACGGCAAAGTACATTTATTTGAAACAAAAGGTATTGTTAATAAAGAAATTAGTTGCCATGCAGATATTTTTATGTGTAAAATTGATGATAAGTTGGTAGTTGCACCAAATACACCTAAAGATACTATGTTATTTTTACAAAATGAGGAGAATTTTTGTTTAGGAGAAAAAAATGTTAGTAACTTAAAAAACAACATAAATTTCTATAATGCAGTAGTTACAAGTAATTATTTGATACATAAAAGGAATTTTACTGATTCAAAAATATTGGAATATTGTTTTGATAAAGATTTTATTAACGTTAAACAAGCATTTACAAGGTGTTCATTAATAGAGTTAAACGATAATTATTTTATTACTTCAGATAATGGTATTGCAAATACTTTAAAACAAAAAAAACTTGATGTATTATATGTTAGTCAACAAGACATCATACTTCCGGGATACAATACCGGTTGTTTTGGAGGTTGTTGCGGTGTTTTTGAAAATAAGTTTTTTGTTATCGGAAACCTTGAATATCACAAAGATGGGAACATAATATCTGAATATATAAAAAGACATAATATGGAATTAATTCAACTTTATGATGGTCCGCTATTTGACGCAGGAAGTATATTTTTTATTTAAAAATTAATTAACAAAAAAACTTTTAGTTGCCTCAAAAATCAGTTCACTTGCATTTTCCATAGAATCTTCCAAAGTAACATTTTTACCATCAACAAGTTGAACTACTTCACTTATACCCCACTCTTTATATGTAGCTTCATCAACTTTATTTTCTCCTACTATGGCTACTACTTTAGCATCATTGTATATTCTGGAATTTTGAACTCTTTGAGCAATCCCATAAGGTACTTTGCCGTAACTAGTCTGGGAATCCATTCTACCTTCTCCTGTAATAATTAAATCGCATGTTTTCAGTAGTTTGTCAAAACTTACAAAGTCTAAAATAAACTCTACTCCGGAAACAATTTCAGCATTACAAAATGCTACTAAAGCTGCTCCTAATCCTCCTCCGGCACCTCCTCCCTTTACTTTGGTTAAATCTACATCTAAACATTCATTGATTTTATCAGCAAAATTTATTATTCCATCTTCTAATAAAGATTGATTACTTTCAGTAACTCCTTTTTGTTTACCAAATACTTGTGTAGCACCTTCTTCTCCAAATAAAACATTATCTACATCGCAAATTGCCTTCACTACTCTCTTTTGGGGAATTTCGAATTCTTCATTAAATTCTATTTTATCAACTTTTATTAAATTTTTAGCTATAGGTTCTAAAGTTTTCCCGTTTTTATCTAAAAAAACATACCCTAATTCTGAAGCTAAGCCAATTCCGCAATCATTAGTAATAGTACCTCCCACTCCAATATTTATAGTAAAAGGATCTTTTTGTAATACATATTTTAAGAGTTGACCTATACCTTTTGTTGTAGATGTTAATGGATCCAATTGTGTGGAATATTCTAAATTATACCCTACCACTTTAGCAGATTCTATGAAATACTCATCCTGAATAGTTTTATATAGCTCGGACGTTAATGGCTCGTTATCCGCACCATCAACTTTTATTAATAGAGTTTTATTATCGTATCCCATAGATACAGTTCGAATACAATCCAAAAAGCCTTCACCACCGTCAGACATAGGCAACTTAACAATATAAGGTAAAGGTTTACAATATTTATTTAAGCTGTTTCTAATAGTTTCTACAACTTCTAAAGCAGTTAAACTTCCTTTAAATGAATCTGGAGCAATAATAATTTTTTTAATCATAATATTTCAAAATATAAAGATACATAAAATATATTATATATATTTGCTAAATAATAAAAACTTATGAAACGTATATTTTTTATCTTACTTTTTATTTTATTTAATTCTTCTTTAGTATTTAGTCAACATGATCAATTTTATAGAATTAATCAAAGCCTTGAAGCAAATAATAATATTTGGTTTGAACCCGATACAATAATATATTATAATTTTTTTAATGATACAATATTTAGAAGAAGAACTAGAGTTTCACCAGAAAACAAAGTTACTTTTTATTTTGATGATGTTTATTATGATTCATCTTGGGAAATGTATTCAAGAACTACATTACAATACAATAACGAAGATAAATTGTATTATTATTTAGAAGAATTAAATATAGATGGCGAAATTATTAATGATGTAACAGATTCTATTTACTATTTTGAAAATAAAACTATTCATATAAATAAATTATGGGAAGTGGACCATTGGATAAACAATAGAAAATATATTGTAAATACAAATAGTTCAGATGATCCAATATCTAAATACGAATATTTTTGGGAAGTAAACAATAAAGAATGGGAAGAATATTACAAAGATACATGCATCTATAACGAAGATAACTTATTAATGGAAAATATTGTAAAAACCAAGTTTTTTAATGAAGATATTTTATACAAATATAGTTATACATATGATGATAACTTTAAATTAATTAGTAAATTATATCAAGTTTTTGATAGTACCGATTTTTCATGGAAAAATGATTCTCTCTTTGTGTACACTTATAATTTACAAGGAAATAACGATACTATTTACACAAAATTCTATGATAATGATATCTGGGTAGATACAATTATTAATTCATTTACTTACTTTGATGATAACAAAATAAAAAGTGAAAAACATACAGTAGTAAACTCAAATGGACAACATGATGATATTTACTCCATTTATTTTGATTATGATGTAAATGGCAATATTATTTTAAAACAAAAAGAATTCCATAATGTTATTTCTAATGAAAAACAAGAATGGTTTTTTGATGAAAATAACAACTGTATTAAAAGTACAACTTCTAAATTACAAGATGGGGAATGGATTCCTACTTACAAAATAGGTGGAATAGAACTCTATTACAACAATATGGAATCCGAAATGTTATTACAATATATAAAATGTTACTCTTTAAGTTGGGTAACGGCAACTTATAAAGAAATTGAAAATCTTACAAATATTGAAACTTCGAATAAGAAAACTTTTCAATGTTATCCTAATCCAACTCATGATCTTTTATTTATTAAAACTGACAACGAAAATTATAACAAGATAGAAATTTATAATATTAATGGTTCACTTAATTATTCTGGTAAAATAAACAACTCTATAGATTTAAGCAATTTTAAGAAAGGATTATATTTTCTTAGGTTGGATGGAGAAAAAAAATCTGAAGTTCAAAAGGTAATAAAAAACTAAAATATATATTCATTGTGTAAATCAATATGTTTTTACACAATATAAGAGATATTAGCTCGTTTAATAATAAATTATGTAAAATTAAAAAACACAACAAAATGAAAAAGACTAGATTTATCGTTTTATTGTCAACCTTAGCTCTTATTTTTGGGCTAAGCTCATGCAAAGAACAAAAAAAACAAAATGAACACCTTTTACTTGTTAACGACAGCTTAAGAACTGTTATTCAAGGAAAAGATGAAGTGATAAATAATCAAGAACAAGAACTTAACGATTTTGTTGGCTTAATTGTAGAAATTCAAGAAACTATAGATGCAATTAACAACAAACGAAAAGAATTAACTACAGAAACTATCGAGCAATCCGGTAAAGCTACCGAACAATCTAAAGATCAATTGAGAAAAGATATGAAAGATCTTTATTCGATGGTTAATAATAGTAGACAACAAATTGCTAACTTAAAATCGAAATTAAATAGTTCCAATACTAATATAGCTAATTTAGAAAGTATAGTAGCTAATTTAGAAAATGATCTAAATGCAAGTAATCAAGAAATCATTGAATTACGAAATTTAGTTGAAAAACAAACAGGTCAGATTACCGACTTAGAACAAACTATTACAGAACAAGTTTCTCAAATAGAAGACTTAGAAACTACATTAACCCATCAAACTAACACCTTAAATACAGCATGGTATATAGTTGCACCTCGTAAAGCTTTATTAAATGAAGGCATTATTGACAGAAAAGGAAGAGTTTTATTAGATAGCAGTTCAAGTTTTATTCAAATTGATATTAGAGAAACTAGAGTTATTCCTATTAACTCTAAAAAAATAACTATTTTGAGTGCTCATCCTGAATCTGCATATCAAATTGAAACAGATGAAGAAACAGGAATAATAGATAATATTACTATTACAGATCCTGAATCATTTTGGAGCTTAGAAAAGAGGTTAGTTATCTTGATTAAGTAATCTTCTAATTAAAAATCAAATTATATTCTTATAAATAAAGGCTGCAAAAATTTGCAGCCTTTATTTTATTAACTTGTACAAACATCTCCTCTCACTAAAAAAATAGCTATTTTAATATGATTGATTTTCTATATATTTCAAAAAGATATACCAACATTAATGCTTATAGCATCTAAGCTCCCTGCATAATACCTATTATGAAAATAATAACCATCGAAAATTTCGTAATAAAATTTCATTTTTTGCATTTCATAGCCTAAACCAACATTAATAGCAGACTTTTTAAAAACTTTAAAACTTGCACCAATTGTTGGATTAAGAAGCAAACCAACTCCAAAGAAACCGTTAGTAACGTTAAATGAATAACCAAGTCCAAATGAAAAATATGGTGATATATAATTATCCATAAAATTTGCTCTAAAATCAGCAAATAGAGGTATTAAGGCAACTCCTAAATCATAATAATATCGCAATCCTGTTCCAACTCCCATTGAAATGTATGGATTTATTTGATAACCATTTATTATGTTTAATTTCAATCTGTTCAACCTTATATCACCTACACCTATTTGATAACCTAATTCTACAATTCCTTTATAACCCGATTGTAAGCCTGATTTATTAACGAAAACACCATTTTTACCTTGAATAGGGTCATCTGTTATTTTTTCTATTTCTTCTTATTTTACAATCAAAACCACTTTTATCAGCAGTTTCAAATTCAATTGATTCATTAGGTACCTGTTTAATAATTATCCCCCCAATAATATTCTCATTATTAAGACAAAGAAAATCTTGATAATTGCTTCTCTGTCCGAATGTCAAAGCAGCAATTAGAGTAAATAAAAGAAATAAAATAAATTTTTTCATAATTTGTTATTTTAATAGTTAAACAATATTGGCTAAATATTTTGTAAATGTAAAAAAAAGAAGTTAATTTATATAACAAAAAAGGCTGCAAAAATTTGCAGCCTTTTTATTACAAAATCAATTATGAAAAATAAACAAATATCTAGATTTATTCACCTAGAATTAATCTTTTAAAATTCAACACTTTAATTTCCGGATCTGCATTTTTAATATACTCAGCAACTGTTATTTTACCATCGGAAATAGACATTTGATTTAATAAAGTATTATCTTTAAAAAATCTGTTTAATTTACCCATTGCTATTTTTTCGATCATATTTTCAGGTTTACCTTCTTGACGTAAGGTTTCTTTAGCTATTTCCAATTCTTTTTCGATAACTTCCTTAGCAACTGAATCTTCGTCTACTGCTATAGGAGCCATTGCTGCTACTTGCATACATAATTCATGCCCTACTTCTTGAGCAACTTCCGAATTTTTATTTAAAGATAACAATGTGCCTACTCTATTACCTAAGTGATTATATTCACATACTAATGGAGCTTCTAAAACTTCGTAATGTGCTAATGTTGTTTTTTCACCGGTTTTTCCAGTTAAATCTAAAACTGCTTGTGAAACTTTAACACCATTAATTTCTGCGTTATTTAATTCATCTAAAGTTTTAATTTTATTTTCAATTGCCATATCAATTAATTGATTTGCAAACTCAACAAAAGCATCGCTATTGGCAACAAAGTCTGTTTCACAGTTTAACATGATCATGCCACCAAATGTGTTATCCTTATTTACTTTAGCTATGATTTTACCTTCATTAGCATCTCTATCTGCACGGTTTGATGCAACTTTTTGACCTTTTTTTCTCAAAATATCAATAGCTTTTTCCACATCACCTTCGGCTTCCATTAATGCTTTTTTGCAGTCCATCATACCTGCACCTGTCATTTTTCTTAAGTTATTAACTTCTGCTGCTGTAATTTTTGCCATTTTATTAAAATTATTTATTGTTAATATAACTGTTTACTTTTTAATTAATAATTATTTATTGACTCTTTTTCTTGGAGCTTTTCTAACTTTTCTTTCAGATTCATCGTCTTCTTCTTCATCGAATGAAAAATTTCTTGAATCTTCTGTTTCGTTTTCATCGCTATCTTCTTCTACTGCTTCTTCTGGCTCATTTCTACTTTCTCTTTCCATTCTACGTTCGTTAAGCCCTTCTGCAATAGCTTCTACCATTATTTTAACAATAATTTCTATGGATTTTGCGGCATCGTCATTTGCAGGTATAGCAAAATCAACTGAAAGCGGATTTGCATTAGTATCAACTATTCCAAAGGTAGGAATATTAAGTTTTTTAGCTTCTGCTAATGCAATATGTTCTTTACATAAGTCTACTATAAACACAGCAGATGGTAAGCGATTTAAATCTGAAATACTACCTAAGTTTTTCTCTAATTTAGCGCGTTCACGTTCTATTTGCAATCTTTCACGTTTAGATAAATTGTCAAAATTATTAGATGCCATTAGTTTATCTAATGTGGACATTTTTCTAACTGCTTTACGAATAGTAGTAAAATTTGTTAACATACCACCCGGCCAACGTTCGGTAACGTAAGGCATATTTACTTCTTTTACTAAAGAAGCAACTATATCTTTAGCTTGTTTTTTAGTAGCTACAAATAATATTTTTTTACCTGAATAAGCAATTTGTTTAATTGCAGTTGCAGCTTCATCTATTTTAGCCTGTGTTTTATATAAATCTATAATGTGAATACCATTACGTTCCATAAAAATATATGGAGCCATATTTT
This sequence comes from Bacteroidales bacterium, assembly GCA_050953245.1. Taxonomy (GTDB): domain Bacteria; phylum Bacteroidota; class Bacteroidia; order Bacteroidales; family BM520; genus RGIG7150. Next base: position 687,649 of record JBMNMG010000002.1, on the reverse strand, counting down.
CGTTCCACTTTCTGGTTAGGTGACCAAAGTGTACACCTGCTTTTAATAATTCATCGAAATTTGTTCTTGCCATTTCTTTTTTTTTAGTTTACATTCCTTAATTTAGCAATTGCTAAGTAGCGTAAAATACGATCTTAACAATTTAGATACTAAACTAACATTTTTTATTATTACTTTGATTAAATATAAATTTCTAACGTTTGCTGAATTGGAATCTTTTACGTGCTTTTGGTTGTCCAGGTTTTTTACGTTCAACAACACGTGGATCACGATGCATAAATCCCTTAGCTTTTAATATTGGACGATATTCTTCTTTGTTAACTTCACATAATGCTCTTGAAATAGCTAAACGTAAAGCTTCTGCCTGACCATTAAAACCTCCGCCATATAGATTTACTTTAATATCAAATTGACCTTCTGTTTGAGTTGCCTCAAGAGGCTGATTAACTATATATTGTAATGTTTTTAAGGGGAAATAATCGTCTAAATCTCTATTATTTATAGTTATTTTTCCACTGCCTTCCTTCATATAAATTCTGGCAACAGCAGCTTTTCTTCTTCCTATAGTGTTTATTACTTCCATTCTTATCTAATTTTATTTATATCTATTTCTTTAGGTTTTTGTGCTTGTTGACTATGTTCAGGACCTACATATATCCTTACATTTTTCATGAGTTGATTTCCTAATGTGTTTTTTGGTAACATACCTTTTATAGCATGTTTCAATACAAAAGTAGGATCTTTTTTCATAACTTCGCTAACGGTTCTAAACTTTTGTGAACCTGGATAACCAGAATATCTTACATATTCTTTTTGATTATACTTATTGCCTGTTAATCTTATCTTTTCAGCATTAATGATAATAACATTATCACCACAGTCTACATTAGGAGTATAACTTGGTTTATGTTTTCCTCTTAATACCAAAGCAACTTTAGATGCCAAACGACCTAAAACTTGATCCGTAGCATCTACAATAACCCACTCTTTATTTTCCTTTGCGGCCTCTTTACTAACCGAAATTGTTTTATAACTATTTGTATCCATAATTACTTTCTAATTTTAAAGGTTTATTATTCTGCTACTTTTTCGTTTGATTTCTCATCAACGCTTTCTTCTTTAGGAGCATCATTTGAAGCTTCTGCTTCTGCTTCTGCTGCTGCCTTTGCCTCAGCTTCTGCTGCGGCTTTTGCTTCTGCTTCTGCTTTTTTCTTAGCTTCTTCTGCAGCACGCTCTTCTTCTAAACGTTTATTAATTTCCTCTTTACGAGCTTCATTCACTTTACGTTCTGCTGTAAGACGATCTTCTTTTATTTTACGTTCTTTGTTTAATTTATCGCGAGTTATCGCATTTAATTTAGCATCTTTCTCAGCTTTCCATGCATTAAATTTTGCATCTGCTTGCGCTTGAGTAATTGCTCCCTTTTCAACACCTATTTGAAGATGATTTCTAAGGAGAATACCTTCTCTTGATAAAAGGCTTCTTGCTGTATCGGAAGGTTGGGCACCAACTTTTAACCAGTATAATGCTCTTTCTTCGTTAATAGATATTTCTGCGGGATTAGTCAAAGGATTATATGTGCCAATTCTTTCAATAAATTTTCCATCTCTTGGTGCACGACCATCCGCGATAACAATATGATAAAAAGGTTGTCTCTTTTTACCTTTTCTCTGTAATCTTATTCTTGTTGGCATAATTTAATTTAATTAATTGTTATTTACTATTTTTTTTCAAAAAAATCTTTTACTTGCTCTTGTGTTACAATTTTTTCATCAAAAGTGTAAGCACCTGTCTTCTCAGACTTAACCATTTTAATAACTTTAACATAGGTCTTATTACCTAATTCTCTTAAAGTAGCAACTGCTTTCTTAGCCATAATTTAAACTATTTAATTTCTTTATGAATTGTCATTCTTCTTAAATAAGGATTATACTTCCTTAATTCAATTCTTTCAGGAGTATTCTTCTTATTTTTCGTAGTAACATACCTGGAAATACCCGGTACCCCAGTTTCTTTTTGTTCAGTACATTCAAGTATTACTTGAATTCTTGCGTCTTTTGTCTTTTTAGCCATAATACATTCTCCTTAAAAATTAATTTGCAAAGATACAATTTTTTTTGAATAAAACATATTTTATTGAATTTTTTTATTCAACTTTTTGTTTTTTAACATTTTGAGAATGTTATTTGTTAGTCAAACTAATAAAGACATCTTCTAATTTACTTTGTTTCTTACTCATTGATAATATCTCATAATTATTTTGTTTTGAGTAATTGAAAACTTTATCCCTAATATCTTCTTTTGTATTAAAAATTAGTTCTAATGTAATAGAATCATCAGTTTCTTCAATAATATTAGTGTGATGCTTTAATGGAAAGGTTTTATATGGGTTGGAAACGCAAGGTTTTTTTAATTCAATTTGAAGTATTAAATTATCATGAATAGCCATAATATTTTCCGTAGTATCGTTAGTGATTATTTTCCCTTTGTTAATAATAATAACTCTATCGCATATGGCTTCTACTTCTTGCATAATATGTGTAGATAAAATAATAGTCTTATCTTCACCTAATTTTTTAATTAGGGATCTAATTTCAGTTAATTGATTTGGGTCTAAACCTGTAGTTGGTTCATCCAAAATTAAAACTTCCGGGTCGTGTATTAAAGCTTGAGCTAAACCTACACGTTGTCTATATCCTTTAGATAACTGCCCTATTTTTTTTCTTCGCTCTGGAATTAACCCTGTTAACTCTATTATTTCTTCTATTTTTTTCTTTTTATTAGATACCTTATAAATATCGGCAATGAACGAAAGATATTCCGGAATATACATATCTACATATAAAGGATTGCTCTCTTGCAAATACCCTATTTTGCGTTTAACTTCTATTGGATTTTCAAAAATATCGTACCCGCATACCTTTACTGTTCCTGTATTTGGAGTTAGATAACAACAAATTATTTTCATTAATGTAGATTTACCGGCACCATTAGAGCCTAAAAAACCTACTACTTCACCTTTATCTATATTAATACTAACTGAATCTACTGCTTTCTGAGTTCCAAATATCTTTGTAATATTATCTATAACAACCGACATAATATAATTTTAAATTAGCACAAAGATAATATTTTTTTATAATTTTTGCCCAAAATTTTTATTGTTAACTTTTATTAATAAGTTAACATATAAATATTTAATACGAGCATTTCCATTCAAAATTTGCTTAAGAAATAAATAATTTTTCTTTTAAATAACATTTTTTAAAGTATATTTGTTGTTTTAATCTTATGGAAAAAAAACAATACATTAAATTAGGTAAAATAACTAAGAGGTATAGTTATAACGGTGAATTTATTTTATCTTTAAATAATCTAAATTCAAATTATTTTGATATTGTAGAAGATATTTTATTTTTAGATATACAAAATGGCGATTTACTTCCTATTTTTCCTATAGAATATACAGAAAGGAATTCAACAAGTTTAATAGTGAGATTCGACAAACCTTATATCGATTATAATGATGATTTTTACTTAAATAAAATAGTATATATAAAGTTAGATAATAATCACAAAAACAAACAAAAAGTTAAGAATTTGTTGTTTGATCCTGATTATTTTTTAGAATGGAATATATTTGATACTACAGAAAAAGCTAAAGGTACTATCATAAACTATTTCGATTCCAAAGCCCAAATTATATTAATAGCAGACTTTAATGGAAATGAGGTATATATTCCTTTTCATGCAGATTTGATAGAAAAAATAGATGAAGATGTTAAAACTATTATATTTAATTTACCGAAGGGATTATTACATATAAATAAATCATCCGAGGATTAATAATATTTTTCAACTTTTATTAATATAAATCGAATTTAAAACTATTTATTATAAGAAAAATTAATACTATAATTAGAATAATAAAATGATAAATTGTAATATTATTTCTATTGGCGACGAATTATTAGTTGGACAGGTTTTAAACACCAATACTACTATGATTGCTTCCAAACTAACGGAAATTGGTATTTATGTACAACAAAACGTAACAATACCTGACAATAAGGAAGACATATTAAAATCGCTTTCCGAGTCTTATGAAAACTTTAATATAACTATTGTAACCGGAGGTTTAGGTCCTACAAACGATGATATAACAAAAGAATGCGCTTGCGAATTCTTTAACTGTGAATTAATCTTTAATCAAGATGCATACAACAGACTAATTGAAAACTTTAAGGATAAAACAGAATATTTAACTGAAGAAAATAAGATGCAAGCTTGGTTGCCCTCTAAATGTATTCCTTTACCAAATTTACATGGTACTGCATCAGGTATGTGGTTCGAAAGTTGTGATAAAAAAAGAGTTATGACATTTTTACCAGGCGTTCCTTTCGAAACGGAACAATTGACGGATAATTATGTAGTACCTAAACTAATAGAAACTTTTGATTATTCAGGTGTAAAATTTAAAACTGTATTAACTTATGGTTGTGGTGAAACTATTATTTCAGGTATCTTAAAAGAATGGGAGATGAATTTACCTAAAAATGTCACATTGGCTTACTTACCCGATATTGGTAGTGTTAGGTTAAGAGTTACTGCATATGGCGACAATCCTACAGAAAATGAAAAAATAGTTAATCAAAAAGCTTTAGAATTAAAAAACTTATTATCAGACTACTTTTACGGTTTCGATAATGAGACTTTACCATCAATAATTGGCAAAATATTAAGTGAAAATAATCTAACATTATCTATTGCTGAAAGCTGTTCCGGAGGTTATTTATCACATCTAATTACATCAATCCCAGGATCGTCAAACTATTTTAAAGGTAGTGTTGTTGCATATTCCAATCAAATTAAGGAAGAAATCTTAAAAGTTCCAAGTAACATATTAAATACTTATGGAGCTGTAAGTCGTGAAACAGTAGAATATATGGCCCAAAATGTCGCTCATATATTCAAGACCGATATAGGTATTGGAATCACAGGAATTGCAGGTCCGAATAGTGATAATACAAATAAAAAAGTTGGGACTGTATGGATTGGCATATATTATAAAGGTAAAATTACTACTAAATTGTATAATTTTAGAAGAAACAGATTTAATAATATTAAAAGATCTTCTTTAAGCTCATTAAAGCTACTTTATAACATGCTGAATAACAGAGATTAACAAAATACTTCTAAAATAAATTAAAAAAACTTGTATTTATTCTAAAAAAAATACGATATTTGCAGTTTGTAATTTTATATTAAAATAATTGTATTATAAATAAAAGGATATTAAAATGTCAAGAGTTTGTGATTTAAGCGGAAAAAGAATGATGGTAGGGAATAAAGTTTCCCACTCTAATATCAAAACAAAAAGAAGATTTAACCCTAACCTTCAAATGAAAAAATTTTATATTCCGGAAGAAGATAAATGGGTAAGGGTTAAAGTTGCAACTTCAACAATTAAAACTATAAACAAAAAAGGTATTAGTGCAGTTTTAAAAGATGCTGAAAAAAAAGGGTTAATTTGCTTTGAAGATTAATTCAAAAGAATAAATTAATTTGTAATTAAGATTAATAAAATTAATTTTAATGTTGTGTTGTAGGAATAAATTTTGGGCATCTATTTAGATGCCTATTTTTTTTATCTCAACTTAGAATTCTCTAATTCTTTTGTCTTAGAAAATCATAATTATTTAATCTATAATTTTTTATTTAAATCATCGTCCCACATAGTTAATGACCACATAATAGACTCTAATTGAAGCATTAATGCTCTTTTTTCTTTATTAGGGAAGTAAACAAACCCATCTAAAGTCAAGATTCTACCATTTTTTTCATCAACTATTGTGTAATTTAAAAATGTCCCGCCCATAAAATCATTTTCACATTCCCATGCGCCCCTAGATTCAATAGCATACATACCATTAAAATCAACTGTTTTAGTAGAAATTGGAAAATCATCTACAATCATAGCATAAGAACCATCTAAACTACATGGAATATTATCTTCCGTAATTAAATTCCTTTTTAATTTTATATATGCAGGATTTAATTGATTTTCAGATGTATAATCTTCTGTATAAATTAATAAATTAATACTTGATTCTGTAGTTTCACTTCTTAACCACATAAATCCATCTAAGTTTTTGGCAATATAAAAAGCATTTGGAACAATCATAGTATATCCAAATTTTTCACCAATCTTCCTCATTACGGATTTATTTTTTGCAGTAGAATAATAAACTTGAAACTTTTCTCTTTCTAATTCAATATATTTTTGAAGGATATAATCACTATATTTGTTAAATATTGAATCAAATGCGTTTGCATCCGATGCTTGAATTTTAAAAACTCTTTGCGGTTTTGCCCATACAGTATCTATAGTTTCTACTTTTGTCGGTAAACTATTATCAATTTCTAAAATAAGAATATTTTTATAAAATTTGTATAATTTATTTTCATCAAATTGTTTTTTATTAATAGATGTCAATTTATACAATGGTTCCGTCATAAATAAAGTTGTATCCGGCTGGTAAAAAAAATCTTTTACGGTACTTCCAACTGAACCATCCCAATAGTCTATATCCGAAACTACTAAGATTTCGTAAGTAGCACCCGTTGATCCGGGAAGTTGAGTTAACTTATTTGAATCACAAGAAGTAAAGAAAACTATTAATAATATAGGAAGAAAAATTTTACTTATTTTCATTTGAAATATATTTTAAATGTAAAGAATCATATGCAAATATATAAAACTTTTTTTATATTTGCGAAAAATTTAATAAAATTGAAAAGTTATTATATAATTCCTATTTTCATCCCGGAAAAAGCTTGTCCTCAAAGGTGTATCTATTGTAATCAATACAATATCACACAAAATCATAATATATTAACTGAAAATGATATTATTAACATTATCGAGCAACATTTAAGTACAATACCTCAAAACTCCAAGAAGCGAATTGCATTTTTTGGTGGCACATTTACTGGTATGAGTTTACAAGAACAAAACTTTTATTTAAATCTTGCTAATAGATATATAAAAAAAGGTTTAATAGATAACATTCAACTTTCAACTCGTCCAGACTATATCAATCAAGAAATTTTAGAAAACTTAAAAAAACATAATGTAAAAATAATAGAATTGGGAGCCCAATCCTTAGATGACGAAGTTCTCAAAAAATGCAACAGAGGGCATTCAGCTGAAAAAATAATAGAATCATCTAATTTAATAAATAGTTACGGCTTCGATTTAGGGTTACAAATGATGATTGGTTTACCTTTAGACACAATAGAAAAATCTGTAAAAACTGCAACACAAATTGTAAATTTAAAAGCTAAATACACTAGAATTTATCCTACATTGGTTATTAAAAATACAGCTTTAGAAACTCTATATCGCAAGGGTTTATATAAACCACTAACTTTAAATGAAGCTGTTTTATGGACAAAGGAAGTCTATAAAATTTTTATTGAAAATGATGTAACTATTCTTCGAGTTGGGTTGCACCCAACAGAAGGTTTTAAAAACAATGAAGATTTAATTGCAGGTCCGTTTCATGTAGCTTTTAAAGAAATAGTATTAACAAAAATATGGGGCGAAATAATTTCAGATAAAATTAATTTAGAAATTAAGAAATTAAAAAATTCTAAAACAAACTCTAATAATACTAATATTAATATAAAAGGTATAATAATAGAAACTAACATTAATGAGCAACATTATGCAATAGGACATAAAAGCGAAAATAAAAATAATTTAAAAAAGCATTTTCGTAAAGTTTTCTTTAAAACAAACCCTTCTTTGCACAATTTTTGCACTAACATTACGTTTATATCATAACAATACGTTATTTTGTTGTTTTTTTATAATTTATAATTATCAGTTTAACAGAGATATTAAAGTTATTAACAAATATTTTATTTTTTTTTTAAAAATGATGTTATAAATAGATTTTTTATTAAATTTGCAACGAGATAGTTAATTGTCTTAACGTTCTTAAGCATAAATTATGTTTTCGACTGAGACTAATGTATAACAAATATATAAATTATGAAAAAAATTGTACAATTTATGAAAATGTCGATTTTTATCAGTTTACTAACACTGGTATTTTCGACTGAGGTGAAAGCTCAAGATTTCTCACCATTTTTTGGCGACAATTACGCTGGTATTACTGGTATTACCAATAATCCTGCTTCAATTGCAAACTCTCGCTATATCTTTGATGCAACAATTTTTGGATTTTCTACTTTTGAATATCAAAATTTTGGTAGCATTCAAAGAAAGTTTGTTTTCAATCAAATTCATCCTAACAGAGATACTAGAAGAGAATACAGAGATTTATGGAGCAAGCAACCATGGACTTTACCAGAAAATGCTGATGCAGCTAATAAGTATATAAAACTTTCTGGTCAAAGTGATCGTTTATACGATGGAATAGCTGAAAATGAAATTCAACTTTTTAATTTTATGGTAGCTTTTGGTCCTAAATTTTCACTTGGTGTTTCTGAAAGAGTTAGAATGATTGCTAACGTTGACAATGCACCATGGTCTATGTTAGATCCAATGTTCAATGACACACCACTTCCAAGCTATGGATTAACTAAAAATGTTAATACAAGAGCTTCCGGTGCTATTTGGAATCAAGTTGGTTTAACTTTAGCCAGTCAAATTTGGGATGGTGGTAAACATTACATTAAAGCAGGTGTTTCTTTTAATGTTATGAAAGGTTTATCATCTGTTTATGCAATTACTAATAACCTATCTTATGAATATTTAGATCAAGAAACAGTACAAGCCAGTGGTGAAGCTATTTACGGATCATCTGAAGGTTTATTTGACAAAATAAACGAATTAAGAAATGATGACAAAGAAGCAGATCTTATAGATGGTGTTCACGCTTTAACTAACGATTTCTTCTCTGATCCATTTGCAAAACAAAATTGGGAAGACTTAACATTTGGTTTAGATGTTGGTTTAGTATACGAATGGAGACCTGATTACGAAGATTACCTATATGATTTAGACGGTAAAACAGGCTTAGTAAGAAAAGATTTAAACAAATACAGAATTAAAGTTAGTGCTGCTGTTTTAGATATTCCTTTAAATGGTGGACTAAAATATAATCGTGATGCTACCTTATCTAACAAACACGCTGTATTTAACAACTCAATTTATGATTTAAATACTTTAGGTACTCTTGAAGAAAATGGTATTATTGTTACAGATGATGTTCTTGCAGCTAATCCTAACACAACAGTAACAGGTACAAGCGATAGTGCTCAATATCAAGTATTAATTCCTACAAGATTAACATTCTCAGTTGATTTTAGATTTGCTAAAAACTTCTATGTTAATTTAGGAACTTCATTACCTTTTACAGTATTTAATGATTATGCAGTTACTGAATTTGATGATAGTAATTTTAACACTGTTAAAATTCACTCTGATGCAAGATTCAATTTAACTCCGAGATACGAAAGAAAATGGTTTGGTGCTGCTATCCCAGTAACATACACATTATTAAATTCAGATCAAGTTAATGTAGGTCTTGGTTTACGTTTAGGTCCTGTTTGGGTTGGTTCAACCAACTTATTTACAGGTTTAATTAAAGAATACTCAAGAGGATTTGATTTATGTGCAGCAATTAAGATACCTATTTTCTATGGTGCTCCTAAAGATGCTGACCAAGATGGTGTATCCGATAAATATGACGAATGTCAATTCGAAAAAGGTACATGGGAAACAAGAGGTTGTCCAGACTTTGACGGTGATGGTATAGTTGATGATTTAGACGAATGTCCATGCGATCCTGGTATTCCAGAATTCAACGGTTGTCCTGATACAGACGGTGACGGTATTCCAGATCACTTAGATGATTGTCCTGATGTTCCAGGTTTACCAGAATTCAACGGTTGTCCTGATACAGATGGTGATGGTATTCCAGATCATTTAGACTTATGTCCAGAAGAACCAGGTGTTCCTGAATATAAAGGTTGTCCTGAAAGCATGTTCATCCAAGATACAGATGGTGATGGTATTCCAGATAACTTAGATGACTGCCCATTAATTCCAGGAACTATAGAAAATAACGGTTGCCCAGAAGAAACAGTAACTTACTCATTCGATTATGCAACTGTTAACTTCGATATCAACAAATACAATATTAAGTCACCTGCTGACGAAATATTAGATAAAGTAGTAGAATTAACTCAAAACAATAAAGCAGTTTCTATTAAAGTTGTTGGTCACGCTGATATCACAGGTAACGATGCTATTAACGATCCATTATCTGTAAATAGAGCTGAATCAGTTAAGAGCTACCTAGTTAAGAGAGGTGTTGATGGAAGCATCATCGAAACAGAAGGTAGAGGATCTCACGATCCAGTTGCTACTAACTCAACAAGAGAAGGTAGAGCTAAAAACCGTAGAGTTGATTTAGAAGTATCATTTATCAAGAAATAATTTTAATAAATATAACAAAAAAGCCGCAAGCATTTGCGGCTTTTTTTTGTTTAAAATTAAAGTAAAATACCTTATTATATAGTATATTTGTAAATAAAAATTTTATATAAAAAATTATGAAAAAAATTCTAACTATAATTATTGCTTGTACAACAATATTATGCAGTTTACACCTAAATGGTCAAGAAAAACAAAAATTAACTTTTGACGATTTTTTTAAAAATTACACATTTCAACAAAAATCTGTTTATGGCTTAAGATCAATGAATGATGGAATTCATTATACGACGTCAGAAGGAGGTAGAAAAATTGTAAAACATTCTTTTAAAACCGGTGAAGAAATAGAAACAATATTAAATCTTGATAGCATAGAAAATAATATAAGATATTTTCAAAATTATTCGTTTAATGATGACGAAACCAAAATATTATTAACCACAAACATCAACCCTATATATCGTCGCTCTTACACAGCAGAATATTTTATATATGATACTAAAGTAAATAGTATAGTTAAATTGTCAGATGGAGAAAATCAACAATTAGCTACCTTTTCTCCTACCGAAAATAAAGTTGCTTTTGTAAGAGAAAACAATTTATTTGTGAAAGATTTTGCAACCGGTTTAGAAACACAAATTACTAATGATGGAGAATATAATAATATAATAAATGGAGCACCGGATTGGGTATACGAAGAAGAATTTATGTTTAGTAAAGCTTTTTCCTGGTCTCCCGATGGCAAAAAAATAGCCTATATGAAATTTGATGAAAGCAATGTAAAATTATATGGGTTATTAATGTATAAGGGCACCTACCCTACTTTTGAAGAAAATGCTTTATATCCTGAATATAGAACTTACAAATATCCTAAAGCAGGAGAGGATAATTCTATCGTAACTGTGCATATTTATGATATAGAAACTCAAAATACTATTAATGTGGATATTGGCCCTGAAAAAGATCAATATATACCAAGAATTAGATGGACAAAAGATAATAATACTTTAAGTGTATTTAGGGTTAACAGACTTCAAAATAAATTTGAACTATTATTTGCAGATGCTAATACAGGTAATTCTAAGGTTGTATTCACAGAAGAAAATAAATATTATATAGATGAGTCTATTTATGACAATATTACTTTTTTAGATAAAAACAATTTTATTACTACTAGTGAACGCGATGGCAATATGCATTTATATCTGTTTAATACAGAAAAATCTGAAATAAAACAAATAACTAATGGGAACTGGGAAGTTACAGAATTCTTAGGATATGATGCAGATAATAATAAAGTATATTACATGTCTAATGAAGGCTCACCTTTAATAAACAATTTATATTCTATTAATATTAATAAGAATAAAAAAGAAAGATTAACTAAAGGAGACGGAAGTAATCACTCAGTTTTTTCAAAAGGTTTTAAATATTTTATTAATTATTTTTCTAATGTGACAACACCAAATTATGTAACATTACATGAATCTAATGGTAAATTAATTAGAGTCTTAGAAGATAATAAGGAATATTTAGATCAAATAAACAAATATAATTACAATAACAAAGAGTTTTTTACTTTTGTAACATCTAATAACGATACATTAAACGGATATATAATAAAACCAATAAATTTTGATAGTAACAAAAAATATCCTGTATTAATGACACAATATAGTGGACCCGGTTCGCAACAAGTAGTAAATAGATGGTCTTTTGATTGGTACACATATTTAAGTAGTGAAGGCTTTTTAGTAGCTTGTGTAGATCCCAGAGGAACAGGTGGAAGAGGTGAAGATTTTAAAAAATGTACTTACTTACAATTAGGAAAATATGAATCTGACGATCAAATAGAAGCAGCTAACTATTTAGCTAAATTACCATATGTAGATGAAAATAACATTGCTATATGGGGATGGAGTTATGGCGGTTTCATGGTATCACTATGTTTAGAGAAAGGAAATGGAATTTTTAATTCCGGAGTTGCAATTGCTCCTGTTACAAATTGGAGGTATTATGATAATATCTATACTGAAAGATTTATGAGAACTCCCCAGGAAAATCCTAATGGGTATGATGACAACTCACCAATTACTCATGCCGAAGATCTACAAGGGAAATTGCTTTTAATACACGGACTAGCAGATGATAATGTGCATCCTCAAAACTCTATTGAATTTGCAGAAAAATTAGTTCAGGCCAATAAACAATTTGATTTTATGCTGTATAATAATAGAAATCACGGGATTTATGGAGGTAACACTTCTTATCATTTATATTTAAAAGTCACAAACTTTTTAAAAGAAAATCTATTTAATTAAAAAAAAGCATTATATTTGCAACTTCAAAAAAACAATTTTTATTAACAATTTTTAGAAAGAGGTATTTTTTATGATCGTAGTTCCTGTAAAAGAAGGTGAAAGCATCGATAGAGCTTTGAAAAAACTGAAAAGAAAATTTGAAAAAACTGGCGTTGTTAAGGAATATAGAGCACGTCAACAATTTACAAAGCCATCGGTAATCAAACGTGAACAAAAAATTAAAGCAAAATATATTCAAAGTTTGAAAACCATGCAGGAAAACGCTTAAATTTTAAAAAAATTAATTATTTTTTTAAAATTTTGTAACAAAATCTTAATTTCCGGTAAATTTTATTATCTTTATAAAAAATTTACCGGATTTTTTTTAGATTGATAATGAACAAAAACTTATTTAACAATATATTAGATAAATTTATAGATTATTTACAGTTCGAAAAAAGATTTTCTTATAATACTATAAAATCTTATAGATCTGATATACTTGAGTTTTCAAAATATCTTGATGATTATTATCCAAATCTTTTTTTTGAAGATGTATATGTTGACATTATTAGATCGTGGATAGTAAGTATGATCGATAATGGATACAATAAAAACTCAATAAATAGGAAAATATCTTGTTTAAGATCATTTTACAAGTTCTCAGTAAAAAATAATTTTCTAAAAATCAATCCAACTGAAAACATCACTCTTCTAAAGAAAGATAAAAAATTACCTAACTATCTTAATGAAGATGAATTATATAATTTAATCTTAAATAGAAAAATTACAAATGATTTTAAATCGTTAAGAGATTACATCGTTTTGTTGATTTTATCTACAACAGGCTGCAGATGTTCTGAATTGGTAAATTTACAAGACAATGACATTAACTTTAATAATAATACTATATTATTTTATGGTAAAGGGAATAAAGAACGAATTGTCCCTATTTTAAACAATGTCATTAATTCAATAAATTATTATATCAAAATAAAAAAACAATATTATCCTGAAAATAATTGGTTAATATTAACTAATAAAGGTAAAAAGTCTTATCCTAGACTTATATATAGAATAGTTAATAGTGAATTAAATTTAATTACTAGTAACACAAAAAAAAGTCCACACACACTAAGACACACCTTTGCTACGTTATTATTAAAAAATGGTGCCAGTATAAATAGTGTAAAAGAAATTTTAGGCCATCAGTCGTTAGCTGCTACACAAATTTATACTCATAATACTATTGAACAATTAAAAATTATATATAATAAAACGCATCCGCGTTCTTAAATAAATGTCAAATTAATACTTAATACTATGGCAAAAATTAACATTAATCCTGTAGGATTTAAAACAGATTCGAAATTAGATGAGTTTATTATTAAAAAATTAGAGAAACTAACTCCTTTACATGAAAAAATCGAAGCAATTGATGTGAATTTGAAGCTTGAAGCAAAGGGAAAGAACAATAATAAGGTAGCCGACATTAGATTTATTATTCCGGGAGAAGACATTTTTGTAAAAAAACAAAGTGATACTTTTGAGGGTGCAATTGACGAATGCGCGGAAACCCTTAGAAGACAGCTAATTAAAAGAAAAGAAAAAACATATAAAAAATAATTTTATTTTTTTATGCATTTTTTTTCAAAAAAACTTGCACAATTAAAAAAAAGGTTGTATTTTTGCACCTCTTTTATACGACACCTCTAGTATGAAAGAGGTGTTAAAAGTAACTATTAACATATTGCCGATGTAGCTCAGTTGGTAGAGCAGCTGATTTGTAATCAGCCGGTCGGCGGTTCGAGCCCGTCCATCGGCTCTTTTTTTTAAAAAAAAGAGATTAATTTATTGGGAAGATACCAGAGCGGTCAAATGGGGCAGACTGTAAATCTGTTGGCGCAGCCTTCGGTGGTTCGAATCCACCTCTTCCCACCAAATAAAATTGAGTTTAAGGCTCTTTTTTTTTGTAATTGCGGGAGTAGCTCATCCGGTAGAGCGACAGCCTTCCAAGCTGTAGGTGGCGGGTTCGAGTCCCGTTTCTCGCTCAAGATGATGTGCCGTTGTAGCTCAGTGGTAGAGCACTTCCTTGGTAAGGAAGAGGTCATGAGTTCAATCCTCATCAACGGCTCTGCGTTTATTAAAAGAAAATTAATTAAATTAAAAATAATAATAAATTATTTTTTTCCACAAAACTTAAATATTAAAAGAAATGGCAAAAGAAGCATTTGTTCGTACTAAACCTCATGTTAATATAGGTACGATAGGTCACGTTGACCACGGTAAAACAACATTAACTGCAGCTATTACCCAATCATTACAACAAAAAGGGTTAGCTAGTTTCAAATCATTTGATTCGATTGATAATGCACCGGAAGAAAAAGAAAGAGGTATTACTATTAATACATCACACATTGAATATGAAACAGCAAACAGACACTATGCACACGTAGACTGTCCCGGACACGCTGACTATGTAAAAAACATGGTTACTGGTGCAGCTCAAATGGATGGTGCAATTTTAGTTTGTGCTGCAACTGATGGTCCTATGCCTCAAACTCGTGAACATATATTATTAGCACGTCAGGTAGGTGTTCCAAGAATCGTTGTTTTTATGAATAAAGTTGACTTAGTAGACGACGAAGAATTACTAGAATTAGTTGAAATGGAATTAAGAGACTTACTAAGTTTCTATAATTTTGACGGCGACAATACTCCAATTATTAGAGGTTCTGCATTAGGAGCTTTAAACGGAGAACCAAAATGGGTTGAAAAAGTTATAGAATTATTAGATGCTTGTGATAATTGGATTCCATTACCTCAAAGAGATGTTGATAAACCTTTCTTAATGCCTGTAGAAGACGTATTTTCAATTACTGGTCGTGGTACAGTTGCTACCGGTAGAATTGAATCTGGTATTATTAAAGTAAATGACCCAGTTGATATTATTGGGTTAGGAGCTGAAAAATTAAAATCAGTAGTTACTGGGGTTGAAATGTTCCGTAAAATATTAGACAGCGGTGAAGCTGGTGACAACGCAGGTTTATTATTAAGAGGTATTGAAAAAGACGAAATTACCAGAGGTATGGTTATAGCAGCTCCTGGTTCAGTACATCCTCATAAGAAATTTAAAGCTCAAGTTTATATTTTAAAGAAAGAAGAAGGTGGTCGTCACACACCATTTAGAAATAACTATCGTCCACAATTCTATTTTAGAACTACAGACGTAACTGGTGAAATTCATTTACCAGATGGTATTGAAATGGTAATGCCTGGCGATAACTTAGAAATAACAGTAGAATTAATCAGCGAAATCGCAATGAACTTAAACTTACGTTTTGCTATCCGTGAAGGTGGTAGAACAGTAGGTGCTGGTCAGGTAACCGAAATTATTGAATAATATTTTATATAAGTTATTGTGGTAAAGGAGTTGTCTAACAAGTTAAACAATAATTACTTGTTAGATTCCTCCTTTAATCTACAATAAATTATATACGGGTGTAGCTCAGTTGGTAGAGCTATGGTCTCCAAAACCATGAGTCGTGAGTTCGAGTCTTACCACCCGTGCAATTAAAAGTTAAAAATATGGCAAAAAAAAATAAAATGGTTCAATATATTGCCGATAGCTACAATGAATTGACACACAAAACAACGTGGCCAACTTGGCAAGAATTACAAAACAGTGCAATAATAGTATCCATTGCTTCCCTTATCATTGCTTTAGCAGTGTTTTTGATGGATTTCTCATTTGAGAATTTATTGAAACTGTTTTATGGTTTAGTGTAAATAAAATTATGGAACAAGCAAAAAAACAATGGTACGTACTACGCGCAATCAGTGGTAAAGAAAAACAAATTAAAGAGTTTATTGACACTGATTTAGCTAGAAACTCAGAGTTGAGTGAATATATTTCTCAAGTATTAATTCCATTAGAAAAAGTTTATCAAGTACGAAATGGGAAAAAATATATTAAAGAAAGACAATTTTTCCCCGGTTACGTATTAATTGAAGCAATAATGGATAATAAGGTTATAGGATATATTCAAAACGTTCCTAATGTGCTTGGTTTTTTAGGTGCACAAAAAAAACCCGAACCACTCCGTCCCTCCGAAGTAAACAAATTGTTAGGCAGAGTTGATGCTCTATCTGAACAAGGTGAAGACCTAGCAA
This sequence comes from Bacteroidales bacterium, assembly GCA_050953245.1. Classification (GTDB taxonomy): domain Bacteria; phylum Bacteroidota; class Bacteroidia; order Bacteroidales; family BM520; genus RGIG7150. The sequence continues at coordinate 670,705 of JBMNMG010000002.1, read as the reverse complement.
TTCCATTTATTGTAGGAGAGACTGTAACTGTCACAGATGGTCCATTTAATAGTTTTAGCGGGATTATTGAGGAAATTAATGAAGAGAAGAAAAAACTAAAAGTAATGGTAAAAATCTTTGGCAGAAAAACTCCTTTGGAGCTAGGTTTTATGCAAGTTTCTAAAGAACAATAATCAATAGTAACAATAATCAATAGTAACATACTAAAACTACAGCTTCAGATTAATTAACAAAAAATTTAATTAAAAATGGCAAAAGAAATTAGCGGCTATATAAAGTTACAAATTAAAGGAGGCGCTGCAAATCCATCACCACCTATTGGACCTGCATTAGGTTCTAAGGGTGTTAATATTATGGAGTTTTGTAAGCAATTTAACGGTAGAACACAAGATAAAGCCGGTAAAGTATTACCTGTTGTTATTACTGTTTATAAAGATAAGTCCTTTTCTTTTATAGTTAAAACTCCTCCTGTTGCGGTACAGCTAAAAGAAGTTGCAAAAATAAAAAAAGGCTCTCCTGAATCTAACAGAAGGAAAGTTGGAAGTGTTACTTGGCAACAAGTAGAACAAATTGCAACTGATAAAATGCCCGATTTAAACTGTTTCACTGTTGAATCAGGTATGAGAATGGTAGCTGGAACAGCTCGTAGTATGGGAGTCACTATTAAAGGAGAAAAACCATTTGCCGACAAAAAGTAAAACTTAAAATTTTTAAGAATGGCTAAAGTAGCGAAGAAAAAGCAAGATGCTCTTTCGAAATATGATCAACAAAAAGCTTATCCTTTAGGTGAAGCTTGTGAAATAGTAAAAAAAATTAGTTATACAAAGTTCGATGCTTCAGTTGATCTAGATGTGAGATTAGGTGTTAACCCACGAAAAGCTAATGAAATGGTTCGTGGTACAGTAACCCTTCCTCATGGTACTGGAAAAACAAAGCGTGTGTTAGTTTTATGTACACCTGACAAAGAAGAAGAAGCTAAAGAAGCTGGCGCTGATTATGTAGGTTTAGATGAATACATACAAAAAATTAAAGAAGGTTGGACAGATATAGACGTTGTTATTACTACACCAAGCGTAATGCCTAAAGTTGGTCCTTTAGGTCGTATTTTAGGGCCTAGAGGTTTAATGCCTAACCCTAAAACCGGTACTGTTACCGATGAAGTAGGGAAAGCTATTAAAGAAGTAAAAGCAGGAAAAATAGACTTCAAAGTTGACAAATACGGTATTATCCATACGGCAATAGGCAAAGTATCTTTCGATAAAGAGCAATTAAGAGAAAATGCTAAAGAAGTTTTAACTACAATTATTAAGTTAAGACCTGCAGCAACTAAAGGAACGTACATGAAGAGTGTATACATTTCAAGTACTATGAGTCCCAGTGTAAAAATTGATATTAAATCAATTATTTAAGTATTAACATTAAAATTGTGAGAAATGAGAAAAGAATTAAAACCAGAATATGTAGAACAACTCACCGAAATGCTTAATACTAAAAATGTTATCTATTTAGCTGATGTTGGTGAATTAAATTCAACAGATACAAGCAATTTAAGAAGGTTATGCTACAAAAGAGAAGTAAAATTACTTGTTGTAAAAAATGCATTACTTAGAATTGCTATACAAAACGCTAATATAGATTTTTCAGAATTTAATGAACTTTTAAAAGGATATTCAGCATTAATGTTTTCGGAAAACAGTAGTGCTCCTGCAAAAGTCATCAAAGAATTTAGAAAAACATCAAAGAAACCTATTTTAAAAGGTGCATATATTGAAGAGTCGTTTTACATTGGTGATGAACTATTAGATACATTATGTAGTATTAAGAGTAAAGATGAACTAATTGCAGACGTTATTGCATTATTACAATCTCCTGTTAAGAATGTTATTTCAGCACTTCAATCAGGTGGTAATAAATTAAGTGGTATCTTAAAAACTCTTTCCGAAAAATCGGAATAAAAAATAAGTAAATAATTTTTTGATTAAAAAACTAATAAAAAATAAAAGAAATGGCAGACTTAAAAGCATTTGCAGAACAGTTAGTAAACTTAACAGTTAAAGAAGTTAACGAACTTGCAGAAATATTAAAGACAGAATATGGAATTGAACCTGCAGCAGCAGCAGTTGCTATGGCAGCAGCTCCAGCAGAAGGTGGCGCAGCAGAAGAAGAAAAAACAGAATTTGACGTTATCTTAAAAGCAGCAGGCGCTAAAAAACTAGAAGTTGTAAAATTAGTTAAAGAATTAACCGGTTTAGGATTAAAAGAAGCTAAATCATTAGTTGATTCTGCACCAACTGCACTTAAAGAGGCTGTTACAAAAGACGAAGCAGATCACTTAAGCAAAGCTTTAACTGAAGCAGGCGCAGAAGTAGAAGTTAAATAATTATTTAACACCTTATAAATAAGAAATAGATCGTAATATTGTTATCAATATTAATGGTCTATTTCTTATCTTGTATTTATTTTGTTCTTTATTTCTTAATTATAAACCTAAATCCATCTAAAATTGGTAAACTATAAAACAAATAGAATTAATTTTGGTAAAACTAAAATTAAAGCTGAATACCCAGATTTCCTAGACATTCAATTAAAATCTTTTCAGGATTTTTTTCAATTAGATTGTACACCTGAAAAAAGACAGAATGAAGGATTATACAAGGTATTTACTGAAAACTTTCCTATAACAGATACAAGAAATAATTTTGTACTTGAATTTATCGACTATTATGTTGATCCTCCTAGATATACAATTAAAGAATGTTTTGAGAGAGGTTTAACTTATAGCGTACCTTTAAAAGCAAGACTAAAATTATATTGCACAGATCCAGAGCACGAAGATTTTGAAACAATAGTTCAGGATGTTTACTTAGGTATGATTCCTTATATGACCCCTAAGGGAACTTTTTGCATTAATGGTGCTGAACGTATTGTTGTATCACAATTATATCGTTCTCCCGGTGTTTTCTTTGGTACACACAATCACATTAATGGTACAAAATTATATTCTGCCCGAATAATTCCTTTCAAAGGTTCATGGATGGAATTTACAACAGATATCAATAATGTAATGTATGCATATATTGATAGAAAGAAAAAATTACCAGTTACAACACTATTAAGAGCTATAGGTTTTGAGAGTGACAAAGAAATTCTTGAAATCTTTGATTTGGCAGAAGAAATAAAAGTTTCTAAATCCGGATTAAAAAAGGTTTTAGGACGAAAATTAGCTGCATCTGTTGTAAAACCATGGATAGAAGATTTTGTTGATTCAGATACCGGAGAAGTAGTTTCAATTGAACGTATTAATGTTATCATTGAAAGAGAAACTATTTTAGAAGCTGAACATATCGACTTAATAATGGAATCGGGTGTAAAAACAATATTATTACATAAAGAAGCATCTGAAAATGCAATAGATTATTCCATTATATTTAACACTTTACAAAAAGATGGAACCAATAGCGAAAAGGAAGCTATTGAATTTATTTATAAACTATTAAGAAATGCCGATCCACCTGATTATGAAATGGCAAAAAGTGTAGTAGAAAAACTATTCTTTTCTGATAAACGTTATGATTTAGGTGAGGTTGGAAGATATAAGATAAATAAAAAGCTAGAATTAGATATATCTCCTGATATTAAAATCTTAACTAAAGAAGATATTATTTCTATTATTAATTATCTAATAGAACTAATTAACTCAAAAGTAGACGTAGACGATATAGACCACTTAAGTAACAGACGTATTAGAACTGTTGGAGAACAACTTTCTAATCAGTTTGGAGTTGGTTTATTAAGAATGACCCGTACTATCAAAGAACGAATGAACGTTAGAGATAACGAAGTATTTACTCCCACAGAATTAATAAACGCAAAAACATTATCTTCTGTTATTAATTCGTTCTTTGGAACTAACCAACTTTCTCAATTTATGGACCAAACCAACCCCCTATCCGAGCTAACTCATAAAAGAAGAATTTCGGCTCTTGGTCCAGGTGGTTTAACTCGTGAGCATTCCGGTTTTGAAGTTCGAGACGTCCACTATACTCACTATGGTAGATTATGCACCATAGAAACACCTGAAGGACCAAATATTGGTCTTATTTCATCGTTATGTGTTTTTGCTAAGATTAATAGATTAGGATTCTTAGAAACTCCATACTATAAAATCAAAGATGGTAGAGTTCTTATAGAAGAACCAATGGAATACTTGACAGTTGAAGAAGAGGAAGAATTTATTATTGCTCAAGCAAAAACTAATATAGATGAAAAAGGTAATATCACAGAAGAAAGAATTAAAGCTCGTTACCAAGCAGACTACCCTATTGTTAGTAAAGATTACGAGAATCTAAAACTTATTGACGTTGCTCCTAACCAAATTGCATCTATTGCTGCATCATTAATTCCATTTTTAGAAAATGATGATGCTAACCGTGCATTAATGGGTTCTAATATGATGCGTCAGGCAGTTCCATTATTAAATCCGGAAGCTCCTATTGTAGGTACTGGTATTGAAGGTGCAGTTGCAAGAGATTCGCGTAATATTATTATTGCAGAAGCTAATGGAGTTGTAAAATACGTTGATTCAACAACTATTACAATAGAGTATGAACGTGATGAAATAGAAGAATTGGTTAGTTTTGATTCGGCAACTAAATCTTATAAATTAACTAAATTCCAACGCACTAACCAAGGTACATGCATTAACCTTCGTCCTATCGTTAAAAAAGGACAAAAAGTTGAAAAAGGGGAAGCATTATGTGAAGGTTATGGGACAGAAAATGGAGAATTGGCTTTAGGTAGAAACTTAAAAGTAGCATTTATGCCTTGGAAAGGATATAATTTTGAGGATGCTATTGTGATTTCTGAAAAAGTTTTAAAAGAAGATTTATTTACATCTATACATATAGATGAATTTAGTTTACAAGTTCGAGATACTAAACGCGGAATTGAAGAATTAACTAATGATATTCCAAATGTAAGTACCGATGCAATAAAAGATTTGGACGAAAATGGTCTAATTAGAATTGGTGCTGAAGTTGTAGAAGGTGATATTTTAATTGGTAAGATAACTCCTAAAGGAGAATCCGATCCAACACCTGAAGAAAAATTATTAAGAGCTATTTTTGGTGATAAAGCCGGTGACGTAAAAGATGCATCATTAAAGGCACCACCATCAATGAAAGGAATAGTAATTGATAAACATCTATTCTCAAAAACTATAAAAAGTAGAAAAGCTAGAATGCAAGATAAGGAAATTCTTGCTGAAATTGATTCTAGATTCCAAAAAGAAGCAAATGATCTTCATCAAAATATGGTAGAAAAAGTTTTTTCTATAATTGGTGGAAGAACTTCTCAAGGTGTTTATAATAATTACAAAGATATTGTAATATCTAAAAAAACTAAATTTAACGTTAAAAACTTATCTTCAATAGATTATACTTGCGTTAATCCAAATGGTTGGACTAGCGACAACGAAAAAAACGATTTAATAGCTAAATTAGTTTATAACTATAATAGTAAATACAAAGAAATCTTAGGTAAGTTTAATAGAGAGAAATTTGTTGCTTCGGTAGGTGACGAATTACCTACAGATATTGTTCAACTTGCAAAAGTTTATGTTGCTAAAAAACGTAAATTAAAAGTTGGTGATAAAATGGCAGGACGCCACGGTAACAAGGGTATTGTGTCAAAAATTGTAAGAGAAGAAGATATGCCATTCTTAGAAGATGGAACTCCTATTGATATAGTTTTAAATCCATTAGGTGTACCTTCTCGTATGAACTTAGGACAAATTTATGAAACAGTTTTAGGTTGGGCAGGTAAAGAATTAGGATTAAAATTCGCAACTCCAATTTTTGATGGTGCAGATATAGATGAAGTAAATGCATATATTAAACAAGCTAATTTACCGGATAGCGGCCAAGTTTATTTATATGATGGCGGAACCGGTGAAAGATTCGACCAAAAAGTAACTGTAGGTTACATCTATATGATGAAACTACACCACATGGTAGAAGATAAAATGCACGCTCGTTCTATTGGTCCTTACTCAATGATTACTCAACAACCATTAGGTGGGAAAGCACAATTTGGTGGACAACGTTTTGGAGAAATGGAAGTATGGGCATTAGAAGCATTTGGCGCATCTAATATCTTACAAGAAATACTTACTTTAAAATCAGACGATGTTCAAGGTAGAGCTAAGGCATACGAAGCAATTGTAAAAGGTGATGTTATGCCTAAACCTGGATTACCGGAATCTTTTAATGTATTGGTACATGAATTAAGATGTCTAGGATTAGAAATTACTTTTGAATAATAATAAATAGCACTTAACGATATAAAATGGCTTATAATAAAGAAAATAAAAATACAAAAGAGTTTAAATCAATTACGATTAGTTTAACCTCTCCTGAAGCAATTTTAGAACGCTCTTACGGCGAAGTTACCAAACCGGAAACAATAAACTATCGTACTTATAAACCAGAACCAGATGGTTTATTCTGTGAAAGAATTTTTGGTCCTGTAAAAGACTGGGAATGTCATTGCGGAAAATATAAAAGAATTCGATATAAAGGTATTGTTTGCGATAGATGTGGAGTAGAAGTAACAGAAAAAAAGGTAAGAAGGGAAAGAACAGGACATATCGAATTAGTTATACCTGTTGCACATATTTGGTATTTTAGATCAATCCCAAATAGAATAGGTGCATTATTAGGAATGCAAACTAAAAAATTAAATAGCGTAATTTACTACGAAAAGTATATCGTTATTAATCCAGGTCCTGCAGCTGAACTTAAAAATGAAGAAGGTGAGCCAATTAATGGTAGTCAAAAAATGGATCTAATTACAGAGGATGAATATTACAATATTATTAATCAACTTCCTCCAGAAAATCAATATCTAAATGATAATGATCCTGAGAAATTTTTGGCTAAAATGGGTGCTGAAGCTATTTATATTTTATTAAGTCAGATAGACTTAGATGCTGAAGCTCACAAATTGCGTCATAAAGCAAATACTGAAACATCACAACAACGTAAAGCAGATGCTCTAAAACGATTAAATGTTTTCGAAGCTTTCAGGGATGCTAATACTAGGATAGAAAATAGACCTGAATGGATGATTATTAAAATTGTCCCGGTAATTCCACCTGAATTAAGACCTTTAGTGCCTTTAGATGGAGGTAGATTTGCTACATCAGATTTAAATGATTTATACAGAAGAGTTATTATAAGGAATAATAGATTAAAAAGATTAATCGAAATAAAAGCTCCTGATGTAATAATGCGTAACGAAAAACGTATGTTACAAGAAGCAGTTGATTCATTATTAGATAACTCAAGAAAAAAATCTACTTCGAGAACAGATACAGCTAATGCATTAAAATCGTTAAGTGATAGCTTAAAAGGAAAACAAGGAAGGTTCCGTCAAAACTTGTTAGGTAAGCGTGTTGACTATTCCGGACGTTCTGTAATTGTTGTTGGTCCTGAATTAAAATTAAATGAATGTGGATTACCTAAAGAGATGGCATCTGAATTATACAAACCTTTTATTATTAGAAAACTGATAGAAAGAGGTATTGTAAAAACAGTAAAATCTGCTAAAAAGATAGTTGATAGAAAAGATCCTGTAGTATGGGATATTTTAGAGAATATACTAAAAGGACACCCAATATTATTAAACCGTGCTCCTACCCTACACCGTTTGGGCATTCAAGCTTTTCAACCTAAATTAATTGAAGGAAAAGCAATTCAATTACACCCTCTTGCATGTACAGCTTTTAATGCTGACTTTGACGGCGACCAAATGGCAGTTCACGTACCTTTAGGTAATGCTGCAATTATGGAAGCACAATTATTAATGTTAGCATCGCATAATATATTAAACCCAGCAAATGGTGCTCCTATCACAGTACCATCACAAGATATGGTGTTGGGATTATATTATATGACAAAGGAAAAAAGAAGTACTCCTGAAGAAAAAGTTAAAGGAGAAGGTTTTATTTTCTCATCACCTGAAGAAGTAATTATTGCATATAATGAAAAACGTGCAGATTTACATGCATGCATTAAAGTTCGTATATTTAATGTAGAAACAAAAAAATACGAAATTATTGACACTACTGTTGGGAGAGTTTTATTCAATGAAGTAATGCCAAAAGAATTCGGTTTTGTAAACTCTTTATTAACTAAAAAACAAATTAGAGATATTATTGGCGAAGTACTTAAAAAGGTAGGTACATCTAGAACAGCTGAATTCTTAGACGATATTAAAGAATTAGGATATAAATTATCTTTCAAAGGTGGTTTATCGTTTAATTTAAATGATATTACAATTCCTGAAAGAAAACAAGAAATCATAGACGAGGCAAATGAAGAAGTTGATTTAATTTGGTCTGATTATAATAATGGTTTAATTACTAACAACGAGCGTTATAATAAAGTTATTGACGTTTGGGGTAAAGTAACTACTAAAATTACTAACGAACTTGTTAAAACTATATCTTCGGACAGACAGGGCTTCAACCCAGTATGGATGATGATAGAATCAGGAGCTAGAGGTTCTAAAGACCAAATCCGTCAGTTAGCCGGCTTAAGAGGATTGATGCAAAAACCTCAAAAGTCTACCAGAAGTGGAGGAGAAATTATTGAAAACCCAATTTTAGCAAACTTTAAAGAAGGATTATCTGTATTGGAATACTTTATCTCATCGCACGGTGCTCGTAAGGGGTTGGCAGATACAGCTTTAAAAACAGCTGACGCAGGTTATTTAACTCGTAGATTGGTTGATGTTGCACAAGACGCTATTATTGTAGAAGAAGATTGTGGAACTTTAAGAGGTTTAACTGTTACTGCATATAAGAAAAACGAAAATGTAATAGAAAAACTTTCTGACAGAATATTAGGACGTGTTGCTTTACATGATATTTATAATCCTAATACAGGAGATGTTATTATTAAATCTAACGAAGAAATAACTGAGAAATATGCAATAGCTATCGAAGAAGCAGGCATAGAAAGTGTTGAAATTCGCTCAGTTTTAACTTGCGAATCTAAACATGGTGTTTGTGCTAAATGTTATGGTCGAAACTTAGCTACTTCTAAGATGGTTCAGCGAGGTGAAGCAGTTGGAGTAATTGCTGCACAATCTATTGGGGAACCTGGTACTCAGTTAACTTTAAGAACATTCCACGTTGGAGGTATTGCTAGTACAATTGGTGCTGAAGCATCTATTAGGGCAAAATATGATGGAATTTTAGAAATAGATGAATTAAGATATATACCATATAAATCTGAAGATGGTTCTAAATACAATGTTGTTATAGGTCGTTATGCTGAAATGAGAATTGTTAACGAAAAAACAGGAATTTCCTTAACAACTGCACATATTCCATATGGCGCAAAATTATATTGTGAACCAAATTCTAAAGTTTCTAGAAACGATTTAATTTGTGAATGGGATGAATATAACTCTAGCATTATCACTGACGTTTCCGGAAAAATTAGTTTCGAATCTGTTATAGAAGGTGTTACTTATCGTTCAGAAACTGACGAACAAACAGGATTTACAGATATGATTATCATGGAGAGCAAACAAAAACTAAAAGCTCCTATGATTAACATAGTAAATTCTAAAGATGAAATATTAAAAAGCTTTGACTTACCAATAGGTGCACGTATTATGGTAGAAAATGGTGCTAAGGTTAAAGCTGGAGATATCTTAGTTAAGATACCTAAGAAGATAGGAAAATCTGGTGATATCACCGGAGGTTTACCTAGAGTTACAGAATTATTTGAAGCTCGTAATCCTTCAGATCCTGCAGTTGTTTCTGAAATTGATGGTATAGTTTCATTGAGTTCCAAAACTAAACGTGGAAATCGTGAAATTATAGTTACATCTAAAACAGGTGAGGTTAAAAAATATTTAATACCTACCTCAAAACAAATTTTAGTACAAGAAAACGATTATGTTAAGGCCGGAACATCATTATCAGAAGGTATTATGACACCTGCGGATATCTTAGCTATTAAGGGGCCTACAAAAGTTCAAGAATACTTAGTAAATGAAATCCAAGAAGTTTATCGTTTACAAAATGTTAAAATAAACGACAAACACTTCGAAGTTATTGTTCGTCAGATGATGCGTAAAGTCGAGATTTTAGATCCTGGTGATACAAAGTTCTTAGAAGGAGATTTAGTTAATAAACCGGAATTTAATGAAGAAAATGACTGGATCTTCGGTAGACATTACATAGAAGATAAAGGAGATTCCGAAAATTATGAAGAAGGTCAAATCTTAAGCACTAGAGCATTTAGAGAAGAAAATTCTCTATTAAAACGTAGAGATAAAAAAATTATGCAATCTAGAATAGCTAGACCCGCAACTGCAAAACAAGTATTGCAAGGTATTACAAAAGCTTCATTACAAACGGATAGTTGGATTTCAGCTGCATCTTTCCAAGAAACTACAAGGGTATTAACTGATGCATCTATAAGAGCAAAATCCGACTATTTATTAGGACTAAAGGAAAATGTAATAGTGGGTGGTAAAATTCCTGCCGGTACCGGTTTAAGAAAATACTCCAACCTAATAGTTACATCTAAAGATGAAGTAGAAGAATTAGAACAATCTTATAAGTAAATAAACGATGGATATAAAAAACGATAATAAAATAAATATCGAATTAAGCGATGAAATGGCTGAAGGTATATATTCTAATTTAGCTGTAATTACTCATTCTAATGCTGAATTTATTATAGACTTTATTAAAATATTACCGGGAATGCCTAAAGCAAAAGTTAAATCTAGAATTGTATTAACACCTCAACATGCAAAAAGATTAATGAATGCTTTAAATGAGAATTTAAAAAAATACGAATCAGTTTATGGAAAGGTAGAAGAAAAAGATAATAAACAAACTTTTTCTATTCCTTTTAGCGGACCTACAGGTCAAGCTTAATTTTTTATAACTTTAATTTAAAAAAAATTAATTATATGTCAGGTCACAGTAAATGGTCAACAATAAAAAGAAAAAAGGGAGCAAATGATGCTAAAAGATCTAAAATGTTCTCTAAAATTATTAAGGAAATCACAGTAGCAGTTAAAGAAGGTGGAGCTGATCCTGAATCAAATCCCAGGCTCAGATTAGCAATAGCCAATGCTAAAGGCGTTAGTATGCCTAAAGACAATATAACTAGAGCGATTAATAAGGGAAACGATAAAAACTCCAGTAATTATGAAGAAGTTTCTTACGAAGGTTATGCTCCTCACGGAATAGCTGTATTTGTAGATTGCACTACTGATAACATTCAACGTACAGTATCTAATGTTAGATCTGTATTTAATAAGTTTAACGGCAGTTTAGGTAAAAATGGATCTTTATCTTATTTGTTTGATAGAAAGGCTATATTTGTTATTAAAAAAGAAGATTTTAACGATGATATAGAACTGGAAATTATAGACGCAGGTGCAGAAGAATACGAAATTGAAGAGAACGAAGTTACTATTACAACTTCATTTGAAGATTATGGAAGTATGATGTCTAAATTAGATGAGTTAAATATAGAACCTATCAGCGCCGAAATAGAACGAATTCCTAATAATACTGAAACTTTAAATGTTGAAGAAGCAAGAACAGTTTTAAAGTTAGTAGATATGTTAGAAGATGATGATGACGTTGTAAATGTTTTTCACAATTTAGAAATTCCGGATGAATTAATAAACGAAATGTAAAATTAAAAATATTTAAAAAGAATTTTATAAGAAGCCTTCTAAATATATAGAAGGCTTTTTTTATGATAGTATCCCAAAAAAGTATGTACAAACTCATTCCTCAAACTCCATGGGCTTAAAAACTTGAAAATAAAAAGGGGGACAAATAATGCCACCCTTCATTTTTATACTAACTAATTAAAATCAATCAACAGTTATTATTACCTAACTCTTATTCTACTCCCTACTCTAAGAACTTTTTTAGGAGAATATCCATTTAATCTGCACAATGCATTCACTGAAGTTCCATGATTACTAGCAATTTTAGATAATGTATCACCACTTTTGATAGTATAAAATTGTCTCGAACTTGCAGCTTGAGATTGAGCATCTGTTTGACCGTATTTTGAATAAATATTAAAATAATGTTTTTTTAAGACTAATATGGAATCTCTTATTTCTCCTGTTGAAAAGTCAAAAATTCTTTCAGGATCGAAAGCTTTACCTTGATATCTTGTCTCGAAATGTAAATGAGGACCTGTACTTCTTCCCGTACTGCCACCTAAACCTATTGGATCACCTGCTTCCACAATATCATCTTGTTTTACTAATAATTTGGAAAGATGACCATAATAAGTTTCCAACCCATTTAAATGACGAATAACAACTAAATTACCATATCCTCCAGTGTATCGAGTAGTTTTAGAAACTCTGATTTTACCTGAAAATGCTGCATAAACAGTATCCCCAGTATTTAACGCAATATCAACTCCTTTATGAGGGCGTCTCCATCTATATCCATATTTAGAACGAACTTCACCCACATATGGATAGTGGTATCTATTTACAGAATCTGCTAAATAAATATTGATTATTTCCGGAAGTGATGAAATTTTTACATCTTCATAAGCATGAATTTTATCTTGATTCCACTCAAAATTAAATATTTCTGCTTCAAAATATGTTTTATCAAATTCTATTAACTCCCAGGTATCATCATCAAAAAGGACTATTTTTTTATATTGTTCGTTAGTATCTAAGGTATCTAAAGCAGCTACACCACTACTTGCTAAATCAGCAATAATATTACTATTAACTTGCGACTTAACGATAAAAATAAATAAAAAATTAATAATAATTATTAAAAATAATCTATTTAGTTTAAGCATAGTAATTTAGTTTATGCAAATATAACGGTTTACAAGATAAAAAATTATTATAATAAAAAACTTATTAACAATTTTTAATTTTTTTTATTCATTATTATCTTTTTCGGTGTTTTCATCGCCTTCTGCGCCTTCTTCACCCTCTTCTTGTTCACCTTCTTCTACCGATAACTCTAAAACTCTAGGTTGAATTACATCGACTATTATTTCATTTGCATCATCTAAAATTTCAACATTAGGTATTTTAATATCTCCAACATAAATTGGTTTACCAAAGTCTACTTCAGAAATATCTATTTCAATATCATCCGGAATATCAACAAATAAACCTTTTAATTTTAATTTTCGCATCGAAAAATTTAAAATACCGCCGGATAAAACACCTTTTGCAGTGCCATGTAAACGAACAGGAATTCTAACGATAAATGGTTTACCTTTAGTAACTTCGTAAAAGTCTACGTGTAAAATTGTATCTGTTACCGGATGAAATTGAAGATCTTTGATTACGGCAATATACTCAACACCATCTACATCAATTCTAATTAAATAAATATCCGGAGTAAAGACACATTTATTTAAATATTTTTCTTCTATTAAAATGTTTTTGTGCTCTTCTGCACCATAAATTACACAAGGCACTAAACCTTGTTTCCTAGCTAACTTAGCATCTTTTTTCCCTACGTTCTGTCTTGCAGAACCACTCAATGAGATACTTTTCATACTTTTATTAAATTATTTGTTAATTAATATTATTAAAACTCGAATAACGAACTTATCGATTCTCTATTTTGAATTTTATCTATAGCTTCTGCAAACAACCCTGCAATAGAAACTACTTCAATTTTGTCAGTTTTTTGTTTTAAGGGGATAGAATCAGTTACATACACTTTTTTGAATACAGAATTATTGATTCTTTCGTATGCATTACCTGATAGAACAGCATGTGAAGCACAACCAATAACACTTTCTGCACCTTCTTTCATCATGAGTTCAGCAGCTTTAGTAATAGATCCAGCAGTATCTATCATATCATCCAACAAAACAACATTCTTACCTTTTACACTGCCTATTAATGACATGTTTTCTATCTGGTTAGGTTTAGATCTTTGTTTGTAACACATAACAAAATCTGTTTCGAATGCCTTTGCATAGGAGGCTGCTCTTTTTGTTCCTCCTGCATCAGGTGATGCAAATGTAAGATTTTTAATATTTAATTTTTGTAAAATTGGAACAAAAACGGAAGATGCATATAAATGATCTACAGGAATATCAAAAAAACCTTGAATTTGATCTGCATGTAAGTCTAAGGTTACTAATCTTTCTAAACCTGAAGCAACTAATAAGTTTGCAACCAATTTAGATGTAATTGGAACTCTGGGTTTATCTTTTCTGTCTTGCCTAGCAAATCCAAAATAAGGTACTACCGCAATTACATGTTTTGCAGAAGCTCTTTTAGCAGCATCCACTAACATAAGTAATTCCATTAAATTATCTGCAGGTGGAAAGGTAGATTGAACTAAATAAACAGAGTGTCCTCTAATACTTTGTTCAAAAGAAGTACGAAATTCTCCATCCGAGAAAACATTTACAGAAACTTCACCTAATTTAGTATTATATGCTTCCGCTATTTTTTCCCCCAATTCTGCTGTAGCACGACCAGCAAAAATGTCTACAATATTACCCATTTATTTATTTTTTGCAAAGATAGTGTTTTTTTTTAATCAGATCTATAGAATAGATAAAAATATATAACTACTTTAATTTTTCTTTAAATATACAGAATCTAATAAGTTTTCCAAGTCAGGCAACGACATTTGGCGCCCAATAATAATTCCATTAGGATCTATTAAATAATTAAATGCTAAAGATTTAACACAATATAATTCTGCCGCTTCACTTTGCCAACTTTTTAAGTCTGAAAACTGTACAAAATTTAAATTATATCTTCTTATTCCTTCTAGCATTTCTTCTAAATTGTTATCTAAGGAAATTCCTATCACCTCTAATCCATACTTTTTGTACTTATTGTAAATATCGACAAAAATAGGACAATCTACACTACATGCAGCACACCAAGAGGCCCAAAAAACAAGTATAGAATAATTTCCATTTATATAATCCGATAAACTTTCTATTTTACCGTTACTAGTTTGCATAGAAAAATCTGAAAACTTATTGCCTATTTGTACTTTTTTATATCTATCAACATATTGTTCTAAAGATTCATATGCATAACCTACCCTTGCATTTGACCCAAAGTTATCAAAAATAGCTAATATCTCATCAGACACCAAATAAGAAAATCTGTGAACAATAAAAGGAGTAACTATAGAATTATTGTTTTCATACCCAAAGTTTATGATAGTACTTTTTATGTTTTCTTCCGTAGCATCATATTTTTCTTGAATTATTGCCATTTTTTCTACATCTTTTTTTAATTGGGCATCCTGATAATATGTGTATAAAAGTTTTTGGTAATCTACTAAGGAATCTAACTTGCTCATAAAACCAAAATACAAATCATTTTCTTCAGAACCATAAACCTTATAGCTTTCATTAATATTATTTTGTCCTTCTATATAAATTTCTTCATTTAAAACAAAAAAATTAACAAATGGTTTTTGATCTGCAAGTGCTAAACCTGCAAAAAATGGGGCATCTGTTTCCCCTTTAAATTCAAATTTACCATTTTTTAATATAGTCTCATCTATTAAAACTGTTCCTTCTTTTTGAATTTCTACTAATGATATTTTAGTGTTTTCCAATCCATTAATTTTGCCGTAAATATGATAGCCTTCCTCTTTTTTGTTTTTGCATGAAAACACTATGAAGACACAAAATGCAAACACAAAATATTTAATTATTTTTTTCATAAATTATTCTTTCCTTTTACTATTATTACTATTTCTCCTTTAATTACAGTATCTTTATAAAAACTACAAAGTTCGTTTAAAGTACCTCTTCTATACTCTTCATACATTTTAGTGAGTTCTCTAGCTACTACAGCTTCTCTATCACCCCCTAAAACTTCTTGTAACTGACTTAATGTTTTATATAATCTGTATGGAGATTCATATAAAACAAATGTATAATCATTATTTTTTAGAGCATTTAAGCGTTGTTGCCTACCTTTTTTATGAGGTAAAAAGCCTTCAAAAATAAATTTTTCACTAGCTAATCCCGAACAAACTAAGGCTGGAATTAAGGCAGTAGCGCCTGGTAAACATTCTACTTCAATATCGTTTTTAATACATTCTCTAACTAATAAAAATCCGGGATCTGATATTCCGGGTGTGCCTGCATCTGTAATTAAACACACTAAATCTAAAATTTTAATCTTATCTATAATACTTTGTAGAATTTGATGTTCGTTATGTTGATGAAATGCTTGCATTTGCACATTTATATCGTAATGTTTTAACAACCTCCAGGATGTTCTGGTATCTTCAGCCAAAATTAAATTTGCATTTTTTAACGTATTAATACTTCGTATAGTAATATCCTCCAAATTACCTATGGGAGTTGGAACAAGCACTAACTTCGACATATTATTTTGCATCTAATATTAATAAAAAATCTGTTAAGAATCGTATTAACTCTTTCCCTTTATTTAATTTAATTTTTTCAGAAGTATCATATATATTATGATACTCAGTTGAATCGCTTCCATTTGTGTGAATTAATACGGCAGGCACTCCTTTTGCAAATAAAGGGGCATGATCGCTATCGTAAGATTTTCCTTCAAAATCTATTTTTGAGAAATATTCTTTCTCTGAATTAATTTCCTTTACCTTTTCCATTAGTAGGGGGTATTCAGTCCCCTGTACAATAGTAATACCTTCACTATTACCTCCAACAGCATCTAAATTGATAAAAAAATCTATTTTATCTAATTCTATAGGAGGATTATTAGCAAAGTATAAAGAACCTTTTAACCCTGCCTCTTTACCTGAAAAGAAAACAAAAATCAAATTATGATTAAATGTTATATTGGTTTTGTTTTCATAGAGGTGTTTTATTAGCGTTAAAATCGTAGCTACTCCGCTAGCATTATCATTTGCTCCGGGTAAAGTAATATCACCAAACTTTCCTAAGTGATCATAATGAGCACCTACCATTAAATATCTATCGGAATTGATATTAGATGGTATTACTCCTATTACATTTCTAGTTTTAAAATTAAAAACTTTTCTATTATTAATTCTAAGATCTATTTGTTTTGAATTTTCATTTATTAGATCACTATTAGTTACAATAGTAAAAGTATTTAATATGGTTTCATCTTTGGGCATTTCCCAATACAATTTTTCATTATCGGTTTTAAAAATTGTACCGGCAAAAGTCATATAACCTAAATTTTTTAATTCGTTATGAAAACTATCAGTTAATACAACTTTACTTTTATCTCCTTTTAACATCAGATTCATGTGGGATAATTCCGTGTAAACAGAATCATTTAAAAGAGGAAAAATATTAAATGTACCTTTTACAAACAATGATTGACGAGTTACATAAAAATCTACGGCAGGCTTTAACTTATTGCCATCTACATATAACTCGGGTGTCTTTCTAAAATCTGTAGTTGAATAAGAATAATTTTGAAAATAAGATTTCTCTATTGATGAAACTTTTAATTTTTTAAGTTCATTTGCAATAAAATTAGATGCTTTTTTCCCTCCTTTGCAACTATATGCTCTTCCTGCCATTTCATCGGAACTTAATTTGTCTATTATCTTTTCCATATATTGCATATCCTGAGTATATGATACTATGGATAACAACATAGAAATTAGTATAAGACAAATCTTCTTAATTTTATTGCATTTTAACATCATACTTCGAACTTTTTTTCTACAATGTCTTCAAACTTTTTATAAGCTTCATCGTTAAAATCCCAATTATATTTATTTATTAATAGTTGCAATAAAATTTTTGCATCATTTATAGAATTAAAATTATTGAACTTATCTACTGTTTCATTATAAAACTTTACATCACCATCAAACAGTCTATTAATAAAATAAAATTTATCGTTTATTCCAATTGCAGATTTAATATCAGTAATTTTTTCTAATCTAATCTTATCAGCCACAGTTTCAGATTTATTATTTGTATTTTGTTCCATAGCAGCTAGATTTTCATGTAAAGTAGAACTTACAATAGTTAGTTTTTCTGCAACGGTAGTATCTTTTTTACCCATATCAGAAATATCACCATCAATATTTTCATATGAATCTTCTGTAAATATTTTATACGATTCTACATCTTCCTCTATTTCAATATTATTGTCTATGATATCTGATTTACTAACATTTTCTAAATTGTTTACATTAGCACCTGAACTGAGAACTTCCATTTCTTCAACAGAAGTAATAATATGACTATCAGATTCTGTTTCTTCTAAATCATTATCGGAACTTTCTTTTTCAATATCTGCATTACCTAAATCATTGGAGGTTTGATTATCTAATACTTCTTCTTTAGGTTTTTCGTCATTAGTACTTTTTTCATCTAAAGTTGTTTCTTCTTTTGAATAATTCTCAAAAGAATCTGAATTTTCAGAAACATTAGACATAAAACCACCGGATTGCATTATTTGCTTATACTGATCAGTATTTTTTTCAAAATACAATATATCAGAATAAAACTCTATTAATTTTTCTTTTAGGACATCTATCTCTAATAGACTTATTTCTTGCTCAGCTATTATTTTTTCCGCTAACTCATTAATTATCTGTAAACTATACTTAATTTTTATTAAATTCTTCATTTTATTATTTTAATTTTGCTATTTATTTAAATATCACAAAAATTAAAAAAATTACTTTTATTAAACCTTTATTTAAAGTTAATCTAAATATACGTTACTTAAGAAATTGTCTAAATCTTCACCTCTTAAGTTTCTCGCAACAATAATTCCATCTTTATCTAATAAAACATTAGATGGAATAGCTTTAACTACATATAAATCTGCTGCAATGTTATCCCATTTATTTAATTCTGAAATATGGTGCCATGTCAAATTATCATCTTTTATTGCCTTAATCCAACTTTCTTTATCAGAATCAAAGGAAACACCAACAATGTCGAAACCATGTTTGTGATATTTTTGATAAACATCTACAACATATGGATTTTCTTGTCTACACGGACCACACCACGATGCCCAAAAGTCAACTAATAAATATCCATTTCCTACATAATCCGAGATTTTTTGAGGAATACTATCAGGTGTTAACATTTCAAAATCTATGTAGGGTTTACCTATTTGAATATTTTCCAATCTACTAAGCAATTCAGATAATTTCCTATAATAATAACCTTTCTTAGCATCTTCTTCAAATAACTCATTTATTTCAAATAATTCTTCTGTTAATAGATAATTATATTGATAAGTTACTAATGGTCCTGAGATGTTATTTTTATTTTCTTTAATATATTCTCTAATTAGTTGATTCATTTCTTCTTCTAAATTATCTAATTCTGTGGATAAGCTATCTATAACACTCTGATTTAGATTATTCGGATCGGAATTTAAAATTCTAATTTGATTATAAGTACTATACATATCAATTTCTTTAGTATAGTATTTTTCATTGAAGTTAGTATAATTATCTGTAATTACACTTCCTACAACAGATAATTCCCCCGGATTATTTATATCACTCTTTATGATTATATTGCCTTTTTCTACGAAAAAAGCTACTAGAGGCTTTTCTTCAAATGAAATTGCAGCATAAAAAATACTATCATAATTATTTTTAAAGGAAAAACTTCCATCTGTAGATGTAATCGTCTCCAATGTAACGTTATCACCATCTTGTAAAGCTACTAAGGATAACTGAGCATTCTCTAAACCTTCTATTTTCCCAGATATTGTATTTTTAGATTGACAGGAAAATAATAATATAGTAAAACTACTAATTAATAAAACCAAAAATTTTTTCATAATATATTAATTTTAATTTAGATTTCAAAGATATATAAAAATAGGCATTTATAGAAAATAAACTACAAAAAATTAATTATTATTTGTAATGAGCTTAACTACTTGTTAGATTAAATAAATTCATGTATATTTGCAAGTGTTTTTAAATTTAATATATATGTTTGAGAATGAATGCATCCTATTTTAATTTAATTGAACAAACTTATTATTTTCCTCAAGAAGGGTTTGATTTACGTAGCGATTATCTTACATTTCATGGTATTTCATTGCAATATTTAATTGAAAAATATGGAACACCTTTCCGTTTAGTTTATTTACCTAAAATTGGTGAACAAATAAAAAAGGCGAAAAACTTGTTTAATAGAGCTATTAATAGTTATAATTATTCGGGAAAATACCAGTTTTGCTATTGTACAAAATGCAGTCACTTTTATCATGTTATTAGTGAAGCTTTAAAACATGATGTACATTTAGAAACTTCTTCATCATTTGATATCGATTTGATTTTAAACCTTCATAATAAAGGGGAATTATCTAAAAACAAAATTATTATTCATAACGGATATAAAACTGATGAATATTTAAAGAAGATATTAAATTTAAGAAAATTAGGTTTTAAAAATAGTATTATAGTTTTAGATAGTGAAAACGAATTAGATAGGATTTTAGCATTAGCAGGGAATCAAAAAGTTAAGATTGGTATGCGCATGGCAATAGAAGAAGAACCGCAATCGGCATATTACACTTCGAGGCTGGGAATTCCAAACAAAGAAATAGTTAATGTTTTTAGAAACAAAATTAAAGGAAAAGATAATATTGAATTTAAAATGCTTCACTTTTTTGTGGACTCCGGTATTAGAGATAATTTATACTATTGGGGAGTATTTAATAAAGCTTTATCATTATATGCTGAGCTAAAAAAGGAATGCCCTCAATTAGATTCTTTTAATTTAGGTGGAGGATTCCCTATTCGTAATCATCTGGGATTTGAATACGATTACGAATATATTATTCGCGAAATTGTTCAAAACATTAAAGAAGTTTGCGTAAATGAAAATATAGAGGAACCTCACATATTCACAGAGTTTGGCAAATTTACTGTTGGTGAAAGTGGTGCTATTATTTTTAAAGTAATAGATGTTAAACAACAAAACGATAACGAAAAATGGTATATAGTAGACAATAGTTTGATGAATACTATACCGGATGCTTGGTCATTAAATGAAAAGTTTATCTTATTACCCATTAATAAATGGTTTAACCCATATACTAAAATTAATATTGGGGGTATTAGTTGCGACCATTCCGATTATTACAATTCTGAAGACTTTAACCAACAATTACTTTTACCGGATGTTCCAAGTAATGATCTGGAACCTTTATATTTAGGATTCTTCCACACTGGAGCATATCAAGATTCTATTAGCGGTTATGGAGGGATTAAACACTGTTTAATACCATCTCCAAAACACGTAATAATTGATAGAGACGAGAAAGGAAACTTTTTTGATTATATGTATCGTCATGAACAAAATGTAGAAGACATGCTTGGTATTTTAGGATATTTAACTGATGAAGAATAAAATTAACATGAACAAAAATATTATTGTTGCTCCGTCGCTTTTATCTGCAGATTTTGGGAATTTGCAAAGTAATATAGAAACAATAAACAAAAGTAAAGCCGATTGGTTTCATGTTGATGTTATGGATGGACTTTTCGTTCCTAATATCTCATTTGGGCAACCTATAATAAAACATATAAAAAAACATGCACAAAAACCTTTAGACGTTCACTTAATGATAGTGCAACCGGAACGTTTTATAGCATCGTTTTGCGAAGTAGGTGCAGATATTATTACTATTCATCAAGAGGCTTGCATTCATTTACACAGAACTATCTATCAAATAAAAGAAAATAATGTAAAAGCAGGAGTTGTTTTAAATCCATCAACCCCAGTAAGCACATTAGAAGATATTATTAAAGATGTAGACTTAGTATTACTAATGTCTGTAAACCCGGGATTCGGCGGACAAAAGTTTATTGAAAATACTTACAAAAAAATTTCCCAATTAAAAGAGTTAATTTTAAAAACTAATTCTAAGAGCTTAATAGAAGTAGATGGTGGTGTTAACATTAATAATGCACCTAAATTGGTAGAATGCGGTGCTGACGCTTTAGTTGCCGGAAGTGCTATTTTTAATGCGGAAAATCCTATCGATTATACCAATGTTCTAAAAAACTCAAAATAGCTACTTAAAATCTTGTAATTCAAGACCATAAAATTTTGGAGTTGATTTGATTTTTATTATCTCGTTTTTTACTGGATGCTTAAATTCTAGTTTATTTGCCCACAAACTTATTGAAGCATCTTCATTTGATCGAGGTGCTCCATATTTTAAATCTCCTTTTATTACACATCCAATAGATGCCAATTGACATCTGATTTGATGATGGCGCCCCGTAATTAAATCTATTTCCAATAAATGGTACCTTAAACTGCTACCAATGTATTTATAATTTAATATCGCTTTTTTTGCTTTTTTTTGATTGATTATTTTTGTAGATGAATGTTCATCTAAAGCATAAGATTTATTTTGCTTTTCGTTTTTGTACAAATAATGAATTAAAGTTCCACTATCTTGGGATGGTTTCTTATAAGTTACAGCTAAATAAGTTTTCTTTACATCATCTGTTTGCATTAATTTGGATAATCTAGATGCGGCTTTCGATGTTTTGGCATAAATTAATACTCCTCCCACAGGACGATCTATCCTATGAACTAATCCTAAGTAAACATTCCCCGGTTTATTGTACTTTATCTTTAAAAAATTCTTTATTTCATCTAATAAGGATAAATCACCTGTTTTATCTCCTTGAACAATATCTCCGGGCAATTTTTCTATAACTATAATATGGTTATCTTCGTAAAGAATATTATTTTCCATTCTTGCAAATTTATAAAGAATATTTTAGTATTTAGCAATAAATATAATATTTTTACTAAATTACATAATTTATTGAACTTCTAAATGTTCAAATTGCACGTTTTTTGCATATTTTAGTTTTTTACTAATTTAAATTTAACTAAAAAAAATAATTATGAATAATTTAGACTTTATTAATAATGTTATTAAATATTCTGATTCTAAAGTTGGGAATAGAATTCTTCTTAACAAAATGGACAAATTCTTATATAAAGAAGTTGTTACAAATAGAAAACCTGATAAATTATTAAATGTTCAACAAAAAAAATATGAATATGTAAGTGCTATGTTACATAGGTCATTAGAAAATGTTAAGAAGGGTTACTTCTCTAAAGAGATTCTAAATCATATCGCCAATACTTTAATTAAAGAATCTTTCTTAAAAGAAGACAATAAAATGAAGATTGCAAAAGATTCATTTTATGAACGAAATAACTTTCATGCTCCAAATTTTTTGGTATTGTCTCCATCTCAATATTGCAATTTACAATGTACAGGTTGTTATGCAAATTCCAGTAATAGAAAATCCAACACTCTACCTTTCGAAATTGTAGAAAAGATTTGTGATGAAGTAATAAATAATTTTGGTGTTAGATTTATTACTATTAGTGGTGGTGAGCCTTTACTATATAAAGATGAAAATGGTAAAACTATTTTCGATTTATTTGAAAAGTATAATAACATTTACTTTTTAATGTATACTAATGGAACCTTAATTAATAAAGAAAATGCTGAAAGATTAAGGGAATTAAAAAATGTTACACCTGCTATTTCTGTGGAAGGTTTAGAGGAAAACACCGATAATAGAAGAGGAAAAGGTGTTTATAAACAAATTTTAAAAGCTTTTGAAAACTTAAGAAATATTGGTGTTCCTTTTGGTATTTCCGTTACTGCTACTAGTAAAAATATAGATGAATTGCTAAGTGATGATTTCTACAAATTTTATTTTGATGAACAACGTGTTACTTATATGTGGCAATTCCAATTTTTACCAATTGGTCGTGGAAACGATACGTTTGAAGCAATGGTAACTCCTGAAGATAGATTGAAATTATACAGAGTTTGGGAAAAACAATTAACTGAAAACAAATATTGTATTGCCGATTTTTGGAATAGTGGTATGTTAACATCAGGTTGCATCGCTTACGGTGGAAATAATGGTTATTTTTATATAGATTGGAATGGCAATATTATGCCATGTGTATTTATCCCATTTAGCGTAGATAATGTATATGATTTATACAAAAATGATAAAACTATAGAAGATGCCTTAAAGTCTGATTTTATGACCCGTGGTAGAGAATGGCAAGAAAAATATAAACAAGATAACAGCAAAGGTAATATGCTAATGCCTTGTTCCTTTAGAGATCATTATGATCATTTCTACAATAATGTAAGGACAGATGGTATAAAGGGAGAAGATTCTATTGCTGAAGAAATAATCAAAAGCAAAGAATATTATGATAGACTAACAAATTACGATAAAGAATTACATGAATTAACCGATCCTATTTGGAAGGATGAGTATTTAAAAGATTAACTACAGCCCATTTATTTTTGGTTCTTGACGAGTTAAAGCTTAATCCTAATTCATTAGCTTTACAGCTTATTTTATCTATATCTTGTTCGTAAAAACCACTTAGGATTAGTATGCCATGTTTTTGTAAAACATGAACGTATTTTTCCATGTCATTTAATAAAATATTTCTATTAATGTTAGCTATTATTATGTCAAATTTTTTATCCTTTAATAAAGAAGCATCACCATGAAAAACTTTAATAAAGTCTACTTTATTACGTTTTACATTTTCTAAGGTATTTTCGTAAGCCCATAAATCATTTTCTATTGCCCAAATGTCATTGGCTCCTTTTAATGCTGCTAATATGGCAATAACACCTGTTCCACATCCCATATCTAAAAAGGACTTATTACTTACGTCCATTTTAAGAACTTCTGATAAAATTTGGTATGTAGTTTCATGATGAGCAGTACCAAATGACATTTTTGGCTGAATTTCAATATCAAATTCAACATTTGGCATTTTTTCATGAAATGAAGCTCTAACGTAACATCTATTATCTACTAATACGGGATCATAATTTTTTTCCCAAACACTATTCCAATTTTCTTCTTTACAAATTTTATAAGAATATCGAAAATCTACATTACCGGATAAATTTTGTTGTAATTCTATTACATAACTTTCATTAAATAACTCTTCCTTTATATAGGCTTTTAGCACTAATGGTTCAGGATTATAAAAACTATCATAATCCAAATCTGCTAAAAAAGCAACTAAAATATCACTATATTCTTCATTGCTAAAATTACAAGTTAACTCTAAATATTTCATAATTCTTGTTGTAATAACAAATAGAGTAGGTTTATAACCTACTCTATTCTATCTTTATTGCTATTCCTGCTATTTATACTGTTTCTGCAATTCGTATCAATTCAATAAAATCGGAATATTTTAGTGATGCCCCACCAATTAAACCGCCATCTACATCTTTACAAGAAAATAACTCCTTAGCATTACTAGGTTTACAGCTACCTCCATATAAAATATATGTTTTATCAGCAATGTCCTTAGTATAGTTTTTTTCTATTAAATTACGTATATATTCATGCATTTCTTGCGCTTGTTCAGGAGATGCAGTTTTACCTGTACCTATTGCCCAAACAGGTTCGTATGCAATAATAATATTTGAAAACTCTTCTTCAGACAATTTAAAAACTACTTCTGAAAGTTGTTCTTTTATCACATCAAAATGTCTGTTTAATTCTCTATCTTCTAATTGTTCACCTATACAATACACAGGAACTATATTATATGATAAAGCTTGGTCTATTTTGTTATACAAAGATTGGTTGCTTTCATTAAAATATTTTCTTCGCTCGGAGTGGCCTACTAATACGTGTGTTGCATCCATAGAATTCAACATTTGGGCACTTATCTCTCCGGTGTAGGCTCCGTTATCATATTCTGAGCAATTTTGAGCACCATAATAAATATTAGCATCTAAAGCTGCATCAGAAGCTAATTCCAAATATAGAGCCGGCGGGAATATGATAATATCAACATTATCTTCCACAGGTTTATTAGCTAACTGATCTACTATCTCATAAAGTAAATCTTCTGCTTCTGTAAAGCTTAAGTTCATTTTCCAGTTTCCTGCAACAATTTTTTTTCTCATATTTATTAAATTTTTTGTTTATTTTCCTAATATTCAAATATAATTATTATTGATTTAATTTAACTTTTGGGTCAACTATAGCATACAAAATATCAGATATAATATTCAATACAACCAATAGAACCGATATAAAAACGATACATCCCATTAATACAGTCATATCATACTTATCTAATGCATCAACAATTAATGTTCCCATTCCTTTCCAATCAAAAACATACTCTACAAAAACTGATCCTGCTAACATAGTTGCAAACCACCCTGTAGAAGATGTTATAATGGGGTTTAATGAATTTTTTAATGCATGTTTCATTATTATTCTTTTTTTAGTTAAACCCTTTGCTTTAGCAGTTTGAATATAATCCATATCCAAAACATCTAATATTGAAGAACGTGTTAATTCAGATATTACTGCTAAGGCCCTAATTCCTAAAGCAAACATCGGTAATATTAAATTTTTTAGTGTAAGTTGACTTCCGTATCCAAAATCTGAAACGGTAAATAAACTACCTGTCATATTTAAATGTGTAATATCACCTAAAACAAAAGCAAAAAACCACGACAATAAAATAGCAATAAAAAAAGATGGTAACGACATTCCCAATACTGAACAAACTAAAGTTGTTTTATCAATAAATGAATCTTTATATATCGCTGAAATAATGCCTAAAAAAACACCTAAAATCAATGCAAATGCCATCGAACATACAGCTAAAACTAATGTTTTAGGAAATGCCTGCATTATCATTTCAGAAACACTCCGTTGCGTTTGATAAGATCTTTTTAAATATGGACTTTTTAATACTAATTTATTGTTTTTAAAAGTTAATAACGTTTTACAATTTTTATATTTATTTTTATCTAAATAAAAAAATGAATCTTTTTTTTTATAATTATGCACTGATATAGGTGATAAATCATTAATAAAACTAAATAATTGAATATGTTTAGCCTGATCTAATCCTAATTCCTTTTTAATTGCATTTGCCGTTGCAATATCACTTCTTTGCCCCATAACCATTTTTGAGGCATCACCGGGTAATATCTGAAATAAAAAGAACACAACAATAACTACTCCTATTACAACAAGGATTCCATATAAAACCCTATTTAAAATAAATCTTAACATTTATTTTAATTTCCTAAAACACTTTCAAGTTCTTCTTTATCAGGAATATTATATCTACTCCATTTTTTTAAAATAATACCATTTTTCATAGCAATAATCCCAGGATTAGATCTAATCACTGTTTTTAACTCTATATCATCGGCATTATAAAAATGAGAATTAATATTATAATTATTAATTAACTCTTCATAGACTTCATAGTCGGAAGCTGTAATAAATGATATTGGATAATCTAAATCAAAACAAATATCAGATAACTCCTCTAACTTTTCTATATCTTTTACTTTTAAATTTTCTAAATTATGTGATATCACAAAAATATTAGGTTGCGCTCTTTCAATAACGTTCCTAGTTTGATCTACACCATTTTCATCAATTAATATAAGATGATGATTGTATTTATTATTATCTACTACTTTTTGGGATTTAAACTCCCATTCCTCCATCCAATCTTTGTCATTATATGGAATATCCGAAACTAACATTGTGGTATCTTCCAATGTGTAGATATTTGAGTAAACAACCCAGTATTCAACAGGTTTAGGATTTTCTACTTTCATATCCTTTCCAACTTTCCAATCTCTAAAATCTATAACCGGTAAGTTTTTAATATTGTAATATTCAAATCCTAAAAATGCAACTCCAAACAAAATGGCAATAATTACTTGTGCAGGACCTATTAATATACTTCTTTTTTTACGAAACGTTAAAATTAATATTAATAAAAGCAAATTTATAGTTAAATTTTTGTAAAAAGTCTGCCAATTTGTCATTTTGACAGCTTCTCCAAAACAACCACAATCCGGAACTAAATTAGTTATAGCATCTATTAATGTTGTTATAGTAAAAAATATCATCATTAAAGTTGTTATTACTACTGAAAATTTTATTTTTAAGTTTAATAACAACATTACACCTATTGTAAACTCAACTAAATTTAATACTATTGCTATATATAATGCAAATTGCATAAACCACTCGGGCATATTGTATGCAATTAAATAATCTTGCACTTTATAACCGGTTCCAAAGGGATCTACTCCCTTGACAAATCCGGAAAATATAAATAACAATCCTAATAATATTCTTGCAATAACACTAATTTCTTTTGGAATTCTTCTACCAAATAGTAATATTAATACAAATGGAATAATATAACTTGCTAAAAAATAAGGTGAATAATCATCTATAAAAAAAATTGCTACTGCACTAGCTAATACTAATAATAATAAAAATAAACCAAATAAAAAGGAAATATCTTTTTTTCTAAACATACTCGAATCGTATCTCATAACTTTATTATTTTGTACTATTCTTTGCTATTTTGTTCATTAATCAAAATCATAGCAAAAACGCTATAATTAATAATATCGAAATAATTGGAATCAATACCTTCGGAAACTAATGTTTTACCGCAATTATCTTCAATTTGTTTTATTCGCATTAGCTTCATTAAGATAATATCGTCAATTGAACTAATTCTCATATTACGCCAAGCTTCA
The DNA here is from genome assembly GCA_050953245.1 of Bacteroidales bacterium. GTDB lineage: Bacteria > Bacteroidota > Bacteroidia > Bacteroidales > BM520 > RGIG7150. The sequence continues at coordinate 642,061 of JBMNMG010000002.1, read as the reverse complement.
CCATAATCATGATTTTTTTTCATCATTAAATCTTTAGCTTGATTAAAAAAATCAATATATTTTTCGGAAAGTTCTTCTTCTGAATATTTATCATAATGGTCATTTTCGGACTCTAATTGAATTAACGCCATTATAGAATAATTTATAATAGCAATAAATTCATTATCTATTTTATCTTGGATTTTTTGATTACCTTTGCATTGAATAGAACGAATTCTATTTGCTTTTATGTAAATTTGATCTGTTAATGAAGATGGACGAAGTATACGCCATGAATAACCGTAATCAGTCATTTTTGCATTAAAAATTTCTTTACATTGTTCAACTACTTCATCGTATTGTTTTGATGTATTTGTTAACATGTTGATAATCTGTAATTTAATATTATTATTTTCTTTGTTTTTCAAAATATAAAGATATAATAATTTATTATATTTGCCAAATAAATGATAAGTTTTATGTGTAACACACAATCTAACAACATTACAACCCTAAACAAATTGTTTAATGAACCAAAAATAATGGGAATATTAAACGTTACTCCTGATTCTTTTTATTCGGGAAGTAGATTTACTGAAGAAAAATCTATCTTAACACAAGTAGACAAAATGCTATCTGAAGGAATGGATATTATTGACATTGGAGGAATGTCTACTAGACCCGGATGTCAGGCAATTACAAAAGATGAAGAATTTGACAGAGTTGTACCTATTGTAAAACTTATACATAAGTACTTTCCCAATTTATTCATATCTGTAGATACTTTTAGAAGTTCTGTTGCTAAAGGAGCTTGCGAAGAAGGATGTACAATAATTAACGATATTTCAGGAGCTATCGATGAACACATTTTAGATGTAGCAAAAGAATATTCCGCAACATATTTATTAATGCATTACTATGGTGATGAAAACGGTAAAATGGCATCTCATAAATATAATGACATCATTAATGATATGCTAAAATACTTCGAAGAAAAAATAAAACTTGTAGAATCTAAAGGAGTTAAAGATATAATAATAGATCCTGGTTTAGGATTTAGTAAAACAATGGGAGAAAATTACAAAGTTTTATATAATACTGATGTTTTTAAAAAATTTAATTACCCCGTATTAATAGGAGTATCAAGAAAAAGAATGATATATCAAATTTTAGGATCTACACCGGAAGAATCCTTAAACGGGACTTCTATATTAAATACAATTGCTCTCTTAAAAGGTGCAGATATATTAAGGGTTCATGACGTTAAAGAAGCTGTTGAAGCTAAAAAAATAATATCTTTTTTAAATAAAAACATATAATTATTATGCAAGTACTGAATTTATGTTTTATTGCTTTCAGAATTGTTGACTTAATAGACATTATACTTGTAGCTCTACTACTTTACGCCTTATATAAACTGTTAAAAGGTACTGCTGCTATAAATATATTGATAGGAATTATCGCTATTTTCATATTATGGAAAATAGTAGAAGTTTTAGATATGAAAATGCTCACAGAAATATTAGGTGCTTTTATTTCTGTAGGATTCTTAGCATTGATTATTGTATTCCAACCTGAAATCAGAGAATTTTTACTTTTAATTGGCAAACCTATAGGAACTCGAGGAAAAAAACGACGATTTGCCTTTTTTAAAAAATTTACTGAAACTAATGATTCATATAATTATAACATTTTATTACATGCCGTATATACTATGGCTAAAGATAAGGTAGGCGCTTCTTTAATATTGACACGCGAAAACAATTTACATAAAATATTACAATCAGGTGAAATAATAAATGCGGATATTACACCTAGGTTTTTAATGAATTTATTCTATAAAAACTCCCCTCTACACGATGGTGCTGTTATTATCTCAGGAAATAAAATAGTTGCTGCTGCATGTATTTTACCTTTATCACAAAGTACTGAATTACCTTCAATGTACGGCTTACGTCACAGATCTGCAATTGGTGTTACAGAACAAACAGATGCTATAGCAATTATTATTTCCGAGCAAAGAGGAACTGTTTCATTTTCTGCTGAAGGCCAAATAATAAACGACATTAAACTTCCGGACTTAGCAAATAAGCTTAATTCTTATTTTCCGGGATCTATTGAAAATATATAGTTTTTTTTAGTTAAAACAAAACATTTTTCTATTTCATCATTCTATAGTTTTCCACCATTCTATTATAGCTTTCCAAGCTATATTTTTATGTTAATATTTGTTAAAAAGGATTGACAATTTAGCAATCAAAAGATTAATGATTGAGTGCTAATTTAATTATTAATCTTAAAATTTTTATTATGGCAAACAATAATAAATATTGTCAACTAATGAAGCCGGGTTATGATTATCATGTTTATAATCAGGGAAATAACGGCGAAAATATCTTCAAACGAAGAGATGATAGAATCAGATTTGAGGTGTATTTATATGGCTATATGCAAGATGTAGTTAATTTTTACACAATCTCATTGCAAAAGAACCACTTCCATCTTGTAATTCAGGTAAAATCGGTAGAGGAAATCTTAGCCAAAGTAGATGAAGATGAATTACTACAAGATTTCGTGGAACGTCTTGATAGTGAAGATGAAGAGTACATTGCAAGTAGAGTTGTAAGTGAATTATTCCGTAGGTTTTTTATGAGTTTTGCAATTTTCTTTAATCTTAAATATAAACGCACAGGAAGTTTATTTAGAAAAAGCTTTAAGAGGATCTGGTTACATGACTTACAGTATTTACGCGATTGCATAGTTTATGTAAATCGGAATGTCACGCATCATAATCCTCGACTTAGCTATAAGACCTATGAATGGTGCTATTACAGCAGATTTTTAGACGATGATTATATCGAAAGTTTAAAAGGTACTTTTTTTGATTTTGAAAGAATCTTTGGCAACAAAAAGAATTTTATCTATTTGCATGAACGCAAAGATTTATACGATGCCAATTACTCTATAGAGTAGTAGAAATCGGCCCTATCTCCGGGAAAAGAGAACTTATTATCTGTGAGCATCAGTATGTATTTTTTAACATACAGCCCTCCGTATGCCCAAACCAATCAAAAAAATCCTCAAAAAAATTTTTCCACAAATATTTTTCAAAATTTTCCAATTTTTTCGAAAAAAATGTCTCAAAAAATGATTTTTTTGCTAAAAAAAGTCAAAAAAATGCGAAAAAAACCCGTCGAAATTAGAAAAATTCATTTTTTAACAATCAGCTTAGAAAGCTATTAAAAATAGCAATTATTTTCTGTCCTTAACAGCTGCTTCGCGCTCTATCAATGATTCTCGGCACTCTTGCTCCGTAACTTTTCGGTCTCCGGTTTGAAATACATAATTGAATTTAATAAAAAATATTGGAAATTTATATTGGTCCCAATTACATAAGTAATAATCATTACCGTATTCAACAAATTTAGAATTGACTGCTAATAAACATTCCTCTAATGAGATTGATATATTTGCCTTGTTTTTTAAGAAAGATTTACTGAGCGTTATGTCATCAATTATCGGACTTATCCAGTCATATCCGTTGTACCTTCTTTTATATCCATAGTAGGAAAACCATACTTCTAACGTCATATCCCACGGAAGTTCCAATTCAAAACCCGTAAACACTGATAATTCTATACCATTATAATCTTTATTTTTAAATTTGGAATATCCTAAATCAACCTTAATTTCAGGCATAAAAATGTCCCAGAACATACATTGTAAGTTCAGTAATCCACCGTATTTTTTAGCGTTTTCAATATTATCATAAATCGTATTGGTTATGGCACCGTTAATATTGTATCGTTCTCCTATTATTCCTTTTTTCCATAATATATACAGCATAAATTGAATGTACGTATTATCTTTAATATAAGAATAATCTAACCTTAAACGCCTTTCAGTTTCAGGTAATAAATTGGGATTACCCGAAGAAAAACTCAATGAATCAGTGTTTGTTAGAGTAAAAGGTGATAAGAAATGATATGAAGGATAAGTTAGTGCTTCACGATAATTAATTTTTATTTTATTAGAACTGTTAATTTTTAGCATAGCGGTAATATTAGGCAGATAGCTTATATTACTGTTTTTCACACTATCGTATATGTTAAAATTTAAATTTTCAATTCTAATACCGGCAGTGATAGAAAAATTATCTGTGATTTTATAAATTGCTTGAGTAAATCCTGCAATTCTTGTGTCATGATATTTGAAATATTCCCCTGAAGAATTAGCGTCATAATGATAATTTATTTTCCTTAAATATGTTTGTGCTCCAACTTGAACATTAAAATTCTTAGTGACCGGAACATCGTATTTCAATTTTGTATTCCAAGCAGTTTGTGAATTTGAAATAATACTGGTTATTTTTTTGTTTTCAATACAGCTGTCGATGGTATAAAAATAATCGGAATTATAATCTGTCTTCCTTTTTCTACTCATAGTGTACACGTTTGTATTGATGGAAAGTTCGTGTCCTTTCCTGTTAAATCTATGTCTATAATACAGTGTGTAATTTTGTTCGGGAGTTTTTGAAAACGTGCTGTAGTCGGTTTTCTCTTCGTATATAGAGTTGCCATCAACAAAATATGTGTTATTAGTATAATTTGCATAATTAATTTGTTTAATGGAATAATAACCTGTAAAGTTGAGTAAATCTTTTTCACTTATACGAAAATCTATGCCGTATCGTAGGTCGTGTTTTTGTATGGGTTTAGCTCTTTTAGGATAATCTGCAGATATTTGTTCATATTTAATTCCATCTTCATCAGTTATAGAATAATAGGTACTATCAAACTTAGAATCATCATCACGGATAACATATCTAGAATAGTTGTAATCAGTAAAAAATCTGAATTTTGAGAACTCAAAATCGATGGAGAGTCTACCTATATCTCTTAGATCGGGTATTGATCCACCTGCCGTAAAAATCATTTTGAGACCTTTTTTTCTTTCTTCTTTTAATATAACATTAATGACATTAGCTATTTCAGAATCGAACTCTGCTGAAGGGTTTGTAATTACCTCAACTCTTTCAATATCTTCTGGGCTAATACTTCTCAAATCTTTATTTGAATACGAACCGTCAATCAATACAAGAACGTTTGTGCTACCATTAACTTTTATTGTTTCATCCGAACGTTTTATTGAGATCTGGGGTATATTACGTAATGCATCGAGTGCAGTAGTTGAATTTTTTAAAGTAAAATTATCAATTTTATAGACTGTTTTATCTATTTCTTCACGCTTTGTAATTTCCTTTGCTTCAATTGTAAATTCATTTAATAATTCAACTTTAGGTGATAATAAAATATTTTTATTAACAGACTGATTGTCAAAATTTATTGGTATTCTTTTTGTATTGTATCCTACACTTGAAACGGCAATTGTATATTGTGAACTAATGATATTTTCTATATTAAATCTACCCAGACTGTCGGTTATCGTTCCGTAAACTATACTGTTATTAGCAGTATCCAATAAGCATACGGTAGCAAACGATATTCCTTTTGTATCTATGGAATCACTTACTACTCCTTGAAAATCAATCGTTTTTTGTGCAGATAAATTCACTGGTAGAATCGCTATTATGAACAGTATAAAAAAAGAGGTTAGAAAGTTTCATAATTTCATAACTATTACAATGTAGTATTATTTCCTTAAGGCTTTCATATATTTTTGTTGTAAAGGTACTCATCTTTTTTTATTCCAAAAATATTTTTCGTTTTTTTTCAATTAGCAATTATAAGTTAATTGATAATCAATAGATTATATGTTCAATTTGAAGTTGGAAAGTTATTTTTTTAATTAAAAATTTAGAAAGCTATAAAAATAAGGTAATGATCAAAGACACAAAAAAGCCAACTATCTCACAATGATTTAGTTGGCTTTATTTTTTAATTAATATCCCTAATTATTAATATTGTAAAAATAAACTTCCCAGCTTATAAGGCTAATTATTCAAAGGATTAATTATCTTTTAAATAACATTTTATAGTCTGTTTTTACATTACCTTTTATGATGTTATTAATTTTTTTATTTAACATTAACTTAGTTAATCTACCAACTCTATCAGTAAAAACTATGCCTTCGAGATGATCGTATTCATGTTGGATTACCCTGGCATTAATACCATCGAACCATTCTGTATGTTCTACAAAATTTTCATCACAATATTTAAGGAGTACCTTTTTCTTCCTAATAACTTCTTCATTAATATCCGGAACACTTAAACAACCCTCGTTAAAAGCCCATTCCTCACCATCTTCTTCTAAAATAGTGGGATTAATAAAAACTTTTTTAAATCCTTCTGCTTCAGGATAATATTCTTTAAATGCATCAGCATCTATAACAAATAATCTGATGGATTTGTTCACTTGAGGTGCTGCTAATCCAACTCCTTCAGCATGATACATCGTTTCATACATATCCTCAATAAGTTGTTGTAAATTTGGATAATCCTTATCTATATCTTTTGCTACTTTTTTTAAAACAGGATGTCCTAATGCAGTTATTGGTAATATCATAATTTTATACTATTTTTTAATTCAATAAATTCTTTTGAGTTCATAAATGTTTCTAAAATTATTGCTGCACTAATTTTATCTACCAGTGCTTTATCTTGTCGTTTGGATTTTTTTGCTCCAGACATTAAAATAGCCCTTTGAGCCATCACAGATGTAAATCTTTCATCTACCCAATACAACTTGATTTTTGGATATAACTTTTGCAATCTTTTAGAAAACGGTATTATATATTGCATAGATTCTGAATGATTACCATTCATATCTAAAGCAAGACCCAAAATAAATGCTTCAATTTTATTTTCTTTGCTATATTCAGCAATAAAATCGAATATATCGTGAGCCCTAACAGTAGTTAACGGAGAGGCTATAATCATAGACTCATCACTTACTGCTATCCCTACTCTTTTTCTGCCATAATCTATTGCAAATAATCTGCCCATTTTTTGCAAAGGTAATGATTTTTGAGTATTTTTGTGAAAAATTTATTATGATTAATTTAAAATCTATTATTGATAAAATTTGGGATGATAAATCATTATTATCAAACAAGAATTTCTCCGATGCAGTAATAGAATGTATAGATATACTAAATAAAGGAGAAGTTAGAGTTTGTAATTTTGTCAATAATAAATGGGAAATTAATGAATGGCTAAAAAAAGCGATTTTGCTTTATTTTAGATTATCACCAACTAAATATATTAAATCAGGTGATTTGAAATTTTACGATAAAGTACCTTTAAAGGATAACTTTGAAGATTTACAAGTTAGAGCAGTTCCAACTGCTATTGCAAGACATGGTTCTTATATTGCTCCTAACGTAGTTTTAATGCCTTCATTTGTAAATATTGGTGCTTATATAGATAGTGGAACTATGGTAGACACTTGGGCTACTGTAGGTTCTTGTGCACAGATAGGGAAAAATGTACACTTAAGTGGTGGAGTAGGAATTGGAGGAGTATTAGAACCTTTACAAGCGTCGCCTGTTATTATTGAGGATGATTGTTTTATTGGTTCCAGGTGTATTGTTGTTGAAGGTGCACTTATTTCCAAATTGTCTGTAATAGGTGCAAATACTGTGATTACAGCATCTACACATATTATTGATATTACAGGCGAAGAACCTATTACATATAAAGGTTTTGTTCCGCCTAATTCTATCGTAATTCCCGGAACTAGAGATAGAAAATTTCCTTCCGGAACGTATCCTATTTCTTGTGCATACATTATTGGGAAAAGATCAACCTCTACCGATAAAAAAACATCGTTAAACGAAACTTTAAGAATGATTTAAGACATTATTTATCAACAAATGAATAGTTTATTAGAGAAAAAGAATCAAATTATTGCCGAAACTATAGAGGCTTTAAAAAAAGGACAAATAATTTTATATCCTACAGATACTATTTGGGGGATTGGTTGCGATGCAACTAATTCAAAAGCAGTAGATAAAATTTATAAAATAAAAAAACGTCCAAACAAAAAAAAAGCTATTATTTTAGTTTCCGATGAAGAAATGTTGTTAGAATATATTGAATATATTCCTCCAACTGCTTTAGATTTAATACAAAGTGTACGTAACCCTATATCTGTGATTTATCCTGAAGCAAAAAACTTACCTTCAAATGTTATTTCAGAAGATAAGTCCATTGGGATTAGAGTTGTTCGTCACAATTTTTGTAAAGAAATAATTAAGGGTTTAGGAAAACCTATTATTTCTACATCTGCCAACATTTCAGGTAACCCCACTCCAAAATTTTATTATGAAATTAATAAAGTTATTTTTGATTCTGTAGATTATATTGTAGATAGAATGATGGAAGAAACTGTTGTGGTAAAGCCATCTACAATAGTTAAGTTTAATAAAAATAACGAATTTGAAATAATACGAAAATAAATAAAAAAATGACATCTTTTAATTTAACAGCTATATCTCCTATAGATGGTAGATATGCTAATAAAACAAATAGTTTAAGTAAATATTTTTCGGAAAGTGCTTTATTTAAGTACAGAGTAAAAACAGAAATAGAATATTTTATAGCATTATGTGAATTGTCATTACCTCAACTTGCAGATTTTCCTAAAGAAAAATTTGAAGTATTACGTAATTATTATATTAACTTTAATGATGATTATGCAGCTCGCATGAAAGAAATTGAAAAAACTACCAATCATGATGTTAAGGCTGTAGAGTATTTTTTACGTGAGGTATTTGATCAAAATGACTTAGAAAAATATAAAGAATTTATTCATTTTGGACTAACATCACAGGATATTAATAATACTGCTATTCCAATGATGCTAAGGGATGCACACTTTGATATCATTTTACCTGAAATTGAAAAAATTGTAGATAAATTAAAAGAGTTATCTGAAGAATGGATCAATATTCCTATGTTAGCACATACTCATGGTCAACCTGCTTCTCCAACAACATTAGGAAAGGAAATATACGTTTTTTATGATAGAATTATAAATCAATTAGAAATTTTAGATACTATTGATTTTTACGGCAAATTTGGTGGTGCAACAGGGAATTTTAATGCTCATAAGGTTGCTTATCCAATGTACGATTGGCAAAAGTTTGGAAATATGTTTGTAGAAAACTACTTGAACTTAAAGCGTTTACAAACAACAACACAAATAGACCATTATGATATGCTTGCAGCATATTTCAATTGTATTGAACGTATTAACAATATTCTCTTAGATTTGAATAGAGATATGTGGACATACATTTCTATGGAATATTTTAAACAAACTATTAAAAAGGATGAAGTTGGTTCATCTGCTATGCCACATAAAGTTAACCCCATAGACTTTGAAAATTCTGAAGGTAACATAGGAATGGCAAATGCAATTTTTAATTTTATTGCAAACAAACTACCAATATCCAGATTACAAAGAGATCTAACAGACTCTACCGTTACCAGAAACATTGGTGTTCCTTTAGCTCATTCATTAATAGCATATAAATCTTTATTAAAAGGACTAAATAAAATAGTAGTAAATAAAGATAAAATATTATCGGATTTAAATGATAATTGGGCAGTTATCGCTGAAGCCATTCAAACTATTTTGAGAAGAGAAAATTATCCTGATCCGTATAATGCATTAAAATCATTTACTCGAAAAAACAAAAAAATAACTCAAGAAAATTTTATTGAATTTATTGAAAATCTTAATATTAGCAGTTCAGTTAAAGAAGAACTTAAAAATATAACACCTGAAAATTACATAGGTTATGCTTCAGAAATTTTTTAAATGTTATATTTGCAAAAATTTATAATTAAGATAATATGGATTTAACTAAAATATTAACAATATCAGGGAAAAGCGGTTTATATAAATTATTAGCTAATAATAAAAATAATATTATTGTAGAAGCATTAAAAGACAAACGTAGATACCCTATCTTTTCAAATGAAAAAATAAGTTCACTTGAAGAAATTAGCATTTACACAGAAACCGGAGACATACCACTAAAAGATGTCTTTGTTTTATTATATAAACATACAAAACATCAACCTGTTGATCAAATAATAATAAAAGATAATAAATTATTATATGAATTGTTTAATGAGTTTCTTCCAGAGTACGATAAGGATTTAGTATTCCATTCTCATATGAAAAAGATATGCCAATGGTACAACGAATTGTTATCTGTAGGTATTATCAATGAAGAAGTAGTGGAAGAAAATAATGAAAAAATAGAGGAAGAAGATAAAAATTCTCAAGAAAATTCAGAAAACAAAATAGAAAAATAAATCAAAACATGAAAACTATTGTTGACTTAACAATTTTAGAAAAAGTTACTCCTAATAATAATTGTGTAATTTTTAAATGTAATTGTAAAGAAAAACTTCCTAATATGATACCAGGTCAGTTTGCATCTATTAGAGTCGACAATAATAAAGGTGTTTTGTTAAGACGTCCATTTTCTATTCATGACTACGATGAAAATGAAAATACTGTTTCTTTTTTAATAAAAAAGTTAGGGAGGGGTTCTACATCTCTTTCAAAACTTACTATTGGTGATACTTTAAATACATTGATTCCATTAGGAAATAATTTTCATTTTAATCCTACATTTAATAAAAAACCTTTACTTATAGGAGGAGGTGTAGGAATTGCACCTATTTACTTTTTAGCAAAAGAATTACATAAGAAAAATATACAACTTGATACGCTAATAGGAGGAAAATACAATTCTGATATTTTATTTAGTGATTTATTTGCTAATTTATGTAATTTCTATTGCACTACAGAAGATGGTTCTATGGGTACAAAGGGCTTTGTTACCAATCATGATGTTTTTTCTAGAATAACTGATTATGATAGTATATATTGCTGTGGACCTGAACCTATGATGAAAAGTATTGCTAAAGTTGCGAAAGATAATAATATTTTTTGCGAAGTGTCTTTAGAAAATAAAATGGCATGCAGTATTGGGGTTTGCTTATGTTGTGTTACAGAAACAAAACATGGTAATAAATGTGTTTGTACAACGGGTCCGGTTTTTAATATAAATGAATTAAAATGGTAGATTTAACGGTAAAAATAGGCTCTTTAGAATTAAAAAATCCAATTACTACTGCATCCGGCACTTTTGGATATGGTTACGAATTTGAAGATTTTTTTGATATTTCTACGTTAGGTGCAATAGTTGTTAAAGCTACAACTGCTGAAAGAAGAGAAGGAAATCCATACCCCAGAATGTGTGAAACTCCTTCCGGAATGATAAATACTGTTGGACTACAAAATAAAGGAGTAGATTTTTTTGTTAATAAAACTTATCCGAAAATTAAAGATATTGATACTAATATAATTGTCAATGTTTCAGGATCAACATTAGAATCTTACATAGAAGTTGCAGAAAAATTAAACACATTAGAAAAAGTTGATGCTATAGAATTAAATATTTCTTGTCCTAATGTTAAAGAAGGAGGAATAACTTGGGGTACTAACCCTAAAGAATCATATAAAATAACTAAGGCAATTAGAGATGTTTATAAGAAAACACTTATAGTTAAACTTACACCTAATGTTACCGATATTACAGAAATAGCTTTAGCAGTTGAAGATGCCGGTGCCGATGTTATATCTTTAATCAACACTATCAAAGCAATGGGAATAGATATCAATACTAAAAGACCTTATCTTTCAACTATTACAGGTGGTTTATCCGGCCCTGCAATAAAACCTATTGCACTAAGAATGGTTTGGGAGGTATACAATAGTGTAAAGGTCCCAATAATTGGCATAGGTGGTATTTGCAATTATAAAGATGTCATAGAGTTTCTATTAGCCGGTGCAACAGCTGTACAAATTGGTACTGCTAATTTCATTAATCCAAATGTTTGTCCTGAAATCATAAATGATTTAATAGAATATTGCAAGAATAACAAAATAGAAAAAATATCAGATTTAACCGGAGGATTAGTTATTTGATATTGTTTTTACTTGAATTTCTGCTTACAAGATTAGACACATAAGCTAAGTTATGTGCCAATCCTCTTATTTGTCGAGAACAATCTGCAATAGTTAAATATTCAAAATTTCTCAAAAAATTCAATTGATATAAAAGCCAAGATTCTTCTGTTGTAAACTTATAATGATATTGCTGATTCCATTCGTCTCTTAACCAAAACGATAAAATAATAAAATCCGGTTTAGACAAATAATCGTAATTGCAATCATACAAAATACTTTTTAATAAATCATCTTTGGGTTCATTTTCTCTTGTAGATAAAATAATGTCGCATATTTTTTCTATATCCTCATTATTCATATCAATTTTTCTTAATAACCCATCAGCAATATTTGCAGATTCTTCTTCGTGATTTTCGTATGATACTACTATCCCAATATCATGCAAAATTGCAGCAGACAATAAACAAAAGTTATCGTATTCAGACAATTGGTATTGATTTGCAAAATAATTTGCCTTAGAATAAACATATTGTGTATGAAACCAAGAATGGAATTTTAGAAATGGCTTATAATTAGCATAATAAAAATCTTCGGAGAAAGTATAAATATTTTTTATTTTTTCTGAAAAATAATTATTTGTCATATAAAATACTATTTATAAAAATTTAATGCAAACTTTTCTATTTCTGCAGGAGTTACTTCTCCATCACATAAAATTGATAATCTCTCAACAACATTCCGTAACTCTCTAACATTTCCACGCCAAGGTATTTCCTGTAATTTTTCTATAGCCTTTTTAGAAAATGATATTGGTTTTTTGCCCATCTTTTTGGATAAGTCTTCTAAAAAATAGTCAACTAACAAAGGGATATCATCTTTTCTGTCTCTTAATGGAGGTACTTTTATTATTATGACTGATATTCTGTGAAACAAATCTTCTCTGAAATTTCCTTTTTCTATCTCCTCTTTTAAGTTTTTATTAGTAGCTGCTATTACTCTAACGTCAACATTTATTTCTTTTCCCCCCCCCACTCTAGTAATTTTATTTTCTTGTAAAGCACGTAAAACTTTAGCTTGAGCAGATAAACTCATATCACCGATTTCATCTAAAAATAACGTTCCTTCATGAGCTAATTCAAAATCACCTTTACGCATTTTAACTGCTGATGTAAAGGCTCCTTTTTCGTGTCCAAACAATTGACTTTCTATTAATTCTGATGGAATTGCAGCGCAATTAACTTCTATAAACGGTTTTTTATTTCTTGAACTTTTTTCGTATATTTGTCGGGCAACTAATTCTTTTCCTGTACCATTTTCTCCTGTTATTAATACTTTTGCGTCAGTATCGGATACTTTATCTATTATGGAAAATACTTCTTTTATTTCTTTAGATTCGCCAATAATAACATTTTTGGAACTTACTTTTTGTTTTAAAATTTTAGTTTCAGCAACTAATGACTTTTTATCTATAGCATTTCTGACTGTAATCAGTAGTCTATTTAAATCTAAGGGCTTTGCGATATAATCGTAAGCACCTAATTTTATAGCTTCAACAACAGTTTCGATATTACCGTGACCGGAAATCATAACTATAGGAGAATCCGTAATGGTCATTGATTCGGTTAAAAACTCTATACCATCTATTCCCGGCATTTTAACATCGCATAATATTAAGTCGTAATGTATTTTTTTAACTAATTCTAACCCTTTAACACCATTTTCTACAACATCTACACTATATTTTTCAAATTCTAAAATTTCTTTTAAGGTACGTCTGATAACTGCCTCATCATCAATTACTAAAATCTTATTATTAGCCATAAATTAGTTTTTAATAGCTACAAATTTACATATAAATTTCAAATTATACTAATGAAAAAATTTTTTTAAAAAATAATGATAAAAAAAAGGAATGTTTTAGTTAAAAATGAGACTATCTACTAAAATGCTATATGAAAAATTATTTTTATTTCTTACTGCCAAAAATCTTATTACTATTAATAATAGGAATTTTAATAGGAGATAAAATTATTATCAATGAAAATTTTTTTATCTTGATTTTATCTATTATTTTCTTGTTAACTCTTTTAATACCAATATTATCTAAACACATTAAAAATAAACTTCTAATAAACTTATTATGTGTTTTGATTATTACATTCTTGGGAGTTGCTTTAAAAATTAATAAAAATTTAATCTTTATCAATTACGAAAAGATTATTAATACAACTAATAACTTTACTTTTAAAATAACATCCAATTACAAAGAAACTGCTAAAACTTACAAATACGAAGCTCAAATTATTAATAAAACCAAAAGATACCCAAAAGTAATTTTATATTTTAAAAAGGAAAATCACAATTTCTTAGAAAAAGGCAGTATTATTAGTACTAATTCAAAAATATTTCCAATAACCAATAGTGACAATATAAATTTTTTTAATTATAAAACTTACTGTTTTAGAAATTCTATTGGATATTATTGTTTTTTAAATGATAATGATGTAATTAGTAAAGATTTATCTAAAACTAATTTTATTAATTTACCTAACAGAATTCAAAAGTTATTATTAAAAAAATTGTGGAGAAATAATAATAACGAATTATATAATAAAATTGCCGGCGCAATTGTTTTGGGTGAAAACAACTTAGATAAACAAACTAGAGAATATTTTTCTACTTCAGGAACTATACACGTATTATGTGTATCAGGATTACATATTACATTAATATATTCTGTAATATATTTATTATTTAGTTTAATTAATATTAAAGTTTTTAGAAAGATAATTAATCCTATTTTATCTTTAATTGTACTATGGTTTTATGCATCCATAACCGGTTTTTCTCCTTCTGTTTGTAGAGCGTCTTTTATGATTACTTTTATAACTTTATGTAAACTCTTAAAAAGGGATAGTAATAGTTTTTTAATACTTTGTGGAGCAGCTTTTCTGATGATACTAATAAACCCAAATATTATTTTTAATATAGGATTTAAACTTTCTCATTTAGCTGTTTTGGGAATAATAGCATCTAAACCTATTGCTGACAAGGCTGATAGATTATGTAAGAAGTTAAAAAACAAATATTTAAAGAAATTAACAACAAAATTTATACAAGGTGTAATTATCTCAATATTTGCACAAATGTTTATTGTTCCTATATTAATTTATCATTTTAAGACCTTTTCTAATTATTTTATATTTGGGAATATTATTGCTATTCCCCTTGCATCAATTATATTATATATTGGGTTTTTACTATTATTAATACCAACTTCTTTTCTGTTTGACTTATTAAGTAAAATATTTTATTTTCTGATTTCAATTTTATATCAAACAGCCTTATATATTAATATGCTTCCTTTTTCTGTAAGTGTTTTTAGAAATTTTTCTTTTATTCAAATGATAATATATGCTTTAATAATATATTGGTTTTTAAGTTTTATAGAAAAGGATTTTTCTTTTAAAAGATTAAAAGTTTTCTTAATAAGTTTTAATACTATTATTTTTGTGGCAATAGGTATGAATATTATCACTGTTTTTTTGTAGCAAAAATCATTATAAAATGATTAAGAATTATTTATTCACAGTAGTAAAATTGACTATCTCTGTTGCTACGCTTTTAGAAGCACCTTCATTTTTAAGTTTTTCTGCTAATTCTTTATAACCTGCTAATATTACATTTCTATAATCAATATCATTAAGCAATTTCTTTAATTCAACAGATATAAAGCTTTTATTGCAATTTTTTTGTATCAGTTCTACTATTAACTGTCTATTTAAAATTAAATTTACTAAGGATATATATTTAACTTTTGCTACTATTCGGGCAACTAAATATGATGTATAGTTTGTTTTATAACATACAACTTGAGGTACATTAAATATTGCTGTCTCTAAGGTTGCTGTGCCGGAAGTAACTAATGCAGCTTTTGCATTTGCCAATATATTATACGTTTCGTCAAATTTAACTATTAAATTATCCGGTTTATCTTTTAATAAATTCTCGTAGTAAGTTACAGTGTGAATAGACATACTTGCAACGACAAATTTTTCGTTAGGAAACATTTTTGCTGTCTCACAAAAAACGGGTAACATTTTAGAAATTTCTGATTTTCTGGATCCGGGTAGAAGTGCTATATGTTTTTCTGATTCAGAAACTGTATTTTTATTCTTATATTTAACTAATTCATCTATTAATGGATGACCAAAATATTTTACATTTATATCGTATTTTTTATAAAATTCTTTTTCGAAGGGAAGTATTGGGATCATTAAATCTACATACTTTTTAATATTATGTATTCTAGATCTATGCCATGCCCATATTTGTGGAGATATATAATATACAACTTTAAAGTTTTGTTTTTTTGCAAATTTAGCAATTCGTAAATTAAAACCAGGATAATCTACTAATATTATTACATCCGGATTAAAATTAATAATATCATTTTTGCATAGTTTTAAAAGCTTAAGTATTTTATTTAACCCAAATAAAACCTCAATAAAGCCCATAAAAGACATTTCATTAATATCTTTAACTATTGAAGCGCCTTCTTTTTTTAAATTAGAACCACCCCATGCACGTATTTCAGCACTTTTATCTATCTTTTTAATTTCATGCACTAAATTAGCTCCGTGAATATCTCCGGAAGCCTCGCCTGTTATTACATAATACTTCATACGTTCATGGTGTTTTATTTAAAAACATTAAAAAAAAATTATTCAAATTCTTTTTCTAATCTATTTACCTCACTATAATCGGTAACATCAATAGAAACAGGGACTATTGACACATACCCTCTATTATTATAATCGTGATCACTATCTATATTGGGAGTAACTTTTGTATAATCTCCATAAATCCAAAAATAATCTTTATTTGTAGCGGGCATAACTCTTCTTTCGTATTCATCGTTCCAAAAACCTCTAGACATTTTGCAAACTTTTATACCTTTTATTCCTCCTTCCGGTTTGTATGGCATGTTAACATTCCAACAAATATGAGGAGGAATATTGTCTTTTAATCCCACTTCTATAATTTTTCTTACATATGGAATAATTTCAGAAAAATCTGCATCTTTGTCTAATGACGATAAAGAAAAACCTATTGCCGGTATTCCTTCAAATACAGACTCTAAAGCAACTGCCATAGTCCCTGAATAAAACACATTAATACCTGCATTAGTACCATGATTAATTCCGGATATAACTATATCGGGTTTACGAGCTGTAAACATTTTAACTGCTAATTTTAAACAGTCTACTGGAGTTCCTGAACATGAATAATACTTTATTCCATTTTTTTCTTTAACTAAATTAGCATATAATGGAGATCTTACAGTTACAGCATGGCCTTGACCGGATCTTTCAGTATCCGGAGCAAAAACCATAACTTCGCCAAATTCAGAAGCAATATCAGCTAAAACTTGAATTCCTTTGGAGTGTACTCCATCATCGTTAGAAACTAAAATATAAGGTTTGTTAGTTGTCATCTTGTAAAAATTCTTTTAAATGTTTATATAATAATTGTGTTGGTAACCCAATAACTGTTTCGTAATCGCCATCTATTTTTTCTATTCCTATAATTCCTATCCACTCTTGGATTCCGTATGCACCTGCTTTATCTAAAGGTTTATAAGTTTTTACATAATAATCAATATCTTCTTCTGATAGATTACTAAAGGTAACTTTAGTTATAGAAGAAAATAAATCGTTTTTATATTTATTAGCAATGCAAACAGTAGTTATTACATTGTGTGTTTTTCCACTTAAAAATAATAAATTATTCTTTGCTTCTTTAAGTGTATGTGGTTTGCCTAAAATAATATCTTTATAATATACTATAGTATCTGCGGTGATAATAACTTCATGGGAATTTGCATTTTGCAATAAAGCCTTACTTTTTAATAAAGTAATTTTTTGAGATAACTTTATCACATCTTTTTCTTTAATTTCCGATTCATCACAATCAGAAACTCTAACTTCAAATGGAATATGTAAATCTTGTAATAATGTTTTTCGCCGAGGAGAAGCAGAACCTAATATTATCTTAGCTCCGTTTAAGTCAATCATACTTACAATTTACCATTTAAATGCAGCACTATTATTCATCCAATTACCTTGTGCTTTTAAAACTTGTTCTATAACATCTCTTACACAACCATTGCCCCCTTTAAAGGGTGAAATATAATCTGATATGTTTTTTATTTCAATGCTTGCATCTGCCGGACATGCAGCTATTCCGGCAATTTTCATTACTTCATAATCGGGAATATCATCTCCCATATATAAAACTTCTTCTGCTTTTAAATTATTTTCTATTAAATAATTCTCAAATACTTCTATTTTGTTGGCAATTCCCAAAAATATATCTGTTACTCCTAAATTTTCTAATCTTCTATTCATGTTTTCCCCTCTCCCCCCGGAAATAACACCAACATAATATCCTACTTTAATAGCATAATGAATTGCATAACCATCTTTAACATCAGATATTCGTAAGCCTTCTCCATTAGGTAACATAAGAACTTTACCATTAGACATTACGCCATCATAATCGAATAAAAAACTTCTTATTTTTTTTAAATTATTCAAGTTCTTCATAATCTGTATATTCTCCAAAATCTTTAGGAATAGAACTATCTGAATTGCTTTTTTTACCTGATTTTTTTGTTGTACTAAAATTATCGCTATTATTAATATTATTTTTTTGATGGAATCTTTTTTGACTCTGTTTTATATGCTTACGTATTTTGTAAGACATAATCAGCCTTTTAATAATAAAATATATTACACTGATTAGAAGTAAATAAAATAATAAGTCTAATAGCATACGTTTTAATACTTTTTCGTTTACAAAAAGAGGAGGTTGCAAAACGGCAATCTCCTCTTTTATATTGAATATTCAATTAATTATTTAACTAAGCAGATACTAGCCGCGTCTTTCACAAGAAACTGTAAGTTTTTTTCTACCTTTTGCTCTACGACGTGCTAAAACTTTTCTGCCATTTGCTGTTGACATTCTCTCTCTAAAGCCATGTTTATTGACTCTTTTTCTTCTTGATGGTTGAAATGTTCTTTTCATATCTATATTATCTCCTTATTTTTCAATTCTTTTTATAAGATTGCAAAGATAGATTTTTTTTTCAATTAAATTAATAAAAATTCAATTAATTTTTATTTTTTTTCATTTTCCTAAACAACAATCTTAGTTAACTAATTAATTATTAAATAGTTATTACTTTTTAGGTGCATTCTTTAATAATTCTAATAAAAATTTATAAAATTTATCTACAGAGCTAATGTTAACTCTTTCATTAGGACTATGTGGGTTTTGAATAGTAGGTCCAAATGAAATCATATCCCAATTTGGATATTTAGCACCTAAGATTCCACATTCTAAACCAGCATGCACTGCAGTAATTTTAGCTTCTTCATTAAATAATGATTTATATGTTTTTAATGCCAACTTTAATATTTCAGAGTCTGTATTTGGTTGCCAACCCGGATATTCAGCATCTAACTTAACTTTTGCTCCGGCTAAACGGAAAGCTGATGCAAAATATTCTGCTAAAGCCATTTTTGAAGAATCTACGGAACTTCTTATTAGTGCATTTATTTCTATAGTTTTTTCATAAGACTTTACTATAGCTAAGTTACTGGATGTTTCAACTAAATTTGGCATACTTGTACTCATTCTGGCAACACCATTTTTAGCAGCTATAACACTTAGAATTAGTTTTTTTGCAACTTTAGGGTCTATTATTGTGTCCGGAGTTTTAACTTTGCTAACACTAACTCGAACATTTGGTTCAATATCTCCTATTTCATTCTGAATTGTTGCTTCATAATTTTTAACACATTGTTTAAAATCTTTCACTAAGTTATCGGGGATTAAAACTGTAGCAAAAGCCTCTCTAGGAATAGCATTTCTTAAACTACCAGCATCTACAGAAGCTAAAACAGCATTCCAACGATCTTTGATAATATTTAAGTAACGGAATAAAATTTTATTGGCATTCCCTCTTCCTAAATGGATATCCATACCGGAGTGCCCACCTTTTAAACCTTGGACTGATAATTTAAATGTAGTGTGATCTTTAGGGGCTTCAACAGGTTTAAATTTAAATTCAACATTTGCATCAACACCACCTGCACAACCAATATAAAGTTCACCTTCTGTTTCAGAGTCTAAATTTAATAATATATCTCCTTTTAAAATACCCGGCTTTAACCCATTGGCACCATCCATACCTGTTTCTTCAGTTGCAGTTAATAATACTTCTATAGGACCATGAGCGATATCGGTAGATTCTAAAACTGCCAATGCAGCACTTACTCCCATACCATTATCTGCTCCTAAAGTTGTCTCATTAGCTCTAACCCATTCTCCATCAATTATAGTTTCAATAGGATCTTTTTTAAAATCATGTTTAATATTACTGTTTTTTTGAGGTACCATATCCATATGTGCCTGTAATATGATTCCTTTTCTATCTTCCATGCCTTTAGTTGCAGGCTTACGGATAATTACGTTACCTATTTCGTCTACGATAGTTTCTAAATTTAATCCCTCGCCAAATTCCTTTAAAAATTTAACTATTTTTTCTTCATGATGAGAAGGACGAGGTATTTGTGTTAAATCGTAAAATTTTTCCCAAATTAAATTTGGTTGTAATTGTTTAATTGATTGTGACATAATATATTAATTTAATTTTTTAACATTAATGGAGATATTAACATAAATAAATCTTCATTAGTTTCTTCATCTTCAACTTCAGGAAGGATAACTACTGCTCTAGTAGGTTCTGATAACTCAATTCTAACTTGTTCTTCATCTATATGGGTTAACATATCTATTAAAAACCTCGAATTAAAACCAATAATCATATCAGATCCATCGTAATTACATGCTAATCTTTCTTTAGCTTCATTTTCGTATTCCCTATCTTCTGCAGCAATTACAAGTTCTTGACCTGCAATTGATAAACTAATTTGACTGGAAGATTGGTCAGCAAAAAAACTAACTCTTCGCAATGTAGTAATAAACATATCTTTATCAATAGTCAATATGTTGTTGTTATTTTGTGGTATAATAACATTATAATCCGGAAATTCCCCACTAATTAATCTGCTATATAATTTTGCATTACTAAAAGTAAATGCAACTAAACTTTCATTAAATTCTACTAAAACTTCTTCGTTATCTTCTCCTAATCCTTTTAGTAAGTTTAAGGCTTTTTTAGAAACAATAAACTTGAACTCATCAGTGTTTTTTAATTCACTAATGGTGTATTTTACTAATTTATGTGCATCTGTTGAAACAAAAACTATTTTATCTGAATAAATATCAAACAAAACACCTGTTAATGTTGGTCTTAACTCCTCATTACTTACTGCAAAAAGTGTTTTTGAAATAGCATTTTGTAAATTATCATTATTTATCTTTATTGATTTAATATCTTCAAATTTTGGTAAAACAGGAAATTCATCTGCTCGGTGACCTGCCATTCTATATCTACCATCTCCGGCAGATATTTCAACTGCACCATTTTCTAAATTAATTTCAAATGAAATAGGTATATTGGAAAAAGTTTTTAGCATATCCATTAATTTTTTCCCGGGGATAGCAATAGCGCCTTCTCCTTCACCCATATCTACACTCATTTCTGTTGTCATAGTATTACTAACATCAGAAGCTGTTATTTTTAGATTTTTATCTTTTAATTCTATTAGAAAATCGTCTAATATGGGGATCATTGCATTTTTTGTAGCGCCTAATACCCCTCCTACTAACTGTAAGTTTTTTAATAATAATGAACTTGAAACTATAAACTTCATAATATAATTTTTATTAGATTAGAATGATTTACAAAGATAAAAAAAATATTAAGATTTTAAACATTTTTTTTATTATACAATAAATTTTGGCATTAGATAAATTCTACTGATGAAAAAGTAATCCACCCTACTTTTCCATTACTTAGCACTATTTCTATCCATTCCCCAACTGTATTTTTCACAGCAACTTTAGTACCTTTATGAATAACAAATACATCTACACTTTCTTCAGAAGGGGAACCTTTTGCAGACACGGAATTATCAAAAATTATTGCAGAATCTTGCCTTTGATAATGTAATCTTATGCTATTATTTATAAAGGTTGTAAAAATAAACAAACAGAAAAATACAATAGTTAATACTAAGGATGTTTTCCTAATTTTTTTTCTATTGCCAAAAAACACCAGAAATAGCAGAATAAGAACTATAAATAAGAAAACAAAAAATAAGACAATCCAAACGGTAGGTGTAAAAATAGAAACTAACCTATTCCAAAATCTAACTAAAAATGTCTCAGGTATTACTTCGAATCTATCTACAATATTACTGTTTGCAACTTCAAGATTATGAAATAAATCTTTATCGTACGCATTAATTTTTTTAGCTCTTTCGTAATATAGAATAGCATTAGGCATATCATTTAATCTATAATAACAGTTGCCCAAATTATAGCACACCTCAAAGTTTTTATAATCTTTATTGTATAATTCTAAAAATAAATCTTTAGCATAATCATAATTACCTTCGTTATACTCAGTTATTGCTTTAGAATAAATTGAAGATGGAGTTTGAGAAAATAAATTTAAACTACCTCCAAAAACAATAATTAATAATATGAGATTTCGTTTTAAAGTTTTCATATTTCTATTTTAATTTATTATAAAAAGTTTTTATAACATCTACTGCTTTCTCATAAACCTCAGATTTTAAATTATCTTTTTTATTAGGTGAAAACCTGATATATTCAGCTTCATCTAATACTGCAATGTATTTATCAATCTCATCTTTAGTAAGTTTGCTATTCTTTTTATCTAGGTTTTGTAAAAACTCCCTATTTAAATCTATATTTTTTACATTAAATTTATCACTAATATATTGCCATAATGCATTGGAAATTTCTTCATAAAATTTAGAATCATCTGTAGAATCAATTAAACTTTTAGCTTTAGATAATCTTTGTTTTGCAACTTTATCGGCTTTTTTCTTTCGATTGCCTTCTATATCTCTTTTTCGTCTTAAATAAGCCCTAAATATTAATAAAACGATAGTATAAATTATTAGTATGGCTAAAAAAACACTTAGAAATATAGGAGAACCGAAAAACATATAATTCTTTTTCTTAAATAGTGGAGTATTAGTCTTTAAATATCTAATATCTTCGTTTAAGGTAACTATGTCTTTTTGTTCAACTCCTGAATAAACTTCAGTTTCAGCTACATTATCAGACTCTTCTACTTTAATTTCAAATTCCGGAGTTTTTAAAGTTATATATTTTTCTTTCTTGGGGTCAAAATAAGAAAAGCTTAAAGGGTTAATTTTATAATTTCCGGCAATTCTTGGAATTACAACATATTCAAATTCTTTTGTACCATTTACATTATTTGATAAAACTTTGATATTTTGTTTAATATTAGGCTCATAAACTTCAAAATCAACAGGGAATGATGGATTAATCTTATCAATCATTTTAATATTACCTGTACCGCTTATCTTATATGTAATTGTTATTGCATCGTTAGCTTTTATTTCATTTTTATCTATAGTAGCAGATATTGAATAATCACCTACTGCGCCGAAAAAATCATCCGGTTTACCGATTGTGGGTAAGGGTTTAACATTTATTTTATGTTCCTTTGAAGAACACAATACCGGCACATTTTGATAAGTACTAAAAAAATCATCAAAAAAGGATCCAAAACCACTACTACCTTGTTGTTGAGATTTTACTCTTGCAATAACTTCTATTTCTGTAGGAGCTATTTTTAATTCACCTGCATATTGTGGGAATAAAATATCTCGAAATATTTCGGAACTGTAATATCTATCATTATTATAAGTAGTAGATTGAAGTGAAATGTTTTTTACTTCGTTCTGTTCTCTCCAAAACCCTGTATATGACGGAAATTTTATATCTCCAAATCCGGCTAAATTATATTTAGTAAAAACATTATGAGTATAAACTACTGCTTCACCTACGTAAACATTTCTTTTACTTAAGTTTGTTGTAATAAAAATATCGTCCTTAGATATTCCTCCGGAAGCTTTTGTATTTCCTCTAGAACCATAATTATTTGAATTTCCGGAATTATTATTTGAACTATTTTGATTACTTAAACCATTCCCTTTTATAATGTTTATAGAAAGACTATTAGACTTATAAGTTTTGCTATCTATTTTAACTGTTGCCGGACCTATAGTAACTTCACCTTCATTAATACCTTTTACATAAAATGTAAATGTATTTTTAATTTCGCGTGTAGTTTTACCATTAATAACAGAAATATTTGTACTAGTAGAAACATTTGGTCCGGACAAAACATATAGCCCACTGAAATCCGGAAAATTAATATCCTTAGAATTTACATTTTTATTAATAGTATAAGAAATTCTAAAACTTTGCTCCGTAGCAACCTCGTTTGGTGCATTGGCTATAAATTCTATATTATCGCTAAAAAGTGGTAGCGATAATGAAATAAATAATGTAATTACTAAATACTTTAACTTCATATTAAAATTAAACATAAACTCTTAATTAATTTTTACCAATCTTTTTCTATATAAGATTTTTTTCCCTCATCAAGTTTTTTATTAGATCTTTTTAACGCTTCTTGTTCTTCATTTTTTAAAGCATCTAAAATTTTCTCTGCGTCTTCAGCAGAAATCTTTTGCTGCTGCTGTTCCTGCTGTTTCTCTTGTTCTTGTTGTTCTTGTTGTTCCTGTTGCTGCTGTTGTTGCTGTTCTTGCTTCTTATCATCATCTTTATCTTCATTATTATTACCTGAGGACAGTGATTGGTTATTTTGCGACAATTGCAACATTCGTTGAGCCATTGCTAAATTATACCTGGCATCTTGATTTTCTGGATTTAAAATTAAAGATTTTTTATATGAATTTATAGCTTCATTATATTGCTGTGATTCGTAAAAGGCGTTGCCTAAATTATAATAAGAATTAGATTTTAGTTTATTATCTTCTTCTGTGGCTCCAACCACCTCAAAATATTTTGATGCTTCATCAAATTTACCTTGTTCGAATAAAGCATCTCCTAAATTAAACATTGCCTTGTTATTATTTTTATCTTCTTCTAAAGATTTTCTGTAAGAAATTTCAGAATCTTTAAAATCTTCTTTTTTATATTGTCTATTACCTTTTCTGATTAATGATTCTGCACTTTGTCCGTTTGAATAGTTAAACAATATAATAACAAAAGCAAATTGTAATAAAGTTTTAATTTTCATTTTTTTCCTTAAATAAAACATCTAAACTATACTTTTCATTCTTTCTTAATGGAATAAAATATGCTAAAATTAAAAATATTAAAGACAGTCCGATAAACAACTGAAAACCACTTCTGTATCCCGTTATTCGTTGTTCATCAAATACTATTTCATCCATTTTGTTTATTTCATCAAAAACAGTTTTTAATCCGGACTTAGTATTTGTAGATCTTACATAAACACCTTTACCAACTTTAGCAATTTCTATTAATGTTCTTTCATCTAATTTAGTAACAACAGTATTTCCACTTTTATCTTTTTTGAACCCAACTGTTACACCATTTTGAACAATAGGAATAGGTGTCCCCTGCGGTAATCCTATACCTATGGTATGAACATGAATACCCTGCTTAACTGCATTTTCCACAAAATTAATAACATTTCCCAGATGATCTTCTCCATCAGTAATTACAATTATTGCCTTACTGGTTGGAGAATCATTGTCTAACAGATCAACAGCTTTATCTATTGCATCTGCCAAAGCAGTACCTTGTACTTTAATATAATCTGTAGTAATGTTAGATAAAACCATTTTAATAGTGTTGTAATCAGTAGTTAAGGGTAATTGCATATAAGCTTTTCCGGCAAAAACCACTAATCCTATTCTATCGTTAGTTAAATTATCTAACATATTATAAATAGATTGTTTTGCTCTTTCCAACCTATTAGGTTTAATATCTTGAGCTAACATACTATTAGAAATATCTAAACAAAGTACTAGGTCTACTCCTTTTCTTTCAACTGTTTCTACTTTAGATCCCACTTGAGGATTAGCCATTGCAAAAACTAAAGAAACATAAGCTAAAATAAAAAAAACATATTTAACTCTTTTAAGTTTCTTAGACTTACCTGCAATCATTTTACTTACTATTTTAGAGTCCCCCAGTTTTTTTGTTTTCTTTTTCTTTTTAATTTCAATAAAAATTATTAATGCAATAATTAATAGAACTCCAAAAAGTAAATATAAAAAATATGGTCTTTCAAATCTGAATAACGGATTCATAATCAAATGTTAATATTAAGGAAAAGTTCTAATAACTAATCCTCGTAATATAAAATCTACACAAATTAATATAAAAGCTAATAATGCTAAAGGTAAATATTCGTCATATTTACTTTCATACTCATAAACTTCTATTTTAGATTTTTCCATTTTATCAATTTCGCTATATATCTCATATAACGAACTATTATCTGTTGCTCTAAAATACTTACCTCCTGTAATTGAAGAAATTTCTTTTAATACTTCTTCGTCTATATCAACTTCTACAGATTGATATCGTTTATTCCCAAAAATATCGTATGTTGGGTATGGCGCAGTTCCTTTAGACCCAACACCTATCGTATAAACTCTAATTCCGAAAGATTTTGCCATCTCCGCTGCAGTTATTGGAGCAATTGAACCGGAATTATTTACACCATCAGTTAATAATATTACTACTTTACTTAAGACTTCCGAATCTTTTAACCTTGCTACACATGTTGCTAATCCCATTCCAATTGCTGTTGTTACATCATCAATCATATCAGTATTAACCTCTTGAAATAAAGTAATTAATACATCATGATCCGATGTTAACGGACATTGAGTAAATGCTTCTCCTGAAAATACTACTAACCCAATTCTATCGTCTTTCCTATCTTGGATAAATTTGGAAGCAACTTTTTTGGCTGCCTCTATTCTATTAGGCTGAAAATCTTCCGCTAACATACTTCCTGAAATATCTACAGCCATCATTATATCTATCCCTTTTTTATCTGATGTTCTACTGCTTTCACTTGATTGAGGTCTTGCTAAAGCTAAAATTAATAAAGCTAAAGCCAACATTTCCACACCAAACAATATATGTAGTAAATATTCTTTCCAACTTTTTTTGACTTTAAATTTAAAAGTCGGAAATTGAAATGATGGATACTTTTTTCTTAAGATAAAAACGTACAGTAATATTAATAAAGGTATAACAAGTAATAGATAAAGATACCCCGGATTTGCAAACTGACTTCTAAATAAATTACTTATCATCACCTGATTCTTTTAAATTATTAATAAAATCCCAAGATATATTTACAAAATGTACTGCATCTTCTACTATTTGCACATTTTGATTACTATCAGGATAGTATTTAGCAAATTTAACTAAATCTGACAGCTCAAAAATTGAATATCCTAAAGAATAAGACTCTTTTAACAAATTTGGATTATCATGTAAAACAGCAAAAATATCGTACGTAGACATTTCCACAGCATTAATTTTAAATACTTCTGAAATGTATAATCTCAATATATTTGTTACACTCTCATAATATTCCTTAAGCTCTTCTTTGTTATTTTCATCACTTAGGGTAATGTTTTGCAAACTATTAATAGCCTTAATATTAGGAGGTATTATTTCTTTAACATCTTGATGTTTAATAACTTCTTTGGGATCAGACTCTTTTTTCTTTTTATTTTTAATAATTTTTATTATTCCAAAAACAATTAAAAATAAAACAAGTAGCCCTAATAATACTTTCCAAATAATAGAAAAAATTTCTTTGATGGTTATTTTCTGTTTTAATGGACCAACTATAGGTTTAATAGTATTAGTTGTATCTACTGCTACACTACTTACTTCAATTAAAAATGGTTTTGTGGAAAACACATCTCCATCTTTAACCAGAAAATTAAAAGCAGGAATTGCATAATAACCGGAATCGAAACAGGTTATTGTTATGGTTTGGTTATAAATATTATTATTACCCTGTAATAATGTGTCTATTTTACTAACTTTTACAATTTCGATTTTTTGAAATGTAGTGTCTGTTAGATTAGGCCAAATTATTTTTAAATTAATATCTGCTTTTACGTTTAATTTTAAATTAGCTTGTTCACCAATTAAAAATTCTTGTTTGTCTATAGTTGATGAAACTTCAATTTCTTGAGCATTAGAAAAATTAATTGAAAAAATAAAACTCAAAAAACTTATTATAAATAAAAATCTGTAATTTTTCATTTTACATTCTGCTTTCTCTTTTCTTAAACAACATCTTTAATTTTTTAACATAATCATCATTTGTATTAATAGAAGAATAATCTATACCGTTCCTTGTAAATATTCTATCTAATTTTCTTGCATTTTCTTTAAAGATATTGTTAACTTCATCTCTATTTTTTGCTATTGAAGAATCTAACCAAAAATAGTTATTGTTTTCCTTATCGTATATTCTAATCAAACCTAAATTCTGAATATTTTCTTCCCCTTTATCGACAATTCTTAAAGCTACTAAATCATGTCTATATTTTGCAATTCTTAAGGAAGTTTCGAAATCTTCTTCAGTCAAAAAATCTGATAAAATAAATGCTGTTGTCCTTTTTTTCATTGAATTAGATAAAAATTCCAAAGCTTTTGAAACATTTGTTTTTTGACTTTTAGGCTTATAATCTACTAATTCTCTGATTATCCTCAAAATATGAGTTGTACCTTTTTTAGGTGGTATAAATTCTTCAACTTCATCAGAAAAAAATATTACACCTACTTTATCATTATTCAATATTGCAGAAAAGGCTAAAATTGCAGATATTTCTGTAATAATATCTTCTTTAAGAGCATTTTTAGTGCCAAATTCGTTTGAACCGCTAACATCCACTAATAACATAACTGTTAACTCTCGCTCTTCTTCAAATATTTTAATATACGGTTTATTATATTTAGCTGTTACATTCCAATCAATATTCCGAGTATCATCGCCATATTGATATTCACGTACTTCACTAAATGCCATACCAGAGCCCTTAAAAGCACTATGATATTGTCCAGCGAAAATATGTTGAGATAATCCTTTAGTTTTTATCTCAATTTTTTTTACCTTTTTTAATATTTCTTTTGTTGTATCCACAATTATGGCACCTCTACTTTGTTTAATATTTCAACAATAAAATCATCTGAAGTAATACTTTCAGCTTCTGCTTCGTAAGACATTCCAATACGATGACGTAATACATCAGGGGCAATTGCTCTTACATCTTCCGGAATAACATAAGCTCTACGTTTTAAAAATGCATATCCTTTAGATGCTAATGCTAAGCTAATGGTTGCTCTTGGCGATCCACCATAACTTATCATCGAATCAAATTCATTTAAATTATATTTTTCAGGAAACCTAGTAGCAAAAACAATATTTGCTATATAATTTTCAATTTTTTCGTCTAAGTAGATATTTCTAACAATTTCTTTTAATTCAATAATATCCTGAATATTAGCCACATGTTTACATCTAGATTTAAAATTCATAGTATTTTGACGTAGAATTAATATTTCTTCATCAAATTCAGGATAATCGACAATAACTTTTAACATAAACCTATCTACTTGAGCTTCAGGTAACGGATAAGTTCCTTCTTGCTCTAATGGATTTTGTGTTGCCATTACTATAAAAGGTTCTTCTAATTTAAATGATTTCTCTCCGATTGTAACTTGTTTTTCTTCCATAGCCTCCAATAATGCACTTTGCACTTTAGCAGGAGATCTATTTATTTCGTCTGCTAAAATAAAATTTGCAAAAATAGGACCTTTTTTAACCTCAAAATTTTCACTCTTTTGACTATAAATCATAGTTCCAATTAAATCTGCAGGTAAAAGATCAGGTGTAAATTGAATTCTATTAAAGGGAGCATTTAAAGTTTGAGCTAAAGACTTAATTGCTAATGTTTTAGCAAGTCCCGGAACACCTTCTAATAAAATGTGTCCTCCCGTCAATAAACCAATCATCAAACGTTCTGTCATGTTTTTTTGTCCTACAACAACTTTTGACAATTCTGTAGTTATTAAATCGGAAATCGAACTTTTATCTAATATTAGTTCGTTTAATTCTCTAATATGTTCATTCATTATTAATTATTTTTACTTATTCTATAAAAATTGAAATATATTTTATTTTAACGAAACAATACCTTACAAAATTATATTTTTTTTTAAGATTTTATATTAAATTTGTATTTTATATAAATAAAACATTAAAAATCATATAAAATATTTGTTTTAAATAAAATAAAACTTTTTTTTAATATTAAAAAGATGTATATTAAAAAAAATATACTAACTTTGTAAGTTGAAAATTGATTGCATGAATTGTGCATCAATGTTAACTATTTTGAAGTAATAAAAATTAGAAAAAATAATAGCTTATGAAAATCAAAAATTTACGATTCAAAACTTATGCAACATTATTAGTTGTTGCAACATTTTTGATAATAGTTGCTTTTATTACCGGTAATAAAAGCAAGGTTGTAAGATCATCAACCTCTTACTATGAAGCAGAGAATGAGTATTTAATGTCGTTACGTGTAAACCCAAAAACGGGAACTGTAACTCCAGCAGACTATAATAAAGCTTTAAGAGAAGTTGAAAGGTATCGCTCAAATCACAACACTAGAGAAGAAAACTTTAACTGGCAATCATCTGGTCCAGACAATTTTGCTGGAAGAACAAGGGCTATTTTAAAAGATGCAAACAGTGAATATATTTACATTGGTAGTGCAAATGGTGGTTTGTGGAGATTAAAAGAAGGTGATTTAGTTTGGAATTCTATTCCTGGAGTAACAAGCAATTTAAACATAAGTTGTTTACACCAATCTGCTAACGGTACCATTTATGTTGGAACCGGAGAAGGTTTTTATTCAGAAGAATTTAACATGCTCCCTGGGTTTAAAGGTAGAGGTATTTTCAAATCCGATAACGGCGTAGATTTTACATCGATTACTTCTACTATACCTGCTGATAATGCTCAAAATGATGCAGAATGGTTCTACATTAATTCCATTAGTTCTACATCTAACAATTTATTTGTAGGAACAAATACTGGTTTAAAAGTTTCTAATTTAAACGGAGATTCATGGGCTATTGCTAAAAGTGATGGGCAAGATTTGGTTGGAAATTGTTCTAATGTTGTATCTAATAACCAAGGAGCAGTTGTTGCTTTTGTAGATAGTTTAGCATATATTTCAGTAAATGGTGATCCAAATAATTTCACTTGTATTTCAAAAAGAGTTGGAACTAATGGTGACCCAGTTGAATTTCCAAATATGTTACCTAAAGAAGGCATTGGTAGTATAGTTTTTGCTTTTTCACCAACTAATCCTGATTATTTATATGCCGTTACCATTAACAAGTACGATGACCCAAAGACTAAAGATTTTGACGAACGTGGAACTCTAGAAGGTATTTATCGTGCTATCAAACAAGATGGTAAATGGAATAATTGGACTCTAATCGGTCCTGGTGGAAGCAACCATATGTTCTATGTATTTAAATCTAACGGAATGTATTCTTGCAGTCTATTAGTTGATCCTGAAAACGAAAATAAAATTTACGTTGGCGGGATGGACCTATGGGAAGGTGAATTTGTTAGCTCTGAATTTAATCTTTATAGATGGACTCAATTAACAACATACGAAAACAGTTATTCTAAAGCATATACCCCACAAAATCATTTTTCATATTATAAAAATGGAAATAATATTTTAATTGCTTGCGAAAACGGTGTTTATAGTTTTAATACTATTCAAAGTAAATCAACTCAATTTAATATTAACTTATCTACTTCTCAATTCTATACAGTTTCATCTAACTATAAAGGAGATGTAGTTGGAGGTAGCCAAGGAAATGGTACTGTTTTTATTGAAAAAGAATCAAGTTTAACAGGGAAATCAGGTATTAACGCTCACATATATTTAGGTGCAACTACCGGTTCGGATTATACATCTAACAATATTGGAGGTTACGCTCATAACTCTATGATCTATCCTGTAGGTAATATAGTTTCTATTAATGGTAGAGACGATTTAAAAGATGAAAATATTGCTGCTTATGCAGACTTTAAAGGTGTTCAACCATTAATTATTTATCGTTTTGATGATCAAGTTCCTCAAAGCATTTCGTGGTGGTATGAAGGCAATAAAATTATTAAACCTATTGAAGATAGTGCTTCTTATATTACACCTTCTATCTTATGGGAAAACTTTAATTATGAATATAGTGTAGATAGTGTAACATTTTATGCTGAAGAAAATTACAATGCAGGTGAAACTATTATAGCACATAGTAAAAATGCCAGATATCCAATCGAGTATGTTTTATCAAGTCCATTAGCAGCAGGTGATTCTCTTAGAATTCACGACAAAGTTGCCTCTAGATTCTTTGTTGGTGTTAACGGCTCTATTTTAATGACTAAGGAAGTATCAAACTTCAACCATAACTTTAAAAATGACAATCCTTGGTTTACTATTTCAAGTTCTAAATTAAATGGTGTAAGTGGAACTCCACAGTGCATGGGATTATCCGATGATGCTAACTATTTATTTGTAGGAACTACAGATGGTAATTTATATAGAATTTCAAATATTGCATATGCTCATGATAGCCAAACTGCAAATGTTGGTTATGATTTATATACAACTACAGCTCCTACAGTAAATCCTTATTGTGTTATTTCTACTAGCTTAGTTAATACTTTTGAAGGTAGAATTATTACTTCAATTTCTGTAAATCCAACTAATCCGGAGATGGTAGTTGTTACATTAGGTAATTATGGATTTGATGATTATATATATATTTCTACAAACGCTTTATCAGAAAATCCAACTTTTAGTAAAGTTGATATTATGGCTAAAGCTCCTGTTTATACATCTTCATTCATACAAGGTACAGATATTTCAGATAATGTTTTATTAATAGGTAATGACTTTGGTATTTGGAAAACTAATGATATATCAAATCGTAATACTGAATGGACAGAAGAAATTACAAATTTAGGTGAAGTACCTGTATTTATGATTAAACAACAAAATGTTCAAACTGTTGATAATAAACCTATATACGTAGATGACAAACCTGAATACATTAAAAACTATCGTGGAATTTACGTAGCAACTTTTGGTAAAGGATTATTCGAATGTACAGATTTAGTAAAAAATGATAATGAAATATATGGTATTGAAGATCCTACTCATAATGAATCATCAATAGAAATCTATCCAAATCCTGTAAGAGATTTTGCAACGATTAATTTTGAGACAGAAGCTAATTTACCTGTATTCATTAATATTTATGACATTACCGGTAAACTTGTTAAAACAACTAGCAAAACTTCATTAGACGGAAAAGTTTCATTTAATATTAATGTTTCAGAATTTCAAGCCGGTACTTATATTATTAGTGCAGTATCCGGTAACAAGAAAGACGTTTCAAAATTTGTAGTAATAAAATAATTAACTTATAAGCATTAGTTTAATTAAACTAATGCTTATTTATAGAATTAAATAATATTTAAATAAATTAAAAAATAAGCAAAATGAAAATAAAAAATATTTACACTACAGTATGTCTTTTCTTTGTCTCATTTTTAATGATGGGGCAATTTAAAGCTTACACTCCAACTTTAGTTACTCCGGAAGATGAAGAAGAAAACATGATGCCTATTGTGTTATTGGATTGGGACGCAGTTTCAGGATACCACAATTTAAGATACAACATTCAAATTAGTACTTCAAATAATTTTCAAAATTTAGTAGTAGATGAAGAAGTTACAACATCTGCTTACCATTCAATTGCATTAAAATTTAACACAACATATTATTGGAGAGTAAAAGCAATAGACGATAACAATGCATCTGACTGGTCAGAAGTAAGAAGTTTTATTACTACCGATGCTTTTGTTAACATTTCTCCTAGTAATGATAATCAATCTCCAAGGCCTCAACTAAATTGGGAATCTAAAAATAAAAGAACCATAGAAGGTATCGATAAATTTGAAATACTTATAGATAGTGACTCTACCTTTAATAGTTACGATTTAAAACAAATATTTGTATTAGATGAAAACAATAACTTTGGAAATTCTTTTAGTGTTCGTGCTTATGCTGATAGTTTAAATTTTGGTCAAAAATATTTTTGGAAAGTTAGAGCATACAATAGTGGCGAAGGCGATTTAGCAGATATATCCGATTGGAGTGAAGCAATGTCTTTTAGAGTTGTTACACGAAACGAATTAAATAAACCACAAATGACCGGTGACAAAAACTTAAACGTTTCACCAACAGAATTATTATCATTGAAAAATTCATATGCTTATTGTCAATATATTTTTCAAGTTGATATAGATGAAGAATTTAGTGATCCTTTTGTTTATCACAGCAATAAAAATAGTGTTAATATAGATACATTAAAATTTGGTGAAAAATATTACTGGAGAGCAGCTATGAGGTATGGTAATTCAACATCTGAATGGACAGAAGAAACATGGTGGTTTACAATAATTAACGCTCCTGTATTATTAGAACCTAAAGATGGAACTGAAGCAACTCCGGAAGATCTTATTAAAACACGTAAAATTGAAGGAGTAGAAAGATATACTTTAGAAATTAGTACTTCTAGTGATTTTAATCCAAGTAATACAAAATCATATGATTTTCCACAATCTACGACAACATATTTTCAAGTTCCAATACAAAATGTTCACTTAAGTGAATATGATAAAACTTATTATTGGAGAGTAAAAGCTGCTAACAAAAAACATGGCGAAACTCTATGGAGTGAAACACGTAATTTTATTTTAAAAGAAGTTGTTGGTATAGAAGATAATGATTACATTTCTGATATTTTCCCAAATCCAAATAATGGAAACTTCTATTTTGTTCCTGATAACAATATTAATGATGCTATTATTAATATTTATGATTTAACAGGAAGAAGTGTTTATTCAGAAAAAACAACTTTACAAAAAGGTGTAAATAAATCTATTAATACTAGTTTAAATACCGGATTATATATTTTACAAATTAACTCTAAGGATGTTAATATAAGTAAAAAGTTTTCTGTTATGTAAATTTTTGATTATATATAAATATAAAAAAGGGATATTCAATTTTGAGTATCCCTTTTTAATTTATCTATCTATCTATTTGATAGCGCGACACCTCTCCATATGCAGGGCATCGTGTGGACTTACACGAAAATAGAGATAAAGACAAGATTAACGTTACAATTAATATTATTAACTTCTTCATATTATAAATTTTTATTATTTTTACATTTTATATTAATATAACGATAATAATAAAAAAATCGTATATAATGGCAAAAATAAATCCTAAAATTGACAATTCTTGGTTAAATACATTAAAAAATGAATTCAATAGTGATTATTTTATTGAATTAAAAAACTTTTTAATCGAAGAAAAAAAAAATTATATAATATATCCCCCCGGTAATAAAATTTTTGCCGCATACGATAATACTCCTTTTGATAAAGTTAAAGTTGTAATAATAGGTCAAGATCCATATCATAATCCAAATCAAGCTCATGGAATGTGTTTTTCAGTAAATAAAGGAGTTGCTATTCCTCCGTCCTTACAAAACATATTCAAAGAACTACATAACGACATAGGATGTAAAATACCTGATCATGGAAACTTAACTGAATGGGCAAAAGAGGGAGTATTACTATTAAATGCCATTTTAACTGTCAGGCAATTTGTTGCAGGTTCTCATAGGAATAAAGGATGGGAAAAGTTCACTGATGCTACAATAAAAATCTTATCAGAAAATAAAAAAAATTTAGTTTTTATTTTGTGGGGAAATTATGCAAAAGAAAAAAAACATTTAATAGATAGTTCTAAACATCTTATATTAACAGCTGCTCACCCCTCCCCTTTATCGGCAAATAAAGGAGGATTTTTTGGTTGCAAACATTTTAGTAAAACTAATGAATATTTAATTGAACACAATATTGAACCCATAAATTGGGAAATTACATAAAATCATGAAAGACAATAATAGTATTATATATGGCATTCATCCTTTAATTGAAGCTATTGAAGCAAATAAGGAAATTCAAAAAATATTAATAAAAAAGGATTTAAGAAAATCAGAAAACATTTCAACCTTAATGCATTCAATTAAGGAAAAAAACATAAATGTTCAATATGTACCTATAGAGAAATTAAATAAGATTACAAGAAAAAACCATCAAGGTGTTATTGGATTTGTGTCTCCAATTTCATTTACTAAAATTGAGATGGTAATACCTACTTTATTTGAAAACGGAGTAAATCCATTTATATTAGTATTAGATAGAATTACTGATGTAAGAAACTTTGGGGCAATCTGTAGAACTGCAGAATGTGCCGGTGTTAATGCAATTATTTATCCTGAAAAGGAAAGTGCTTTATTAAATGCTGATGCAATAAAAACATCTGCAGGTGCAATAGAACATATACCCATTTGTAAAGTAAATAATTTATACGAAACTATTAATTATTTAAAAAACTGCGGATTGCAAATAATTGGATGCACAGAAAAGGCTTCTAAAAATTACACTGAAGTGTGTTTTAAAAATCCCACAGCAATTATTATGGGTTCTGAGGGAAAAGGTATAGATCCAAATTTATTAAAGCTTAGTAATGAAAATGCCTTTATTCCTTTAAATGGAAAAATAGAATCTTTAAATGTATCATGTGCAACTGCAATTATTTTATATGAAGTAGTACGTCAAAGAAATTTATTAATATGAAAAAAACTTTTAAATATCTAAATTCACTATTTATTTTTACTTTAATAATAGTGTTGTCAGCTTGTAAACCCAAGGTAGAGAAATATTATGACCAATTTGGAAATTTATCTAGCGAAATAAGTACTAATAAAAAAGGACTTCCTCACGGCAAAGCTATTTTTTATTTTAATGATGGGAGAACCGTTTTACAAACTAGTGAGTATGTTAATGGAAAATTAGAAGGAAAAAATACAAGGTGGTATTTTTTAGGTAATAAAGAATTTGAAGAAATCTATAAAGATGGTTTATTAAATGGAACCAAAAAAGCTTGGGACGAAGAAGGAAATCTAATTTTAGAAGAAGAATATAATGATGGCCTATTAAATGGGATTTCAAAAAAATGGTATTCTAATGGACAAATAAAAATAGATGCATATTTTATAGATGGATTACCGCATGGTAAATGGATATATTACGCACCTAACGGATTGCAAATTGGATACGCAGAATACGACCATGGAAATGGCAAACAAGTATCATTAAATTTAGATGGCTCTGTAAAAGATGTAATCAATTTTATCGATGGTGAAAAGGTAGAAGAATTTGACACTATAACCACTGAACATTAATGAATTAGATTAATAAAAATAATTATTAAAAATATTTGATAATTGCAATAAAAACTCGTATATTTGCATTATTCATAAAAAGTTATACAATAACACATTTGTTTGGTAGTTATTAAAATATTTTTAAATTTTTATATTATGAAAGTAGAAGAAATCATGAAAAATTTGACTGCTAAATATTCACATGAGCCTGAATATCTACAAGCTGTCAGAGAAGTGTTAGAATCAATTCAAGAAGTTTACAATGCTAATCCTGCTTATGAAAAAGCCGGTATCGTTGAACGTATCGTTGAACCTGATCGTATTTTTACATTCCGCGTTCCATGGGTAGATGATAATGGTAAAGTTCACGTTAACGTTGGTTACCGTGTTCAATTTAATGGTGCTATTGGTCCTTATAAAGGTGGTATACGTTTTGACCCATCTGTTAACTTATCAATTTTAAAATTCTTAGGTTTTGAACAAACATTCAAAAATGCTTTAACAACACTTCCAATGGGTGGTGGTAAAGGTGGTGCAGATTTTAATCCTAATGGTCGTTCAGATGGTGAAATCATGCGTTTCTGCCAAGCTTTTATGACAGAATTATGGCGTAATTTAGGTCCTGATACAGATATTCCAGCTGGTGATATTGGTGTTGGTGGTAGAGAAGTTGGATATATGTATGGAATGTACAAAAAATTAGCAAGAGAACATACAGGTACTTTCACAGGTAAAGGTCGTAGCTTTGGAGGCTCAATCTTACGTCCGGAAGCAACAGGTTTTGGAGCTATGTATTTCGTTCATCAAATGTGTGACACTCATAACATTGATCTAAAAGGTAAAACAGTTGCTGTTTCAGGTTTTGGTAATGTTGCTTGGGGTGCAGTTAAAAAAGCAACTGAATTAGGAGCAAAAGTAGTTACTATTTCAGGTCCTGACGGTTATGTTTACGATCCAGATGGTATTGCAGGTGAAAAGAATGAATTTATGCTTGAATTAAGAAATTCAGGTAAAAATATAGTTAAGCCATATGCAGAAAAATATGGTGTTGAATTTTTTGCAGGTAAAAAACCTTGGGAACAAAAAGTTGACATTGCATTAACATGTGCTACTCAAAACGAATTATCTTTAGAAGATGCAAAAAAATTAGTTGCTAATAAAACATTATGTGTAGCAGAAGTTTCTAATATGGGTTGTCAAGCTGATGCAGTAAACTACTTTATTGAAAATAAAATGTTATTTGCTCCTGGTAAAGCTGTTAACGCAGGTGGTGTAGCTTGTTCAGGATTAGAAATGACACAAAATGCTATGCACTTATCATGGACTCCGGAAGAAGTTGACAAACGCTTACACGAAATTATGAGCAGCATTCACGAACAATGTGTTGCACATGGTAAAGAAGGAAATTATATTAACTACGTAAAAGGAGCTAATATAGCCGGATTTATGAAGGTTGCTGAAGCAATGTTAGGTTTAGGTGTATTATAATAAATAATAACATATATTATATTTAAAAAGGGTGACTTATATAGCCACCCTTTTTATTTTATACGTCTGCATCTTTTCATAAACTATATTAAGACACTAAACTTATATACGAAAATTTATACCACTAAACTCATCTAATTATAGTTTTGCATTGTCATTACTTAAATAACTTTCCAATTAAAATTTTAAATTTAAAAATAAAACTATAATATAATTATCTTAACTTTGCATTAACTAATGTTTGAATATTATTCTTAATATTGTATTATTAAATTTATTTAGCTTGTAGAATAATTTAATGAATATTTATTTAGAGATTTTTTTAACTTTTTCTAAGGTCGGCGCCTTTACTATTGGCGGTGGATGGGCTATGATACCTTTAATAGAAAAAGAAGTTGTTGACAAAAAAAAATGGATAAAAAGAGAAGAGTTTATTGACATGATAGCTCTTTCTCAATCGTTACCAGGTATTTTAGCCGTAAATTTTGCAGTTTTTATTGGCTATAGATTAAAAAAGGTAAAAGGTAGTTTTGTTTCGTTAATAGCAACTATTTTACCATCATTTCTAATAATTTTATCTATTGCTATTTTCTTTTCTAAATTCCAGGATAATCAGGTAGTTGTACGGATTTTTAAAGGAATAAGACCAGCTGTTGTTGCATTAATTGCAGTTCCAGTATTTACAACAGCGAAAGCAGCTAAGTTAAATCTAAAAAATATGATAGTACCTATTTTAGCAACTGTATTAATCGCTTTTAATGGTATTTCTCCCGTATATATTATTTTAGCTGTTGGTATTGGAGGTTTTTTATATGGACAAATTGAACGTAAATATAATAATAAAAATAAATGATTTATTTAGAACTATTTTTTGTATACTTTAAAATAGGGTTATTTGGTTTTGGAGGAGGATACGCCATGTTATCATTAATTCAAGACGAAATAGTAACTAAATATGGGTGGATAGATATGAGCACATTTGTAGACATAGTAGCTATATCTCAAATGACCCCAGGACCTATCGGAATTAATTCT
Source organism: Bacteroidales bacterium (assembly GCA_050953245.1). Classification (GTDB taxonomy): domain Bacteria; phylum Bacteroidota; class Bacteroidia; order Bacteroidales; family BM520; genus RGIG7150. Next base: position 602,122 of record JBMNMG010000002.1, on the reverse strand, counting down.
GCTACATATATTGGATATACCGTAACTGGTAATGTATGGGGTTCGATGATAGCAACTTCCGCTATTTGCTTACCTTCGTTTCTAATAGTTGTTATAGTAGCATATTATTTTAGCAAAATACATAGACATAAAATTACACAAGACGTATTACATGGATTGCGTTTAGGAACAGTTGGTTTAATAGCCTCAGCTGCTATTGTATTAATGAATAAAGAAACTTTTATAGATATTTATAGTTGGATAATATTTTTGATAGCATTTATTTTAGTCAGATACTTAAAAGTAAGCCCTATTTTGATGATAATTTTAGCAGGTATTACAGGATTCTTAATATATTAAGTTTGTCTATCTTTTAAATTAGAATTATCACTATTATTATTTTTAACACTTAATTTATTGTCTTTATTTTGAGTTTCAATTTTTGGAACAGGTTTATTCCTACTCCCATATCTCAAAGTACTATTTCTTTCTTTTACTTCTCCCGACAATATCTTTTTTCTCGCTAACCCAATGGCTGTATTTAATTCAAAACCAAATACTAAAACAATACTTGATGTATTTAATATTATCATAAAAATAATTAAAGCTCCTAATGACCCATATAAATAATTAAATTTACTAAAATTAGCTAAGTAAATCTTATATAAATATACAAATACACCTATTGATATTACTGCAACAAAAGCACCCGGGGAAACTAATTTAAAAACTCTTTCTCCACCCGGTGAATAATAATATAATAGCGAAACAATACTAATGGAAGTAAGTAATAACAATATCCACCTTAAAATTTCTAAGATTACATTTACAAATTTTCCCCCTTTAGTAGATAAATCTACAAATGAAGTAACAAATATAGATTGATATGATAATAGTAAAATCACTATAATAAATAAAATTAATAACGAAAATGCAAAAACTAATGATATCATTCTTGTAATTAACCAAGGTCTTTTTGTAAAAGTTTGAAAAGAGTTGTTTAAAGTCATAATAATAGTACTTATACATCTTGATGTAGCTATTAACAAATAGATAAAAGATATAGACATTAAACCTACCCTCGGTTTACTTAAGAAATCGTGTAAAACATTAAATATTGTTTGAGTTGCTTCGAAAGTAAAAATATCCGATATAGTATCAAGTACAACAGCCTGGTCTATCGGCAAATAAGGTAATACAGTTGCCAAACTTAAAATAAATGGGAATAATGCTTTTAAAAATTGAAATGCTATAGCAGATGCTCTAGAATTTAAAAAGCCATTTTGCATAGCGCTAATTAAATTTTTTAAAACATCATATAACCTGGTTCTTTGACACCACCATGGGTATCTATTTTTTGCTTTTTCGAAATAATTATTTAAAAATCCAATCTTATTTAAATTGGTCCATAGATCTTTTCTATGTCTCATACAATAATATTATTACTAACATAAATGTATTCATGTTTAAAAAGTGTAAATACGAATACGTTACAAAGATAGAAAATTAATGCCTATAATTAATTATCTTTGCATAAAATAAATAATCTAAGATGAAGTTAACTTTAATTCTTTGTGCTAAAACAAACGAAAAGTGGATATCAAAAGGGGAAGATTTGTTTACAAATAGAATAAGAAAATATATTAATTTTGAGAAAATTGTTTTGCCTGACATTAAAGCTAAATTACCTGTGAAAAACATAAAAGAAAAAGAAGGTGAGCAAATTCTATCTAAAATAAACAATTCGGATTTAGTAATATTATTAGACGAGAAAGGAGATAGTTTTACGTCTAAAGAATTTGCTAATGACTTACAAAAAACTTTAAATAGCGGAAGAAAACGTGTAGTTTATGTAATTGGCGGTCCTTATGGTTTTTCTGAAAAAGTATATCAAAGAGCAGATAAACAAATTTCGTTATCTAAAATGACTTTTTCTCATCAAATAATTAGAGTAATCTTTTTAGAGCAATTATATAGAGCTTTTACGATATTAAATAACGAACCTTATCATCATGAATAATAGTAATGGTAAAATAATTATTGATAATAATCTTACTAAATGTTCTTTATCTGTATTAATTCCGGTATATAATTACGACTGTAGTAAATTAGTTACAGAAATATACAATCAATGTAAAAAAGAGAATATTAATTTTGAAATTATCGTAGGTAATGATTGTTCTGACCAAAACTTTTTAGGTATATATAAAGATTTAGAATCAAAAGGATTATGTAGAGTAATTACTCCTGAACAAAACTTAGGAGCAGGTGCAATGCGCAACTTCTTAGCACGAAATTGTAATTATAACCACGTTCTAATTATGGATAGCGACACCCTACCTGCTAATGATTCATTTATAGAAACATATCTTAGTTATTGTAATAAAGATGCATTAATTTGTGGTGGATTTAAATACCAAAATCAAAAACCATCAAAGGAGTATATGCTTAGGTATAAATACGGGAAAAATATAGAAGTAAAATCTCATACAGAAAGAGCTAAACATCCATACAATCATTTCATTAGTATGTGTTTTATGTGTCCTACCTATATAATGAAAGATATCGGATTTGATTCTGAAATTGGCATGGGGTACGAAGATGCCTATTTTGGATTTCTTCTAAGGCAAAATAATGTGGAAATTCTTCATATTAATAACCCTGTAATACACGAGCTAAAAGAAACAACACTAGAATATTTAAAGACTACTGAAAAATATATTGATAATTTATATAAATATAAACATGAATTAAAAAACGTAGTTAAACTTTTAAAATATTATAACAAAAAAGGTAATTTTACAAAAAAGATCTTAAGTAAATCATATAAACCATTTAAACCTATATTAACTAAACAATTGACTTCTAAAAATCCCAACTTAAAATTATTTGCATTTTATAAATTACTTTATTTAGCAAAGCTAGATTATAAGAATTAAATTCTGACTTTTTCAAGATAAATAAAAAAAAGGGCTGCTTAACTTTTATATTGTTAAACAGCCCTAACTTATTAATATAATACTAATCAATTAATTTGTTTAGATGCTTTTTCTAATAGTATTTTATCACGTTCTATTATCAATGGTAAATTACTTTTGTATTCTTCTACATCCCATCTCATATTCCAACTATTTAAATAAGTATCCATTGGAGGAAGAGATATCATCATTCTTCTAAAATCGACATTATCGGGATCTTGCAAAGGTCGTACATAAAATCTATTTAATTCTTGATCAAAAACTACTTGAGTCCCATAAATTTGTTTTTGTCCTTTTGATAAAGCTACTACATCTTCTATTAATGCAAGATGGTTAGGTAGAGCATCCCCATTAGCAACAGCATCCCTTAATAAAGGTAAATATTTTTCTTTAACATCTGTATCAGCTTTTTGAAGTACTAAATAGAAAACAACATTTGCTTGCTCCCCTATTCTATCAGAACCTATCCAACCATATTTATCTAAAATCTCTGTAACAATTTCTAAATTTTGTGCATCTTGGATCTTCATGTCTTCCTGTAATTCTCTCATTTCTTGCGAATTACCTCCATGTTGATTTTGCACAAGTTGTCTTAGAACTCTAGAATATTGATCAGCATTCCAAATAGAATCTAATTGCTCCTTGATAACAGCACATTCTGCAGTTGTTTGACTATTTAAATTAATGCTAAAAAGCATAAAACAAATAAATAAATAAAAACTTGTTTTGATTAATGATGTTTTTTTCATAATAGATATTTTGTATAACCTTTATTGTTAAAATACAAACCTATAAAAACCAAGCCAAACATTATAATCCTGGACAATATTTCTTTATATTTTCAGAAATATTTTTATCACCATAAGATTTTTTAAATGATTCAGCGAATAAATTAGCTAATTTATTTGCAGCTTTTTTATAAGCTTCTTTATCTTCCCAAGTGTTAATTGGAACTAAGATTTCATCTGGAACTCCAGGAACATGTTTAGGTATATTTAAGTGGAAAATTTCATCAGAAATATAATCGTTAGTAATTAAGCTACCATCTAATGCAGCATCTACCATTTTACGAGTATAATTTAAATCGAAACGCTTTCCAACGCCATAACCACCACCAGTCCAACCTGTATTAATTAAGTAAACTTGAGTGTTATGTTCAACCATTTTTTCTCCTAATAAATCAGAATATTTATTGGGATTGCACGGCATAAAAGGAGCACCAAAGAATCTACTAAACGTAGCTTGTGGCTCTACTATACCTGTTTCTGTTCCTGCTAATTTGCTGGTATATCCCATTAAAAACCATAACATTGCTTGTTCTTTATTTAATACGGACACCGGAGGTAATACACCATAAGCATCTGCTGTTAGGAATAAAATAGTAGTTGGATGACCACTCTTTGAGCTTTCTTTAATATTAGATAAATATCTTAATGGATATGATGATCTTGAATTTTCCGTTAATCGATTATCGTAATAATCTATCTCTCCATTAGGATAAACCATTGCATTCTCTAATATTGCACCATGATTTTCCGGAGCATCTTTATGCATAACTGCATTGTAAATCTCAGGTTCTTTTTCAGGATTAATATCAATCATTTTTGCGAAACATCCATTTTCGAAGTTTGCAATCCCATTATCACCCCAACCATGCTCATCATCACCTAATAGAGATCTGTTAGGATCTGCTGATAATGTCGTTTTTCCTGTACCCGATAAGCCTAATAATAATGCTGAATCTCCATTTTTACCTTCGTTAGCAGAACAATGTAATGGCAAAATATTATGGAATGGCAGATAATAATTCATTACAGTAAACATCATCTTTTTGATTGAACCCATATATGCTGACCCAACAATTACACCAAATTTCCTATCAAAATCCATTGCTACGATCATATTTGATGTTTGTCCATCAGGTAATGTTCTTAGGATACCTTTGTATTTTTTTCTATCTAATTTATCATATGGTAAACATACAATAGTAAAACCTTCATTATAAAAAATACTTTTATTAATATCTTCAGACACAGGTCTGAACATATTATCTGTAAATAAACTGTGTACCGCAGAACAAGTAACTGTAGTTACAGGTAATGCATAATCTGAATCTGCTCCTATTACTCTATCTGTAACATAAATCCTATCTTTTTTAGATAAAACATCTAATGCATCATCAACAACCATATCAAAAACTTTTTCTTCGATAGGTATGTTATTTGCTGATGTCCAATCTATATTATCTTGAGATTCCTTTCGTTTAACTATAACCGTATCCTTAGGACTTCTGCCTGTAGATTCGGGACGAGACCAGGTTGCTAAAGCACCGCTTGATACTACTAAAACCTCTTTGTGTTTAATAGCTTCTTTGATCGTGTTTTCTCTTGAAATATTTCTATTAACGTTTTGATGTTTTTTTAAAATACTTTCTAAATTTGTTTGTGGTACCATAAAAATTTTTCTTTAACTTTTTTAATTATTTATTATTATTTAATGATTATTTCGTCTGCAAAAAGCCAAGCTTTATGACCTTCACCTCTATGCCCTTTAGGACAATTCATAATGGTTTTTCCAATAATTTTAACATATCGAGTTCGTTGAGGACAAATACATCCAAAATCTTTAATCATAACTTCATCGAACTCAACTGGATATGGGTTTTCTTCTGATCCTACTTTTGTAAAAGTTTTTCCATCTTTAGAAGTATAAAACTCCACTTCATAAGGAAAAAATATCCAGGATTCCGAATCTTGAATAAATCCAATATCAATCGAATTAATTTTTTGAACGGATCCTAAATCTACTATAACATTTAAGTCTTGACCTTGATAACCTTGCCAATGACCTGTTTTAAAACTATTTCCTCCTCTAATTCCATTAATTAATGCATCATCACCTCCGGCCGAATATTGATCAGGGTAAGTAGAAAATAATTGTATTTCTCTACCTTCCGGTATCTTTACAAATTCAGTTGAAATAATACTACTGGTCTCTCCTTCATCATCAACAGCTATAGCTTTAATAGTAGTATTTGAAGTTATTCTTATAGCATTTCTATATAAATTGGAATTAGTAGTGGGCTCTTTCCCATCTAATGTATAATAAATTTTATTATTATTTGGTGAATTTAATTTTACAGATGTAATATTTTTAAAAGTATTTTTTACATTTTCGAAGTACGGAACTGTAACTATTTTCCCTTCAGTTATACTATTGGTAGGCAAATTACTTTGTTCTTTGGCAAAATGTTTATTTTTAGTTCTTGACATTACAAACTCTATTTCGCCACCATTGAGAACATCATCATATGTGATATATGATTTATCATATTCTACGCCATTTAAAAAAATCTTTTTAATATATATATTTTTATTAGATTGGTTTTTAGTTTTTATAGTAAAAACATTACCATTATCTGTATTTATTTCTGCATATGTTACCTTGGGGGATCCTATAAGGAATTTACCATCTCCTGGACATACAGGATAAAAGCCTAATGCACTTAATACATACCAAGTAGACATTTGGCCACAATCATCATTACCACATAATCCATCAGGAGCATTAAAGTAAAAATCCGTCATAATTTGCCTTACTAACTCTTGCGTTTTATATGGTTTTCCAATATAATTATATAAATAAGCAACGTGATGACTTGGTTCATTACCATGAGAATACTGACCTATTAAACCTGTAATATCTGCCTGTTCCCGTCCTTTAACTTCGAAAGGAGTAGTAAAAAATTCCGTTAATTTAGCTTCGTAGGCAGCATTACCTCCCATCATTTGAATATGACTATTTATATCTTGCGGTACAAAAAAGTTATATTGCCATGCATTGGCTTCCGTATAGTTAAAATTAACTTCCATTGGATCGAATGGACTAAACCATAAATTATTCACTTTAGCTCTAAAAAAACCTGTTTTCTCATCAAATAAGTTTTTGTAAGATTGCGCTCTTTTATTAAAAGTTTGATAAACTCCTATTTCTCCCATATCTAAAGCCATTTGAGCTATACACCAATCATCATATGCATACTCTAAAGTTTTAGATACTGATTCTCCTTCATCATTGGCAGGAATAAAACCATATTGTTTATAAAATTTTAATCCTAAATGATCTTTATTAGCAGTGTTAACCATTGCCTCTAAAGCTAAATCTAAATCAAAATCTTTAATGCCTTTTGCATAAGCATCAAAAATCACTGGAACTGAATGGTAACCTATCATACAGTAAGTTTCGTTACCCGCTAATTCCCAAACTGGAAGTTGTCCACTTTGTTTATACTGTTCTAAAAATGTTTTAATAAAATTACTTGTTCGCTCTCTGTCTATCATCGCTAATAAAGGATGTGTAGCCCTGTAAGTATCCCACAACGAAAAAACAGTATAATAATCAAAATCTTTAGTATTATATATCTTCTTATCTACTCCACGATAATCTCCATTCACATCTGAAAATAAATTAGGCGCTATCATAGAATGATATAAAGCAGTATAAAATACTACTTTATCATCTTTAGATAAAGTTTTTACATTTATTTTTGATAATTCTTTTTGCCATAAATTTTGAGTGTATTTTAATGCTTCATCAAAATTACCCTCAAAAACCATGTTTTCACGCGCATTTTCTGCACTAACAGCAGATATTGCTACACTTACTACTATTGGTTTATTAATTTTTTCGAACGAAAAATATGCTTTAATATCGTTACCCTTAAAGTAATTTATGGAAGTATTTATAACTCCATTTGCAGAAATACCATAATTAGTAAAGTTTTCAGAAAACTTCGCAACAAAATAAACATATTGATCAGGAGCCCAACTTTTAGATCTTCTAAAACCTTCTATCTCGTTATTTGAAATAACTTTAATATATGAATCTAAAACATCGTCTCTATGCTTTAAATCTACTATAATATTTCCGGAATTTCCGGGAAATTTATATTTATGATAACCTACTCGTTCTGTAGCAGTTAACTCTACATCTATTCCGTAATCATCTAACTTAACTGCATAAAATCCGGCAGATGCTTTTTCATTTTTATGAGAAAATTTGGAAGCATAACTATTTTGTGTATCTCCATTTAATACTTCTTGAGTTAAAATAGGATCTCCTGTTGTAGGCATAAATAAGATATCAGCATAATCACTAATCCCTGTTCCACTCAAATGAGTATGAGAAAACCCGTAAATGATACTATCGGAATAATGATAACCTGAACAACCGTCCCAACCGGTTAATCTTGTATCAGGACTCAATTGAACCATTCCATAAGGTGCAGTAGCACCCGGATACGTATGACCATGGAAATCAGTACCTATAAAAGGATTAACGTACTGATCAAAAGACTTATTAAAATTGCAACTACATGTTACTAATCCGATTAGTAAACATAAATAAAATTTAGATATTTTTCTCATAATAATAATTGCAAAGTTAACAAGAATTTATATATAATTCAATTATTTTACTTGAGTTTTTTATCACTTTTTATTCACATTATTAAGGTTTTATTGAAAATTTTTATTATTTTTGCAAAAAGAAATTGGATTTTATGAATATTCTTGTTTTTGGTGCAAATGGTCAGCTGGGGAGTTCGTTTAGATCAGTTGCAAATGGTTATATATATAAATTTATTTTTGTTGATTATCCTGAAGTCGACTTTTGTGATGAGCAATCAATATTAAAATGCTTAAACAAACACGATTTCGACATAATTATTAACTGTGCCGCATATACAAACGTAGATAAGGCAGAAAATGAACAAAATATTTGTATGCAAATTAACAGCATAGCACCGGAAATAATTGCAAAATTTGCTCAAGAAAATAAAAAAATATTTTTCCACATTTCTACAGATTACGTTTTTGATGGGAAAACAGATACGCCTTACACAGAAGAAGACAGACCGAATCCATGTAACTTTTATGGAAAATCTAAACTTTTAGGTGAAGAAGCTATTTTAAAACATAATCCCTCTGGGTTTATTATTCGAACATCAGGATTAGTTTCAGAGTTTAATCACAACTTTGTAAAGTCTATGATAGAAAAAATGAATAATAATGATGAAATCTCCGTTGTTACAACTCAAGTCGCAAGATATACTTATGCTTCAGACTTGGCTAACGTAATTATCAGATTAATCGGAAAAGAAAGTTGGGGAACCACCCTACTTCATTATGCAAATGCCGGTGCAATGAATTGGTATGAATTTGCAACTCTTATTAAAGAAAAAATTAATAGCAATTGTAACATTTTAAGCGTATCTAACTATCCGCAAATAGCAATAAGACCTAACTATAGCGTTTTATCTACAGAAAAGATTGAAACTCAATATAATGTAAATATTAAAGACATTTCAGATGCAGTTTCAAGAATAGTTAGCAGAATATAAAAACACACAAAAACATATTTATTATGAAAGCAATTGATAGAGCTAAACTTTGGCTATCTCAAGAATATGATATAGATACTCGTAACAAAGTTCAACAATTAATTAACGAAAATGGTAAAGAACTAGAAGATGCTTTTTATAAAGTCTTAGAGTTTGGTACTGGTGGATTACGTGGTATTATGGGGGTTGGAACTAATCGCATGAATAAATATACAGTAGCAATGGCTACCCAAGGTATCTGTAACTACTTAAAACAATGCTTCCCAAATAAAGAACTTTCTACTGCTATAGCTTACGATTGCAGATTAAATAGTTCTTCCTTTGCAAAAATCACAGCTGATGTTTTTACTGCAAATGGCATAAAAGTATATTTATTTGATGAGTTACGACCAACTCCTGAATTATCATTTGCTATTCGTTATCTTAAATGTGATACTGGTGTTGTTATTACAGCATCGCATAATCCAAAAGAGTATAATGGGTATAAGGCTTATTGGAACGATGGAGCTCAAATTATTGCTCCACACGATATTAAAATTGTAGAAGTAGTGAAAAAAATTACTTCTTTAAAAGATGTAAAAAAAGATAGCGATGACTCATTAATTACTATTATCGGGAAAGAATTCGATGAAATATATCTTAACAAAGTAAAAGAATTATCTTTACATCCTGAAGCTATTAAAGAAAATAACGATTTAAGCATTGTGTACACTCCATTATACGGCGCAGGTCAAAGATTAGTCCCAGAAGCATTAAAATTATATGGTTTTAACAATGTTGTTAAGGTTGAAGAACAATCTATTGCTGACGGGAACTTTCCTACATTAGATTATCCTAACCCCGAAGATCCTAAATCTTTTACATTGGCTCTTAATTTAGCGAAAGAAAAAAATGCAGAATTAGTAATAGCAACTGATCCTGATGCAGATAGGATTGGTGTTGCTGTAAAAAATGAAAAGGGAGAATATACTTTACTTAACGGAAACCAAACCGGTGCCATATTATTTTATTATATAATAAAAAACAGAAAACCTCATCATAAACCATATTTTGTTGTAAAAACTATAGTAACAAGCGATGTTTTAAACAAAATCGCAGAATCTGAGAACATTAAGGTTTTTGAATGCTTAACCGGCTTTAAACATATTGCAACTGTAATTCGTGAACATGAAGATGATATGAAGTTTCTAGTAGGAGGCGAAGAAAGTTATGGTTATTTATGTGCAGACTTTGTAAGAGATAAAGATGCTATTATGTCATCTTGCCTGATTGCTGAAGCAGCAGCATGGGCAAAAACACAAAACATGTCTTTATTAGATTTATTAAACAAAATTTATGATGAATTTGGTCATTATTCAGAATCTTTAAAAACGGAAGTTCACAAAGGAAAAGAAGGTATCGAAATAATGAATAATAAAATGGCTGAATATCGTAATAATCCACCAAAAGAGATTGAAGGTCATAAAGTTATAGAAATAAGAGATTATCAAACTAAAAAAATTTATAATTTAGTTGATGGTACCACAAAAGACATAGATTTACCTAAATCAAACGTACTTCAATTTTACTTAGAAAATGGCACAAAAATTTCTGTTCGTCCCTCTGGCACAGAACCTAAGATAAAGTATTATCGCAGCGACATTTTACAACACTAAAAGGATTCTATAAAGGGGATTAAAAGGGATTGAATAGGATTCATCCACTTAGAGAAGACCGCTTCTCTAAAGCGTCCCTAAAGGGATTCCCTAAAGGGATTCAATCCACTTAGAAGAAGATCGTTATCGCCTAAAGAATGACTGTTTTTCAATTCAAAAGATTAGAAAAACACTTCAATTTCATATAAATCATTTTTTAATATATATTATTCTTAATAAATATTTTTTTAAGCAGAAAATTGTGTTAAATTGAAAGGATTTCTCTGTTATTTTTGAAGGTTTTTAGTTTGTTTTTCGGTAGTAGATATTCGGATGGCTGTTCGGCAATTAAGCGAATTTGGAGGGTTGAATAGAGTAATTTTAGATACAATTGATATTAATTATATCAATAATTTTTATTTACTTTGTTATTATTAATTAGCTGATATTAAGCCTACTCAGTACTTTTATTTTATCAACTTGTTTTTGTTATATCAACTAATCGATTTGATATAGGTTATGATCTATATCTTTGCGTTCATGTAAATGGATAAAATTCTCAATATCACCGAATAAGCCATAAAAATCAAAAAAGCGCTTATTAAGATCCTTAATGTAATTTGGATTTAAGAAATCGTTATACGAACACCATTCATAATCTTTATAGCTTATCCGCGGATTGTGGTGGGTGACATTAGTGTTTACATAGATGATGCAATTACGCAAATATACGGGTGATGTAATCCTTCTACGCTTATAATTTTTTCTAAATAAACTTCCCGATCTATCATATTTTATATTAAAGTAACTTGCGTATTTAGAAAAGAAAATTCTAAGTTTTTCACTTACAATACGTGATGCAATATAAGCTTTAGACTTACCTGCATCAATAAATTTTTGAGCGAATTTAGCTACATCTTTATCCGTTTCTATTAGTTTAAGAATTTTGCTTGGACTTTTAATCTTGATAACAAAATGAAAATGATTAAACAACAAAGCATGGCAATACACATATGCAACCGGTTCTAGATAATGTTTGATTTCATTAATAAATTTCTGACGATCTTGTCTGTCATGAAAAATCATTTCACCATTGTTTCCTTGATTATAGATGTGAAAATTTTCAAGTGGGAACATAAGTTCTGTCTTGCTGTTTCCCTGATCCTTATGGATCCTTTTCTTGTACTTTTTAGGATTACTATTAATGATTTTCTCGTAAAGTTCATTAAACTTCCTCTTTTTAATAACATTAATTTGCATAATAATAAAGTTTTAAAAATTAAACATTAAAGCATTGAATGCTTCCCTTTATTATTAATCTCGGAAGGCTTAAGAAGTCAGTACAATTTAACAATATTTAACATTATTTAAGTTAAATATTTCTTTTTTATGGAAATATCATTTGTTTTGACTAAAATTTTGCAAAAAATTTTTTAATAAATATATGATCATAATTTTCTCTAACAAAAGTATTGAAAAATGAAATTTTAGATAGATTTAGATAGTTTTAAAGGAAAAATAATAAGATTTTATTCGAAAAATTGCAGGAAAATGCTTGTTTTCAACTACATATTTCGGGAAACAAACCAGATAGAATCCCTTTAGGGAAGCAGAGTAGAACCCCTTTAGGTAGTCCAGATAGAATTCCATTGGATAATCCTTTAAAAGAATCCTGAAAAATTAATTATTAGATTGGAAAAATGATTTGCTTTAGATTCAAATTACTTTTTGAAGTGAATGCCATAAAAAAAGTAAGGTGCATGAACCAATCACAAATTCACACACCTTCTAATAAAATTCATGCGTAATAATTATACCTACATCGAATTAAATTAGTTATTTATTGTTCTTTCTTTTAATAATCTTATTTTACTATTTTTCCTATTATAATTTTATTTAATAATTTTTACTTTATTTTTGTAATTCTATGCAATAATCATAATTATGTTTTGCTTCTTTAAACGTAGAATCTATCTCCAAAGCTTTTCCAAACCAATATTGTGCAGTATCAAAAACATTAAATTCCGTTAAATAAATATATCCAATATTAAATGCAGAATATTGATTTGTTGAGTCAACCTTAAATGATTTTTCAAAGTAGTTTACAGCATCTCTAAAGTTTCCCTCTTCTTGATTATATATCCCGAATAAATGTAATGCTTCAAAAGCATAAAGATTACTATTTATTGCATTTTGCAAATATTCTGGAACATAAGTTCTATCTTTGTCCATATAAATAACAGCTAACTGAAGATATCCATTATAATACTGATTATCAATTTGAATACTTTTCTGAAAATTATTTATAGCATCTGTTGTATCATTGTTCAATAATGACATATACCCTAGTTGAAAATAAGATTCAGGATTGGGTTTTAACTCTATAGATTTAAGAAAATTTCCTTTCGCTAAAACAAAATTACCATTTAATAAATGGTGACGACCTAATGCATAATACACTGTATAATCAGTATTATCAATACTTTCAGCCTTTCTTAGAGCTTCTCTTGCAAATGAAGGTTTTCCCATTGCAAAATAAATATCAGATAAAATTAATAAATCAGAAATGTTATTTCCTTTTATCTGTAAAGCATTGCTTATATCACCAAAAGCTTCAGGATATCTTCCTTTACTATATAATAAATCGGCTCTTAAGGAAAACAAATCACCATTAGTAGAATCCACAGCTATAAGACTATCCAATACATTTAGATCGGTTACATCGTATTGTTGTAAAATCTGTTCTTCAGAAGAATTATTTTTTTTATTTTTACAACTTAATACAAATAAAGATATTAATAAAAGTATTATAAATGACAATCTTTTATTCATAGTAATAATTATTAAAATTTTAGTTCTTGTATTTTTTTTATTTTTTCAAAGTTTTATTAAAATTTATTTATGATAATTATGATTATAAATCAATTTCTTTAAGTTTTTCTTCTATTTCTCCTGATAATTCCGGATTATCACTTAATACTTGAACTACGGTATCCCTACCTTGACCTAGTTTTGTTTCACCATAACTATACCATGATCCACTCTTTTTAACAATATCATGCTCTACTGCTAAGTCAAGCAATTCTCCCGTGCGAGATATTCCTTTTCCAAATAAAATGTCAAACTCTGCAACTTTAAATGGAGGTGCAACTTTATTTTTAACTACTTTAACTCTCGTTCTGTTACCAATTGTTTGTTCCCCATTCTTTATTTGAGATAATCTACGAATATCTAATCTAATTGTAGAATAAAACTTTAAGGCATTTCCTCCGGTTGTTGTTTCAGGATTACCAAATAAAATTCCGATTTTTTCTCTTAACTGGTTAATAAAAATACAACAACACCCCGTTTTAGAAATTGTAGATGTTAACTTACGTAGAGCTTGAGACATCAATCTTGCTTGTAAGCCTAATTTGTTATCACCCATTTCACCTTCTATCTCACCTCGAGGTGTTAATGCTGCCACGGAATCTATTACAATAATATCTATTGAACCTGAACGGATTAACGAATCAGCTATTTCTAAAGCTTGTTCCCCACAATCCGGTTGTGAAATTAATAAATTTTCAATATCTATCCCTAATTTTTGTGCATAGAATCTATCAAATGCATGCTCGGCATCAATAAAGGCCGCTAATCCTCCTTGTTTTTGTGCTTCTGCAATAGCATGAAGAGCCAAGGTTGTTTTCCCCGAAGATTCCGGACCATATATCTCAACAATTCTTCCACGTGGATAACCTTTAACACCTAAAGCAATATCTAAACCTAAACTTCCGCTTGGGATAACAGGAATTTCTTCTATTTTATGATCACCTAAGCGCATAACAGTTCCTTTGCCATAAGATTTTTCTATTCTATCTAAGGTAAGTTGAAGAGCTTTAAGCTTCTCGGAATCTACATTATTATTTGTATTTTTTGTGTCTACTTCTTTATTACTCATAATCAAAAAAATAAAATTAGTTTATAATTTATCACCTATTATTAAAAATGTCAACGTCTTTAACAAAATTTTAACATTTAAATATACTTGTACAAAGTTAATATAAAATTTTTATTACATGCATACGAAAAAAAAGAAAAAATATCTATAGAATCTCATACTTTTTTGTTGTTAAATATGGCTAATACATGTATACATCATGTTAATCCATACATAAAAATAAAAAATGAGACTATTAATTACATTTAATATAAGAACAGATTTCTTTAATTTTACATTCGTCACACAAGGGGGTTCTCGCTTTACAAACATATCTACCATGCAGTAAAAGCCAATGATGTGCATCAGGAATAATTTCCGGTGGGAACAACTTTTCTAATTGTAAAGATGTTTCTAATGGAGTTTTAGTTTTTACTAATCCTAACCGATTAGCGACTCTAAATACATGAGTATCAACGGCAAAGTATGGTTTATTAAAAGCCACTGCTCCTATTACACTTGCTGTTTTGTGTCCAATTCCCGGTAATTTTTCCATTTCTTCTCTTTCTTCCGGAAAATCACCATTATAATTTTTAGTTATTGATTTGGCTAAGGATACTAAATATTTGGATTTATTATTTGGGTAGGAACAAGAATTTATAATATTATATACCTCATCTACTGTGGCTTCAGCAAGGGCACTAAAAGAAGGATACTGTTTAAAGAGTATAGGCGTTATTTTATTTACTCTAATATCTGTACATTGAGCAGATAAAATAACGCTCACTACTAATTCGTAAACGCTTTTATACTCTAATTCGCTTTTAGGATTAGGCATACTTTTCGAAAAATAATTAATTATATACCTAACCTTCTCACTTTTTTTCACAAAAAAACAAATTATTCTTAATTGTATAAATATGAATTTTCTTAAAGAAAATTATGAATTATTATATCACATTTAGCATATAACAATATATTTTCTACTCGTTTTTCAGTAGATTCGGGTAATTTAAAATCTGATTCATATAAATCTGATTCGATTAAATCGCCATTTAGGTTATCTTCTAATTTGTTTTTATTTTTAGGTAAACTTTGTAATTTTTTTTCCATGCAATATAAATTAATTTAACGTTTATTGATTTATATTAATAACGTCATCAATAACAATAAAATTGCATGAAATAATATTTGTTTAGTAATTTTTAACTTTTTAGTTACCTAGGATTGTAATGTTTTGCTCTTCAATTATTTTCCTTAAATTTATGATTGCATATCTCATTCTACCTAACGCAGTATTAATACTTACATTAGTGATAGTCGCAATATCCTTGAAGCTTAAATCACAATAATGGCGAAGTTTAACTACTTCACATTGTTCTGGAGGTAATTGTTCTATTAAGGAAATTAACGTTTCATTTTTTTGAGAATTTATTAAACTATCTTCAATACTTTCTGTAGCATAGTTTGGTGAATTGGGTAATTGTTCCACATTCCCTATACTATCGTTCAAAATTGAACGTTTCCCTTTTCTAAAATGATCAATGATTAAATTATGTGCGATTTTATTAACCCATTGATTAAACTTGCCTTCTTCTCTATAATAACCAGATCTTAAAGTTTGTATCGCCTTAATAAAAGTATCTTGAAATAAATCATCAGCAAGAACAGGATCTTTTACTGTTTTAAGAATATAGGCATAAACATTAGCCTTATATCTATTAATTAGTACTTCTATACTGGCGATATCTCCTTGTAAATAATTATGAATTAATTCCTTATCTGGAGTTCTTTTTAAATCTTTCATCTTCTATACAATTAAAAATCAATTGTAATGTTTTCTCAATAGGCTATTATTTTAATTAATACTTCTTTTTCTAAAATTATTTTCTAAATATAACTGTTTTTAACTGTTTTTGAGCTGCAAATACCGTGCTAAAATTGTTATTAATTAACTTTTTTGATTAAACTTATGCTAATCATACTTAATTGCTTTTGTTGGTTTTATTTTTGCACTAATTGTTGTTGCAAAATAAACAATTACCATACAGATTACAAAGATAAAAAAATCTATTAATAAAATCTCAAAAAAATCAATTTTTATTGGCACTTTACTCATATAATATGATTCTGCCGGTAAAGAAAATACAGACCACCTTAATTGAATTGCAGATAATAGTAAAGCTATAGCATTTCCGAGAATTATACCTAAAATTACAATATAAGAGGCTTTAAGAAGGAATATCTTTCTAATGTTTCTATTGTTCATCCCTAAAGATTTTAATATTCCTATCATAGAAGTTCTTTCAACTATAATTATTACTAAAACTGATAATATTGTAATAACACATACAATACTCATCACGGTTAATAGTACTATTACATTGACATCTTGTAGGTTTAACCAATCAAAAATTTGATAATTAATGTCATAAACAGATTCTATTGCACTATCAAATGGTAATAATGGAGATATTTTTGAATATACATTTTGAGTTTGAGAAGGAGAATTTAAAAAAATTTCGTATCCGGAATTTTGATTATCAGTCCATTCATTTAAGGATCTAATGCTTTTAATATCCAATAACACAAACATTTGATCAAAATCTGTAAAACCTGATTCATAGATACCTTTAACAAAATATTTTCGTACTCTTGGTGTTTCTCCATGTAAAAAATACGCATCTACCCTATCCCCTACTTTTATTTCTAATTTATTGGCTTGTATCTTTGATATTAATATGTTATTACTGGTTGAATCAAAATTGTAAATAGGAAATTCTCCATCAATAATTTCGCCGGAAAAACACTCTTGACAATAGTCAGAATCAATACCTTTAAAAACAACCCCCTCTAAATTTTCATTTGTTTTTAAAATACCTAATTTATTGGCAAAACTATTTATTGCTTTAACTTCTTTGAGAGATAATATTTGATTAATAATGCTGCTATCTATTTTTATAGCATTAAATTCCGGGGATTCATTAATATTAACTGAGGTAATTCTTAGATTCCCTGTAAAACCGGTTATCTTATGCTCTATTTCATATTTAAATCCCCTGACAATAAATACTGACAATAACATTACTATAACACCTACAGTAATAGTTCCAATACCTATTTTTACAATATTATTAGAAAAATCGCTTTTATCAGATTTTAATATCCTTTTTGCTATAAAATAATATGCCTTCACTTATTATTAATTAGGATAGATTAAATATTTCGATCTAATTTTCAGGAAGTTATTTATATCATTTTCCCATGACTTCCGAATTTGAGAAGAAGTTTGCCCCTCAATAATTTGTTGTTTTAGTTTATATGTTCCTGCCAATTTATCAAAAAATGAAGTAAAGAAATCTCTACCAATATTTATTTCGTTATATAATTTGATAATTAAATCTATATCTAAAAAGTAACCATTTGTTGAATCATATCTTTGTTGATATCCTAAATTAATAAAATTATATGCATTACATTGTACATTCTTGAATTTAGGATTCTCGGCTACTCCTTTAATACTAATAGGTGTCACTATTGTATCTCCATTCTTTATTTTAGGATGTGCAAGAAGTTCAAATGGGAAATCAGTTCCTCTACCTACGGATACTACTGTACCTTCAAAAAAACATAAAGTTGGATATAACCATATAGCACTCATATTTTTCAAGTTAGGTGAAGGGGCTACAGGTAAATGATAAATTGAGCTATGAGAATAATTAGATATAGGAATAATTGTAACCATATTCTCATCTTTATAATATGGCGATATCCATTTTTCACCATTTATCATCTTAGCATATTCACCGATAGTCATTCCATAAACAACCGGTATTTTATGCATTCCTACAAACGACTCATAACCCGATTCTAAAACAGGTCCATCAACATAATGAGCATTAGGATTTGGTCTGTCCAATACTAATATAGGAATATCAGCTTCTGCACATGCTTCCATGACATAAGTTAATGTGGAAATGTAAGTATAAAATCTAGTACCTACATCTTGAAGATCAAAGACAACTAAATCTAATCCTTTAAGTTGATGTTGTGTGGGTTTTTTATTATTACCATATAAAGATATAACAGGTAGATTAGTTTTTATATCTACTCCATCTGCTATATAAGCGCCTGCACTTGCATCACCTCTAAAACCATGCTCTGGACTAAAGATACATTTAATATTTACACCTAAGGATAATAATGAGTCTATCAGATGAACATTATTTATTATGGAAGTTTGATTTGCTACAATTCCAACAGATTTATCCTTTAACAGAGGTAAATAACTAGGAACATTTTCTGCACCCGGTTTAATATTATTTTCATCTAAATTAGAATTAGATTTATCAGTAGCTTGATTTAAAGTCTGTTGTATTAGTATCGAATTGTTTTGAGAGTTTAGCTGTGCTTTAGAATTACAGCATAAAAAAAACATGACAAATACGTTAATAATTACAACAATAAATTTATTAAAGATATTTGTCATGTTTGTAAAATTTATTAATCTAAGAAAAACTTTATTTTGTTGTTCTTCCGGGATAAGCTTTTAAACCTTCTTTTAAACAAACCATTGCCCTTCTTATATCATCTACGTTTAAACAATAGCTAATCCTAACTTGGTCTTTTCCGGAATTAGGTGTTGAATAAAAGCCTGCAGCAGGAGCCATCATAACTGTTTCACCATTATAATTAAACTCTTCTAACATCCATTTTGAAAAAACTTCTGTATCATCTACCGGAAGTTGAGCAACAACATAAAAAGCACCTTTTGATTTAGGACAATATGCACCTTCTATACTGTTTATTTCTTCATATAACACTCTTCGTCTGGCATCATACTCTTTCAATACACTTTGGATATACGACGGTTTAACATACTTACTTGCTTCAGCTGCAATTTGTGCTAATGTAGGAGGACTTAATCGGGCTTGAGCAAATTTCATAGCAGTTTTTATTACTTCCTTATTTCTGGAAACCATACATCCAACTCTGAAACCGCAAGCAGAATATCTTTTAGAAACACTATCAAATAATACAACATTATCTTCAAGACCATCTAAATTCATTACAGAAAAATGCTTTAACCCATCATAACAAAATTCACGATAAACTTCATCGGCAAAAATATAAAGATCATATTTTAGAGCCATTTCCTTAATTAATAGTAACTCTTCCTTCGAATATAGGTATCCGGTAGGATTATTTGGGTTACATATCATTATAGCTTTTGTTTTGGGAGTTATAACTTTTTCGAATTCAGATATTGGAGGTAGAGCAAAATTGTCTTCTATTTTAGAAACAATTGGCACTACTTTAACACCACAACTTATTGCAAAAGCATTATAATTTGCATAAAATGGTTCCGGGATGATAATTTCATCTCCCACATCTAAACAGGACTGCATAGCAAACATAATAGCTTCTGATGCACCGCAAGTCACTATAATATCATCTACTGTGACATCTATCCCATGATATTTATAATATTCTACTAATACCTTACGATAAGATAATAAACCGGCTGAATGGCTGTATGCAATGACCTTTTGATCAATATTTTTAACTGCGTCTACCATTTCTTTAGGTGTTTCAATATCAGGTTGTCCAATATTTAAACGATAAACTTTTACCCCTCTATTGATAGCTTCATCGGCAAATGGAACTAACTTCCTTATAGGGGATGAAGGCATACTAATTCCTTTTTTTGAAATTTTAGGCATTTTTTAAAATTATTATTAGGTTAATTATTTGATTGTTCTTTAGAAGAAGTTGGTAAAGAATTAGGATCTACATTTTTTTTCCAAAATTTTGTTTTGGACTTTCCTTTACAACTTCGCCTACAATTTTTAGAACTATTGGGCTGTTTTCTGCATTTGATGTAACAGTTACAGACTTATTAATTTTACCTATTCTATTAGTAGCATATTTTACTTCTATTTCAGTAGACTGACCTGGTAAAATTGGTGCTTTTTCCCATTTTGGAACTGTGCATCCACAAGTAGAACGAATATTGTTTAATATTAACGGTTCTTTTCCAGTATTCGTTAATACAAAAATGCATTTTCCATCACTTTTTTCAGGAATAGTACCATAATCATGAACTAATTTATCAAACTCCATATATGGTGAATTTGATATTTTAACATCTTCAATTTTTTGTTCGGATTGTTTTG
The DNA here is from genome assembly GCA_050953245.1 of Bacteroidales bacterium. Classification (GTDB taxonomy): domain Bacteria; phylum Bacteroidota; class Bacteroidia; order Bacteroidales; family BM520; genus RGIG7150. The sequence continues at coordinate 581,036 of JBMNMG010000002.1, read as the reverse complement.
AATCTGATTCTTTATTGACTGTTCTGACGTCTTGTGCATATATATTACCAAGACAAATCATCAAAGTTGTTAATACTAAAAAAAACTTTTTCATTTTGTTTTTGTTATTAATTTGTAAAATACTCTATTGCTTTATTGAACTCTGGTTCAATTGCATTAATTACTTTATAATATGTTCCTATATTGAATAAACTGCGACCAATTAAAGCTTTAAGCTGAGTTTCAACTAATATCGACGATTTATCCAAATTAAAATTATCAATTTCTATGCCAGAAGCACGACACAATTCCGTAACCTCATCTATTTCAAGATCTGAAAGATAAAAATTATTTATGAATTTTTCTTCTGTTGGATATTTTTTATTTAATTTTTTTCTGTTTTTTTCAACATATCTATAAGAAAAACTATTTGCAATTCCTTTAGTGATAATTTTTTTATAAAATTCTGAATACAAGGTAGTATCTATAGGAACAAAAATATCCGGCATAATGCCACCACCTCCATATACAATTCTTCCTGATTCTGTTTTATATATTAATGAATCAGGAAACTGGATACTATCTTTATTCATTAACTCACCATGTTGTAAGCGTTTTTCCAAATCCTTGAAATAATCATCGGAACCTTTATCGTATGGCTTTTGAATACACCTACCGCTTGGTGTATAATATCTTGCAACTGTAATACGAACTTGTGAAGAATCTTGAAGTGAATATTGACTTTGTACTAAACCCTTACCAAATGAACGTCTACCGATAACTGCACCTCTATCCCAATCTTGAATTGCTCCGGATAAAATTTCTGAAGCAGATGCAGACCCTTCATTTATTAATACAGCAACATCACCTTTTTCCCAAATTCCTTCTTCTGTAGCTAATGCATCTTTACGTGGATACACCCTACCTTCTGTATAAACTATCAATTTATCCTTAGGTAAAAACTCATCACATAACTTAATAGCAACATCTAAGAACCCTCCAGGATTGTTTCGCAAATCTAAAATAAGTTTTTTCATCCCCTTTTCTTTTAAATCTGCTACAGCTTCTTCAAATTCAGCTGCTGAAGTTCGAGCAAATCTATTTAATTTCAAGTATCCTATTTCTGAGTCAACCATATACCAAACATCTATGCTATGCATTGGTATAACATCTCTAACAATAGTAAAATCTAAAAATTCTTTTTCAGCTAAACGAAATATTTTAACTTTAACCTCTGTATCCTTTGGCCCTTTCAACTGTTTTTGAACCCAGGTAGTTGTAATTTTTTTACCAGTAGCAGGTTTACCATCTATTTCAATAATCTTATCACCTGCCATAATACCTACTTTTTCTGAAGGACCGCCTGTAATAGGCGAAATAACAGTTATAGTATCTTCTACTAACTGATATTGAATTCCAATGCCCTCAAAATTTCCTTGCAAAAGTTCATTTGCGGCTTTTGTTTCTTCTGCAGTCATATACCCACTATGAGGGTCTAACTCTTTTAACATGGATTCTAATGCAACTTCTATCAACTTATGGTTATCAACACTATCTACATATATACCATTTATAAGTTGATAAACTTTGGAAAACTTCTGTAATTGTCCTTGTTGATAATTTTTCTGTTGCGAAAAGATAAAATTAATAGAAAGGGCATAAATAATTAAAATTGAGAATAAAGTTTTTTTCTCCCTAATCATATTTATTCATATTTTCGCAAAATTATAAAAAAAATAACATTTAATACAATTAAAAATTAATTATTTTATTACTTTGCATTATATTTTATTTAGACGTACATTTTGCAACAAATGAAAGAAGAATTAAAATCTTTAATACAATCAACTATATTTCCAACTATCATAATATTGGTGATAATAATCGTAAAAATTATTGAAGTTTCATTTGATTTTTCTTTGGGGCAATATGGTTTAGTTCCTTTAAATTTAAAGGGATTAATTGGCATTTTCACATCTCCATTTTTGCATGCTGATTTTAAACATTTAGTGTCTAATTGTGTTCCTTTATTTTTTTTAGGCTCCGCATTATTCTTTTTTTATAAAGAGTTTGCTTACCAAGCATTATTAATTATGTATTTGTTAACAGGATTAGCAACATGGATGATGGGAAGAGGTGATGGAGTTCATATTGGAGCAAGCGGTATAGTATATGCATTAATATTTTTCCATTTAACGAGTGCTCTTCTTAGACAGCGAAAGGATTTAACATCATTTTCATTTGTAGTCATTTTGTTATACGGAAGTGTATTTTGGGGATTTTTCCCGGATTTTTTCCCTGATAGAAATATTAGTTGGGAAGGTCACTTATCCGGAGCAATAGTAGGAGTAGTCTTAGCATTTTATTATAGAAAACTAGGACCACAAAAAATTGTTCATGTATGGGATGACGAAGATGATGAGAATGAAGACGAATTTGATGAGTTTTATGAATTATATAACAATTACCCTAATATGAATAACAGTAATGATGGTATTTCTGAAGATGACTCTAATTGTAATATTAACTCTAATATTAATTCTAATACTGAAAATAAGAACAATAATTATAAAATAAATAACATTAGATATAATTCTATCGATAAAACTGATAAAAATTATTTTGTAAATAAAAATTTCACTAATCTAAATTCAACTTCAGAAAAGGAAATTAATTATAGTGAGAAATCTAATAGGAATGAAATTTCAAAAAAACATTGATACAATTAGTTAAAAATTAATTTAGGATATTTAAAATGAAAAAAACTGTTTTATATTTACATGGTTTTAACTCTGCTCCGGGTGGTAATAAAGTGATTAGATTAAAAGAAATGCTACCTAATTATAATATCTTAAACCCAGCTATTGATTATGTAAAACACCCGCAAAAAACTTGTGACGAATTATCCACTATAGTCACTCATAATAAAGTTAAACTCATCGTTGGCAGTTCGATGGGAGGTTTTCTTTCTTTTTATTTAACATCTAAATACAATATCCCTTGTGTTGTTATCAATCCTTGTGTTACTCCTGTGAGTACTATTAATAGATTTTTAGGAGTTAATAAAAATTTTGTTACAGGAGAGGTTTATGAGGTTACCGAACAACATTTAGAAAACTATAGAGAATTTGTTGAGAATGTTTATGAAAAAGAAGTACATCCAGATCCTGAATTGGTAAATATTGCTTTAGCTACTGATGATGAAATCTTGGGCGATAAACAAGATTATTTAATAAAAAGATTTCCAGCAAGAAAGATCTTATATTTTGACAATTGTGGCCATATTTTCAACCAATTTAAGAAATTAGAACCATTGATAAAAGAAGTTTTAAACATGTAATTTCTTGTCCTTTTATATAGCTTTCCATTCATTCTATAGCTTTTTCTACAGCTTTCCAAGCTATATTTTTATGTTAATATTTGTTAAAAAGGATTGACAATTTAGCTATCTAAAGATTAATGATTGAGTAATCAATCAATTATTAATCTTAAATTTTTTATTATGGCTAACAATAATAAATATTGTCAATTAATGAAGCCTGGTTATGATTATCATGTTTATAATCAGGGAAATAACGGCGAAAATATCTTCAAAAGAAGAGAAGATAGAATCAGATTTGAGGTGTATTTATATGGCTACATGCAAGATGTAGTTAATTTTTATACAATCTCATTGCAAAAGAACCACTTCCATCTAGTAATTCAAGTAAAATCGGTAGAGGAAATCTTGGCAAAAGTAGATGAAGATGAATTACTTCAAGATTTTGTAGAACGTCTTGATAGTGAAGATGAAGAATACATTGCAAGTAGAGTAGTAAGTGAACTATTTCGTAGGTTTTTTATGAGCTTTGCAATTTTCTATAATCTTAAATATAAACGTACAGGAAGTTTATTTAGAAAAAGCTTTAAGAGGATCTGGTTGCATAATTTAGAATATTTACGTAATTGCATAGTTTATGTAAATCGGAACGTCACGCATCATAACCCTCGACTTAGCTATAAGACCTATGAATGGAGCTATTACCAAAGGTTTTTAGACGATGATTACATCGAAAGTTTAAAAGGTACTTTTTTTGATTTTGAAAAGATCTTTGGCAGCAAAAAGAATTTTATCTATTTGCATGAACGCAAAGATTTATACGATGCCAATTACTCGATAGAGTAGTCGAAATCGGCCCTATCTCCGGGAAAAGAGAACTTATTGTCCGCATGTACACGGTATGTATTTTTTAACATACAGCCCTCCGTATGTCTAAAACAACCAAAAAAATCCTCAAAAAAATTTTTCTACAAATATTTTTCTAAATTTTCCAATTTTTTCGAAAAAAATGTCTCAAAAAATGATTTTTTTGATGAAAAAAGTAAAAAAAATGCGAAAAAAATTCAATGAAATTAGAAAATTTCGTTTTTTAATAATCAACTTAGAAAGCTATAAAAAAAGCTAAAAATTTTGTTTTTATAATCTATCTAGATGTATCATTATTCCAGCTCAATAGGATTATAAGGAAATGATGTTTTTTTAGTTTCGGCTTCTGTTTTACCAACTATTTTTAATTTATTATTTAGCATAGAATATGGATTATTATGAAAACTCACAAAATAATTTCTAACTTTTTGACGATTAGTTTTTTCATAAATCCAATCCCATTTTACTATAGGGACAACCTTTTCCTCTATTCCAATACAAGAAAAAGTATAATGCTTATTTGAATCAGAAACTTCAAGTATTAATCCCGGAAGGTTGCAAAATTTCCATGGACCGTCCATCACAGGTATTTCAAATGTAAACCAAGCTTCCCATACTCTTCCCCTAAATTTTGCTATTGCAAGTCTGCATAGATACCCTTGAATTTCTTTAGTTTTATTTGATAACTCCCAATTAATGTTACAACTATCATCATATAGAAAAACAGATCCATCAAAAGGAGCACGACATGCAACTTCACACGATTGAGAACCATAAGTCTTAAATATTTCTTCAGGTATTGTATTTACAGAACATAAGGGAACATTCCTTGCTCCTTTTCTACGCATGGAAGTTCCAATAGAATCACAAGAATATAAAGCTTCGCTATGACTTTTGGACATTTTATTCCCCACTTGTAATATTATTTTATCTTTTGTATTATGATTTGGGTTAACTGTATCGTTAACTATTTCTAAGGAATACGAAACTACTAATTTACTTGAATCTAAAACCTCATAATTATCAATCATTTTTGGGAAATAACGTGTTTGTCCGCAAATTGGTTTTAGCGATAAAAATAAAAAAACTAAGTAGACAAAACTTAACTTATTCCTCATAATCAATCTTTCTTTAAAATCTTTCTTTTATAATAAATCTATTTTTAATAATCAATCTATTTCTTGTAATCAATCTTTTTCTTCAATACATAATAATTCATAAAATTCATGACGTAATTCCATTGTGGTTGCCCCTTACTCTGTGTTCTTGAGCTAAAAGCTTACGTGCGTTTTTGTATCCTTTCGATATTTGGATGGGACGGAAGATTTAATAATTAATTTTGTATCATTAAAATTGCTTTCCTGGTTGCCCTTCACCAAAAACGCATTTACAACCAACAAGTAGTGCTTCTAGTGCTTCATTTAAGACTCAACCTTATTACGTCTTAAGAACCGTATGCTTTTTCTACCACTACACTTAATGTGTTAATAACTCGCAAAAATATATATCCAAAGAAATATATCAAAATATTTAGATGATTTTTTTTCAAAAGTTTTCTTATTTTGTCATGTCGCAAAAATAAAAACCTATTCCAACTCTATTCTGGGATATGGAACTTTATTGTATTTATATTTTTTATTTATACGATAATTACGTATAACTTTTTGTTTTTCAAACACATCATTACTGGGAGGTATTGTTTCTATCACTTTATTATTATCAAAAACATTTACACTGAATCCCATAGATGATAATGAACTAAAATAATTGTCATAAAAGCTTTTTTGTTGCTTTAAATATTCTTCTCTTTCACAATTGATACTATACGGAAATTCTAAGATACCATGCATCGGAAATTCTTTATCCTCTGCCTGTTTCAATCCTACGCATTCAAAGACATAATATTTATCTTTGTCGTATGCTTTTAGTATTAAACCGGGTAATCCTCGCAATTTCCAAGGTCCGGAATTTATCGGAATATCACTACTAAACCATGCTGTCCATTTTCTGCCCCTAAATTCACAAGTAGCTTTATTACAAAGATACGATAATATTATTGCAGTATCGGGATGATACTCCCAATTAATATATTCCAAAGGTTCAACATATGTATAACTTGATACTTGTGTTATAAATTCGATTACTGTACGTTCCGATTTTGCATAGTCCACATACATTTCATATGATTCGTTTAAAACATCTTTGGGTTTACGAAACCTTGAAATTGTACTGGAATTGCCAAAATATTGGGCATAATAAGATGAATCTATTTGGAATTGATAATAACTATAAAATATTTCTCTATTATTACCTACTTTTAAAATTTTATAATCCTTTTTTTTGTTATCTAATTCGGTTGTGTCTAAAACATAATTTAATTCATATCCAATTACAAATTTAGCGTAATCTTTTGGAGTAAGACCTTCATAATTAATAAGTCCTCTTATAACATTATTATATTGTGATGCCGGTTGTGCATAATTTACATCAACAGCAAAAATGTAAACAACAATATAAAGATATATAATGTTTTTTATTTTTAATTTCATATTAATTTATTATTTATTGTTATACTTAATTTTAATTAAAAAAAACGGGTTATTATATTTACTCTCATATTCAACATGGTCAAGAAAATGAACTGATGTAATTTGAGAAATATTAGTATTAGCTATGCAATATTCTATATTCTATATTCTAAACAGTAATTTGAGTTTTCATATCAATATTTTTTATAAGATTTTAAACTTTACAGACAACAAAATTTGTGACGGTCTTATTTGATAAACATTTCCATATTCATTAATTCCATCGTATGATGCATTAACATAATTTTTTGTATTTAATATATTATACCAACTTAAAGTAACATCAACTACTTTAAAGCTGTATTCAACATCTAAATCAACAAAATATATGTTTTTATTATTTTCATTAACATTTGAATAATAATGTTCAAAACCTGCTGTAAACCCTAATTTATCAATTGGAAACACATTTAATGATAAATGATTTGATATTGAATTAATATATGGATTTTTTACTTTTTGTACTATATTTTTTTGTGAGCGTAATAAAAAATAATAGCTTACACTTGCCCAATCAAATATTTGAGTTTCGATACCTGGGCGAATATTAATGGAATGAATTTTATAATCAACAAATTGGTTTTGTTGTAATACTGTCGAAGAATAAATAAAATAATTCCCGGCTAAAGAAATTTTTGATTTAATAGGATTAATAAATTTACTTATCGATAAATTTATTCCGTAGGTATTACTATAATTACTTTTTTCAACAGTGTTTTGAACTCGCAGATATCCATTGAATTTTGTATCATAAAACATTGAAAATTTATAGTGCTCGTAAAATAAACTCACATTAAAAAATAAAATAATGGTACGTTTCTGTAAGCTAAATTAAAATAAACCATATCAGATTTGTTATCGGCTATTTTCCCGTCATATCTATTTAAAAATCTATAATTTTTCAATATATAATTAGTATAAATATTTTGAATATTCCCTAAAAAGTTAAAATGAGAATACGTAGCATTTAAGGTTAAATCATTATCAATTTTATACTTAATATCTAAACTTGGATTAAATTGTATTTTATTTTTGATTTGACTTTCCGGTTCTTTACTGTCTTTAATAATTAATAACTGATAATTTAAAGGTAATGCTGTTTTAAAAGTAAATCTATTCCATTGGTATGATAAGTCTACCTTTGCGTATGGGTTATATTGCTGACTTAATACATTGTTTTTCAATGAATCAATATTATTTAATGCTAAATTTGTTTGATCATTATAAAATTGTAAGTCTGTATTTAATCGTTGCACAGTGGCATTAAATCCTATTGAATAAAATTGGTATAATCCATGTTTATTAGTCATATAAGATATATTGTTCTTGGATGTGATATTATCTACATCGACACATTGTTGAGCAGTATTTATTTGAAAAGTTGAATCGAACAGATTATTATAAATATCGGATTTAATTAACATATTTTGAGGCGCTTTGTTATATCCCGTATTTGAAAAAAATCTGACTTGATGTAATGACCCAAAGTTTTGTATTAATTCAAACTTATTTGATATGCTGTATGTATTAGTATTTAAATGTTGATAAACATTCTGTAATGTTTGTGTTAAGGCATTTTCGCTTTCCCATTTACCATTAATATTTAAAGAATTTGTTAAAAAATAATCATCTTTATTTACTTCATATTTTATTGTAGCTTCTAAATTGTTTTTATTAAATTTATCGTTAATATCCTCGTAAATAGTTAATACACTATCCGAACTATAATAATAAACTGATTTGGATGAATTGTCTTTAGTTATAAAATCATTGAAATATACTATATTAGTAGTTAAAGTATGATCTTCTTTTAAACTTTTTAATACGTTGGCAGATAATGCATGAGTATTATTAAATAAATGACGCTTGCTGCTAATTGGAGGTGTTGACGGAAACAAAACCGATAATACTTTATTATTTGAAAAATAAAGGATATCACTATAAAATGAGGTAAACTCTTTAGCAACATCGATACCGATATTATTGCCTTTATAAGTATTAATATTGTGAAACTTTTTTGAAAAATAAAGTGATATTAATTCATTATCCCAGATTAATGGCTTATAACCTAAACCTAAGCGTGCTAATAAACTAAATGTCCCTTTTGCTTGTGGCTTTAATTTTAAGTTTATTGCTGCTTGGTCGGAAGGGTTTGATTTTCTTAATACTTTAATAGGTTGATGATATTCAAATATTTCGACTGTAGCAACATCTTTTGCCTGAATGTTTTTAGTTGCAATATTATAACGTCCTTGTAAAACATCTAAATTTTCTATATAAAACTTATTAATATTAACACCATTGTAAGCAATTCTTCCGTTTTCGCTTACTTCAATACCGGGGATTTTTTTAAGTATATCACCTATTACCTTATCATCTTTTGATTCAAAAGACGCTACCAAATAACTCAAAGTATCGCCTTTTTGTTCAACTATTGGAGCTTTAATAGTAAATTCTTTTAATAAAATAGGCTCCTCTTTATAGTAAGATTTAATGTTTGTGATACAGGTAATATTATTTTACTTTGCTTCTCAACGTCTAACCCTGTTACTTTTATTTCTAATGTATCGATAGGCGTAGTTTTTAAATTCAATCTGTAATTTCCATTATCATCAGTAGTGCTAAATGTTAAAATTCTATTTTCACCCTTCTGATATAAAATTACGTTTAAAAACGGTAGTGGCTTTTTGTCTTTATTTGTAATAGTTCCATGTATTGTTATTTGACCAAAAGTGTAGATACTTGATAATAAACAAAATAATACGATGATAAGTTTTTTAATATTACTTTTACATATTCTCAATTTTATTTTATGTATAAATAATAAATTGTTCATAAATAATAGATTCTTATCTTCTACGAAGGTAAGTGATATTTTTTTATAAAACAAGTTTTTTTATTTATTCCAAAAATATTTTGCAACCAGCTTTGCAATCATTTTATGTTATCAGTCAATTTTTGGTAGAGAAACAAGATAAATTGATAAAAATGTTTCCTGCAATAAAAATCTAATGAATTATTATCATTAAATTGGTAAAGAAAAGTTTTACACCCATTGCAAGTAAAATGATTCCAAAAAATTTACGTAAAATGTAAATACCACCATCACCTAATAAGCGTTTTATTAAATAAACATATTTTAAAACTATATAGACATAAATTAAATTTAAGATAATGGCAAAAACGATATTAATACCATGAAACTCAGCACGTAAGGATAACATTGTTGTAACTGTTCCCGGACCTGCAACTAATGGGAATACTAATGGGACTATTGTAGCAGAACCATCAGGACTTTTATTTTTAAAAACTTCTATATCGAATATCATTTCAGCAGCTAATACGAATATTATTATGGAACCTGCAACAGCAAACGATGAAATATCTACATTAAAAAGTTTTAATAACCCTTCTCCAACAAATAAAAAGGTCATTAATACTATAAAAGAAATAATAAAAACACTCCCTGGTTTTATCTTTAAATTTCTTTCTTTTAATTGTACTATTATTGGGATGGAACCATTTATATCTATGATCGCAAACATAACAATAAAAGCACTAAATATTTGCACCAAACTAACATGTTGAAAAATAGATAATATTGCAGACATAAATTGTTTTTTTGTGAAATTATTTCCTAAGTTACAAAAATACGAAATATATTTTTATTATCTATTTTTTGGCAAAGAAATATCATTTTGATGAATATTTCTTTGAGCTAAAGTTAAACCGAAAATAACTATAATAATTCCTAATATATTGAACCATGTTAATCTTTCGCCTAATACAAAATATGCTGTAATAGCAGTAAATATAGGAATTAAATTCGTAAAAAACTCGGATTTACTAATTCCCAACTTTTTATTTCCATATGTAAAAAATACAAATGCTAACGAAGAGCCAAATATAGATAACATTAATATATTTTTCCAAATATGAAAAGTAGGTTTTATTGTTATGAAAGTTTTAAATTCAAAAATAAAAAATAATGGCAAAAACATTAAAAAACCAATCAGGTTTTGATATGCTACTATTGTTATTGCACTATAATCATTAGAAAACTTTTTTAGAATTAACACATATACTACAGATGAAAATACTGCTAATAACAACATTACTAAACCAATTAAATTTATGGAAAAATTAAAATCTTTAGTTATTACTACTAAAAATAGTCCAAGAAATGAAATACTCATTCCTATAAAATTTATAGCGGTTAATTTTTCTTTATATATAATATAAGCAGATATTGAGGAAAAGATTGGGATGGTTGCTATTATAACAGAAGATGCTGTTGATGAAGCATTATCTATACCGTATGTTTCTCCTACAAAGTAGAGAAACGGACTAAAAATTGATAATAATATTATATATGGAATATCCTTTTTTTTAATAGTTTCCCATCGTTTTAGTATTAACATTAAAAACATTAAGAATATAGCGGATATTATCAATCTGATCGTAATAATAGTTATTGGGTTGTATACTTCCAGTGTGTCTTTGGTCCATACAAAGGTCATTCCCCAAAATACCATTGAAAGAGTAACTAAAATATATGTAACTATTAAATCCGAATTCTTGTTTCTTGACATACAATATAAAACTGACTATCTATAAAGAAATTAAGGATACCCACAAATTATGGATATCCTTAGAATTTGTAGCGGAGACGAGAATTGAACTCGTGACCTCTGGGTTATGAATCCAGTGCTCTAACCATCTGAGCTACCCCGCCAAGAAAATATGATTAAGTTTGCTACTTAAAAATAGCGATTGCAAAGGTAACATTTTTTTTATAATAAATATATGTTTTTTTATAAAATTACTTTTTTTATTATTTTTTGTGGATTTTTATAATTAAAATAACGTTTGACTAAAAAATTCGTCTTCATAAATAATCTTAACACCTAATTCATTTGCCTTTTTTAACTTAGAAGGTCCCATTTTTTCTCCGGCAATTATATAATCTGTTTTCTTAGATACTGATGAGACTACTTTACCACCATAATACTCTATTAATTGCTTCATTTCGTCTCTTGATACTCTTGAATAAACTCCGGATACTACAACGTTTTTGTCTTTTAAATCTATTGTAGGAGTAGGTAAATTATTAATAAAAGATAAGTTAGAATTAGATTCGTCTAATTTAAAATTTAATCCGTATTCTCTTAATCTGTTTATTATGTTTATATGTGTTTCATTTGAGAAATAATCTACAACTGAGTTTGCTATTACCTCGCCTATTTCATCACATTGCATTAATTCTTCTACAGTTGCATTTCTTAAAGAATCTATATCTTTAAAATAATTAACTAATTGTTTAGATACCGTTTCGCCAACATGACGTATTCCTAATGCATATAACACATTGCTGAATGGTGCTTTTTTAGACTCTTCTATTGCTTTTAATATATTTTCAGTAGATTTTTTTTGTAAGCTTATTTTCCGAGTAATTTTACCTTCTTCGTCTACTATCGTTCTCTCTAAACCAAATAAATCTTCAAATTTTAATAAATATAAATCAGCTACATTTTTTACTAATCCTTTATCTACTAAAAGCGCAACTGTTTCTGTTCCAATGCTTTCGATATTCATTGCTTTCCGAGAAATAAAATGCTCTATTCTACCTTTTACTTGCGGCATGCATGTAGCATCATTAGGACAATAATGTGCTGCCTCACCTTCTACTCTTATTAATTTTGTCTTACAAATTGGACAATATTCCGGAAATATTACTTTTTCGTTATTATCAGGATCTCTTTTATCGATATCTACACCTGTTATTTTTGGAATAATTTCTCCTCCCTTTTCAACAAAAACATAATCGTTATAATGTAAATCTAAGGCCTGTATAATATCATCGTTATGTAAAGAAGCTCTTTTAACTATAGTTCCTGCTAATCTAACAGGTTCCAAATTTGCAACAGGAGTAACAGTTCCTGTTCTACCAATGGAAAATTCTATAGACAACAATTTTGTTGATGCAGATTCTGTTTTATATTTATATGCTATTGCCCACCTCGGAATTTTTGCTGTTGTCCCCAAAAGATTTTGTATATCAAACTCATTTATTTTTACTACAGCACCATCCGTATCATAATCTAACGTCTTGCGTTGTTCATCTAAATAATCTATATAACCGATAACATCATCTATATTAACACATTTTTTTATGTATTCTGATATCTTGAACCCCCACTCTTTAGCTAATAATAAAGATTCGAAATGCGTTTTTATTTTTAGTTCTTCCGATAATACAGTGTAAATTTTAAAGTCTAAATTTCGGCGCGCAACTTCTTTAGGATTTAAAAGTTTAATAGTTCCGGATGCTGCATTTCGAGGATTTGCAAAAGGTTTTTCCCCTATTTCTTCCCTTTCATCATTTAATATCTTAAAAGATGAATGAGGCATGATTATTTCGCCCCTAACACACAAATTCTGAGGATAATCTCCACTTAATTTTAATGGTACTGTTTTTATTGTTCTAATATTATCTGTTACCACATCGCCCCTGATTCCATCTCCTCTTGTTATAGCCTTATCTAAAACTCCATTTTTATAGATTAAACTGATTGCTAAGCCATCGTATTTCATTTCACACACATAACTGAAATTATCCTCAATTAACTTATGCATTCTACTGTCAAAATCTAAAACTTCACTTTTATTATATGTATTAGCTAACGAAATCATTGGAATCTCATGATTCATTTGTTCAAATTTTTCGTTCACAGCCCCACCAACTCGTTGTGTAGGTGACTCAGGAAGTTTATATTCCGGATATTTTTTTTCTAACTCCTCTAATTCTTTTAAAAGCATATCAAACCTATAATCAGAAATTACAGGATTGTTATCTATATAATATTTTTTCGAATAATAATTTAACTGATTAGTTAAAGTTTTGATTCTTTCTTTAATATTATTTTCCATAAAAAAATATTAATTTAAGTTTTTTCCAGAACTATTTCTTTTTAATTAACTATTTAGCAGTTTCTCCTCTAATTAAATAGCCTCCCAAACTTCCACCTTTTGGACCTAATTCAATAATATAATCCGCTGCTTTGATAATCTCATTATTATGTTCTATTACAATAATAGAATGGCCGTTTTCTATCAATGCATTAAAGGATTTTAAAAGTTTTGCAATATCATGAAAATGTAATCCTGTAGTAGGTTCATCAAATATGAACAATTTTGGCTTATCTGTTTCTGCTTTAGATAAAAATGTTGCTAACTTAACTCGTTGCGCCTCACCACTTGATAATGTACTTAAAGATTGCCCCATCTTGATGTACCCTAAACCAACATCAGTCAATAATTTTAGTTTAGTAACAATCTTTTTTTCTAAAGCAGATTTCCCTTTAGAAAATAAGTCTAAAGCATCATCTATTGTTAAATCTAAAATATCAAAAATATTTTTATTTTGATATGTTATATCTAACACTTCCTCTTTATATCTTTTTCCTCCACATTCTTCACAAACTAATTTTACATCTGCTAAAAACTGCATTTCGACAGTTATATAACCTTCTCCTTCACATTCTTCGCATCTGCCCCCCGCAACATTATATGAAAAAGTACCAGGTTTATAACCTCTTAGTTCTGATAATTTTTGTTGGGAAAATAATTTTCTAATATCATCAAAAGCACCTATATAAGTTACAGGATTAGAACGTGAAGACCTGGTTATAGAATTTTGATCTATTAATTCGACATCGGAAATTGCAGATAAATCACCTGTTAATTTCGAATATTTACCCGGTTTAAAAGATAAATCATTAAAATTACGTTTTAATGCCGGATATAATATTTCGTTTACTAATGTAGACTTTCCGGATCCACTAACTCCAATAATTACAGTTAACATATTTAAGGGAAAATCTACTGTAATATTTTTCAGGTTAAATTGACGAGCACCAATTATAGTGATTTTATTTCTAACTTTCCGTTTCTTATTGGAAATCGGAACAGATAGTTCTCCTCTTAAATACTTTGCTGTTAGGCTATCTGCTTTTAACAATTCGTTTACAGTTCCTGCAAACATTACTTCACCACCTAATCTACCGGCATAAGGGCCAATATCTATAACATAATCTGCAGCTCTTATAATATCTTCGTCATGTTCAACAACGATAACAGTATTTCCTAAATCACGCAAATTAAATAGAGCATCAATTAATCTGTTTGTATCACTTGAATGTAACCCAACGCTTGGTTCATCTAAAATATACATAGATCCTGATAAATTACTTCCTAAAGAAGTAGATAAATTAATTCTTTGTAATTCACCTCCTGATAATGTATTAGTTGTTCTATTTAATGTTAAATATTCTAATCCCACACTATATAGAAAACTTAATCGTTGCTTTATTTCTTTTAAGATTCTACCTGCAATTATCTCTTCTTTTTCGTCTAACACTAAATTCTGAAAGTAATCTAACAACTCATTTATAGGTGTAGTTACTATATCGTTGATAGTTTTATCTTTAAATTTTACATAATAAGCTTCGGGACGTAATCTTTTTCCTTTACAATCAGGACAAATAGATTTACCTCTAAATCTGCTTGTCATAACTCTATATTGTATTTTATAGGCTTTAGATTCTAAATAGTCAAAGAAATCATTAATTCCATAAAAATTATCTGTTCCTTCCCATAACATTTCATACTCTTTATCAGATAATTCTGCAATAGGTTTATGGATAGGAAAATTATCTTTTGAGGAATTTTCTATGAGATAATTTTTCCATTCCTGCATTTTCTCTCCTTTCCAGCATACAACTGCATTTTGGTAAACAGATAAAGTTCTATCCGGAATAACTAAATCTTCATCGTAACCCATAACATTTCCAAAACCTTGACATTTTGGACATGCACCATAAGGACTATTAAAACTAAATAAATCGGGAGTCGGTATTTCAAATTCTATTCCGTCTGCTTCAAATTTATCGGAAAAACTCCTAATTTTAACTTCTGAATTTTTATCTGAATATACTATCCAACATTCACCATTTCCATCATATAAAGCTGTTTCTATAGAATTTGTAACACGTTGCACATAATCATCATCCTTTTGCTTTGTTTTAAACCTATCTACCATCACATAAAACTCACCGTTTTTGATATGTTTTTTTTGTTCAGCTTTATCTGCTAAAACATCAGATATATCGATATACTCAATTTTAGGTTTTTCTCCTTTTAAATTCATTAAACGAGAATATCCTTGTCCCATATACATTTCTAACTGTTTAACAAAAGTTTTACTTTCAGTTTTTACAGTAAAATAAATATAACAACTATATCCTTCTTCTATCTTTAGGATTTCGTTTACTATATCATCAGAAGTATATTTTTTTACTTCGTTACCTGAAATAGGTGAATAAGTTTTTCCTAATCTTGCAAAAAGGAGTTTTAGGTATTCATAAATTTCTGTAGATGTACCTACTGTAGATCTGGAATTTGTGACTCCGGATTTTCTATCTATTGCAATTGCAGGTGATATACCTGTGATTCGATCTACATTAGGTTTTGTTACTCTTCCGAAAAACTGACGAGCATAAGAACTTAAACTTTCGACATACCTTCTTTGTCCTTCCGCATATAAAGTATCAAATGCCAAAGAAGTTTTTCCGGAACCGGAAACTCCGGTAATTACTACAAACATATTTATAGGAATATCTAAGGTAATATTTTTTAAATTATTTACTCTTGCACCTTCTATATGGATAAAACCATTTTGTTTCATAATGCAAATATAATTGTTTAAGTTTATTCATTTAAAAAAACTTAATATAATTCAATAAAGAATCCGATTCTATTTTGGTACGTATTATAAAATCATTCAAAGATGTAAATGGTGTTTTCTCACGTTCGGTTACTATTGTTTTAGTTGTTTCATAATCAAAATAAGGATGTTTTAATATTTGCTTAAAACTTAAATTATTTACATCTAATTTTACTATTTTAGTTGTATCTACAAAAATAAAATCTGCAATAAGACCTAATTTTTCTTGTGAAAAGCCGTAAACGTCCAATAATTGATTTTTGGAATAATATCCTCCTAATAAATTTTTATATTTAAGAATTCGAGTTGCAAATACGGGTCCAATTCCATTTAATGTCGTTAATAATGATGAATCTGCCGTATTTAATTCAACTATTTGCTTTTGGTTCACTTCGGAGGAAGTCGTCCTATTATTTAATAGCTTTTCTTTATTTCTATTTTCATTTTGTTTGTTATTTTGATAATTTGACTTTTCTGAAATTTGATTTTCAGATAAATTATTAACTTCTTCATTATTTCCTTTTAAGGATTTCTCCTGCAAAACATCGGGAACTTCTACTTCATTATTCATTTCGATTACAGCCATTCGATTATTGCTGTTTAACATTATAATGTTTTTTATTAAAACATTAGTAATTAGCAGAATAACAATTAATAGAGATAAAAACACAATTGTTATTTTATCTTTCTTAGAAAAAAACAAATACTCTTTCATAATTATATTTCTTTTATTAATTTATTGAAAAATTGCATTACAACTTCTTATCATCTATTAATCTTCAATTTATTAAAATGTCATTACTTTTAAATTATTTTTTTAATAAAATCTACCATTATAAAGAAAACTTTTATTAAATTTGCACAAAGAATATAATATTTAATTGAAATGGAAATTAACGACGAAATTAATGAAATGTTAAATTCAATTTTAGTGAAAACTAAAAATTTAATTAAAGAAAATTTAGATTTACGAAGCAGAATTTCCCAATTAGAGAGTGAAGCAATTAGTTTTGAAAATAAAATAAATTTATTAAACAATAAAATATCGGAAGATAAAGAAAAACAACAACAAAATAAAGAGTTAGTAAAAGAGCTTTTGAATGAAATTGAAGAATGTTATTCTATTTATTCAAATGACAATGAATAAATAATTTAATATATATAATGTCGATAGTAATTAATATTTTAGGAAGGACATACCCTATAAATGTAGATGAAGAAAATGAAGCTAATATTTTGCAGGCAGAAAAAGAGTTAATGAATATCATTAACTCAATGAAAAAATCATATGCATATAATGATGATAAAGATTTATTGGCTATGTCGGCATTACAATTTGCTACAAAAGCAATATTATATGAAAATCTTTTAAAAGATAAAGACAAAAGTCTAAAAGATATAGTTGAAAAAGTTAAAGAACTGGATAGTTTATTTAACAAAGAAGTTCTTTGAAAAAAGTTAACTCGCATTAGTTCAACAGTTTAAAAACTCAACACTTAACTAATATGGGTATTACTTGTAATTTCAAAATTAGGCCTCAGTAATTCGGGTTTAACCTGCAGTGGAAAATTGCGATTTTATGGAATATCCAAATCCTAACATTTTGGAGTTTTAATAACTCCTGAGCTTTTGCGAGTTTTTTATTTTTCCGGTATAAACCTTATAAAATTATGATAGGATTATACATAGCAATTGCCATTATAGTTGGCATAGTAGTAGGTATAGCTATTTCACATACTGTGTTAAAAAAAGCTATCACAAAAAAAAGCAATCTTTTGCTAAAAGATGCGGAAGAAAAAGCTGAGATAATAAAAAAAGAAAAGATATTAAAGGCAAGAGAAAAATTTTTAGAACTTAAAACAGATCACGAAAATAAGTGTAGAGAAAGAAACTCACAAGTTCAAAAAAACGAAAATAAACTAAAACAAAAGGAAATAAATTTTCAAAAGAAATTCGAAGAATTTCAAAGAGAAAAAGCTAATGTCAACAAACTTAAAGCTACTTTAGACAACCAAGTAGAAGTTATCAGAAAACGTAAAGCAGAAATTGATCTTCAATTTAAGAAATCAGTTGAACAATTAGAAAAAATCTCAAATTTATCTGCTGAAGAGGCCAAACAACAACTTATAGAAAGTTTAAAAGCAGAGGCATCTGCTGATGCTATGGTTTACGTTAAAGAAATTGTTGATAATGCTAAAATGACTGCTAATGCTGAAGCTAAAAAGGTTGTAATAGAAACTATCCAACGTACTGCTACAGAAAATGCAATAGAAAATACAGTTTCCGTTTTTCATTTAGAAGATGATGAAATCAAAGGTCGTATTATTGGTCGTGAAGGCCGTAATATTAAGACTTTAGAATCTTTAACGGGAGTTGAAATAATAATTGACGACTCGCCTGATACTATTATTTTATCCGGATTTGACCCATTAAGACGCGAAATAGCTCGTTTATCTCTTCATAAACTAGTTACTGATGGTAGAATTCATCCTGCAAGAATAGAAGAAGTTGTAGCGAAAACTACTAAGCAAATAGAGCAAGAAATTGTTGAAATTGGTAAACATACTTGCATAGACTTGGGTATTCATAATATGCATCCGGATTTAATAAGGCTTATTGGTAAAATGCGTTACCGTTCATCTTACGGTCAAAACCTTTTACAACACTCCAAAGAGGTTGCAAACTTATGCGCAACAATGGCAGCTGAATTAGGGTTAAATCCTAAAAAAGCTAAACGAGCCGGCCTACTACACGATATTGGTAAAGTGCCTGATGAAGAACCGGAACTTCCACATGCAATTTACGGTATGAAATTAGCCGAGAAATATAAGGAAAAACCTGATATTTGTAATGCTATTGGTGCTCACCACGACGAAATAGAAATGACTTCTATGATTTCTCCTATTGTACAAGTTTGCGATGCTATTTCCGGTGCACGTCCCGGTGCAAGAAGAGAAATTGTTGAATCATATATTTCTCGTCTTAATAAATTAGAAGAATTAGCTTTAGAATTCCCCGGTGTATTAAACACTTATGCTATTCAAGCCGGAAGAGAATTACGTGTAATAGTTAATGCTGATAAGATTTCTGATAGTGAAGCACAACAAATTTCGTTAGAATTATCTAAAAAAATACAAAACGAAATTACTTATCCTGGTCAAATTAAAATTATGGTTATTAGGGAAACTAGAGCTATTAATTATGCCAAGTAAACTTTTAAATCAATTTTATTACAAAAAATGAGTTCTAAAACTAATAATAATGGTGTTGGGTTATGGGAGCTAAACTACAACGATTACAATAAAAAAATTGAAAAAACTCGAGAAACATTATTAACAGTTGGTAACGGTTATTTTGGAACACGAGGTGCCATGGAAGAATTAGATGCATCCGACTTTAATTACCCGGGCACTTATATGTGTGGCGTTTACAATAAATTAACGTCTAAAATTAATGACAAAACTATTGAACACGAAGATTTTGTTAATTGTCCGGATTGGACTAGTATTAAATTTAAGTTTAATAAAGAAGAAGATTGGATTAATTTAAATGATTGTAAAATCCTAAAAATTAATCGAAAATTAAACTTGAAGAATGGGGAATTATCTAGAGAAATTATTTGTGAATACCTTGATAAGCAATTTAAGATAAATAGCTATAGAATAGCTTCTATGTCAGATTATCATATTGCGTCAATAAAATATATTTTTACTTCGCTAAATTTTTCCGGCAATGTTTTTATTTCAAATGGTATTAACGGTAACGTTACTAATTCAGGTGTAAAAAATTTTAAAAACCTTAACAATAAGCATTTAACCAACTACTATACAAATATTGACGACAATATAGTTTCTTTAGAAGCAACTACTTCTAACTCTAAAATAACTATTAATGAATCTGTAAAAATTATTTGTAAGAATAAGTTTATCAATAAAACAAATAACATAAACAATAACTCCGCTTATATTGATTTTGAATTTAATCTAAACGAAAATGAAAGTGTTCAATTAGATAAAATACTATCAATATATAATACTTTTTCAGATGATGATATCAGAAATAAATCTTTAGAAAAGTTATCCAATTATAGTAGTTACGATCAAATATTGGAATTATCACAAAAATCATGGGAAGATATCTGGGAAGAAATAGATTTAGTATTTGAAGATAATAAAGAATGTCAGAATATTATAAGATTGAATTTATATCATACTATAGTCTCGTTTTCCCCACATAATAAAAATTTTGATGCAAGTGTTACTGCCAGAGGACTACATGGTGAGGGGTATAGAGGTCATGTTTATTGGGATGAAATTTACATAATGCCCTTTTATTGTATGCATTATCCTGATGCTGCAAAGGCTATGTTGATGTACAGATATAAACGTTTGCCTAAAGCAAAAGAAGCTGCTTCAAAATTAGGTTATAAAGGTGCTATGTTTCCATGGCAAAGTGGTTTAACAGGCGAAGAAGTTAGCCAAAAATATAATTATAATCCAATATCCGATCAATGGACCCCGGATTATAACCACCTGCAAAAACATGTTTCTTTAGCAATTGCTCATAATATTTTTACTTATTTTCATTATACATTAGATAATGAATTTATGATTAATTATGGGTTAGAAATGTTTTGGGAAATATGTATATTTTGGATGTCTAAAGTTGAGTTTGATGAAAAAAGTCAAAGATATTCTATAAAAGGAGTTATTGGCCCTGATGATTTTCACAAAAGTGATATGAAAGCTAACGAATTGGGTGTTAAAGATAATGCCTACACAAATGTAATGACAGCATGGATTTTACATTTAGGTGTAAACTTTTTTGAAAATTACGAAAACGAAATAGACGATGTAATTAAAAAAACTAATATAACTTCAGAAGAAGTTAATTTGTGGAGAAAAACCGCAAATAATATGAATGTGATAATCAAGGATAATATTATTTCACAATTTGATGGTTTTTTTGACTTACAAGAGTTTGATTTTGAAGAACATACTAAAAAGTATGGAAATACTAAAAATCTCGATTCTATTTTAGAAGCAGAAGGTTTAGATCCTAATAATTATAAAATATGTAAACAACCTGATACTTTAATGTTATTTTATAATTTAACAGACTTTGAAGTTTCAGCAATTTTAAGATCTATGGGATATAAATTCCATATAAGTTATTTAAAAAATAATCTACATTATTATTTAAAACACACCTCGCATGGCGCTAGTTTAAGTAAAATTGTACATGCTCATGTTGCAAGTATAGTAAATGATTTTGATTTAAGTGAAAAGTTGTATTTTGATGCTTTAAATATTAACTTAAACGATACTCAAGGAACTATTTCAGAAGGAATTCATACAGGTGCTATGTGTGGTACAATTTTAACTGCTTTGTTTACATTTGCAGGAATTAATTTACATAGAAATCAGCCTGATTTTTTTCAACCTAAAAAACCTAAAAAGATAGGAAAAATTAGTGGTAAATTCAAGTTTAGAAATAAAACTTATAAATTTTAACAATTTAAAATCGAATTAAAAAATAACTCTAAATAAAAACTTATTATTAATAATAGGAATTAATAATACGAAAAACATATAATAACCATGATATCCTTTGAACAATTAATGCCGGCACTGGCAGGAATTACTTGGAAACATTTAGTAATGATTGCTATCGGCATCATTCTTATTTATCTTGCAATAGTAAAAAAGTATGAACCTACGCTATTATTACCTATGGGGTTTGGAGCAATTTTAGTTAACATACCTTTTTCATCTGTACTAACACAAATAGATCCAGGTACCGGAGAAGCAATAGAAGGTGTACTCACTATTTTTTACAAAGCAGGTATTGCAACAGAAATATTTCCGTTGCTAATCTTTATTGCCATTGGAGCAATGATAGATTTCTCACCTCTATTTAGGAATCCATCATTATTATTATTTGGTGCTGCTGCACAATTAGGTATTTTTCTAACAATGATTTTTGCTGTAACTTTAGGTTTCGACTTAAGAGAAGCAGCCTCAATCGGAATAATAGGTGCCGCAGACGGACCTACTTCTATTATGGTTTCTGCAAGATTTGCACCTAATTTATTAGGGCCTATTTCAGTGGCTGCATATTCCTATATGGCATTAGTTCCTATAATACAACCACCTGTAATAAAAATGATTACAACAAAAGAGGAACGTAGAATTAGAATGGATAATCCAGAACGTGCAAATAGAAAAATAAATAAAACCACTTTAATAATATTCCCCATTGCAATTACTATTATTGCAGGGATAATAGCACCTTCATCTTTAGCATTAATAGGTTTTTTAATGTTTGGAAACTTAATAAGAGAATGTGGAGTATTAAACTCGTTATCTAAATCTGCACAAAATGAACTTTCCAATTTAGTTACTATACTACTGGGTATAACGATTGCTAGCACAATGAATGCTGAGCAATTTATACAATTGGACACTCTTAAAATTATAGGATTAGGATTATTTGCTTTTATTTTTGATACTTACGGAGGAGTAATGTTTGCTAAATTTTTAAACTTATTTAGGAAACCGGGAAACAAAATAAATCCTATGATTGGAGCATGTGGAATATCGGCATTTCCAATGTCTGCAAGAGTAATTCATCAGATGGGACTAAAAGAAGACCCGCACAACTACTTATTAATGCCGGCAATTAGTACTAACGTCGGTGGTCAAATAGGATCCGTAATAGCCGGTGGTTTAATTTTAACTTTAGTACCTTTATTTGGATAAAAAATATTAAAATTATGACAACATTAGAATCTGCACTTATAGTAGCTGCAATATGTATGGTAGGAATATTTATCTTTATGCTAGTATTTTATTTACTAATATTAGCACTAGATAAAATGTTCCCTCCTGATAAACAAAAAAGTTAAAGTGTTTAAATAAACACTTTAACTCTATCTTCTACTGTAATACATGATTTTTCTCCAGGAACATCAGCTGGTATTCCAAATGGCATTTGAGCAACTAATTTCCAATTATGATTAATGCCCCACTCTTCTTCTATAGCCTTATCAATTAATGGATTATAATGTTGAAGAGAAGCACCAAAACCTTCATCTTCTAAAGCAATCCAAATTAATATTTGATGAATGGCATTTGTGTGTTGAGACCAAACAACAAAATTTTCTTTATATGATGGGAATTTTTCTTGCAGTTTTTGAACTGTTTCTTGATCTTCGTAAAATAATACAGTTCCGTATCCCGCTAAAAAGCTATTATTTATTTTAGCTTCAGTTTTAACAAAAGCCTCTTCGGACTTTGCTATCTTTTTCAGAATATCCTTAACTATATTCCAAAATTTTTTATGATTCTCACCTAATAAAATTACTAATCTGGTAGACTGAGAATTAAATGCAGATGGCGCATTCTTTACAATTTCATGAATAATATCGATAATCTGTTCATCAGAAATATTAGACTTATCGGTTAAGTTATAATAAGACCTTCTGTTTTTGATTGCATTTAAAAATGTTTTTTCCATATTATTTTTATTTTTTTAGTTTTTTTACATTATATAAATAAACATTCAAATTTAATAAAAAAATATTTATTTAATATGTATAATTATTATTAATGTTATTATAAAAAAATAAAATTTTTGTAACTTTTCATAAGTTGAAACGTCATAATAGTAAATAACACTTTTTAATAATAATTATTCATTTATGAAAAAAATAATATTTACACTAATTTTTTTATTTAATATTAGTATATCTTTCGGACAAATAAATTCCAATTTAATTTTAAATAAATATTCCCGTGCTGAAGGTGCATCTTCATTAAAAATAAACAATTTATGCTGTGCCATAGCAAAACCATTTTGTAAAGAATTAAGGGATTTAAAAGTAAAATCAATAAAAATTTTAGATTTATCTGATTGTAATAAAGAAATTAAAGAAGATTTTAATAATACTATCAGAAATAATTTTGATATTAATAAAGACATAGTTTTAATGTATATTAATGATGATAACGAAAATGTAATTTTACTAACTAATGAACGTAAAAACAAAATAGTTCTTCTGGTAACAGGTGAAGATCCGGTATTAATAAATGTAAAAGCAAAAGTAACTAAAGAGTCAATTGCAAAAATTATGAATTATCAAAACAACAATTAGAAAGTAAATGGATCATAACGAGTTCAAGAAATTGTTTTTACCGTTTACAAACATCATGTATAAAACAAGTTTAAATATCTTAGGTAATCACGATGATGCAATGGATGTAGTACAAGATACTTTTTTAACTCTTTGGGGAATAAAAGACGAATTAAAAGGCATAAAAAACATCAATGCTTTTACTACTAAAATGGTAAAAAACAAATGTATAGATAAAATAAGAAAAAATAAAAAGAAATTATCTAATTATGAGAATTGCAAAAACCTTGATAATATTCTTTTTAGCGAAAGTACTGAAGAACAAATAATAGCTCTAGAAGGAAAACAAAAAATTGTAAATTGGATAAATTTTCAGAAGGAACCTAATAGAACTGTTTTTTTACTTCGTCATATTAATGAGTTATCATTTAATGAAATCTCAGAAAGAACAAAATTATCTGAAGGGAATATTAGAGTTATTATTTCAAGAATGAGAAAAGAATTAAAAAATTACTTGGCAAATGAAAATAAACAATAATATAAAAAAGCTCTTAAAAAAATATTATAACGGTGAAACTAGTATTGATGAAGAAAAATTTTTAAAAAACTATTTTTCTGAAAATAAAGTAGATAATGAATTTCTCATTGAAAAAATAATTTTTGATGAAAATATTGATTGCAGTGTTGATCTTACCAATGAAATAGAAAAATTCATAGATATATTTAATGAAGATAGTTTTTTAGAGAATAAAAATAACGCTTCATTTAACAAATTACCTTCAAAAAAGATAGAAAAAACACCTAAAAATAGAATTTTTAACAACCGAATTATTGTAGCACTTGCAGCATCTTTAATAATTATGATTACTGTAGGCATACATTTATTAATTAATGATAATACCTCAAGTTTCAACAAAAATATTTCTACTTATAATGGAATAGCAATGACACAAGAAGAAGTTTATCAAACTGTTACAATAGTATTTGATTGTGTTTCGGATAATTTATATAAGCCCAAGATTCAACTTGAAAACAACGTAGATAAGGCATATAACAAATTAAAAACTATTAATGATAAAATAAATAAAGTCAACAAATAATAAAAAAATTAACAATATTAATAAAATCAGTAATAACAAAATTAATAATAAAAAAAATAAAGCTATGAAAAAATTTTATGTGATAATAACATTAATTTGTGCATGCTTATTTGGAAATGCACAAAACGTAAAAAACTTAAATAAGCTAATGAATAACAAAGATATAACTACAGTTTATATTATCTCAAGCTTCGTTAGCTCTGATGGGAGATGAAGTAAATGGAATAAACGTTTCACAAATTTCTGATAAATTAGAAGGTATTTACATATTTACTTCTGAGAAATATGAAGCTATACAACAACTTAAAAATGAATTTGACCCTATTACAAATAGTGATAAAAATGAATTGTTAATGTTTATTAATGATAATGAAACTTCAATGAAATTTTTAGGTGAAAAAGCAAGGGGAGGATACAAGAATATGTTAATGGTTATTGAAGAGAATGATGATGAGAAAGGTAATTCCGAATATGTTGCTATCTTATTCAAGGGATTAATTCCGGAAGAATTTATACAAAATCAAATAAAAAATCAGAATTTAGAAAAAAATATTAAAAACAAGTAGTAATTTTTAGTTAATAAAGTTTGATATTAATGTAAAAAGAGCTGCCTAAAAATTTAGACAGCTCTTATAATATACAACTAAAACAATCATTGCATTGCTTTCAATATTCTAACTCAAATACATACTTTTCTTATACTGTTTTAGACAGTACAAAAAAATTTAGCTTGTAATTTCTGTTTAGTTCCAATCCATAACGTATATATCCACACTGTTATTTTCTGTGTCAATGTCAATCCTATATGGATTTATATTTGCCATGATATTATCTGCTTCTAATTCAACATCATACTCTTTCCTACAATACTTCATTAAGGAACCTGTTGCTGCATCAACAGTCCAACCAACTATAGTACTCATATTGAGAATACTTACAGCATTAAAACATCTATCCAAAGTGATAATACGAGTTTTATAACCATCTAACTTGAATTCTACTACTTTATAATTTAAACTTCTTTTTACACTTGTAGTACAAGGTGTTTTACATATTTCAAGACCATCAATATAAACAATAGCACCTGCTGGGGTACTTGAGAAACTAATTGTGTCTTTTGTCCCTGTAAAAATTGTTGCACAGCTACTTAAAAGGAATACAGCTGTTGTAAGTAATATTATCTTTTTCATAAAAAATGTATCCTTACCGTTCCCCAAGTTCAGGTTTTAATTGTAAAAACAGAAAAGAATGGGAACTGTTAAACTTTACTGCTCGCCAGTCTCTACTACCAAAAGCTAATTACAAAAATTAAGCGACTGTACCACGCTTTATATACGTAGAACGAGCTGTTGCCATTACTCATACAACTTTGGAGTAAAAACCGGTAAATTTTACGAACGAGGTAATATCTAAGACGCTTTTCATTATTAAACATAATAATACATCAATGTGTATATAACTACTTGCAAAGATAGTTTTTTTCAAACAAAATACTTTTTTGTATAATTTGTTTTACAATTATAAACATTGCATTTCCAACTCGAAACCACTCTCTATATGCAACCGAGACATGGGATTTTGATGTTTTCTACAAAAACATTAAGATAAAAAAAGAGCTGCCTAAAAAATTAGACAGCTCTTAAAAAATATTCATTAATAGTTTTTATTTAATTATCATTCCAATTATTTATTAATCTCTAACTGATCATTAGGAACTAATGCAAACGATAAGTTCCCTCTTACAGCTAATTCACCATTTACAGTTGCTTTAGCTTTTACATAGAATATTAAACCTTTCCTATTTTCTATAGAAGCTGTAATATCTACTGTTTCACCCGGTTTTACTTGTCTTTTAAATCTAACATTATCTATCCCGGCATAAAAGGGAGTTTTACCTTTTAATTCCTCACCTATTAGTAAACTACAAGATTGAGCCATAATTTCACATAATATTACTCCGGGTACTACCGGATTGCCTGGGAAGTGACCTTGTAAAAAGAATTCATCTCCTCGTACGTAATATTTTGCATAAACTTTGTCATCTTTAATATTAATTTCGTCTACTAAAAGCATAGGCTCCCTATGCGGAATATAGGTTTTAATTTCGTCTCTATTCATTTATCTTTTGTTTAATTTATTTAGTAATTTTTCTTAATGCAATACAGCCGTTGTGTCCACCAAAACCTAAAGAATTTGATATAGCGATGTTCACATCTGCTTTAACCGATTTATTAGGAACGTAGTTTAAATCACATTCGGGATCCGGTTCATCCAACCCTATTGTTGGAGGTACTATGCCATATTTTAACGTTAATGCAGTTGCTGCTAATTCTACACCTCCTGCTGCTCCTAACATATGACCAATCATAGATTTATTGGAAGAAATTAATGCTTTATACGCATTTTCTTCACCTACAGCTACTTTAATAGCTGCTGTTTCTGATGAATCGTTTAATTTAGTTCCTGTTCCATGAGCATTAATATATAGTTTATCTTTAGAAGCATCATAGTTTGCTTCTGTTAACGCCATTTTCATTGCTCTAGAGGCACATATTCCTTCGGGATGAGGAGCTGTTACATGATAGGCATCACAAGTGTTTCCATAGCCGCATATTTCTGCATAAATCTCAGCATTTCTACCAATAGCATGTTCATATTCCTCTAAAATTACTATACCGCATCCTTCACCTAACACAAAACCTTGTCTACGGATATCGAATGGAAGTGAAGCTAATTTTGGATCCTCTGATTTTGATAATGCCTTGCTATTTGTAAAACCACCAATTGTAAGTGGTTCTACTGCAGCTTCTGTTCCTCCGGCTATTATGGCATCTGCATAACCGTGCTTAATTGCTCTATATGCTTCGCCAATAGCATGTGTAGAAGTTGCACAAGCTGTTACCACCGGTAAACACGGACCTTGAGCATTATGAGCTATAGCCACATTACCCGATGCCATGTTAGCAATCATCATAGGTACAAACAATGGAGAAATCCATTGAACTCCTTCATCTTTTAAACGATAAGTTTCTTTAATAAAGGTTTTTATACCTCCAATTCCTGATCCTATATATACACCTAATTTTTCCGGAGCAATTTCTAATTTACTATCTTGCATTGCCATGTTAGATGCAGCTACAGCATATTGTGAGAATAAATCCATTCTACGAGCAATATTAGGTTTTATATCGAAATCTTTTGTATCGAAATCTTTTATTTCTGCTGCTATCTTTACCGGCAGATCATCGGAAGGAATTGATTTAATAAAATCTATTCCGGATACTCCATTTTGTAAATTGTTCCAAAAGGTATTTATATCGTTACCTATTGGAGAAATAACTCCAAGTCCTGTTATTACAACTCTTCGCATATTTTTATATTTATTGATTACCACTTATATATACATGCTCCTGTAGTAAAACCACCACCAAAAGCACTAAAAACTATTATATCACCTTCTTTAAATGTATTTTCTTTACATAATACATCTAATAATATTGGCACACTGGCCGATGAAGTATTTCCCAAATGTGCAATATTCATTGGGAATTTTTCTATAGGTTGACCTAAATTTCTACAAATAGATTTGATAATTCTTTCATTTGCTTGATGCAGAACAAAATAATCTACGTCTTCAATTTTGATATTAGTTTTCTTTAAAACTTGAATAATATCGTTTGTTGAAGATTGAATTGCAATTTTATAAACTGCTTTTCCTTGCATTTTTAATGGATGGTTAGCCTCTTCAACTTTATTAAAGGGAGTAGGCTCCAATCTTCTGCAATAGTATAACGGTTCTATATCACATTCATTGTTCAAATGAAAACCCAACATATTATTCTCACTATTGTTGACTACTACAGCAGCAGCACCATCAGCAAATAAGATACTTGTATCTCTTTCTTTCCAATTACAATATCTTGAAGGTTGTTCTGCACAAACAATTAATATGTTTTTATAATCATATGCTTTAAAAAAGGCATTTGCCATGTTTAAAGCATAAATAAAACCTGTGCAAGCACAATTTATATCTATAGTAGGACAAGTTGCCCCTATTCTTCCTTGTAATAAACATCCAAATCCTGGAGTTACCATATTATTTGCTACATTAGAGCAAATGATAAAATCTAAATCTTTAGCAGAAATTCCAGCATCGTCTAATGCGTTTTTCATAGCTTGTTCAGCTATTTGATCTAAAGTTTCATCGGATAGTAATCGTCTTTCTTGAATACCTGTACGAGTACGAATCCATTCATCGCTTGTATCTAAAAATTCTGCAAGCATATCATTTGTTACTACCAACTTTGGTAACGCATGACCTGTTCCGATTATCTTCATAAAATAAAAAATTAATTTATTGTTATTGACTATTCATTAACAACTAATTAGTTGTATGTAATTTTTTAATTAATTATAGTTAATTCATCTAATATATTTTGTGCTTTACCTAATTTTTCAATTACAAATAAAACATATCTAATATCAACACTAATAGTACGTTGAACTTCATTTTCAAACGAAATATCACCACTCATTGCTTCCCAATTCCCATCGAAAGCTAAGCCTATTAAATTGCCTTCAGCATCTAATACGGGGCTTCCTGAATTTCCACCTGTAATATCGTTTGTAGAAATAAAGTTTACTATCAAATCTCCATTTTCATTGGCATATTTGCCATAATCTTTTTTATTATATAAATCTATTAATTCTTTAGGTAAATCGAACTCCCAGTTGTTAGGGATATATTTTTCCATAACACCATCCATAGTTGATTCAAAATTATATGTTGCACCATCGAATGGTTTATAACTTTCTATTGAACCGTATGTTAAACGCATTGTAAAGTTGGCATCCGGATAAAAGTTAATATTGTCGGAATACATTTCCATTAAACCTTCCATATATAATCTGGATGCTCTTCTACCTATTATGTTAGCTTCCGAACTTTGCTTTAAAATATCTATATAACCATTTAAAAATGATGTCATTAATTCAAAAATAGGGTCGTTATTTAGTTTTTTGGGATTTTCTAACCATTTATTCATACGTTCTTCACATGTAAAAATAGATTTTTCAAAAGCTTTGTCAACATATTTAGTAAAATCTCCATTGTTTTTTGCTCCTATTTTATTTATTAATTCCGGACGATATATAGATGGAATATCAGCATAAAATAAATTCAATAAAACAGTTGTTGCTTCTTTAT
The DNA here is from genome assembly GCA_050953245.1 of Bacteroidales bacterium. GTDB lineage: Bacteria > Bacteroidota > Bacteroidia > Bacteroidales > BM520 > RGIG7150. Next base: position 550,059 of record JBMNMG010000002.1, on the reverse strand, counting down.
CTAAATTATAATCATAGTCGGAAAAATATGTTTCAATACTATTATTCATAGAATTTAGTCTGTTTATGGCATTTTCTTTTTCTTTATTTTCCAACATAGTATTTATCGAATTAAAACGAAAAGATTGTTTTATTGCTTCGCCACCAAAAATTCCGGCTTCTATATAATAAGTTAATGCTTTTTGATATTTAGATGCTATGTTATATTGATCATTAAAGGATGACAATACATCTTTGTATTTTTCGGAACGCATCTTATCAGCATTTACCCACTTTCTAAATTCTTGTTCTTGCTTAACTCTACGTTCTACAACTTTATTACGTTTTAATTGTTTTATTTGACCTATATAATATTTCCAGTAATTACTTACGCTCGCTTGTTTAGAAGCATATTTAATAAATACTTCTTTGTCGGCATCCATATGTTTACGATAAACATTTAATTTTTCCGTTCTACATTTAACTGTAGCAGGAGCAGAATAATCCATTAACAATCTTACACTTTGAGATGAAGAGTATCTATCTGTACTTCCGGGATATCCCAATATCATTGCATAATCACCTTCGTTAATACCTTTTATTGAAATTGGTAAGAAATATTTAGGTTTTAATGGAATATTTTCTTCTGAATAATCTGCCGGACTACCATCCGGTGCTGTATATACTCTAAAAATACAAAAATCACCTTTATGGCGTGGCCAGGTCCAGTTATCGGTATCAGCGCCATACTTTCCAATACCCCATGGTGGGCAAGCTACTAATCTTACATCCGAATACACATTATATTCAAATAAAATATATTGATTACCTGCATAAAAGGGAACTATTTCTATAGTTACATTTCTATCACCTTTAACTTTTTCTATAATGCTATTTCTATTTGCGTTTATCTTTTCTGCTCGTTCGGATTCATCGATATCATCAGTTACATCTTTTAAAACTTCATCTGTTACATCATAAACATTATTTAAAAAATAAACTTTTAACCCTTCATTCGGTAATTCTTCATTTTTATTATAAGCCCAAAAACCATCAGTTAGATAATCGCTATCTACTGATGAATGACTTTGAACATATCCAATCCCGCAGTGATGGTTAGTTAATAATAAACCTTGATCTGAAATAATTTCACCTGTGCAACCTCCACCAAACTGAACTATTGCATCTTTTATACTTGGTTTATTTAAACTGAAAATTTGCTCTGCTGTTAATTTACAACCTAACTTTTGCATTTCCGCAATAGTTTGATTATTGAGCATATATGGTTGCCACATTCCTTCATCGGCAAAAAGAGCCAAAACACTTACAAAAAGAATAACAATTAAAGAAGTAATTCGTTTCATAATATCAATTTTAATTATCTGTAATTATCAAAAATAAAATGCAAATATATTAAAAAAAGATAATAATAAAAAATATTATTATCTCTAATGTCTATTAAAGACTTATCCAAATTTATTTGGCAAGTATATCTTATAATATTAATTATTGTTAAAACCACAACAAATAATATAAAGACTTCTAAATTGTAATTAAAAAGATTATTCTATTTTTAATTATTTATTAATATTTTTTTACCTTTGCGATTAAATGTGTTTAATTATAATTAAGTAAATAATTATGAAAAAATTTTTATTAATTCCTTTATTAGTAATTTTAAGTTTTATCGTAAAAGCACAAGACTCTCAAATAATATTAAATCTAAATAAAACAGAGAAAATTTGTTCAAACGATTCTTTTAAGGGATTCAAAGCTAATTTTTCTTATGCGAATATTTTAGGTTATAATGTAAATACAGAAAAAGGAGTTTTTACTGCAATAGATATAGATGGAACTTATCCATCGGGTAACGATGGTGATCCACAATTACTTGTAGATCGTCAAATGATTGCTATTCCAATAGGTGCAACTCCTATTGTTGAAGTTATTAGTTATACAGAAGAAACATATAAATTAGATGAATATGGTATGCATAGAATAATGCCAAGGCAACCTTCTGTATGTAAAAGTGCAAATCCTGAAGATATTAAGTTCATTTATAATGATGAAGCTTACACAACTAAGGGATTTATAGAAAAACCAATTGCAGAAATTGAATTAGCAGGTAATATGCGAGGTGTATATTTTGGATTTCTCAATATTAAACCTGTTGTATATGATGCTTCTACTAATACTATTAAAGTTAGAAATAATATAGAAATTGAAGTCAAATTTAAAGGTGGCGATAAAGCTCAATCTCAAAATATTTTTGAGAAAACTTATAGTCCATACTTTAGTACTTTTTATAATCAGTTATTTAATAAAAATGTTTACGACGACAATCCTGATTTATATAAACATCCTGTTTATATGTTAGTTGTTGCAGATCGTAAATTTGAAAATGTAATGCAACCTTGGTTAAATTGGAAAACTAAAAAAGGATTTTATTTAGATGTAAATTATACTGATGAAATAGGTACATCCTATAGTGCCATTAAGAATTTTATTAAAAACAAATATAATAATGGCGTTTCTACGGGAAAAGTACCAACATTTGTTGTTTTATTCGGTGACACGCCTCAAATACCGGCAACATACGGAACAAAAACTAATGAAGTTACAGATTTATATTATGGATCTATCGATGGTGATATATATCCAGAAATGTTTTGTAGTAGAATGTGCTGTGAAACAACTTCTGAAATGTCTAACTTAATTGAAAAAGTTTTAGTTTACGAACAATATACTATGGCCGACCCATCGTATTTAAACAACGTTCTATTAATTGCCGGTTACGATTATAATTGGAATCCAATAGTAGGTCAACCGACAATAAAATATGCAACTCAAAATTATTTTAATGCTGCACACGGATATACCGGTGTACACTCTTATTTAACAAGTCCTTATACCGGTTGCTATAATTATTTAAGTTCAGGTGTTGCTCATGCTCACTATACAGCACATGGTAGTAATACTTCTTGGGCAAATCCAAGTTTTAGTGTTAATGATGTTAATAACCTTACAAACGTAGGAAAATATTTCTTAGCTATCGGTAACTGCTGTATAGCTGCAGACTATGCTTATAATCCTGTTTGTTTTGGTGAAGCTCTGATTAGAGCAAATAAAAAGGGTGCATATAGCTATATTGGTTCTGCTCCATCAACATATTGGAACGAAGACTATTATTGGGCTGTTGGAGCCCACAATGCTTCATCCGGAAGTGTTCCTACTTTTCAAGGATCTTCTATGGGAGCTTTTGATGCAATGTTTAAGACAGAATCTTTTAACACAGTTAATTCTACTAACTTTGCAGGTTTATTAGCAGTTAGTTATGCTCATGAAGGAAGCTACCCAACACACTCTAATCCAACCTATTACTGGGAAGCATACAATGTGTTGGGAGATGGTTCCATAATGCCTTATTTATCGAAGCCTGATGCAAATATTGTATCACATTCCAATACAATCCTAATGGGTGTAGAAACTTTTACCGTATCTGCCGCTCCTTTATCTTTAGTTGCTTTATCTAAAGATGGTGTTTTATTAGGTACTGCTTTAATTGATGAATCCGGAACTGCAAATGTTCCTATAACACCTGTTTTTACGAGTGGAAATATTGATCTAGTTATTACATGTCCGCAAAAGATACCATATGTAACTCATTTAACAGGAATAGATGATAGTAATATAAGCGTATTTCCAAACCCGACTAACAACATTATTAACATTAATGGTATTGTTGTCAAGGACGTTAGAGTATATAATAATCTAGGACAATTAGTAGATATTCAATATGTCAATGTTATTAATGTTTCTAAGTATTTACCTGGAATCTATCTATTTAACATTAGATCCGAAGATGGAAATATCTATAAAGTTAAAGTTGTAAAACAATAAAAAAATATGATAATTTAAACATAAAAAAAGTAAAAAAGTAAAAATTGATTAAAATATGAAGAAACTATTTTTGGGGCTGCTTTTATTATGCAGCATAAATTTATTTGCTAAAGATTTTACTGCTACATTTAATGAACTTAGCAGTAATGAATATCAAGTAACATTTAACATTACTAATTGGGATATTACTAATGTTAATCTTGATAATACAAATTTTTCTAAGCTTATTTTTAATTCATCTACAACTACAGATAAAAAGGGATGGGCTGAATTACCTTTTATTAGTACATCTGTTCAGTTACCTGCAAATAAAGATGTCAACTTTGAGGTAACTCATTCTGAATATGTTGATGTAAAATTAGATTACCCTTTAGTACCATCAAGAGGTGTATTCTTTCGTAATCAAGATCCAAGTACCATTCCTTACGAAATAGACCCTAAATCTATAATCGACGAATTTTATCCTAACTACTTGGCAAAATTGGATGAGCCTTTTATTATTAGAGATGTAAGAGGTACTGCTGTTAGAGTTTTTCCTTTCCAATATAATGCTGTAACTAATACTTTAAGGGTTTATACTAATATAGTTGTTTCATTAAAAGAAAAAGAAGGAAAAGCTACTAATCCTTTATTAACTGAAAACAATTCACCTGTAAAGGAAGTAATTGGAATATATGAAAGTATATTTATAAATTTTAATAAGTCCAAATACGATTTGCCAATGGCAGAAAATGGTGAAATTTTAGTTATATGTACTTCTCGAGACGAATCAGGAATTGAACCATATATTCAATGGAAAAAAGAAAAAGGTTATAAAGTACATAAAGAAGTAGTTTCTACAGGAACTAATGTGAAAAATTTAATTAAAACCAAATATCAAGCTAATAACAATATATTATATGTTCAATTAGTTGGGGACTGGGCAGATATTAAATCAGATAATAGCATTATGAGCTCCCCTACCGATCCTAAAATGGGTTGTGTAGTTGGTACAGATAACTTCCCAGATATTGCAATAGGAAGATTTTCGTGTTCAAATGCTACAGAATTAGCAACACAAGTTAATAAAACTATTAAATACGAAAAAGAGCCTATTACAACTGCCAATTGGAGGGAAACAGCTATAGGTATTGGATCTAGTGAAGGCCCTGGAGATGATGGAGAAACAGACACTCAACATATCCAAAATATTTATGACAAAAAATTAAATCCATTTACTTATAATTCTTTGAAATCCAATTATGGATATTACGCTTCCGCAACTACATTAAAAAATCAAATAAATGAAGGTGCATCTACTATTATGTATTGTGGTCATGGTGGTGAAACTTCTTTTGTTACAACTGGTTTTAATAATAATCATATTGCACAACTAACTAATGGTGATATGCTTCCGTTTATAGTATCTGTTGCCTGTGTTAATGGAGCATTTCACAACTATTCCGATTGTTTTGCTGAAGCATGGCTAAAAAAACAAAATGGAGGAGCAATAGTAACTTGGATGTCAACGATTAATCAACCTTGGTATCCACCTATGAGGGGGCAAGATTATTTTTATGATGTCCTAATTGGAGGTTATAATTATAACCAATATCCCGGTCAAAGTGGTATCAATACTGATGAACAACGTACTACTTGGGGTGCTGTAACAGTTAATGCTTCTAACTTAATGCTATCAGAATCTCAAGGTACTTATGATATACAAACTGCTCATACTTGGACTACTTTTGGTGATGTATCCTTACAATTACGTACTGAAAAACCAAACGAAATTGTAAGTTCTAATAATACATTGATGCCAGGTACTCCTTATACTACTAAAATTACATCTAATAATCAGCCTGTTAAAGATGCTTTAGTTTGTATTTCACAAAACAACAAATATTACTCTGCATTTACTGATAATAATGGGAATGTAACTATTAATCACGACTTTTCTTCTGGTAATGTTTTATTAGTAGTAACTGCTTTTAATACTACAACTATATACAATGAAATTCCTGTTAGCGGTGAAGGTGCTTATGTAGTTGCAACAGATTACAGCTTTGATGGAGATGGAAACTTATATGCAGGAGAAACCGCTAATTTAACATTAACTGTTAAAAACCAAGGTAATGCTGCTACAGTTGGAAATACATTAGTTACATTATCGTGTTCAGACTCTAGAATTAATATAACTGATAATTCTGAAAATTATGGTCAAATGCAACCTAATCAATCGTTAACAATAGATAATGGCTATACTTTTAGTGCAGCTTCTAATATTACTGATAATGAAACATTTGTAATTAATGTGACAGCTACAAATAATTCCGATACATGGAATAGTGAGTTTACTATAACTGTATATGATTTATCTACAGCTCCAATTACTAATTTATCTTATAATATTACTAATAACAATAACGTAAATCTATCTTGGAATCATCCGGATGCATCTAATATAGATTCATTTCTTATTTATTTTGATGGTGCTCAAATTGGAACTACAACCAATTTAAATTACACTCATAATAATGTTGAGCCTGGTACTCATACTTACTGTGTAATTGCAGTTGATAACGATATAGAATCAGCTCCTGTTTGTATTACTTTAACTATTAGTTCTCCTGTTGAATGTAATCCTGTAACTAATTTAGTTGCTACAGTAACTGATAAGTTAGTAAAATTAACTTGGGACGCTCCTATAGATGATAATAATAATTATTCTTATAAAATTTATAAAGATGGTGCATTCCTTACAACAACTCAAAATACAACTTTTAGTCAACAAAATTTATCCGTTGGTACACATAACTATTGTGTAGAAGCTACTAAAACAGGTTGTGTTGCCGAGCAAGTTTGTGTTGATGCTGTTGTGGAAGAAATTGAATGTAATCCTATTACTAACCTAACAGCTGATGTAGATGGTAATAGCGTTACATTAACTTGGAATGCTCCAAATGATAACGATACTTATTCTTACAAAATTTATAGAAATGGAAATGTTATCACTACCGTATCAAATACTACATTTACTCAAAACAACTTAGATGCAGGAACTTACAACTACTGTATAGAAGCTATTAAAACCAATTGTGTTGCTGATCAAGTTTGTGTTGATGCTGTTGTGGAGGAAGAAGTTGAATGTAATCCTATTACTAACTTATCAGCTAATGTAGATGGCAATAGCGTTACATTAACTTGGAATGCACCGGTAGATAATGATACTTATACTTACAAAATTTATAGAAATGGAAATGTTATCACTACCGTATCAAATACTACATTTACTCAAAACAACTTAGATGCAGGAACTTACAACTATTGTATAGAAGCTATTAAAACCGATTGTGTTGCTGATCAAGTTTGTGTTGATGCTGTTGTGGAGGAAGAAGTTGAATGTAATCCTATTACTGATTTAACTTCTAATGTAAATGGCAATAGTGTTACTTTAAATTGGGATGCACCAACAGGAAATGGTACGTACACTTATAACATATATCAAGATAATACATTAATTACTACTATTTCGAATACTACATTTACACATAATAACTTGGAAGATGGTACATACAACTATTGTATTGAAGCAATAAAAGAAAATTGTATAGCTGATCAAGTTTGTGCAGATGTAACAATTGTAAATACGGGAATTAATGAGAATAAAGATATTCAAGTTTACCCTAACCCATCTAATGATATTGTAAATATAGATGGAATTATTGTAGATTATATTTATATCTACAATAATGTAGGTCAATTAGTAGATAGAGTACAAAGCAATCAAATTGTTGTATCTAACTATGCTAAAGGTATTTATACATTAAGAATATTCAGTATTGACGGTAATTCATATCAATCAAAAATCGTAGTCAAATAATATATTTTTGATGTAAAATATCAATAAATTATACTAAAAAAAAGGGTGGCTAATTTTTTATCATTAGACCACCCTTTTTTCTTCTTTCTTATTAAATATGAATATTAATAAAAAAAAGCCAACTAACTCGCAATGATTTAGTTAGCTTTTTTTGTATCTTTTGTCATTACCTCATTTTTGTAGTAAATAGCTAAAAACTGGAGTAAATAACAAAAAAACTTGATAAAAAGTGTGATTTTTTAGTCTTTTTTGTAATTAATATAGTATAGAGGTAGGTAATAAACTTATTGGTTTTGTAATGTCTATAACATGAAATAATAAATAAATTAATTAAACAATTAAGAGAAAAATTTAACTATTATGGATAATAAAAAAGTAAATTCAAATGTCAAAACAATGAAAAAACAAGGATTTTTTGAATTAATTATTGCTATCACAGGTATAACTACTCTTCTTATTCTTCAAAATAATTGGAGTTATATTCCGCTTATCTTATACGGTCTTATATCTGTTTCAACGATTAGAAAAGAAGTATCGGTTTTCACAAATGAAGAAAAGAAATGTATAAAAAAACGTAATATTATTTCAATAATAACTTTACCTATCTTTGCTTTTATTTGTTATTTTTTGGCAAACGAAATAATTCGAGATAATTTGTTGTGGATATTGTTATCCATATATTTTTTCTTAGCTTTACACGGTATTTTATTTGTTACTCCGGTAAATGCTTTTAAAAATAAAAAAAACAATTAATAAATAAATCATTGATTATTTTACAATAATCTCAACTATTGTTTTATTTTGTGATAATGAAGAAAACAAAATTACTGTTTAATCATGTAAAACAATAATTTATCAATTGAATAAAGAATAAAAATCTATTTATGGAAGAGGAATTCAAAAAAATGATTTTTGAAAACAAATCTTTAATTTTACGAATTTGCCGTTTTTATAATGCATGGCATGAAAAGGAAGCAATAGAAGATTTGTATCAAGAAATTGTACTGAACCTCTGGAAAAGTTATCCTAAATTTATAAATAATCAGCAATGTAAAGCATCAACTTGGATATACCGAATAGCACTTAATACAGCTTTACTACAAAAAAGAAGTCGAAGTAAAATAACTTATGTTACATTAAACAATCATCCAGTAGCTAACCAAATATCCAACGACAGCAACAACTCACAAATAGGCATTTTATACCGTCTTATTGAAAAATTAAATGAAGAAGAGAAAGCTATCATCTACCTTTACTTAGATGATTTATCCCATAAAGAAATAGCCGAAATCATAGGTATATCAGAAACTAATGTCGGCACAAAAATTCACCGCATTAAAATTAAACAACCACCTGCCGAGCAGGTGGATTTTGTAAAAGAATGAAGGCGTAGCCTTCAAGCGCTCTTTAAAATGAAGTGTAACTAATCAAAAAGACTAAAATGTTCACTGTTGCCCTCTTCTTTTTTGTCTTGCTCTTCCTGATACTGAACATAACGACGAATCATATCTTCATTTATCCCTACAGTATTTACGAAGTAACCTCGAGACCAAAAATGATTACCCCAATAAGGCTTTCGCTTCAACTGGGGGTAACTCTTGAACAGTTTGATAGCCGTTTTACCTTTCAATGTACCCATCAATTCCGAAATGGAGACTTTTGGTGGAACTGAAACCAACAAATGAATGTGGTCCGACTGAATGTTGAGAGAATCAACTTCACAGCCTTTCCATTCACAAAGAAGCAAAATGTCGGCTTTTATAAAATCTGCGACAACCCCAGTCAGAATGCGAAAACGATATTTGGGGCACCAAACAATATGATAGTCACACTTCCAAACAACATGGCTCTGCTTTTTATATTTACTCATAGTGCAAAGGTAAACATTTTCGGCATAGCCATAAGAACATGACCACCTGCAAAGCAGGTGGATTTTTAAGTTATATTAAATTAAAAAAAATGAATGAAACACATAAATAACTATGGATATTGAAGAATTGAAATCTGCATGGCAAAAGAAGAATAAAGAGTTGGAAGACAATAACAACGATTACAACATCATTCTACTCAATCATAAATCTTGGTTTAAGAGAAACAGAGTAGCAATAGAAGGAATTCTCTGTATTATTCTATCACTATTTTTAATTGTTATGCTCTTCATTCAAAATTTTAATTTTATTAACCTCAGCACATTATTTTTATATGCTTCTTGGTTTATTATCGCTATTTATACATTAATAAAAGGAATATTTTCAATTCTTTTTTTTATAAAATCTTGCAAATTGAGCACAGAAACATCTAAATTTATACTGATTCACTTAAAAAACCAGTTATACTTAGTATATGAAAAAATGATTTGGTTGTGGCTCTTACTTCCGCTAATTATTATTATTTTTCCTTTTATTATTTTGAAATTTTTCACATTACGAAAAGATACTATTTTAATTTATGCTATTTCCACGGGGATATGTTATTTAATTGCATTGTTAGTTTTTAGTAAATCACTGTGGAATAAGAGGAAAAGAATATTAACAAAAATTCAGGAAATAGATTGCAATTAACTTTTTGATTTCACAAAAAAACATAATTAATTAAGTTTTAGGTTATTTATCAATATAATTATTGATTATTTTCGAGTCATTCTGTAATTAAAAGATAAAGCCAACTATATCGCAATGATTTAGTTGGTTTTTTTGTATGTTTGATCATTACCTAGTCTTTGTAGTAAATAGCTCAAAACGAAAGTAGCTGACTAAATAATTATGGAAATAAATCCAAAAAATTCCCAAATGTATTTTAAATTACACAAGAAATAAAATGATTTTTTTATAGTTTATGTATCAGATTAATGCTAATATTTTCAATTCTTTAAATTAAAAATATTAAGATAGATATTAAGGTAAAAACCTTTAATTTTTCACAAAAAAAGTATTATCTTTGCAAACTATAAATTTTGCAAAAATATCCTTAAATTATGAGTAAATATTCTGAATATAAAAATCTTAACTTAACTAAAATAGCTGACGAAGTTGGAAAAGAATGGGTGGATAACGATATTTTTGAAAAATCGTTATATAAAAACAAAGACAACACTCCTTTTATATTTTATGAAGGACCACCCAGTGCTAATGGTAAACCCGGTATTCACCATATGATATCGCGTGCTATTAAAGATATTTTTTGCAGATATCAAACTCAAAAGGGTAAATTTGTACGACGTAAAGCAGGATGGGATACACATGGATTGCCGGTTGAAATTGGTGTAGAAAAAACTTTAGGAATAACTAAAGAAGATATTGGCAAAACTATATCTGTAGAAGACTATAACAATGCTTGCAGAAAGGAAGTTTTGAAATATAAGGATATGTGGGACGACCTTACCAAAAAAATGGGATATTGGGTGGACTTGGATAATCCTTATATAACTTTTAAAAATAAATATATAGAAACTTTATGGTATTTATTAAGTGATTTATACAATAAAGGACTTTTATACAAAGGTTATACTATTCAACCGTATTCTCCGGCTGCAGGCACAGGTTTAAGCTCACACGAATTAAACCAACCCGGTTGCTATAGAGATGTAAAAGACACTACTGTAACAGGTATTTTTGATATCATTAAAAATGAAAAATCTAAATTTTTATTTGAAAAATCTAAATATCCCGTATCATTTTTAGCATGGACTACAACTCCATGGACATTACCATCTAATACTGCATTAGCAGTAGGAGAAAAGATAGATTATGTTCAGATAGAAACTTTTAACCCATACACTTATAAACCTATATGTGTAATATTAGCCGAAAATTTAATTTCTTCGTATTTTAACGAAGAAGGTAAAGATGCTAGTTTTGAAGATTTTGATAAAGATAGTAAAATTATTCCTTATAGAATTATCGGGAAATATATAGGAAAAGATTTTGAAGGTATTAGATACGAACAATTAATTCCATGGATAAAACCGGATGGAGATGCCTTTAGAGTAATTATTGGCGATTTTGTTACTACAGAAGATGGTACAGGAATAGTTCATATAGCTCCTACATTTGGTGCAGATGATGCCAGAGTTGGAAAAGAATGTGGAATAGTTCCATTATATTTAGTAGATAAAGACTTAAACAACCGCCCAATGGTTGATTTAACAGGAAAGTTTTATACAATTGAAGATTTAGATCCTAACTTTGTAAACAAATTTGTAAACGTAGAAGAATATAGGAAATATGCCGGCAAATTTGTAAAAAACGATTATGACGTAACTTTAACTGAAAAAGATGAAACTTTAGATTTAGAAATAAGCTTAATGCTTAAATATAATAATCAAGCTTTTAAAATTGAAAAAATGGTTCACAGTTATCCACATTGCTGGAGAACAGATAAACCTATTTTATATTACCCATTAGATTCTTGGTTTATTAAAGTTACAAATTTAAAAGATAGGATGATAGAGTTGAATAACACTATCAATTGGAAGCCCGTATCTACCGGTTCAGGAAGATTTGGGAACTGGTTAGAAAACTTACAAGATTGGAACTTAAGTAGATCTAGATATTGGGGTACCCCATTACCTATTTGGGTTACTGAAGACAGAAAAGAAGAAATTTGTATTGGTTCGATAGAACAACTAATTAACGAAATAGAAAAGTCTATTGAAGCAGGATTTATGGATAGTAATCCATATAAAGATTTTGTTGTTGGAGATTTCTCTGAAGAAAATTATGAAAAAATAGATTTACATCGTCCGTATGTAGATAACATAGTTTTAGTTTCTAAATCTAACAAAAAAATGTATAGAGAAAAAGATCTAATAGACGTTTGGTTTGATTCCGGGGCAATGCCATTTGCACAATATCACTACCCCTTTGAAAAGGCTCCACAAGGAACTGATGAAAACTTTTTAAATGGTGCTTTCCCTGCAGACTTCATTGCTGAAGGAGTAGATCAGACTAGAGGATGGTTCTATACTTTACATGCTATAGCAACTATGTGTTTTGACTCCGTTTCATATAAAACTTGCGTTTCTAATGGTTTAGTTTTAGATAAAAATGGAAATAAAATGTCGAAAAGATTAGGTAATGCTGTAGATCCTTTTGAAGTTATCAATAAGTATAGTCCCGATGCTACTCGTTGGTATATGATAAGTAATTCTCAACCTTGGGACAACTTAAAGTTTGACGAAGAAGGTATAAAAGAAGTTCAACGAAAGTTTTTTGGAACTTTATATAATACTTATTCGTTTTTTGCTTTATATGCCAACATAGATAATTTTACTTATAGTGAACCGGATATAAACTTCGAAGATAGACCTGAAATTGACAGATGGATTTTATCAGAACTTAATTCATTAATAAAATCAGTAGATAAAGATTTAAGTGAATACGAACCTACAAGGGCAAGTCGAAATATTCAAAATTTCACAAACGACTATTTATCAAATTGGTATGTTAGATTATGTAGAAGAAGATTCTGGAGAGGTGAATATTCAGCAGATAAAATCTCAGCATATCAAACTTTATATACATGTTTAGTAACTATAGCTAAACTAATAGCTCCTTACGCACCTTTTTACGCTGATAGATTATTTACAGATTTAAATACTGTTTCTAAACTAGAAAATTTTGAAAGCGTTCATCTTACAGCTTTTCCAATTCCAAATGAAAACTATATAGATAAACAATTAGAAGAACGTATGCAACTTGCTCAAAAGATTTCTTCGATGGCATTGTCGTTGCGTAAGCGCTCTAATATTAGAGTACGTCAACCATTAAGCAAAATTATGATACCTTCGTCATCTGAAAACTTTACAGAGCAAATAAATAAAGTTAAAGATCTTATCTTAGCTGAAATAAATGTAAAAGAAATAGAGTTCATTTCAGATGATAATGATATTCTAAAGAAGGAAATTAAAGCCGATTTTAAAGTTTTAGGACCTAAATACGGCAAACTAATGAAAGACCTAAACAAAAAAATAGTTGGATTATCTCAAAAAGAAATCAACCAAATAGATCTTGAAGATAATCTAACAATAAATGTTGATGGTACAGAGGTAAATCTTACGAGAGATGATGTTATTATTACAACAAAAGATATCCCTAATTGGGTAGTTCAAACAGAAGGGACATTAACTGTAGCTTTAGATATAAAAATAACAGATTCGTTATTAAATGAAGGTTTTGCTCGTGAATTAGTTAATAAGATTCAGAATATCCGTAAAGAAAAAGATTTTAATGTTACAGATAAAATTAGATTAACTATTAAAGAAAACGATAAAATTAAAACTGTTATAAACGAATATAAAGATTATATATGTTCCGAAACTCTAATAGATAGTTTAGAGTTTACAGATACCATTAATAGTGATGACATTATTAAGTTAGATTTAACTAATGATTTGATGATTGATATTATGATAGAAAATTTAAATATTAAAAATTATGAATAAAGAAGCTAATAATTCCCAAACTCCTCCAGAAAAAAATAGATATTCACAAGAAGAATTACAAGAGTTTAAAGAACTTATATTAAAAAAATTAGAAAGTGCTCGTAAAGACTTAAAACTTTTTCAAGAAGCATCAATTGGTACCAGTAATAATGATACTGCTGATACATCTCCTACATTTAAAGTAATGGAAGAAGGACAATCCGTACTTTCCAAAGAAGAAAACAGTAAACTTGCTGCACGACAACAAAAGTTTATTGAATCTTTAGAAATGGCCTTAGTACGAATAGAAAACGGGACTTATGGAATTTGCAGAAAAACAGGTAAATTAATTTCTAAAGAACGTCTAAGAAGTGTTCCTCACGCTACTTTAAGTATAGAAGCTAAAAAGAATGAGAAAAAAGAACAACAATAATATTAAGTGGTCTATCTTATTAATTTCGCTAATAGTAATTGGCGATCAAATACTAAAGTTTTGGGTTAAACTTAATATGCGCATAGGACAGGAGATTCCTATTTTTGGTAAACGTATTAAGCTTTTATTTATAGAAAACCCGGGTATGGCATTTGGGATGGAATTTGCCGGAGACCACGGAAAACTTATTTTAACCTTATTAAGGATTGTTGCTGTAATTGTTATTTTTTTTATTATTCTTAAATTATCAAAACTAAAATCTACTAAAAAGGGATTAATATTAGCATTATCTTTAATAGTTGCAGGAGCTTTTGGAAATATCATTGATAGTATGTTTTATGGAATGATCTTCAGTGAAAGTACTCCATATGCTGTAGCTGAATTATTTCCTGCAGGAGGGGGATACTCTTCCTTTTTGCATGGTAATGTTGTAGATATGTTTTATTGTCCGATAATAACAGGATATTTCCCTAAATGGTTTCCTTTTTGGGGAGGAAATTACTTTGAATTTTTTAGACCTATTTTTAATATTGCAGACTCTTCAATTACTATAGGGGTGTTTTGGCTAATTTTTGGTTATAAAAGTTTCTTTAAAAAACCTGGTCACTGATAAAAATCTTTCTAAAAGAATAATAAACTGAAATTAACTAAAATTTTTAGGGAAATAACCAAAAGATTATTTCTTGTATGCTAAGTAATCTAATTTACGAAGTACATTATCGAAAGTAAAATATTGAATTAATACAAAATCCTCATCATATAATACATCTCCCGTATTAGATTTATCATTCATTAATGGCGATGGAACTCTTATATAAGCATATAATCTATCTTTATCGTACCAATCATCTCCTACAAATTCTTCTTCACCATAATTTGGGATTCTATAAGTTTTCACTATAGTTTCATAACCGTATTTGTCTATTAAGGATAATTCGTGTGCAGGAACCGTATTTAACACAGAATCTATTTGACGAGTTATTAAAGTATCATTTGGATCACTAATAATATTTTCATATTTAATCTCTGAAAACGAACTCAATAAATCTATCATTTTAACGGTATCATAAGTTATGATATCTCCTTCGGGGTATTTTTTTAGTTCGAACCTTCTTGAATCTATATTTTTTATAGTATAAGATTGTTCCGGATATTCGTTATCTACATATTTGTAAGTATCAATTTGAGATATTACTTGATTAAAAACAGTATGTGATCTCCACGTATTAGCACTTGTAGAAAAATACGGAGATACAAATCCTCTATATCCTGGAATATAAACAACATATGGACGATTAGAGCCTTCTTTAATCATAAAAGTCCCTAAGTTGTCCTTAGTATGCGAGCCAACATAAAATGTTAGTATGTTTTTTTCTGTTGGAAATAGTTTTATTCCCAAAAAGTCAATTTTATAACCATCTGCATAAAACTCAACTTTTTTACCTGTAGATGATAATTGTGATATTACGTTATTATGAGCAGATTTAGAAACAGGCTCTCTGACTTTTAATCTACTTGAAATATTTAACATATTTCTAACCATATTATCAGCAGCATAATATCTGTCATTCAATATCCAATGCGATCCGTCTCTAACTAATAAAACATTATTGCCCATTTTATCAGCTAAAAATACCTTACTTATTTTATCTACATTTTCTATATTAAAAACCCTATCGCTATTCTTATTTTTAGATTTATTGATAATTAAAATAATTAAAGTTAAAACAATAATTACAGTCAGAGTTATAAATAAAGGTTTATTTTTTTTCATATTTTTTTACTTTAAAACATATCTACGTCTTCTAAAAATATTGTAAATAATGCCGCAAATAACAACTATTAATGATGGTATTAATAAATTAAATATTTGAATTTTAAGGGAATTTTGAACAATCTTATTATTATCTAACATCCTTATTTTCAATTCTCTTGATCTAACGGAAATTAAATGGGAATCGTCACATAAATAATTCATAATATTTATAAACAATTCCGGATTTCCAAACTGAATACCGGTATATTGATCAAAACCTAAATTTAATGGAGCCCCATCTCCTGATCTAAATTGATTTCTAATCATATCAGCATCAGAAATTACTATCATAGAATTCTCAACACTTTCCTTTTTAAAATCAATTAAAGGATTATCCATTAATTCAGGTGGTATTCTATTATCATATAACGATTTGAATTTACCTTCTAATAAAACCATAATAGGAATATCTAACTTTTGATATAAGTCTGCATTAGGTTTTTGAGTTAATATTTCTAACGAAACTTCATCTGGTGTCATAAATAGCCTAGAATACGGTGATGAATGCAATAAAACGGTTTGTTTAATACCTTGTACAGCTAAAGGAGTTATAGGAGATACAAACTCTGTTTTTAAAGCATTTAAATTATTTACAATTGG
Source organism: Bacteroidales bacterium (assembly GCA_050953245.1). Taxonomy (GTDB): domain Bacteria; phylum Bacteroidota; class Bacteroidia; order Bacteroidales; family BM520; genus RGIG7150. Next base: position 533,049 of record JBMNMG010000002.1, on the reverse strand, counting down.
ATGATTACTTAATGGTGTGATTATTGGAAAAAACACCCAAGGGAACATCTTAATTTGTGGACGCCCTGCAATATTACCTGTAACTAATGGAATATCCAAACATTGTAAATCCATTATTAACATTGGCTCTAATCTAACACCGTAGTTAAATAATTGATCTTTTAAATTATGATGATTTTCGAAAACATATGTTGATGGAGCACTTTGTAGGCTATCCATGGTCACATAAACCGGTTCTACAAGCCATAAAACTTTTCCACCTCTCATAATATACTGATCTATTACAAACTTATCTTGTTCACTAACAGGTTTTGTAGGCCCTGGAATAATTAATGCCGTATATTTATTAGACATCTCAACTGTATCTTCACCCTTTGAGTGAATATTTGCTAAACTATTTAATTGACCGTCTAACTTAACAAATGTTACATCATAATATTCCTGCATTAATGCGGTAAAAGCCATAATATTCTCTTGATCCAAACATCCGTAATCATCTAAAATAGCTATTTTGTTTTTTCTAATATTAGAAACTTTACGTATAGCATTAGATAAGGAATATTCTAAAGACTGTATAGAGTTATTAATAACCTCATCCGAATTAACTCCAATTTGAGTGGTTAATAATTGAACCGGTACAGTTCTCTCTTTATACGACAATAATGCTCCAGGAAATATTATTTGTTGAGTACTTCCCGTTTTTGTTTCTACAAATATTTTTGTTGGTGACAATCCTGCATCTACTAACTCTTGCATTGATGCATTAACCATATCAGGATCATCTGATTTTGTAGGATCTATAAACTCGAATTCAATATATTTACTATGAGCTCTAAACTCATCAAGCATTTCTTTAGTCTCTTGCTTTAATCTTTGGAAACCTACAGGTAAATCTTTACTGTTTAGCATAACTTTAAAATAAACATAGTCATCTAACCCTTTTAAAAGTTCTAAAGTCGGTTTACTTAAAGTATATCTTTTTTCTGCTGTTAAATCCCATCTATGAAATACAAATGAAGAAAATATATTTACTACTATAACTAAAATTAATCCTAAAATTATAGTAACTATGGATGTATTCTTTTTATTTATTTTTCTTTTCATTATTTTCTCCTTTCTATTGAAACCTTAGTGAATAGTAAAAAAATAAAAATTATACTTAAATAGTAAATAATATCACGCGAATCTATTACACCTCTACTTAACGAAACAAAGTGAGCTTGCATACCCAAGTTTTTGATAAATAAAGATGCCGATCCAAAAATCTTCATAGAGTAAATAAACTCAAATCCAACATATAAAAAGAAACATATTAATGCACCTATAATAAACGACACTATTTGATTGTCAGTTAAGGAGGAGGCGAATATACCTATTGCAGTAAAAGACATGCCTAACAGCAATAAACCGGCATAGGAGCCCCAAACTGCCCCACTGTCAATATTACCTACAGGTGAACCTAATATATATACTGTCAGATAATATATTAAAGTTGGTAATAGGGATAATAGTACAATAAAGCATGCAGCAAAATATTTTCCTAAAATAATTTTAGTAGCGGTTATAGGCTTTGTGGCAAGGGTTTCAAAAGTTCCATACCTTTTTTCATCTGCAAAGGATCTCATAGTTATTGCAGGTATTAAAAACAAAAATACAAACGGTGCAATCATAAAAAGCCCATTTATATTTGCATATTTTTGTTCCAAAATATTTATAGGACCGGGGAAAACCCATAAAACCAGACCTGTAACTATCAAAAAAACTAAAATTACAATGTATCCGATAATTGAAGAAAAAAAACCTTTTAATTCTTTTAAGAATAGAGCAAACATATTATTCTACTTATATTGTATGCAAATATACACGATTAATTTGTTAAATTAGAGCTAAGATTAAATTTTTACAATTATTAATAAATAAACATTTAAGATTTAGTTTTGTATACTTCTATAAATTCAGTATCTGTGTGAGGAATAAGTTTAAAATCTGAGATTGATGCCGGAATTAAAATTGAGCTCCCAACTGTATAATTAATATCCATATTCTTATATTTTATTGTACCTTTACCTTTAAGAAAAACTAAGATAACATAAGAATCGTAATAACTGTAATTGCAATTTATAGGATTAACTACTCTTTTAAAAATAGTATTTGACCAATTTTTATTAAACAACTCTAAATTTAATGGCGTATTACCGTCAGGTATGCTAAACATCTCAATATGATGCATATCAAAATCTATCGCATCTATAGCCTCATTTACATGAAGTTCTCTGGAATTTCCATTTTCATCTTTTCTGTTCCAATCAAAAACTCTATAGGTAACATCGGAAGTTTGTTGAATTTCCGCTAACAAAATATTTGGTCCAATTGCATGTATTAAACCGGCAGGAATATATATTACATCATTTTTTTTAACAGGAATAATACTTAAAACATCTATTAAAGAATTATTCTCTAAGCGTTTTTTAAATTCTGCATAAGTTATTTTTTTATTAAAGCCCGCAACTATAAATGAACCTGGGTCTGCATCTAAAATATACCACATCTCAGACTTACCGTTTTTAAAACCTTTTTTTTGTGCTATTTCATCATTAGGATGAACTTGAACAGATAATTTATCTATCGCACTTATTATTTTAACTAAAACTCCAAATTGAAACTCTTTTGGTTTAAAAACATTTTCGCCTACAAAATCATCCATAAAAATTTCTGTAAGCTCAGATAAATTATTACCGGCTAAATCTCCATTTGCAACAAGAGTTTGACTACCATCCACATCCGATAAAGTCCATAACTCACCACCCCAAGGTTTAGTTTTTACCACAGGATTAAATTGCATTGGATATAAAATATTATTCATAATTAGTTATGATTATCAATATTATTGGTTATCATATTTTAAAATATCTTCAGAAAAATATTTTAATTCTACACCTGCTTGTTTAAACATTTCTTCTGATTCTTCTGCACAATGGTACCTCTGTTCACAAACTACTCTAACAATACCGCAATTTATTATTAACATTGCACAAGTTCTACATGGGGTCATTCTACAGTATAATGTTGAACCTTCTAAGGATACCCCTATTCTTGCCGCTTGACAAATCGCATTTTGTTCTGCATGAATAGTTCTTACACAATGATTAGTTTCCATCCCATTCTCGTGTAAAGTCGCTTTCATTAAATGTCCTACATCATCGCAATGAGGTAATCCGGAAGGAGCCCCAACGTACCCTGTTACTAATATTCTATTATTTTTAGTTATCACACACCCGCTACGCCCTCTGTCACAAGTTGCTCGTTTAGCAACTATATTTGCTATTTCAATAAAATATTCATCCCAAGTTGGTCTTTGATATTCCTTTCCCATTTCTTCTTATAATAATTTTTAAGATTAGAATCTTATTTTTTACTTAAAACAAATTTAATTTTTCTATTTGTTCGTATAACTCCTCTACCGTACCATTATTAGTTAAATGAAAATCAGCCATTTCTATACATTTTCCTAAATTTTGTTTATTAGGATCATAAGAGTCATACTCTCTCATTTCATTTGCTATGAATGTTTCGTATTGAACTTGATCTGTTTCGGAATTCCTGATTTTAATGCGTTTATATCTTGTCATAGGATCTGCATCAATAGAAAGCAATATGAAATTTTCATGTTTTCTTAAAGACATTATTTCACCAGGTGTTCTAATACTTTCAATAACACAATTAAGACCTTCCTTTTGAGCTTCTTCGTATAAACAATCTACTATATATGATGGGTTGTGATTTTTACGCAGGTCGTTTCCGATTAATGTTAAAGTATCTCTATTTACAGGTAAATTTCTATTTTTAACTTCTTTTGTAATGAAATCTCTTACAGAAAAATGTAAAAAACCGTAATTTTCTACTAAATATTTTACAACAGTTCCTTTACCTGCACCTAAAGTCCCTGTAATTCCAATAATAATCATAATAAAATGTTTTTTACTTAATTCAAAATAAAAAGTTACAAAAAATTACTCAATAGTTGTATAAGTAATTTGTAGTTTAATTCTATTTTCAATATCATTTGGATTTGCACCGTATAATAAAACTCTACCATATATGGAATTACTATTTCTGATATGTAGATATACACTGTTATCTTCGGTTTTACCGTTTATCATATCTTTTAGATGCAAATTAATTCTAAAGAAAAATGTTTCGGTGCCTGAAGCTAAAGTTCCGTTATAATAATTAGAACTGGCAACATAATCATTAATTAAGGTCATTTGACCATTTTCAGATTTCATCTTAACTAAGTCAAATGCGGACGGGACTCCAAAATAAGTATCTTCTGTATTCACTGTAAAAAACAATTTAGCATCTTGAATAGCTAAATTTTCAATTTTCTTAAATTCTTGTATATACGGAAATGTAATTTTTACCATAACACCGCCCATAGTTTGTAAAAATAACTTTTCGCTACCTAAGGTTGTGTCACCTTCTAAAACCTGATTTTTAAAACTTTGAGAAGCCTCTTCATAGTTATTATGATCGTAATATAAATAATTTTTAGTATCTGAAGTTACAGTTAAATCATAATAAGATGAATCTACCACAGCAGTATGGTAATATATTCTTATTTTTGTTTCTGTACTTTTTAAAGATAATTTCATCATAGATCCGGAATTGGGAGTATTTATCGGATCAGGACAAATATAAATTCCATTGAACTCTTTTACAAATTCTTGATTGGAATTTAGTACTGAATTTGGAAAATTTAAGATTTTATTTCCCAAGCTATTATCTAAAGGAATTTCTAAAAACTGAGTTGAGCCTTTTGTTGTATCTAAAACAGGAGTAAAAGTTTTACTTCCTATCTCTGATGAGAAATAATTAGGCTCTCTGTTAGAATAATAATTAATAGTATCTAAGAGATCATCTAATTCATATACTCTAAAGGTATGCTCAGTTTCTAACTTGCCAAATATATTATTGTATGGTATTCGTAGAATTACAGAATCTACTGTAATAGGATTTACAGAATCTTTTAAAGCACCTTTTACAGTTGAAAATGATAAGGCGCAACTAGATGTGGTTTTACCAAATATTGCATCATAAATAGATCCTACCATAAACCCGTATTCCTTAGAGAGAGCACTAGTCATTACTGAATCGTAAGGTAAGGAATAACTAATAATAGTTACAGTATCTATTTTATTGGGATTAAAGGGATCTTCATCTATAATATTACCACCTATAATATTAGGATCTTCATTGCAAGAATGTAATAATATTAAATTTGTAGCTAATAATAATATATATACTACACAATTAAAATTTTTTTTCATATATACTTTTTTAATTGAACTTGCAGCAACCATAACACAAAATGGCATGGTCGTATTATTAAAAATAAAATTTTACAAATTTAATATTTTATCGAAGAATTCGTTAGAAATTTCTGTTAAATATTCTGCATCATATTTTTCATAAGAAATATTCGGTAATCCTTTATCTTTTACATACTGAATTAAATCAGGATTAACTTCCTTTTCTGCAAATATTACACCATCGGAATTATTTATGGTTAATTTCATTAAATTAACGTAATTAGGCTTTTCCAGAAGTTTTATTTCTTCATCAGTAAAACCATCATATTTTAGTTTATTTAATAACTCAATATTAAATTCTGCATCAAAGTCATCTTTGTATAATGTTGTAACTATTTTTGATTTTGTATACAATGGATTATCTCTGTAATGTTTATTAATATAAATTGGAGCAAATGCTGATAGCCAACCATTACAATTTACTAAATCAGGAGACCAACCTAAATTTTTAACTGTTTCTAAAACACCCTTAGAAAAGAAGATTGCTCTCTCATCATTATCTTCAAAAAACTTTCCATCTTCATCAAAAAGAAATTTTCTTTGAAAATATTCCTCATTATCAATAAAGTAAATTTGAATTCTCGCTTGAGAAATTGAAGCAACTTTAATAATTACTGGGTGATCAACATCATTAATTATTAAATTCATTCCGGATAATCTGATTACTTCATGTAATTGGTTACGTCTTTCATTAACTAAACCATATTTAGGCATAAATGTTCTTATATCTTTATTACTTTCTTGAATACCTTGAGGTAAATATCTACATACGAATCCCATAATTGAATTTTCGATATAAGGAACAATTTCTTGGGAAATAAATAAAATACGTGGTTTTTCAGTGTTTGTTATTTTACTCATATTAAAAAAACTTCTGTTCTGCTATATGCAAAGATAGCATTTTTTTTTGGAAAAACAAAAAAACCCTACTAATAATTAGCAGGGTTTTTATATGAATTTATACTTTATGATTGCTTTCTACTTTTTTGGTGTAGCTTTTCTAGCGGAATAATTAATCTTAAATGCACCAACTTCTCTTAATTGTTGTTTAACATCAGAAATAATACCCATTCTAGTATATCTATCAGCTTTTATTGATGTAGTTAAAAGCTTTCTGTCTACTTCGTCTCGTGATTCTCTTTCAGCAAAAATAAAACTTGGTATATCATCTATAGTTCTAAAACTATCATTTAATTGAATACGCGACTCAGTTCCAAGTTTAGGATTACTGGGTGGTCCAATATAAATATAACTTACCAAAGATTTTCTTTCCAATTTTTCCACTTCTGTTGCTTGTGGTACTTGTAGTCTTACAAGTGGATCCGACTCACGCATAGTAGTTGTGATCATAAAGAAAAATATAAGCATAAATACAATGTCCGGCATGGAGGCTGTTGATATAGCCGGAACCTCTTTCTTACCTCCTTTTACAAATTTTCCCATAATTTAATTTTTAATATTCTTCGGGTTCTGCTTCAGAAATTGAAATAGGCACAGCTTTTTGAATAGCTTGTATCTCTACATCCTCTTTTAACGAACTAAATGGTTTACCAAAAGCTTTTTTAGATAGTTCATCTCTTAATTCATTAACAGCTCTGGTTAACTCATTTTGTACTGATATATATGCCTCATAAGATGTTCCTCTATCGTTTTTTAACGATATTACACCTCTTGAAACTTCAAATAACCCTCCTAAGGCAGGAATAGTATCTATTCTTTTTTCAGGAAGATCCTCGCTATTATATGGATTTGATAAGAACTCTTTAGCTTTATCTTTTAACAAAGAAATATCGCAAAGTTGTCCATTTACCATTAACATATCATACTTATTGATGCTAACTTTTAGTATGTTACGTTCTTTGATGTCCGGTATATCCTCTTGTGGAGGAACTGGAGGCGGTAAACGCCTTGCAATACCGGTGTCAACATCCATAGTTGTTGTCATTAAAAAGAAAGACAATAGCAAGAATGAAATATCAGCCATTGAACTCGCGTTTATTTCCGGAACTTTCTTTTTTTCTTTTCTTCCAAACATACTATCTGTTTTTAATAAAGTTAGATATTGCAGCATAAATAATTGTAATTATAGCAGCTGCAAATAAAATATATGTAAAATATAAACCAACATCAACTAATCTAGAATTTTTAACGGATAAACCATGACCTTCTAAAAATTCTGAAGGTAGTGTTACCCCAGGTATAGCCCAGCATATAGCTAATAATACTATAACACCTACTAATACTATTATTGTCTTTATCACTGACTTTTTAGTATATGTTTTAAAAAATAGCGATGCTATAACAGCTAATATTGCTAAGGCAAGTGAAATATATGCTATATAAATAGCTACATCAGCAATGCTTTTTACTCCGGCACCTAATGCCATAACTTGCTTTGAAGTGGCAATCAACCAAATTCCAAAGATAGCTCCTAAAATAATTAAAGCAATACTGACTATTTTACCTATTAATCTTAATGCTTTCATAAATTAACCTTTCTTATTAATGCTGTTTGCAACTATATCTAAGAATGTAATTGACGAATCTTCCATTTCTAAAACTATACTTTCTATTTTGGTTAAGATATAGTTATAGAAAATTTGAAGAATAACAGCAACAATTAATCCGAATACTGTTGTTAATAATGCTATCTTCATACCACCTGCAACTACTGCCGGAGACATTTCACCTACAACGGCAATTTGGTCGAAAGCAGCAACCATACCGATTACAGTTCCCATAAATCCTAACATAGGTGCAAGTGCAATAAATAAGCCTATCCAACCTAATCCTTTTTCTAATTGACCTGTAGCAACGCCACCATAAGATACTAATGATTTTTCAACCATATCGATACCTTCGTCGTATTTACTTAACCCTTCGTAGAAAATACTTGCTATAGGGCCACGAGTTTCTTTACATACTTGTAAAGCTTTGGAAGGGCCACCATTTTTAAGTGCTGAGTCAATGTTTTCTAATAATTTTTTTGAATTTGTCGTAGATAGTGATAAATAAATAATTCTTTCAATACATAATGCTAAACCGAAAATTAGACATAAAAGTACTGTGGTCATAAAACCTGCACCACCATCGATAAATTTTTCTTTTAATACATAATGAAATGATTTACTTTCCTGAACAACTTCGTCTGTTACTTCAGCCATTGGAGCAGCTTCTTCTACAACTGCTTCTTCAACTGTTTGTTCAGTGTTTTCTGTCTCAGTTTGCTCTTGAGCAACAACTTGATTAGTTACTGCAAAGCTTAGCACAAATACTAATGCTAATAAAGAAAATAGTTTTTTCATAATTTTTTAGTTAATATTATTATTTATTTTTTTAATTTAAATTTGATATCGTTCAAATTATTATAATTTAACAATCAAATATTCGTACAAGACACTTTTTTTGTCTCTGCGGAGAGACAGGGATTCGAACCCTGGGTTCCGTTTTGCAGAACACACGCTTTCCAGGCGTGCACCTTCAGCCACTCGGTCACCTCTCCTCCTACAAAACTTACAATTCGTATTTGATTTTCAGTTTGCTAAGATACAACATTTTTTTATAATAAAAATTTTTTAGAATAATTTTTTATATTTTATTACATATATACCTGATACTCTTTTAATTAACTTTACAAGTTAAATTAAAAAAAACATTTTTCTTACTAAATATTTAATAGTTTATTAACATTGTCTGAAATAATTTCTATTAATAATTCTTTTTCTATATTTAAAACATCTGAAATTCTATTAACTATAATAGGTATATTACTGCTATTATTTCGTTTCCCTCTGTATGGCATAGGACTTAAATAAGGGCTGTCAGTTTCTGTTAGAATTCTATTGATAGGAACTTCTTTTAAAATATTAGGAACATTAGAATTATTAAAAGTTACTGTTCCACCAACACCTATATAAAAGCCTAAATCTAAAATCTTTTTAGTTTGTTCAAGGCTTCCGGACCAACAATGAAATACACCCCTAATTTCACTATATTCATTATTTTCAAGTATTTCTATGATATTATCTTCAGCATTTCTACTGTGAATTAATACCGGTAAATTCAATTCTTTTGCCCAATTTAATTGAATTTTTAATGATTCTTCTTGAAGATGTTGTAGAGATTTATCCCAATATAGATCCATTCCTATCTCTCCAATTGCTATATAATCTCCTTTGTATAATTCTTTTTTTATTGTTTCTAAATCTTCTTTATAATTTTCAGTAACGGATGTTGGATGTAAACCCATTGCTCCAAACATTATCTTACCATAAATATTATTATACTTAAGAATAGTATTTTTTAAATTTTGAATAGACATTAAATCTATATTCGGCAATATAATTTTGTTTACATCAGATTTAATACATTTCTCAACTACTTCATCCCTATCCGATTCAAAGTCATTTGAATAAATATGGCTATGAGTATCTATATAATTCATTTTCGTTCATACATTTAAAATGTTTCCTTTTACACTTTTCATATCCTATTTTACTACAAGGTCTGCATTTTATTTTTTTATTTTCTGCAGAAACCCAAAAACCATTAAAATTTGTAGGAAAATAAGGATACATACCAAACTCTGGAACCGTATTACCCCAAAACACTACAATATTTTTGCGTAATGCAGCTGCAATATGCATCATACCTGTATCTCCGGTTATTACTAATTTTGAATTATGCATAATTAGAGCTGAACCATTAATAGAAAGTTTTCCTGTTAAATTAATCACATCTTCTTTATTGTTAACTCCTTCTACTATTTTTTTTTCTTTGTCAATATCTTGAGTTCCCCCAATCAAAACAAATTTTAATGGATTACTATTTAAATTATCATTAAAGTTTGTTTTGATATAATTATTTAACCTTTCAAACTCTTTATCCTTATTACAAATACTAATTAGTTTGTCATTAGGTATTTGTTTAGTAAAATGCTGAGCTCCAACTGCAATTACTATATATTCTTTATCATTTAATACTAAGTCGTATTCTACAGGTAGTTTTTCTTCTTTATTTAGGAAAAAATCCAGCCCTAATCCATCATTTTTAATATTAAATTTACTTGTTGTATCAAGATATCTGTCTACTATGTGTTTAATAGATAGATCTTTCATTAGTGAATTAACATACAACCATTTTTTAATATTACATTTATTTACAGATTTACTATCTGTTTTCAATCTCCTTGTTACTTTCTTAGATCTTATGTTATTGTGTAAATCACATATAAAATCGAATCTCTCTAATTTTAAACTTTTAATTAATTCATTTAAATTTTTTCCATCGTAAGAATATATTTTTTTAATATAATTAGATGGTTGTAAGATATTTACATTTTGAATTTTAGTTAAATAATGGATTTCGCAATTTAATTGGTTATACAAACACCTAATTACCGGAGTTGTAAGTACAATATCTCCAATGGAACTAAATCTAATTATTAATATTTTATACTTTTTATTTTGCACCATTACAATGCATTATACAGATTTAATAATTTAACTAATAGGTCTTCTAATTTATCTAATTGCAACATGTTAGTACCATCAGATAATGCCTTTTCCGGATTTGGATGAGTCTCAATAAAAACGCCATCTGCTCCTGAAGCAATTCCGGCCTTTGCAATTGTTTCTATAAATTGAGGAATTCCGCCCGACACACCTTCACTTGAATTAGGTTGTTGGATGGAATGTGTTGCATCAATAATTACCGGGCAATTAAAAGATTTCATTATTGGAATTGAACAAAAATCTACAACTAAATTATTATATCCGAAAGTTGTACCGCGTTCAGTTAAAATAACATTATTATTTCCGGTAGATCTAACTTTTTCCAGCGCAAATTTCATTGAATACGGAGATAAAAATTGACCTTTTTTTATATTTATTTGTTTCCCCGTTTTCCCCGCAGCTAATAATAATTCTGTTTGACGACTTAAAAATGCCGGTATTTGCAAAACATCTACAAAACTCGTAGCTAACTCTACACTTTTTTCATCATGAACATCAGTTAATGTTTTAACACCAAAAGTCTCACCAACTTTTTTAATAACATTTAAAGCTTTTTCATCCCCAATTCCACTGAACGAATCTAATTTTGTTCTATTTGCTTTTTTATACGATGCCTTAAAAATATATGGTATATTTAGCTTATCAGTAATATTTACTATCTTTTCTGCAATTCTAAGCGGACTTTCAGTATCTTCAATAACACAAGGTCCGGCAATTAAAAAAAATGGTTTTTTCATTTTTTAAGATTTAAATTGTATAATTTGTATTGTTATTTAATAACAATTACTCTCTTTATCATTAGATAACTTTAACAACTCTTTAGTACTTAACAAACCGCATGCTGCTTCAATATCTTGCCCTCGCGAACTTCTAATTGTAGTAGGAAACCCTTTATTACTCAACTGATTTCTAAACCATAAAATATGCTCTGCAAATGATGGTTGAAATTTATCTTCCGAATTAGTATGATAAGATATTAAATTTATCATACAACGTAATCCGTTTAAGACTTTAGCGAGTTGATTAATATGTTCTTGAGTATCATTAATATCCTTGAACATAATATATTCAAATGAAACTCTTCGTTGTTTGTCTAACTTATTATTTCTGATAGTATCAATAATATCCTTTATAGAATACTTATTATTAATAGGCATTAATTGAGAACGTTGTACTTCGAACGGCGAATGTAAACTAACTGCCAGATTACTTTCCGATTCTTTCAGAAATTTATCTATTCCCGGAACTACTCCTGCAGTAGAAACTGTAATTTTTCTTTTACCTATTTTATATCCCCACTCCGCAGTCAAAATTTCAATTGCTTTTAATACATTATCGTAATTATCAAATGGCTCCCCCATTCCCATAAACACAATATTAGTAATTATATCTCGCTCAGGGATTGCATCTAATTGATTAATAATATCAAATACGGACAAATTTTCCTGAAAACCTTGTTTACCAGTGTAACAAAACTTACAATTCATTTTACAACCTGCTTGGCTGGAAATACATAATGTGTGACGTTTTCCATCAGGTATATAAGCAGACTCAATAAAATTTCCTTTTTCTGTTTTAAATAAATATTTTTTTGTATTATCTGCAGAAATGGCAGTTTTTAGTGGAATTTTTTTTTCTAAACTAAAAAATGTATCAAAAGCACCCCTATTATTCTTTGAAACGTTAATCATTTGATCAAATGATTCAATTCCATGGTTATAAATCCAATAACAAACTTGCTTAGCCAAATAAGGTTTCATCCCATTCCGACTAACAAAATCCTCTATGTCATTTAAACTACAACCAATTATTTTGAGTTTCATATTTTTTTTTGCAAAATTAATAATAAAATAGTATTTTTGTAACAAAATAAATAAATGTATGATAAAAGAAAAAAATGATGTAGATCAATTAGTAAATTTTATAATAAATGCTATACTTTCTAAAAAAGGCATAGAAGTTGTATCAATGAACCTTAAAGAAATTCCAAGTAGAGTTTGTGATTTCTTTATTATTTGTCATGGAACATCTACAACTCATATTCAAACTATAAGAGATAGTGTAGTTGAAGAAGTTTTTAATTCTTTAAAAGAAAAACCTTGGCATATAGAAGGGAGCAACAATTCTAATTGGTTGTTAATCGATTATAGTAATGTTGTTGTTCATGTTTTTTTAGAAAATGCTCGTAAGTTTTACGATATTGAAAGTTTATGGGCTGACGCTATAATTACAAAACACAACGATATTTAAAAATTTTATTTTTATATGGGAAAAAATGTAAAGGGTCAGAATAATAATCCACTTAAAAATAATCCAAAACGAAAACAATTTAATTTTTACTGGATTTATTTATTATTAGGTTTATTTTTTATAGGATACACGCTTTTTGCTTACAAAGGCAGTACAAAAGAAACTAATTGGCGTGATTTAAAAGTAATGTTAGAAGAAGGTGATGTTGCCAAATTAGTTTTAGTAAATAAAGAAGTTGTAGAAATTTATATTAAGTCGGATAGAGTAAGTAAGTATACTGACAATAATACAAATAACAAATATAATTTCTCAAAAGAAAAAACTTTATTATTTACTTTTCCAATTAGTAGTGTAGATCAATTTAATGAAGACATAAAAGAAGCTCAAATAAACATTCCGGAAGATGAAAAAATTTATTATCAAACAGAAAAACGAGATAATTGGCTTGGGAATATTTTATATTTTCTTCTTCCTATTTTTTTATTATTTTTTCTATTTTCTTTTATGTTTAGAAGTGCTGCTAAAAAAAGTGGCGGTTTAGGAGGGCATCAAATTTTTAACATAGGAAAATCTCAAGCAAGGCTTTATGACAAAAATACTTCAAATATTACTTTTAAGGATGTTGCAGGTTTAGACGAGGCAAAAGTAGAAATAATGGAAGTAGTAGATTTTCTTAAAAATCCAAAAAGGTATACCAGCTTAGGTGGAAAAATACCAAGGGGAGTATTATTAGTAGGACCTCCGGGAACCGGTAAAACTTTACTTGCTAAAGCAGTAGCAGGCGAAGCAAAAGTTCCTTTCTTTTCACTTTCCGGATCTGATTTCGTAGAAATGTTTGTTGGTGTTGGTGCATCAAGGGTACGAGATTTATTTAAAACAGCAAAAGAAAAAGCTCCTAGTATAGTTTTTATAGATGAAATAGACGCTATAGGTAGGGCTAGGGGTAGAAACATCAATACCGGTGCTAATGATGAACGTGAAAACACTTTAAACCAGTTATTGACAGAAATGGACGGTTTTAGTGGAAGCGAAGGGGTAATTGTTATGGGTGCAACTAATAGAGCAGACATCTTAGATAGAGCTCTATTACGAGCCGGTAGATTTGACAGACAAATAAGTGTCGAATTACCTGATTTAAAAGAAAGAGAAGCAATTTTTGGAGTTCATGTCCGTCCATTAAAGGTGGATAAGAATATAGATTTAAGCTTTTTAGCTAAACAAACACCCGGATTTTCCGGTGCTGATATAGCTAACGTATGTAACGAAGCAGCTTTAATTTGTGCTCGTAAAAATAAAAATCTAATAGATAAACAAGATTTTTTAGATGCAATAGACAGAATTATTGGAGGATTAGAAAAACGAAACAAATTAATTTCTGCAGATGAAAAACAAATTATTGCATATCATGAAGCAGGTCATGCATCTGTAAGTTGGCTATTAGAACATGCAAGTCCTTTGGTAAAAGTAACTATAGTTCCAAGGGGAAAAGCATTAGGAGCTGCATGGTATTTACCTGAAGAACGAAGTATTACATCTGTTGAGCAATTAGAGGATGAACTTACTACTTTATTAGCAGGAAGAGCTTCCGAAGAAGTAAATATTGGATCTATATCTACAGGTGCTATCAACGATTTAGAACGTGCAACAAAAATGGCATATGCAATGGTAGCATATTACGGATTAGACAAAGAGTTAGGTAATATTAGCTATTACGATTCTACCGGTCAACAAGATTATTCTTTCACAAAACCGTTTAGTGAAAAAACTGCAGAAAAAATAGATGAGCGGGTGAATATCATACTAATGTATGCATACGAAAGAGCTAAAAGAATTATTATTGAAAATAGTAGAGATGTAAGTATATTAAGTAAACTTTTATTAGAAAAAGAAGTTGTTTTTAGCGATGACTTAAAAAGAATTTTTGGTAATAAACGAGGTAATTATACGCACGATTTACCTTTGTCTTCTGATTTTGAAGAAAAAGAAAATTCATCATCAAACTCTAACTGATAAAAAACGAAAATAAAAACAAACTACAATATTAATACGGAGTTTTATTATAATGGATGATAATATAATAAAAGAAAAAGTAATGAATTCTATTAGAAATGCATTACTTAACAAAGATAAAATAATTGGTAGTAAAACACAAAACCCCAACATTAATTATAACAAACCGCTTAAAGAAGAACCTGAAATTGAGTTTGTTGAGCAATTTATTAATAATGGGGGAAAGTTTGTTTTTTGTGACAATCTTAATGATTTGTATAATAAACTTCAAGGTGCTAAGGACACGTATAATTGGGATGCTATTTTTTGTAATAATAAAAAAATAGGTGAAATTTTAAATAATGCAGGTATCATTTATAAGTTTAATTTTACAGATCAACCTTCTATACCTTTTGCATTTGTTCCTTGTGAACTTATGATTGCACGTTCCGGATCTATATTATTTACTTTATTTTCTGAAAAGGAAACTCAAATACTAACAACTGCTGAAACTTTAATTGTAATTGCTAGGATAGATAAAATAGTACAAGATATTAAAGATGCAACCAATTACTTAAAAGATATTTACATTAATTCTCTACCTCCAACTGTTACTATTTTAAATGGACCTTCAAAAACAAATAGTATAGAAAACAAATTTATCGTTGGAGGACAAGGACCTAAAGAAATATTTTTATTCTTAGTTAACGACAAATTTTAAGATATTATTAAAATATTATCTTATCATCTAATTAATATAATACATTTGCACTAAATTACTTATTACTATTACGTAATTATTTATTTATAAACTTAAATATTAAATATTATGAACAACAACGAAACATTAATTTTAGTGTTTACAACTAATCAAGAATACCAATTAAACATTATTGAAGCGTTATTGGATGAAAATAACATACATTACCATACAATTGACAAACAAGATTCTATGTATAAAATAGGGAGCTTTGAATTGTATGTAGATCAAAAAGATATGGAAAAAGCAAAGGAAATAATTAATAAAGCAGCTTTATAGTTTTCAAGAAATTATGTAAATTGCTATCAATCATAATGTAATATTAAATGAAAAATTTTTTAATAAGAACTGCAACATCTATTGTATTTGTAATAATAGTAATTGCATCTATATTAGGAGGAAAGGTTTTTGCTTTTTTATTGTTTGGCTTTTTTATAGGCACAATTTTTTTTGAAAGTAGAAAGTTATTTAAGTTTAAAAATAATTTTTCATTGATACTATATATAATACTTTCTTTACTATTTTACTATATTTCGGTATATGGTTCCAATAAATTAACACCAACTCAATGGGGAGCTTTAATATTAATTTTTTTATTATCTGCTTTTATTGTAGTAAGTACAAACAATTTGAATATTTCTAATTTAATAGCTCATACCGGATTATTTTTTTATGTAACAATTCCTTTTATTTGCTATTTAAGAACTTTTGATCTTTCAGTAGAATTATATAATAACCACAATATTATCCCTATCACTATTATTGGTATGATATGGATTAACGACTCATCATCTTATATCTCTGGAATGCTGTTTGGAAAACGAAAAGCTTTTCCTAAAATATCCCCTGGAAAAACTTGGGGTGGCTACATTTTAGGCTTTTTAACATCAATAGTTGTTATGATAATGTTTTGGGCTATTGTTAATGAAATATCATTGATCCATTGTATATTATTTGCAATAATATCTTATGTTTTTGGAAGTATAGGGGATTTAATAGAATCTTCCTTAAAACGTAAAGCAAATTTAAAGGATCTTAGTAAAATATTACCAGGACATGGAGGTGTTTTTGATAGATTTGACTCTTTTATTTTTGCTATTCCATTTCTTACTTTGTTAATATTAACTTTATATCCTTAAAAAATGAAAATTCATAAACAAGGTTATCATTCTATTGCATTTATTGTTGTTATAGGATTAATTCTTAGTTCCATCGGTATATTTACTAAAGGAACTTCAACATTATTCTCTATTATCTTAATTGCTATATCCATTAGTTTAATACTACTGGTAACATTATTTTTTAGATATGAAATTAGAGATATTCCTGATGAGTATTTAAACTCAAAAGATAATTGTGTATTAGTACCCACTGATGGGAAAGTAGCAGCTATAGAAAAAGTACATGAAAAAATGTATTTTGATAGTGAAAAAATTAAAATATCTATATATATGGATTTATTTAATATACATGTAAACTGGATACCTATTACTGGAACTGTATCATGGAAACGCCATTTTTACGGTAAAAATTATCCTGCTTTTAACCCCAAATCTTCTTTACTTAATGAGCGTTGTTACACAGTAATCAAATTTGATAATAGCAAGAATACAGATATAAACAATAAAGAAACAATTATTTATGACAATGAAAATGTTAATATAGATAATAATTTAATATTAAACAATACTCTAAATTCAGATTCAGATATCAACTTAAGCTATACTATATCGAGTCCTAACTCTGATGAAAAATTAATAGAAAACGAAGTAATGGTAGTTCAGATTGCCGGTTTAATTGCTCGACGTATAGTAAACTTTAAGAAAACAGGTGATAAACTAATACAAGGCAAAGAGCTTGGAATTATTAAATTTGGCTCGAGGGTAGATGTTTATTTGCCATTAAATGCACAAGTAAAAGTATCTGTTGGTCAAAAAGTTAAAGCAATAGAAACTTTATTAGCTACTATTCCTAATTATTAAAAAACACTTTATTAGGCCAGATTTCCAACAAATAATTAATTAAATTTTTATTTTAATAAAAAAATAGTTAATTTTGAATTTGGAAAGTAAAAGTATTAATCAATTTTATAAGAAACATTAATTGTTAAAAAAACAACTTATTTTACTTGATTAATAAAATATTATTTTAAAGGTTAAAATAATATTCTAAATCCTAAATTGAAAAAAAAATATTATGAAAAGAGCGATTAATACAGTAAAAATTCATAACCTTTGGGGATTATATAATCTTAATTGGAACAAAGTTGATCCAAAGGTTAATATTATTGTTGGAATTAATGGTTCCGGGAAAACTACACTAATAAATTCTATGTATTCTTTTTTAAGTACACCAAACTTAGAACTTAAAGATTATTATTTTGATCATATAAAAATTGAATTTACTGATAACACTTTTATTAAATCTGATGAAATAAAAGAAGACACCCAACCTTTCAACGTATTAAAATTATCTAAAAACGATACTTTATTCGATTCTATCATTCCCAGAATAAAAAATTTAAAAGATTCCGATAAAGATTATTATTATAAAAACATCGAGAATTTTGCTGTAATCATGGGAGACTTAATGAGCAACACTAAAAAACATATCGAAATATCCGAGAATAATGGCAGTCTTATTATTAAAGATATCAACAACAAAGAAATTGCTTTAGAAAGGTTATCTGCGGGCGAAAAAAGAATGTTAATATCTTTATACAAAGTATTTTTGACTAAAAAACAAGACTATTTCATTTTTTTAGATGAACCTGAATTATCGTTACATGTAAGTTGGCAAGCACAACTTATAGATATAATTTTAAAGTTAAACCCTAATGCCCAGCTATTTGTAGTTACTCACTCTCCTAATATTTTTAGTAATGGATGGGGTGATAAATTACAATTTATAGAAGATTTTATTTCAGAAATATAATGTTTAATATCGAGAATAAAGAAGATTTTTACAGACTTGCTGCATTAAACTTTGCAGGTACAGCTGCTATGAATAGATATACAGCTGTAGTTCATGTAGAAGGTAAAACAGATATTGTATTCTGGCGTAAAATACTCGATCAATACTATCCTCAAGGTAAATTTCATTTTATCTATTATTCCAAAACTTTTAAATACAATGAAGATGGTACTATGTCCAGTGGTTCATCTCAATGTTTGAATTACAAACCATATTTATCTGAAAAATTCTTTATTTGTATAGATAGCGATTACAGATACCTTCAACAGGAAGAAGGAATTAATATTAAAAATTTCATTTTTCAAACATATACATATGCTATAGAAAATCACTATTGTTACGCTCCCAGCTTAAATAAAGCATTAGAAAAAGCTGCCCAAATAAAAAATGATTTCTTTGACTTCAATATTTTTTTAAAAAATTACTCTAATACTATTTATGAATTTTTTATATGGCACCAATTGCTTTTAAACGAAGATACAGACATAGATAGCATAAGGGTTATACCATTTAACAACATTATTACTGTAAAAGGAAAAATTCAAACTTGGCAATTAAACAACAATGGTCAAGGGTTGATTAACAGAATAAAAGAAAAAGTTGATAAAGAATTACATAAAATTAAAGTTGAGTCCCCACATATAGATATTAGAAAAGCAATGGAACATTATAAACAATTAGGGGTAACTAAGGATAATACTTATTTTTTTATTAGGGGACATCACTTAATCAACTTTATATCTAAAATTGGTGATAGATGTATTGAAATATTATTTAATGATAAAAAAGAAGGAAAAAGCTCTAAGGATATTAAACAAATAAAAAAGAAAATGACATCTTTTAAATCAGTAATTGATAATCATATAACATTTGATAATTATGATTGTCTTAACAAAATAAAAGCAGATGTCGATTCTATGTATAACAACAAATAAATATTCCTTATTTGTAAGTTAAACACTGACAAAACTCAACTTACACACTTTTTGGGACTATATCAATCTATCGATTTATAATTTGTAAATAATATGCCAAATTAAAAGGAAAATATTAATAATCAAACTTTTAGGAGCAATTAAACAAAATCCTGTTCAATTTTATGGATAATTTCATTAGTTTGATCCCAAAGCCAATCTTTTAAAGGATTATTAGTGAATTTTTTAGGATACCCTTTTTTACTATTTTTTTTGAAAAAACAAAGACCTGAATTGCTTAAAAAGGCATTGATAATAGGTTTTGCTCCTTGTTTCGGCTTTTTAATAAAAGGTCTAAATAAGAAATTGGCTAATTTATCGTACCATCTGTGCATAGTAATTATATTAGTATTTACAACTCCGGGATCTGCCATATTAATAAGATATTTATCTCCAATAGTTTCTGCCAATTTAGATGTATAAATTGCTAAAGCAGCTTTGGTTCTAGAATAATCACCTAATTGCGAATATGATTCTTTTGTAGAGTTAAATAAATCTTTATCTATTTTTTTATTAGAAGTTACAGATATTACATTTACTATTTTGGAGTTTAATTCCATATATGGCATCAACTGCTTTATTAATATTAATGGAGTAATATAGTTGACCATTAAAACAGATTCTATTCCATACTCGTTTTTCTTAAAATACCTATTTATAACACCTGCATTGTTTATTAAACCTATAATTTTAAGATTAGATTTTTTAATGAGATTTGCAAACTTAAAAATAGATTCCGGTGAAGTCATCTCTAACTCCATTAATAACAACATATCATTATTGCAATTTGTTTCTTTAAGAATATTATTTTTAAGAATAGTTGCCTTTTCAAGATTTCTATATGTTATTATTAAATTATAATTATTTAGAATTAGCCCTTTAACTATTTCCGATCCTATACCTCCTGTAGCCCCTGTTACAATTACATAACCATTTTCCATAAGTTCAAATATTATTCTTTTGCAAAAATTATATTACCGTAATTATCGATATCTGCTATAGTACAAATCTTTTTTTCTCCATTTATAGTATATAGTGATGGTTCTCCTATCTTATACAAACTGTTTCTATAAATCTTAATTAACTTTTCCGGAGATGTTTTTATAACATTTATGTTTTCAAGAAAGATTTCACTTAAAATATTTAAAATGTTTTCTATTTCAAAATCTTTATTAATCAAAGCTTTTAAAGATATTGGATTAGGTATGTTTGGAGAAAAGTCAGTTTGATTGATATTAATACCTATGCCTACTATGCTTAACTTGATAATATCACCGAATATTTTATTAGCAACTAATATTCCGCTTATCTTATTATCATCTACATAAATATCATTAGGCCATTTTATTTTTAATTTATATTTATTAACATCAAGAAACTTTTGTAAGAACATTAATATAGAAACTGATGTTGCAACTGTAATAAGATATTGATTTTGTGCTTTAATTAAAGGTTCTATAACATACGAACACATTAAATTCAAGTTTTTTTCGGAAGTCCATATATTAGAACCTTGCCCTTTTCCATCAGTCTGATAATTGGCAGTTATTACAAACGGTGGTTTGTAATCTTTACTCAGTAACCTTTGTGCTTCTAAATTTGTAGAGTCTATAATATCGTAATTAAATACTTTCATTTAATACAATTAATACTACTTGCTGAAATTCCTTAATTATTTACTTTAATTTCATTTGTAACTTCATCAAAAATGATATCTATTCTGCCAACATGTAATGTTTTGCTTCCGGTTTGAGTTACATATACTGTTTTACCGTTTTTATTTTTTATCTCTTGTGGAGTTTCCAATAAAGTATGAGAATGACCTCCGATAATTAAATCTATATTTGTACTTTGTTTAGCAACCTCAGCATCATTTATCCGACCACTCAGGTAACCTATATGAGATAAACAAATAACCAAATCGCATTTTTCTTCATTTTTAAGAATATCAGCGAATTTATTTGCGGATGTAATGATATCATTAAATTTTATTCCTTTATAATTGTCTTGAAAAGTAAATCTTGTTAAATCTATTCCTAAACCAAAAACACCAATTTTAAGACCATTTATGGTAAGAATTTCGTAAGGTTTAATTAAACCGTCTAAGGTAGAACCTGTAAAATCGTAATTTGCATTTACAAATGGGAAATTAGCATTTTCCACAAGTCTTTTTAAATTTTCCAACCCTAAATCGAACTCATGATTACCTAAAGTACCTACATCGTAACCAATAACATTCATCATGGCAATCTCAGCATCACCTTCAAAAAAGTTATAATACGGAGTACCTTGTGAAAAATCTCCTGCATCCAATACTAATACATTTTCCTCTGTTGCCTTTACTTGTTGGATATAAGTGGCTATTCTAACCATTCCTCCTTTACCTGCTTTAAAACCTTGATCAGTAGGTTCATAAGGTTCTAATTGGCTATGCATATCGTTTGTATGTAATACAACTAACTTTTTCTCTTGTGCATAGCCCGAAATAAATAAGATCGAAAATATAAATATTAATAACCGTTTCATTTTTATTTGTTTATAATTTATTTACAATTAATACTTTATAACTAATCTATTATCAGATTTGTACTGTATCGGTGAATTATTCAGAATATAATTTGCTAATGCATCCCTTAATAAGAAAGATGAATATTTTGTATTTTCATCTTTAACTAAGTTTTGATCAAAGAAGCCATCTCCTCCATCTAATAAAAAATCTATTGTTGCAGTTACGTATTCTTTATTGTCGTTTACCGGTTGCCCACCAATATATAGAGAATTGTTATGTTCAGAATACATTCGTAAAGTTGCCCCTCCAAAAGATGGTTTTCTGTCTTTAGTAAAGGTATTAAACATATCTTTGATCTCTTTACCTTTTAACTTTATTAAAACTAAATTATTATCGAAAGGTGAAATATTAAATACGTTTCCTAAGGTAATTTCTCCCTCTGGCAAGTCGCTTCTAATTCCACCATTATTAATAATGGAAATATCTACATTAGTATCAAAAACACGTTCAGCTTCAACAATCATTACATCTGAAATAAAATCACCTATTAAAGCATTATTAGTATGTTTTGCCAATAATTGATTATTATATCCGATTATTGAATCTGTAATTTTTGCAACTGCCGGTTTGTATTTATTTAAAACATCTACTGCAGCCTGATACGGCTCTTGATCAAAAGTGCTATCCATAACTATTGTAGTACCGACAATAGATTTTGGATAATATTCTTTTTTAACATTTTCATCACAGCTATAGAGCAATAGAGATGATAATAATAATGATATTAATAACAATTTTTTCATATGAATAAACTTAATAAATACTAAACACGTGTAAATCATTCTTCTGTATCGTAATATCTATACATCATATAGAGGTAATCGGATAATCTGTTTAATAGTTGAAAAACAAAGCTTCGTTCTAAAAAATCTTCCTTAATTGATATGACTCTTCTTTCTGCTCTTCTGCAAATTGTGCGCGCAATATTAAAATATGCAGATATGCTATTATTGGCCGGAATGCTGAACTCAAACATCTTAGGCATTTTTTCATTTATTTTATCTATCTCGCTTTCCATAGTATTAATAAGATCAAAATTGGGAGATTTCATTTTATTTGCAACTTCTACATTAGAAGATGCGATAAATGCCGATGCCGAAAATAATGCCTCTTGTATTTTGTTAATTACAACTTTATCCTCACTTCTTATATCTAATGTTTTTATTAAACCTAAATATGCACTAAGTTCATCTATAGTACCATAGGCCTCTACTCTTGGATCATTTTTTAAGACTCTTTCAGTTCCTATAAGTGATGTTAAGCCTTCATCACCTTTTTTTGTGTATATTTTCATATTTTATTGTTTATTAACTGTATTATATTAATTATTAGAAAAATTATTTTCACTATATCTTATTTTTCAATTTCTTTCGTATCTATAACAAACTGCGCTACAGATCTATTTACTTGTGATAATAAAATATTAAATTCAGATTCATAAAATTTAAAATCTTCTTGTTTATAATGACGTAAGGTAATGATTGTAACATCATTATTATATTTTACATGAAAAAATTTATTTAATTTATATAGTAAATCATCACAAGTAAATTTATGATAATCTGCACAAAAGGATATCCTTGTAGCTGAAATTTGAATTAAATTTATATATACATTGCTTTCTTTTGCACTATTATATATTTTTTCTATATGGTTTAATCCAATTAATTGTTTTTGCTTTGGTTCTACTGTAAACAAAATTTGATCTTTTAATAAGATTCTGATTATTGGATAATTAAATATATGATTATAGTTATTACATAACTCTGTTCCTTCGTTTTCAGGATACAAAAAAGATTTAACAAATAATGAAATGTTTTTTTCACGTAATGCAAATAATGTTTTCTCATGCAATACTTTCGCACCAAAATAAGATAACTCAACCATTTCCTCATAGCTAATCTTACTTATTTTAGTTGAATTTTTAAATATTTTGGGATCTGCACTATATATTCCATCAACATCTTTCCAGAAAATCAGTTTCTTTGCATTTGCACAATATGCCACTAATCCGGCAGAATAATCAGAACCTTCCCTTCCCAACGATATGCTATCTCCTTTTTCGGTACGTCCAATAAAACCTTGAGTAATAAAAAACTGATTTTTATTTTCTGATATTACTTTTTGTATGTTCTCTTGAGTTAATTTTAGGTTAATATTTCCTGCTCTATAATTTTCGTCAGTATAAAATAAGTCTTTGGCTTGGATATGACGAATATCAAAATTGAGTGTTTTTAAATATTCATAAACAATAAATGAAGATGCTCTTTCTCCATAACAAATTATTTGATCGTAAAAATATGAGTAGTTTTGCTTAGGTGTTTCAAATACTTTGATTTTACACTCTTCAAATAAATTATTTAGATTATCTATAACCTCTTTATTATTAATTAGTTGAGATAAAACATTTGTATGCTCTGTTTTTAGATTAAATAACAAATCTTCGAAATCATCTCCCTTATAAGCTGCATTAATTATTTCTTCAAGTTTGTTGGTTGTTTTACCCATCGCAGAAATTACAATAAAAACTTTCTCAGAAGTTTCGTTGGAATTCAACAACTTAGGGATACGTTTAATACTTTCAACGTCTTTAACAGAAGCACCTCCAAATTTATGAACAATCATATAATATCCTAACTCTTATACGTTAAAGCGAACATTAATAATATCTCCATCCTGCATTACATAATTTTTTCCTTCTATATAAAGTTTTCCTTTTTCTTTACATGCTTGTTCACTTTTTAAGGTGATAAAATCTTCGTAATGCATCACTTCTGCTCTGATAAAACCTCTTTCTAAATCGCTATGAATAACACCTGCAGCTTCGGAAGCTGTCATCCCTTTTTTAATTGTCCAAGCTCTGACTTCTTTAGGTCCGGCAGTAAAAAATGATTGTAAATTCAAAATATCATATGCTGCTCTAACCATTTTATTAACACCCGGTTCCGATAATCCTGCATCACTTAAAAACATCATTTTATCTTCCATATTATCGAATTCAGCAATCTCCGACTCCAATTTTCCGGCTATTAACAATGGTTTTATATCTTTACCTTTTTCTTTAAAATAGTTTTCTACCTGTTCCGTATATTTATTTCCATCAATAGCAGATGCATCATCAACATTACAAACGTATAAAGTAGGCTTATCCGTTAATAATAATAAATCACGAACATATTTCTCGTATAATACCTGATCTACTGAAATATCACTTGCATTACCAAAATTACTCAATACATCAACATACTTGGTTAACACCTCTATACCTTTGGCAGCATCCTTATCTCCGGCAGATTTTGCAGCTTTTTCCAAACGTTGTATTTTACGCTCAACTAAATCCAAGTCTCTAACTTGAAGTTCAAAATTAACTAATTCTATATCTCTAACCGGATCAATGGTAGATTCCACATGAGGTAGATTGTCATCATCGAAACATCTTAAAACATGTATTAAAGCATCTGTTTGTTGAACATCAGCCAAAAACTTGTTTCCCATACCTTCACCTTTATTAGCACCTTTTGCTAACCCGGGTAAATCTACAATATCTACAGTTGCGGGAACTATTTTCTCGGAATTTATATATTTATCTATTTCATAAAGCCTATCATCAGGAACATTAATCATACCGATGTTAGACTTTGAAGCACTAAAAGCAAAATTTGTAACTTCGGCCTTATTATTGGAAATACAATTAAAAATTGTAGTTTTTCCAGTATTTGTAAGACCAATAATACCACATTTTAATCCCATGTTATTTATTTTTTTACAAAAATAGCAAAAAATTTTACTACTTTTGCAAAGTTATGAAGAATTTTAGATATATAATATTTGCCTGCCTTCTTAGCTTTATTTCTGTTTCTTTATTAGGACAGAACGAAACTATATTGTCTGATTCAGTAAGTCTTAAGAAGAACTTAATCAACAGCCAAAATAATGTATATTCTAATTCTCTTCTTATTAATGATTCTACTGATACTTCATATAAAGCTAAGAATGATTCTCTTAACGACATATTAAATAGCTCTCCTTCAGAAACGCAATATATTTACACAAAGTCCGATTCAATAAAAATATATTATAATTATATTGATGAATTTCCATTTGACTCTTCATATAGAAGATTAATTGACACATCCTTAGCTAATTTTCATTTGTATGATAATCAATATGATATAGATAATTTTTATATTACTACAGGTCAGGCAGGACATGCACACAAATCAATGAAATACGAACCGAATATTAATCCCGGTTTTTATTTTAAAGATATTTCTTTTGAAAAACATATCTTAACTAAATATAATGCCAAATATTACTCCGGATTAAAACCTTACACATCATTATTCTATATGCACGGACCGGGAAGTGATAAAGATGAATCTTATTTTAAAGCTGAACATAATCAAAAACTTGGCAAAACTATTGTAACAGGATTCGATTTTGATTTTTTAAAAGCTGAAGGGTTTTACACACGCCAAGAAGCAAGAGATGCCAATTTTAATGGGAATTTTAGGTTTAACACAAAAGATTTTAGATACGGTTTTTTAGTTGCTTATTACCATTCAAGAGTAAATGTAATGGAAAATGGAGGAATAGTAGCAGACTCTTTATTAGCGAATAAAACTTACTCTAATAGAAAAACTATAGATGTTAAAATATCAAATGCTACTAATTTAATTAAAACAGGAGGCTGGAATTTTAGCCAATATTTTTACTTTACAAAGCAGGGCTCAGAATACAGAAAAAACTTTGCAAAATTAATTCACAGATTTGAATTTTACAGAAATAGAAGCGTATTTGAAGATAAAAATCCGGACTATAATAATATTTACACTTCAAACTTTACTAACTATACTAATTATGTTTTTGATTCCACAGTAACTAAAAATGTATTTAACAACATTGCATTCTCTACCTTAGATAAAAGAAACAAAAGAAAATTTCAATTAGAAGTTGGTGTTAATATTAATTACTCTAACATAAGTTATTTCACAAAAATAAAAAACTTTGAAATGCCAGAACCAACATCTTATAATTTTGATAGATTATCATTAAATAGATTTGGCTTATATGATATAACACCTTATGCGAAATTTCATGTCAATTTTGCCGGATTAATAATTAAGCCTGAAGCTTATTTTACTTTGGGGAGTCAGAATAATGCCGATTATTTATTTGGCGGGAACATAGAAAAATTGTTTGGAGATTTTAAAATTGACATGTCGTTTTATTCTTCAGCTAATGAGGCTCCATGGTTTTTCAAAAAACTATATTCTACTAATTTTCAATGGAATAATGATTTCAAAAAAACTTTTTATAATAAAGCGCATTTACATTTAAGCTATAATTTTTTTGATATTAACGCAAAATACACTTTAGTAAACAATTTCACTTATCTTGACCAAAACATACATCCTCAACAATCCGACAAAGCAATAAATTATTTAATAGTAGATACAAAATTATTTTTCGATATAAAGTATTTTGATGTTGGGGGTTATTTTGCATATCAATTTGTAGATAACAAAGATATATTAAGAGTACCCGATTTCCTTGGAAAAATATTTTTTATTTATAAACAACCGTTATTTCAAAAGAAACTCATGACGCATATAGGTTTTGATGTTGTTTACAATACGCCATTCTATGCAGATGCATATATGCCATCTATTAGATCTTTTTATTTACAAGATGAAGTTAAAACGGGAAATTATCCATATATTAATACATATATAAGATTCCAAGTAAAAAATGCCAGATTTTTTGTTAAAGTAAATAATGTGGCAAGTGGATTATTTGGATACAATTATTTTAGTGTACCGCATCATCCGATGAATGATCGCCAATTTAAATTTGGTGTAAGTTGGTACTTCCACGATTAATTTAATTAGTTTTCTTTTATTTTTATTAACTGCAATAAATACAGAAATATAGGTTTTAATTTGTTTTTACTTAAACTAAGAGATTTAACATTAATTTTTTGGAATAATTTTCAGTATTTATTTTTTAGTTATATTTGTAGTTTGAATTGATATAGTAATGCCAAATACTTTTATAAATAATAGAACTAATAAGAAAAGTAATAACAAAAAGAATAAATCTCAGAAAAAGGGGCGTGTAAAAAAACAACGCACTAAAAAACAATCGAATAGCAAAGCATTAAAATCTATAAAAATTGTTTTTGGTGTAATATTAATGTTGTTTGCATTATATACTACAGCCTCAATGATATCTTATTTAATTAATTTATTTAAATCACCGAATAATTTTAAAGTTAGCATAATAAACCCTACATGGGATTTCCTAATAAATGGGGATAGCAATAATTTTATGGGTAACTTTGGAGAAATATTAGCTGATTTATTCATAAAACAATGGTTTGGAGTTGGTGCTTTTTTATTTATGTTTTTATTATTTCATTTTGGGTTTAAGTTAACTTTTAATAGAAAAATAATTAAGAAACAATTTATTATTACTCCAATCATCTTTTTAATATTATGGTTAGGTATTGCTCTATCGATAGTCTTAAAAACCCATCCTTATAATATTTTAGCCGGGAATATAGGAATTTATTGTTATTCAAAACTATATCCTATCTTTCAAGCAGTAGGAACTTCTGTATTATTAATCGTTTTACTACTAACTTTTTTTGCTATCAGATACAAACTAAACATTTTAAAAGTTGTAAAATCAGATGAGGAAATAGAAGAAGAAAAAGCTAAAAAGAAAAAAGAATCTAAAAATGAAGATACTATAGATGTAACTTCAGAAGAAACATTTTCTGACAGCACTATAGAGGTTATTCCTAATATTAATGATTCTGATAAAATAATTAGTGAATCCTCGGAAAATGATAATGATGAAATTAAATTAGTAGATAATAAAGATAACGAAATTGGAGAAAAAAGAGGAAACATTACATTTTTCGATTTAGGAAAACGTAAATCTAAAAAAGCTAAATTAAAAGAAGGTAAAGATGATACTGACACAATAATAGATGATTCTGATACAATAATAAATGAGGGAATAACAGAAAATAATGAGGAAAATATTGTTTTTTTCGAATCTGAAATAAAATCTGACTTGGATAATAATGCAGTAGAAGATGATGTAAGAAATAATACAAATTCCTTAGGTACCAAAACATTTTATAGTTCTCAAAATGATGGTGTTAGTAATAAAGATGATACTTTTGCTGTAGAACGACCTACAGAAGAAAGTTTAGATGAGAAAGCCATAAAAGACCATCAAACTTTAGAAACTGAGTATGATCCTACTTTAGATTTACCTCATTATCAAATGCCATCTATAGAATTATTAAATCATTACGAGTTAAAAAACGTAGAAATTTCCGATGAAGAAATTCTAAAAAATCGTCAGAAAATTACTAATACTTTAAAAACATACGAAATAGAAATTCAATCTATTACAGCAACTGTAGGACCTACAGTTACTTTGTATGAAATAGTACCTGCACCCGGAATTAGAATTGCAAAAATCAAAAACTTAGAAGATGATATTGCAATGAGTTTAGCTGCAATTGGAATTAGGATCATTGCTCCAATACCTGGTAAAGGAACAATTGGTATAGAAGTACCTAACGAAAAACCACAAATTGTTTCTTTAAAATCAGTATTATCTTCCAGAAAATTTGTAGAAAGTAAATTTGAATTGCCTATTGCCTTAGGTAAAACAATTACTAACGAATCATTTGTAACAGATCTAACTAAGATGCCTCACTTATTAGTTGCAGGAGCAACAGGGCAAGGTAAATCAGTAGGATTAAATGCAATTATTGCATCACTATTGTATAAAAAGCATCCGTCACAATTAAAATTTGTACTCATTGACCCTAAGAAGGTTGAGTTTTCTTTATACGAAAAAATAGAAAAACATTATTTAGCAAAAATACCTAATATTGAAGAAACTATTATTACTGACACTTCTTTAGTTGTAAGCACATTGAACTCTTTAATTGTAGAGATGAATAATCGTTACAATTTGTTAAAAATGTCAGGTCAAAGAAACATTAAACAATACAATTCCAAATTTATAGCAAGACAATTAAATCCTAATAAGGGTCATAAATATCTACCTTATATAGTAGTAGTAATAGACGAATTTGCAGATTTAATTATGACTGCCGGTAAAGAAGTAGAACGACCATTAACCAGGCTCGCTCAGTTAGCTCGTGCAACCGGTATTCATTTAGTAATTGCCACACAACGTCCATCTGTCAATATTATTACCGGAACTATAAAGGCAAACTTCCCTGCCAGATTGGCTTTTAGGGTAGTTCAAAAAACAGACTCTAGAACAATTTTAGATTGCAAAGGTGCCGAACAACTAATTGGAAGAGGGGATATGCTATTCTCTACCGGCAATATAGATTTAATAAGAATGCAATGTGCATTTATTGATACAGACGAAGTAATGAGATTAACTGAATTTATCCAAAACCAAAGAGGTTATAAAACTGCATTTGAATTACCGGAATATAAAGATGAATCTACTGAAAATTTTTCAGCTAACAATCCAGAGGATAGAGACGAACTATTTAATGATGCAGCACTATTAATAGTACAAACACAAAATGGTTCTACATCATCATTACAACGAAGATTTAATATCGGTTATAATAGAGCAGGCAGAATAATGGACCAAATAGAAGCTGCCGGTATTGTAGGCCCTCAACAAGGAAGTAAACCAAGAGAAGTTTACATTGCCACTGAAGTGGAATTAGATAAAATATTATCTGATAAATAACGTAAATATTAATAAGTAATCCTCAGTAAACTATAAATCTTAAATAGTAATAATAAAAATGATTAGCCTAAATAAACCCTTGCAAACATAATTGAAATAAATACAAATAATAAACCTAATAAACATTCGTTATAGAACGGCATAAAAATTGCCGTGTTATTTTAAGGAAAAAATTTTAAACGATTAAATAATAATAAAACATTACTTAAAAAAAATGAAGAAGATTTTTTTAATAAGTATATTAACAGTAATCACATTTTGTGGCTTTTCTCAAATTACTAACAGGAATATTGTTTTAGATAAAATTGCAGCTAGTATAATGGAAAATTCTCCTGTATTAATAGAAGGAGATTGTACTATTAGTAATGAAGAATTAGACATATCCGAAAATTTTCCAACTACTCTCATAGTAGATAAAACTGAATTTATTTTAGAATTTAATGAAACTACCATAATCAGCACAAACAAAGATTTTATTAACATAAATAATGATATAAAAGAAATAACTATTTTAGATAAAAAAGATGCCGAAGAAGAATTAGGAATTAACCCTTTTGTATTACTCATCAATAACAAAGAATATTTTGAATCTAAAATTGTAGAAAGGAAAAAGAATAATCTTATTTTAGAATTAAACTCTAAAAAACCTAATTTATTTAAAAAGGCAACACTTACAATAAATATTTCTCAAAATAAAATTTCTGAAATAGTATTTATTGATGAAAATGATACTGAATATGACTATGTTATCACATCCTTTAAGAATAATGTAGCCAACAAAAAAATAAAATTCGATCAAAAAGATTACCCAAACTATTCAATTATAGACATGCGCTAAACATACTCCATTAATTTAGATATGTATTAAAATAAGCAATAATTAAAAAGCAATAATTTAAACATGTACTAAACTTTAGTATAGATATGATTAAAAATGTAAACAAAAAGTTACAGGAATATATTAATATGTATATAATTCCTCAGTATGCAGATTTTGACTTAGGTCATAACACAGAACACGTTTTAAAAGTAATTGAAAACAGCTTTAATGTCTTAGAACATATTATTTCATCTAATATAATAAGTAAAGAAGAAGCTGAACAAATAAATATTGATATGGTATACACTATTGCAGCATATCATGACATTGCAATGCCAATGGGGCGTAAAAATCACCATATTAACTCCGGAAGAATCTTAAAAGCAGATGATGAGCTTTGGAATTTTTTTGAAAAGGAAGAATTAGACATCATGCGAGATGCTATAGAAGATCATAGGGCATCTAATCCAACTGAACCTCGTACAATTTACGGAAAAATAATTTCTGAAGCAGATAGAGATATAGATCCAATTAGCGTTTTTAGAAGAGCATTTTTATTTAATGACAAAACTAACAACAACAATAACGAAACATTTGACTTTATGTTTAACAGAGCTATTAACCATATTCAAGAAAAATATGGAGAACATGGCTATATAAAATTGTGGTTAAATTATCCGGTTAACACTTCCGGTTTAAATGAATTGCGAAGATTACTCAATACTCCTGAAGAAGCTAAAGAACTCTGCAAAAGATTCTACTCCGAAGAATAATATCTTTTCATATTCGAGTAATTATTCATAACAAGAGTAATTTAAAAAGCTAATATCATATGTTTTAAAATATCATCAAGTAAATATTACTTTTTATAAGGTAAGATTTATTTGATGATATGAAATTGTCCGGCAAACTTATCAGAATAAAACACCATTCCAAAATTAATAGTTTCTACTATTAATCCATCAAAGTTGTCAATCATAGTTCTCCACTTTATAAAAGAACTTTTCTTATTATTTATATCTGAAAAAATTAATACTCTGCCCTTATTAATTACATCTATATCAGATGAATGTGTTTTATCAGAAAAAACACAAGAAGATGAGCTATCTTCATTAATTGATTCTTTATCAAATGAATGTTCTTCTAAGGAATTAACATCTTCTATCTTTTTCACTAAACACTTAAACCCGGAATTTTCTAAATATGTTATTATCTCCTTAAGCTGAACATTTACTTGTTTCCTTCTAACAAATCTAAAGCAATCAATATAAAAGTAATATAAAAACTCAGAATGGATTTTATACTCATTTTTACCTTTAAAGAAATAATAAAATCTCTTTTTAAGCATATATAATTTATTTTTTTTATTGTTCGTCATATTTATATAGCTTATAAGTTATTTATAGCGACTATTCTTACAGATTTGCTTATTAAATTCTTAACTTGAAATTATTGACTATTTTCTATATCAGTATTAATTCCTTAAATGCAATTATTGACTGTATTCAATATCAATATTAATTCCTTAACTGTAATTATTGACTGTACTCCATATTAGCAACAGAATCAAAAACAAAATCTAAAAATAAAATATCGGATGCATACTCAGTATTTTTAGGTTTAAAAAACTCTAAAGTTAGCTGTCCATCTTTATCGCCTATCTTACACATTTTTGGATTTTCTTTTACAAATTCTATTACTTTCATAAAAATATCCGATTTATAGAAAGCTGCATGCTCAGCTGAAATGAAATAACATTTTAAAATATTGTTCTTTACATAAATCCGCTCTACACCAAGTTCTTGTGCCTTTAATTTTATTTTTAAAACTTCTATTAATTTTTCTACTTGATCAGGTATTTTGCCAAACCTATCCTGCAATTTATTTTTGAAATTTTCAAAGTCTTGATTACTTTTCAATAATGCCATCTCTTGATAAAGTCTCATTCGCTCAGCATTATCGGTAACATATTTATCAGGAATTAAAGCCTCTTCATCAATATCTATTTTACAATCATTACTATATTCATATAAGGACAAAGAGTTTTCTGCAGTTCGATAATCTGTTTCTGATTTTAATTCAGATAATGCTTCGTTTAATATTTTTTGATACATATCAAAACCAATATCGGAAATAAAACCGGACTGTTCAGCACCTAAAATATTACCTGCCCCTCTAATATCTAAATCTCTCATTGCAATATTTAACCCACTTCCTAAATCAGAAAACTCCTCAACTGCTTTAATACGTTTCTTTGCATCCTCAGTCATCATATGCATAGGAGGCGTAATTAAATAACAAAAAGCTTTTCTATCGGATCTACCTACCCTACCTCTTAATTGATGCAATTCACTTAACCCAAAATTATTAGCTCCATTAATAATTATAGTATTTACATTGGGGATATCTAAACCCGATTCAATAATTTTAGTACATAATAATACATCAAAATGCCCCTCCATAAAGTTTAGCATAGTTTTTTCCAGCTGATCTCCCGCCATCTGACCATGTGCAACTTCTATGGAAATACCGGAAACAATTCTTTTAAGAGTATCTTCTACAGCTAAAATATTTTGTACTCTATTGTGCACAAAATACACTTGCCCCCCTCTATTAATCTCATATTCAATAGCATTTCTTATAATAATATCATCAAAAACACAAACTTCAGTTTGAACAGGCATCCTATTAGGTGGAGGAGTCCTTAAAATAGATAAATCCCTTGCACCCATTAACGAAAACTGAAGAGTTCTTGGAATAGGAGTTGCTGTTAATGTTAAAGTATCTACATTTACTTTTAAATTTTTAAGTTTTTCTTTAGCCGAAACTCCAAACTTTTGTTCTTCATCTACTATTAATAAACCTAAATCTTTAAATATAAACTCCTTATTCAAGACTGCATGGGTACCTATTAAAATATCTATCCTGCCCGACTTAATATCTTCAATAATTTCTTTTCGTTGCTTAGCAGTTTTAAATCTGTTAATATAATCTACAGTTACAGGAAAATCAGCTAATCGTTCAGAAAAAGTTTGATAGTGCTGAAAAGCCAAAATCGTTGTTGGAACTAATACAACAACTTGCTTAGAATCTACAACTGCTTTAAAAGCTGCTCTTATAGCAATTTCCGTTTTCCCAAAACCTACATCTCCGCAAATTAAACGCTCCATAGGATAATCTTTCTCCATATCGTTTTTCACATCAATAGTAGCATTTACTTGATCCGGAGTATCTTCATACATAAAAGATGCCTCTAATTCGTTTTGCAAATAAGTATCTCGTGAAAACGCAAAGCCCTTGGTATCTAAACGCTTAGCATATAACTTTATCAAATCCTCGGCAATGTCTTTTACTTTAGATTTTGTTCTATTCTTTAATTTAGTCCATGCAGATGAACCTAATTTGTTTAATTTTGGCTCATGTCCTTCACTGGAAGAGTATTTAGAAATGCGAGATAAGGCATTAATGTTTACATATAACAAATCGTTATTTGCATAAACTATACGTAATGCCTCTTGTACTTTACCATTATTTTCAATCTTTTCCAATCCGTCGTATCTGCCTATCCCATGATCTATATGGGTAACATAATCACCAGGTTTTAAGGACTCTATATCCTTTATTATGTTCACCAGCCTTCTATCGAACTTATCTTTTAACTTGTACTTGTGATATCTGTTAAACAACTGATGATCAGTGAGCATCAAAATAAAATTATCATTATCATTATATCCGCCATGTAACGATAATTTTAAATAGGTACATGATACCTCAGGATTATCCTTAGAAATTTCTTCGATAATTCTTTTTATCCTCTCTATCTGACTTTCGGATTCGCTACAAATAAAAATACTTTTACCTTCTAAAATACTCTCAACTAAATAATTAGAAAGCACCTCCATACTCTTATTCACACTAATTTGAGGAGTAACATCAAAACGAAACTCATTATTTACATCTATCAGATTATTACTACCATAAAAAATAGTTTTATAATCTAAAATACTCTTTAGAAATTCAGATTTTAAAATAAATTTTTGAGTAATATTACTATTATTTGGATCATCCTCATCAACATCAGCCCCATCAACAGTAGTTCCATCAACGATAATACCACCATCATCTACATTATCAACAGCAATTCCATCATCATCTATAGCATCAACATCGAGACCTCCAACACCGAGACCTCCATCTTCGATATCATCATTTTCGGTACTATCACTTTCGGTACTATCACTTTCGGTACCATAATCATCAATATCACCAACTTCGATACTACCAACACGAATATCCTTATCTGCAACTGAACCATAAATACCATCGCCTTGATACTCCATGCAAAATTCTTCTAAACTATCAATCTCATGAACAACACTATCAAAATCTGAAAACCAAAGCTTAGTTTTGGATGGCAAACATTCTATAATAGACTTCTTATCTACACTTAACTCATCAAAATT
This sequence comes from Bacteroidales bacterium, assembly GCA_050953245.1. GTDB lineage: Bacteria > Bacteroidota > Bacteroidia > Bacteroidales > BM520 > RGIG7150. The sequence goes on along the minus strand of JBMNMG010000002.1, from coordinate 496,603 downwards.
TGCAGGAATAATATTTACATTTTTATATTCCTTAAGAGACAATTGATCTACCGGATTAAAAACCCTAACAGACTCAATATCATCATCAAAAAATTCAATTCTATACGGATACTCATTATTATAAGAATAAATATCGATAATACTCCCCCTTAACGAAAACTGCCCCGGTTCAAGAACAAAATCTTTACGAACATATCCATTAGAAACCAAATAGTTATACAAATCATCTAAATTTGTTTTCTTATCAATGCTAATTCTGAAATTATTCTTTTTAAGATCCTTGGGAATAGCAGATTTCTCGGCAATAGCCTCAGAATATGTAACAATTAGAGTATTATGTAATCCGTTTGAAATCCTCTCTAAAACCTCGGCACGAGACATCAAATTTAACCTATCAGCTTCCATTAAATTGTTAATGGATTTATAAGAATTGGGGAAAAACAAAACACTTTTTCTTTCAAGATCAACATCAACCTCACCTAAGAGATTTTCCAAGTCATTATAAAAATATGCGGCAGCCTCCTTATCAGGCAATACTACAACATTTTGATCTTTGTTAGCATGAAAATACGTAGCAACATATACCGAAAATGCTGACCCGGCCAATCCGGAAAGCTTTAATCGGAAACTCTCAGACTGCAAAAAAGCATCAAACTCTTTAAACTTCTCAAATTGAGAATACAATTCGGGGATAGAAATCTTTTTAGTTAAACTCATGTTGCAAAAATAATTAAAATATATAGCTTTTTATAGCTTTCTAAGCTGATTATTTAAAAATGAAATTTTCTAATTTCATTGAAATTTTTTCGCATTTTTTTGACTTTTTTCATCAAAAAAATCATTTTTTTAGACATTTTTTTTGAATAAATTGGAAATTTTAGAAAAATAATTGTGGAAAAATTTTTTTGAGGATTTTTTTGATTGGTTTGGGCATACTGAGGGCTGTATGTTAAAAAACACATACTGAGTACATATGGATAATAAGTTCTCTTTTCCCGGAGATAGGGCCGATTTCAACTATTCTATCGAGTAATTGGCATCGTATAAATCTTTGCGTTCATGCAAATAGATAAAATTCTTTTTGCTGCCAAAGATTCTTTCAAAATCAAAAAAAGTACCTTTTAAACTTTCGATATAATTATCGTCTAAAAATCTGCTGTAATAGCACCATTCATAGGTCTTATAGCTAAGTCGAGGGTTATGGTGCGTTATATTCCGATTTACATAAACGATGCAATCTCTTAAATACTGTAAGTCATGCAACCAGATTCTCTTAAAGCTTTTTCTAAATAAACTTCCTGTGCGTTTATATTTAAGATTAAAGAAAATTGCAAAGCTCATAAAAAACCTACGGAATAATTCACTTACAACTCTACTTGCAATGTACTCTTCATCTTCACTATCAAGACGTTCTACAAAATCTTGAAGTAATTCATCTTCATCTACTTTGGCTAAGATTTCCTCTACAGATTTTACCTGAATTACAAGATGAAAGTGGTTCTTTTGCAATGAGATTGTGTAAAAGTTGACTACATCTTGCATATAGCCATATAAATATACCTCAAACCTGATTCTATCATCTCTTCGTTTGAAGATATTTTCGCCGTTATTTCCCTGATTATAAACATGATAATCATAACCCGGCTTCATTAATTGACAATATTTATTATTGTTTGCCATAATAAAAAATTTAAGATTAATAATTAAATTAGCACTCAATCATTAATCTTTAGATGGCTAAATTGTCAAATCTTTTTAACAAATATTAACATAAAAATATAGCTTGGAAAGCTGTACAAAAAGCCGAAAAAAAATGCTGAATAGAAAATGAAAAGTTGAATAAAAAATTCACAACAAAATAAATTACATTTTTTAATAAAAAAACTCCTACTGTTCTAAAAAACATTATACATTTGCACAGTAATTGCACAGTTTTTACTAAATTGGTAAGTTTTGCACAAAAAAATAACAGTTTTAGCATAAAATCAATACAAAATTGATAATAAGGATTTAGTTAAACGTAGCTTTAAATAAATCTGCAAAATATTTTTACAAATAATTATTATACAAATGAGAAAAATCAGTTTAGTTTTACTAACAACAATAATTGCAATTTCATTATCATCATGCGAAAAAAACCATACTAAAGCTTTTGTTGGTGATTATACGTTTAAAACATCCGGTTCAATTGAATTAATTACAGACAACACATCAAACATTATTAACCTAACAAACAAAATAGGTCAATTAAATATTATTGATATAGGAGACAATTCTAAAGTAATGGTAGTTAAGGACATTTTAGGTGGCGAAGTATATACTTATGAAGCTACTTGTAACGATGATGAAATATTTTTTGATCCTATTACCACTGATAAGGAAATAACTTTAGCCTCTGCTATTGGAACTTTAGAAATAACTTCTGTTGCAACTGGAAAGCTTTATTTTGATAAAAAGGAGAAGCGAAATATAATTATTATTAAAGAAGAAATTACCGGTCATTTTAAAGGAAGTATTAATGATAATGAAACAAATGGTTACATCAAAAACTCTGATGTTACAACTGTAGCTACTTTAAATAAAGAATAGATTAAGAAAACTGTATGAATAAGAGTGAAAGTAAAATGACATCTATTATATCAACTTTTTATAAATATTCAGAAAGTAAGATTGGCTTGTCATTTAAGAAAAATATATTTAAAGAAATAATATTTTTACTGATAATTCCAATTTTACTTTTTGGGTGTAAACAAAAGAAAGAAGTAATTGTGGATGAAGCTATTCCCGTAGAAGTTCTTGTTGCTTCTGATGAATCTTTTTTTAATGAGTATACATGTTTCGGCAAAGTTGATGCACAATCTTCTATCAAGTTGAGTTTTATTGGTGGTGGTAATTTAACTTCTGTAAATGTTAAAGCCGGCGAAAAGGTAAACAGTGGTCAAGTGATTGCAACTGTCGACAATACTAATGCATTAAACACCTACAATGCAGCTATGGCTACATATAACAGAGCTTTAGACGCATACAATAGAGCTAAAAAGGTATACGATAATGGTAGTATGTCGGATCTAGATTGGATGAAAATTAAAACTGCCTTAGATCAAGCAGAATCTATGGCAAAAATTGTAGAAAAAAAGTTGAATGATTGCATTTTACGTTCACCTACTAGCGGAACTATTCTTCAACGTTTTGTTGATCCCGGTATTAACGTTTTACCATCACAGCCTATTGTAGAAATTGCCAATACAAAAAATCTTGTAGTCAGTTTTTCTATTCCTGAAAAAGAAATTTCGAAAGTTTATATTGGTCAAAGGGCAAAAGTTACTATTAATGCCTTAGATTCATTAACCTTATACGGTAGTATTATTGAAAAAAATATAGCACCTGAAGAACTTTCTCAAAATTACAAAGCTAAAATAGCCTTTGATAATGATAATAATGTTGAAGGACTTTACTTGGGTATGAATTGTAAGATTTCTTTAGATAATGATATTGCTAACTCCGGATTAATAATACCTTTTAGGGCTATTCAAATGGATAATGAGAGTAAAAGATTTGTTTGGATAGCAGTGGAAGATAAAGATGATTCTGATAATTCCTTTAACAATACTAAGGATAAGGATGTCAAAGATAAGGATATCAGGAATAATAATGTAAAGGATAAGGATATCAGGAATAACAATTCCAATGATAAGGATATTAATATGGAAATTGGTGAAAATGAAGAAACATTACAAAATAGAGATATCGAAAATTTAAATAATGAAGATGTAAATAAGGAGAATATTAATTATATAGCTAAAAGGGCATATATTAAGATTGGCGATTTAACAGATAATGGAGTTATTGTGATTGATGGAATTACAAAAGATACTAAAGTGATTACATCAGGTTATTTAAAACTTCATGATGGAGCTAAGGTTTCTATTAATAATTATTAATACACATTAATGCAATGAAAAAAAGGAGCGGATCTATATTAACTATGATGCAATATCCTAATATTGTTGCATTAATTATCACTATTCTTGTATTATTTGGAGTTTTTGCTTTAGTAAAAATAAACAAACAAGAATTTCCGGAATTCACTATTCGTCAAGGAGTTATTGTTGGTGTATATCCGGGTGCATCTGCAAAAGAGGTAGAAGAACAATTAACTAAACCTTTAGAAAAATATTTATTTGGTTTTGAGGAAATTGATAAAAAACATACTGTATCATACTCTCAAAACGATATGGTTTTTATTTTTGCTGAATTGAGCAAAAAAGTACATGATAAAGATGCTGCATGGTCTAAGATAAAGCATGGATTAAATATTTTTAAGCAATCTTTACCTCCTGGAGTTTTAGCTGTCATTGTAAATGACGATTTTGGTAATGCATCTTCTATTTTGCTATCCTTAGCATCAGATACAAAATCTTATAGAGATTTGGAAAATTACTACGATCTTCTTTGTAATAATCTACGTACTATAGATGCTACTGGCAAATTAAATATTTATGGTAGTCAAAATGAAGAAATTAATATCTATTTAGACCAAGAAAAACTTTCAAATTTTGGTATTGATACTAAAACTATTTCATTAAAGCTTTTTTCACAGGATCTTACAACATTTGGAGCACAAATTAATAATAATCAAATAAATATACCTGTTCGCGTAAATAGCCCTTATACTACTGAAGAAGCTATTGGTGAAGAAATTATCTTTGTTGATTTAAAGGGTAATACAGTAAAATTAAAAGATGTTGCAACTATTAAAAGAGAATATCCTCCTCCATCTAGTTATGTAACATATAATGGCAAAAACACTTTAATTTTATCTATAGAAATGCGATCGGGCAATAATATTGTTCGTTTTGGAAACGAAGTAGATAAAATTTTAGATGATTTTACAAAAATACTTCCTGACGACGTAGAGTTAACTAAAATAACTGATATGCCTAAGGTAATAGATGAATCTGTAATAGGATTTTTGATTGATTTAGTAAAGGCTATTGTTGTTGTAATTTTAGTTATGTTATTATTGTTTCCATTTAGATCTGCAGTAGTAGCCGCAATTGGAATTCCTATAAGTACTGCAATTACTATTGGGTTTATGTATATTTCCGGTATGGAATTAAATACTGTTACTTTAGCTGCATTGATGCTTGTACTGGGAATGATTGTAGATAACTCTATTGTTGTAATAGATGGGTATACAGAAAACTTAAGAGTCGGTTATTCACCTTGGGATGCAGCTTATTTAAGTGCAAAAACTTACTCTTCATCTTTATTTATTGCAACTTTTGCAATAAGTATTATGTTTTATCCGTATTTATTCACACTTACAGGAGTATTTCAAGATTTTGTTAAATTTTTCCCCTTAACAATAACTATTGCTCTCTTTTCATCATTAGGGTTAGCACTTTATATGATTCCTTACTTAGAATATAAATTGATAAAACCTATTCCTAAGGATAAAAAGCCAAAAGGCTTTGCTAAAGTTCAAGAAAAGTTTTTTACTTTTATACAAAACACATACGAAAAAGTTTTAACATTTTGTTTTAAAATACCATACACGACCCTTTTATTCGCTATTGGAACCATCATTTTAGGTATTGTTATTTTTATTAACTTACCTGTTCAAATGATGCCTTATGCAGAAAGAGATATGTTTGCAGTAGAAATTTATTTACCTAGAGGTTCTACATTAGATCAAACAGAAATAGTGAGTGATCGCATGGAGAATATTTTATTAGCAGATGAGAGAGTAGTATCAGTTACCGCTTTTAAAGGAACTAGTTCTCCAAGGTTTATGAATACCTACGCACCAAACTTACCAGGATCAAACTATGCACAATTTATTGTAAATACAACAACTTTAGAAACTTGTGTAGATGTTATTAATGATTATGGCAATAAATATATGGATTATTTTCCAAATGCCTACGTAAGGTTTAAACAATTAGACTACCAGACTATCAAAACACCTATAGAAATTCAAGTCTATGGAAACGATATAACAGAAGTAAAAAATTATTCAGATACGATATTTAATTATTTAAACTCATTAAAAGGTAAATTGACGTGGATCCATACAGATTACGACGGGACTATTCCCACAGCAGAAATATTTTTAGATCGAAATATGGCAAGTAAATTAGGTGTTTCTAAAACATCCTTAAGTTTAAATTTAGCTACTAATTATAGTGGGTTACCAATTACTACTATATACGAAGACGATTACGGCATACCTGTTAAATTAAGAACTACTTCTGAAAATTCCGATCTATTTACACAACTGCAAAATCAATTAATATCTACATCTATTCCTGGGGTTCAAGTACCTTTAAGACAAATTGCCAAAATAGAACCTAAATGGGAACCTTCTCAAATTGCACATCGTAACGGAATAAATTGCATAACGATTAATGCAGATATTGCTTTTGGTAACAATAAAGCAATAGTTGCTTCTGAAGTAAACAAATATATAAAGAAAAATATTGAACCTAATTTTCCAAGTGATATAAAAATAAAATATGGAGGTGTAAAAGAAGAAAATTCGTCTATAATACCGGAAGTATTAAGAGGAAGTATTTTAGCCCTTTTAGTAATGTTTCTATTCCTACTATTTAGTTTTAAGAAAATTGGAATTTCGTTATTATCTATTGCCGCTATTGCATTATGTTTTTTTGGGTCATTTTTTGGATTATGGATTACGAATCTAGATTTTGGATTCACATCTATATTAGGCTTAGTAACTCTTGTGGGAATAATAGTAAGAAACTCGATTATTATGTTTGAGTATGCCGAAAATTTAAGAAACGAACAAGGCATGTCTGCAAAGGAAACTGCTTTTGAAGCAGGAAAACGTAGAATGAGACCTATTTTTTTAACTTCTGCAACTACTTCTTTTGGTGTATTGCCTATGATGCTTGGAAATAGCACTTTATGGAAATCGATGGGGATTGTGATATTCTTTGGAGTGTTTTTATCCATAGGATTTATTGTAACCATTTTACCTATAGCATATTGGAAAATTGTTAAAGATCCAAAAGATAAACAAGGGAAAACAAAAAGAAACATTTTTAAAAACTTAAAAAAAGGTAGAAGAAAAAATAATTTAGAAGTAGAAAAGGTGTAAAAATTGAAATTAAAACATGAAATATACTTATATTACAATATTATTTCTGATCTCGTTTACATATAATGTTTTTTCACAAAACAATGTAAATGGTAATGTCGATAATAATATTGATAATAATATCGATTTTACAAATATTACTCAAGTTGAGAAACAAGACAATGACACTACTAACGATACTATTAATGTGTATGATTTGGATGATTGTATTAACATTGCTATAGAAAATAATGCAGATTTAAGAAAAGCTCATTTAAATGTTTTATCTGCACAAGAAACTAAAAGCATAGCATTTACTAAATATTTTCCAAATGTGAGCGCATTTGCTTTTGGTAGTATTTTTAGTAAACCTTTTTTAGATGTAGATGCAAGTAATGTTGACATTAATATTTCGAGCCCTGATGCAAATATCAATAATTTAATTCAAACTATTAGTAACTTATATGGTAACTATTTGCCGGATATTAATTTAAACATGAAGATGATGCCTTATTTTTATATTAATGGTGCTACTGCAGTTCAACCATTATATGCCGGCGGAAGAATTGTTACAGGAAATAAAATGGCTAATTTAGGGGTTGAAGCAGCTCAGTTACAGAAAAACGCATCACATAATGAAATTATTAAAAAGGTTGAGGATAATTTTTGGTTTGTAATATCGCTACAAGAAAAACTAAAAACTGTAGAGTTTTTTAGAAATATGTTAGACACATTGGTAAATACTGTAGAAGTTGCATATGAAGCAGGTTTAACTACAAAAACAGATTTATTAAAAGTTAAATTAAAGAAAAATGAATTAAACTCTAATTACATAAAATTAAACAATGGAATTAACATGGCACGTTTAGCGTTATTTCAATCTATTGGTTTAGATAACGATAACGATGCAATTTTTGTTTCAGAAACAGATAGTATAGAAAACATTATTCAATATCAGGTTAACCTTGAAGAATCAGTTGCTAATAGAAACGAATATAAGCTTTTAGATATCAATTTAAATGTAGAAAAATTAAAACGTAAAATGATTTTAGGTGAGTCTCTTCCTCAACTTGCAATAGGTGGCGGCTATCTATGCTATTCATTTACAGAAAAACCTAATATAAATGCAATGGGTTTTGCAACATTGAGTATTCCTATTTCAGGTTGGTGGGAAACCAGTCACAAACTAAAACAACAAGATATTAATATTCAGATCGCTGAAACTGATAAAAACAATTTTACAGAATTATTAACTTTGCAAGTAAAACAAGCTTGGAACGAACTTACCGAATCTATAAATCAATTAGAAATAAGTAACGAATTAATAGTAGAATCTAAAGAAAATTTAAAAATAAACAAAGATTATTTTGATGCAGGTATGTTAAGTCTTACTGAATATCTACAAGCACAAGGTGTTTTACACCAAAGTTTAGATCAATATGTAGAAAATTACATAGAATATAGGAAAAAACTCTCAGAATATAAAAGATTAACTAATCAAAATTAATTTTTTATTAGGCTGGTAATTAACCAATTACAAAATAAGGTAAATATTTAATTAAAAAAGATTAAATTTTTTGTTGCATATTCAAAAAAAAGACTTACCTTTGCAACCGATTAATTCAATAATTAATGTATTCAATGGCGACTGAGTAGCTCAGCAGGTAGAGCACATGCCTTTTAAGCATGGGGTCCCGGGTTCGAATCCCGGCTCAGTCACTTTCCTTGAATTATATTTTGGGTAAGTCTTATACGACCAGCTCCCACTCAACTCCCCCAGGTTCGGAAGAAAGCAAGGGTAGGTGGTCGTAGCGGTGCGATATAAGTAGCTTACCCATTTTTTATTACTAATTTTAATCTAAATTACTTTACAAAAAAACATTAATGTTACTAAAACTCTATCCTGAAAATCCAAATCCTCGTCATATCAAAACTATTATAGAATGTTTGAAAGACGGAGGAACAATCATCTACCCCACCGATACTGTTTACGGTTTAGGATGTGATATATATCAAAATAAATCACTTGATAAAATTGCACAAATTAAAGGAGTTCCTACCAACAAAACTAATTTTTCTTTAATCTGCTATGATTTAAGTAATATTTCAGACTTTACTCGCCCGGTTAATAATGATATTTTTAAAGTTATGAAAGCCAATTTACCCGGACCTTTCACATTTATTTTAAATGCAAATAGCAATGTCCCAAATATTTTTAAATCAAAAAAGAAAACTGTTGGTATTCGTGTTCCTGATAACAATATTGTTCGTGAAATAGTAAATCAATTAGGTAATCCTATAGTTACTACTTCTATTAAAGATGATGATGATGAAATTATGGAATACATTACTGATCCCGAATTAATTTACGAACAATTTGGCAATGTTGTTGATATAGTTATTGATGGCGGTTTTGGCGACATTGAACCATCAACAATTATTGATTGTACCGAAGACACACCAATTATTACTCGTCAGGGAAAAGGAATAATAAAGTAATTTTTGATAACAATTTTAGCTTCATTTATATTTAAACTAAATTAAGAGAAATATTTAAATCTGTCTTTTTTCTATTCTCTCTTAAGGAATGATGATTTTAGGTTAAATGTAAACTTTTATTTGTATCTTATTATTTTTCTGTTTTATTTGCTTACCTTTGCAGTTTACATTTAAGTTTTTACGTACCAATGAACAAATGGCAGAATAGATTCTATTACGGTGGAATAGCCGGTATTATTATTTTAGTATATAAGTCTGTGATGACTTATTTAGGAAATAATGATCCTAATACTACATTTGGTTTTATTAATTTACTATTCGAAGTATCGCTAATTGTTTTTTCCATAAACATTGGATCTAAAAAATACATGAATCAAAAACTTAATGGAAAAATGACTTATAAACAAGCGTTTGGACATTCGTTTTTTATATACTTTTTTGCCTTTTTTATTGGAAATTTGTACCAATGGATCCAATCTGCATTTTTTAAAGATAATACGGAAACAGTTCAACTTTTATATGAAAAGTTTGCCGGAATGTATGGTGAAGCCTTTGCAACAAACAATTTACCTATTATAGAAATGATGGTAAATCCATTAGCTTTATTTATTTCTTATTTACTTAATGCATTAATATCTACACTTTTAGTATCCACTATTTTGGCTTTTTTTATTAGAAAAGAAAAAACTTATTAATATGCAAATATCTATTATAATACCTTTGTTAAATGAAGAAGAATCTATCATAGAATTATATAACTGGATTAATAAAGTTATGACAGAAAATAACTTTACTTACGAAGTTATTTTTATTGATGATGGAAGTACTGATAAATCATGGTCTATTATTTCCGATTTAAATTCAAAACACAACAACGTTAAGGGTGTTAAATTTAGACGCAATTACGGAAAATCTGCCGCATTAAATGAAGGCTTTAAGCTTGCCCAAGGTGATGTTGTCTTTACAATGGATGCAGATTTACAAGATAGTCCTGAAGAACTACCGGAAATGTATAGAATGATTGTAGAAGAAGGTTATGATTTAGTTTCGGGATGGAAAAAGGAACGTCATGATCCATTTATCAAAAGAATTACTTCTAAATTCTACAATAGAGTAACAAGACGTGTATCTAAAATAAAACTTCACGATTTTAATTGCGGATTAAAAGCATATAAAAAAGAATTAGTAAAGGACATTGAGGTTTTCGGGGAAATGCATCGCTACATACCTTTAATTGCGAAAAAGGCAGGATATGATAAAATTGGCGAAAAGGTAGTTCACCATCAAGCTCGGAAATACGGTAAAACAAAATTTGGGATGAGCAGATTTATCAATGGTTTTTTAGATTTACTAACTATAAACTTTATCAATAAATACGGCAAAGATCCTATGCATATTTTTGGGGCAATGGGTGCTATAGTTTTCTTAATCGGGTTTATTTGCTTTATTATATTAGTTATAGAAAAATTCTTTTTCAATATCTACGGAATTGCAAACCGACCCTTATTTTACTTTGGCATCCTATGTATGATAATAGGATCGCAAGCCTTTCTGACAGGATTTTTAGGGGAATTAATTATAGGTAATTCTCCTAACAAAAACAATTACAACATAGAAAAATATTTAGATAGCAAAAACAAATAATATGTCAAGTTATAACAAACATATACAAGATGTTATAAAAGAATCTGCCAATTTGAAAAATAAACTTGCAAAAGATGAAAAAATAATTAATACAATTTCTGATGCAGCTAATTGTATTTTAGATACTTATAAAAATAATGGGAAAGTGCTTATAGCAGGTAATGGTGGGTCTGCTGCAGATGCACAACATATAGCCGCAGAATTATCCGGAAAATTTTATTTAGATAGAAACCCTTTAAATGCAGAAGCACTTCACGTAAACACATCGTATTTAACAGCAACAGCTAATGATTATGGCTATAAATATGTTTTTAGAAGAGCTTTACAAGCAAAAACACAAAAAAACGATTTATTTATTGCCTTATCTACATCAGGAAATTCATCTAACATAATAGAAGCTTTACAATATGCCAAGGAAAATAATATTAGGAGTATTGGACTAACAGGAATAGATGGAGGTTTAATGACAAATTTATGCGATATTTTAATAAAAGTTCCATCTGATGATATTCCTAGGATCCAAGAAATGCACATATTAATCGGTCATATTTTGTGTGAAATTACTGAAAAAGAATTTTTTGCAAATGAGTGTAAATAAAACAGAGTTATTAAACTGCACAACTATTTTTTTAGATAGAGATGGAGTAATAAATAAAAGAATTGTTGGCGGATATGTTGCAGATCCAAAGGAATTTATTTTTTTAGATGGTGTTTTAGAGGCTTTTGAATATCTTTCCAAAACATTTGAACATATTATTATAATTACTAATCAACAAGGAATATCTAAAGGTATTGTATCAGAAGAACAAGTAAATAAAGTTCATGAATATATGATTAGTACTATTGAACAAAATAATGGTAAAATAGATAAAATTTATTTTTGCCCGGATAAAGATAATGGTAACAGCTTTTATAGAAAACCAAATATTGGGATGGCAATTAAAGCAAATGAGGATTTTCCGACAATAAATTTCAAGAAAAGCATACTTGTAGGTGATATGAAATCCGACATATTAGTTGGGAAACAATTATGTATGAAAACTATCAAAATTGGGAATCAAGATAATGAAATTCTTGCAGATCTTAATTTCGACAGTTTAATATCATTTGTCAATTATTTAAAAGAAATAAAAACCATGTAAATGAAGAATTAAAACTTTGATAAAAAACTTAAGAAACAAAAAATCTATTATTACTTTATTTAATTAAAAATTAACTTTTTAACTTATTAATTGTGACAAAATGAACCCAAAATTAATTTTTGTTGCTTTTGCAGCTTTTACATTACTTCTATTTATTATTTCGTTCATTACATCACGAAATGCTAAAAACGAAACATATTTCATCGGAGAAAGAAAATCACCATGGTTTGTTGTTGCATACGGAATGATTGGCGCTTGTTTATCCGGTGTAACATTTATTTCCATACCCGGGGATGTGTATTGGTCTTCCTTCTCGTATATGGTAGTAGTTTTTGGCTACATTTTAGGATACGTAGTAATAGCCTATGTTTTACTCCCTGTTTTTTACGGACATCATGTTACAACAATATATACCTACTTACAACAAAGATTTGGAAATACATCATATAAAGTAGGGTCTTCTTTCTTTTTAGTTTCTAAATTGTTTGGTGCTGCAGGAAGGTTATTTTTAGTCATATTTGTATTGCAAAACTTTATATTTAATCAATGGAATATCCCATTTTGGGTAACATCATTTTTCTTTATATTATTAGTTGTATTATACACATTTAAAGGTGGAGTAAAAACTGTAATTTGGACAGATACATTGCAAACTACTTTTATGATAATATCTTTAATATTATGTTTTATATTAATAATAAAAGAGTTAAATGTTTCTTTTAGTGAAATGATGACCCAAGTATTTAATCATGAATATTCTAAAATGATAATAACTGATATATCAAGCCCTAAACATTACTTAAAACAATTTTTTGGAGGAGCTTTTATCGCGATGACAATGACTGGGTTAGATCAAGATATGATGCAAAAGAACTTAAGTTGTAAAAACTTAAAAGACTCTCAAAAAAATGTAATGACTTTAAGTTTTATATTAATACCTGTTAACTTTTTATTCCTTGTTTTAGGAATATCATTATATATATTTGCAGCTTCTAAAGGAATTGAAATCCCGGTAGTAAATGGTGAATTAAAAACAGATTTACTATTCCCTACTATTATGATAAATCATTTATCACCAGTGGCAGTGATAGTGTTTTTAATTGGGCTCATATCAGCAGCATATTCCAGTGGTGATGGTGCTATTACAGCATTAACGACAAGTTTTTGCATAGACTTTTTAGGTTTCGAAACTACAAATAAAAACTTACCTGCTAAACGTAAACAAAAAATTAGAATCTTAGTTCACTTTGCATTTGCAGCATTAATAATATTTTTAATTCTAATCTTTAATAAAATAAATGACACGTCGGTAATTAACACTATTTTCATTATTGCAGGATATACGTATGGTCCTTTATTAGGTTTATTTACTTTAGGTTTATTTACTAAAGTTAAATTCAAAGAAAAATTAGTACCTGTTGTAACTCTTGCAGCTCCTATAATATGCTATCTATTAAGCTTAAAATTTAACTTCGGTTTTACTACGGTAATAGTAAATGGAGTAATTACCATATTAGGATTATTATTAATAACTGAAAAACAAAAACCTCAATTAATTGAAAATCAAATAACAAAACAATAGCTAAAAAAAATGCAAAAATTAAAATTTAACTATCATACACACTCTCACTATTGTGATGGCAAAGGAAATATAGAGGATTATATAATATATGCAATAGAGCATAACTTCACTCACTTAGGATTTTCTGCTCATAGCCCATTGCCTTTTAAAAATAATTTTTCTATCCAAGAAGAAAAATTAGATGAATATTCTAATGAAATTGATAAATTAAGAGAAAAATATAAAAATAAAATAAAGATTTATAAATCTTTAGAAATGGAATTTATCCCTAAGTTAAGTGAGAATTTTGAAAAATTACAAAAAAGAATAAATGCAAAGTACACTCTGGGAGGGATTCATATGGTGAATAATCCCGAAATGCCCGAAAAGCTTTGGTTTATTGACGGTCCTGATCAAAAAGTGTATGACCTTGGCTTAAAAGAGTTATTTAATAATGATATAAAAAAGGCTGTTACCAGATTTTATGAACAAACTAATCTTATGTTGGAGACACAAAAACCGGATATTATCGTTCATTTCGATAAGATAGTCATGCATAATAAAGATAGATTTTTTTCAGAATCTGAACCTTGGTATACCAAATTAGTTAATGAAACAATAGATTTAATAAAAGAGCAAAACACTATTTGTGAAATTAATGCTCGTGGAATTTATAAAAACAGATATCACGACTACTACCCTTCTACTAAGCTATTAAAGCAATTAAAGGACGAAAACATACCGATTACTCTAAGCGCAGATGCCCATAAACCTGAAGAAATTAATATCTTATGGAACAAAATGTTAACAGATATTATTAATATTGGGTTTAAAGAAGTTTATTATTATGATGAAGGTTTTAAAGCTGCCTCTATAGAAGAATTATCTAAGGAAATTCATTAATTAAAAAAATAAAGCCAACTAAATCATTGCGAGATGATTGGCTTTTTTGTATCTTTGATTGTTACCTCATTTTTGTAGCAGATAGCCCAAAACTGGAGTAACTAATAAAAAAAACAAGACAGAAATAGTTATCAATCTTGCTCTAAAATTTGAATTTAACGAATGCCCCAAATTAACGAGAATATCTTGATTTATTAATATTATATTATTTTATCATCAATTGCTTTTTTTACTGCTTCAGTGATATTTTTAACATTTAATTTTTTAAATATTTGTCGTCTATATCCCTTAATAGTATCTATTGATTTTAACATTCGTTCTGAAATTTCTTTTATAGTATAGCCTTGTCCTGACAAAAAAAGAACTTTTTTTTCATAGTCCTTCAAAGCTACACCATCAGATTTAATCCAATAGTGTTTCTCTAAATTATATTTCCATATCATATTGTAGCAGCCTTGCTGTATTATTTTAATATTTCCTATATTTAAGTGAGATGAAAGTGATACTACACAAAGTTCCAACCATATCTTACCATCATTGGCTAAGCATAAAGGCATAATTTTATGATTTATAAGCAAGTTTCTATATTTGGTTTGCTTAATATGAAAGTCAAAATTAAGATTATATTCCAATATTTTTTCAGGTGGAATATCTTTTGCGAAAACAAATTTAGCACGATTGATTTTTTGTAGCAGACGAAAACTGCTTTCAGGTACATAATTAAGGTAAAACTCAAATCCCATATTGAGAACTTCTTTCGCAGATTTTCCACATAAAAATAGAGGGTCAACAGATATATATATAAAATTTTTTTTGTAATGATCAATAACATATATACTTTGACCTGTACTATGTGCAAATGCATCTAAAAACTGTACATAAATATTGATTGGCGCATAATATTCATCAGGAATATATTTAATTTCATTCTCCTTAATAAGGAAATCGTCTTTAATAATCATAAATTTTAGCTTTTAAGATGAAAATGCAAAATTAATAAAAATATTGAAATATAACAATATACACTTTTGTGCAACATAAAATATTAATAAATTTTATACATTTGCAACATAAAAGTTTAACATGTAATTTACATCATATAATTTTCATTGCGCATTGTAAAAAAAAGAGTAAATCAATTAATGTTTAACCAAAAAAAAATAAATTATGAAAAAGTTAAATTTATTAACAAAAATTATTCTATCATTAATAATTTAGGAGAAGGAAAATGGAAAGAATTTACATCAGATGGTGTTTATTGGACACTTCCTTATGAACTTGGAGAAGTTCTTATTAATTAACATTATAGCAAATAAATTTATTAATTAAAATAAAATCAGAAAAATGAAATTAAAACAATTATGTTTAGCAACAATATTATTTATAGTTTGTTGTAGTGCCAATGCACAGTTTAAATTTGGAGCAAAAGCTGGGCTTGTTCATTCTAGTATAAAATCAAAAACTGAATACAAGGCAAATGCTTGTGTTAATATCAGTGATAAAAAAACTGCATATTTTTCAGGTGGTATTATCGGTGAATATTGGTTTAATAAAACTTCAGCAAACAGAAACTTTTCGCTTATTCATGCCGAATTGAAATGGACGCGTCGCGGTGCAGCACTATTTAACCCTGCAGATTCTCCTGTAAATGCTATTATAGATAAAGAAGTTTTCTATTTAGATTATTTAGAGTTACCTGTAACTTATGGTTATTCTATCGGTATTGTGAAAGACATGCGTACCGTTCTAAGAGGTGGAGCTTATCTAGGGTGTGGTATTGGTGGCAAACGTCGAATAGAATCTGAATTAAGCCTCGGAGAAGACTTTTCTGCGGCTGGATCAAATCATCCATTTGAGCCTTTTACAGTAATTGGAACTCAATTTGCTGAGTTTGCACCTTATAATAGATTAGATGCAGGAATGACTTTTGGTGTTGATTTGTTTTATGACCGATATTTCTTCTCTTGCGATTATCAGCATGGTTTTACACCTATTATTTCGTATAATAAAGCAGGTAAAATTAGAAATAGGAACTTACAGTTTTCTATAGGAGTAATTTTTTAACTATTTTTTTATAATATCATTAAGTGCGGAGTTAAACTTCGCACTTCGCTTTTTCTACTTCTTGACTATTTATTTATAATAAATGTTTTTGATAGTTAAATTCATTAATTAAAAAAGAAAGCCAACTAAATCAGTACGAGATGGTTGGCTTTTTTGTATCTTTGATTACTACCTCATTTTTGTAGCAGATAGCCCAAAACTGGAGTAACTAATAAAAAAAACAAGACTGAAATAGTTATCAATCTTGCTCTAAAATTTAAATTTAACGAATGCCCTTATCTAAAGAATAAAAAAACTTCTTATTATACATATACAACTACATATAATATTAGCTCTTAAAGAATATATATTTTAGAAACTTTAATAATTGTAATAAGGAGGTTTTATTTTTTCATCTTCTATTTACATTAATTTATAAAAAACGGGTTTGCACGTTTTTCAAATTTTATCGATGATCTATCTCCATGACCCGAATAAATAACAACATCTTCAGGTAAAGTAAAAATTCTATTTGAAATATTATTTAGCAATAATTGCGTATTACCTGTTGGGAAATCCGTCCTTCCAATACTTCCACGAAAAATCACATCTCCTGTAAAAAGCTCCTTTGTTTCTTTATTGTATAAGCACACACTACCATCTGCATGACCGGGCATATACATAATTTCCATATTATAACCGTCTATTCCAACCTCATCCCCTTCTTCTAAATTGTAATCCACTTTACAAAAAGTAAAATCGTCAAATCCATATGCTCTTGTATATTCTTCGATATTTTCCAATAAACATTTAGAGTTAGAATTAATTCGCGGAGTTACGTTATACTTCTTCGACATAAAACCTGCACCTAAAAGATGGTCAAAATGAGGATGCGTAATTAATATTTTTACAATTTTAATATTATTTTCATCAACATAGCTACTGAACTCATCTTGTTCATGTTTAAAATAACACCCCGGATCTATTACTATAGCGTCATTTGCATCATTAACAATGAGATACGTATTAACTTGAACAGGATTAAAAACAAATTTCTTTATCATATTTTCTAATTTATTATTTTTATTTTACTAAAAAACCATATAATTAATTCGCCAATAATAATAGAGTATCACAGCTTAATTCAATATTAGCTATAATGTTTATTTATTAATATTTACTTATTAAAAATAAAAATTTTATGTACATTTGCAAAAATAATACTTTTATATTAATGAGAAAATATTTTATCTCTGCAATATTGACAATTATATCAATTTGCACTTTTTCACAAACAAAAATTTTAAACTTAGAAGACTGTATTTACAGAAATAGCGAGCTTTTTCCAAAATACTATCGCTCACTACAATGGATACCTAATACAAACAATTATTCATACATAAGTAACGATTCCCTTATTGTATGTAATACAAAAACAGAAAAAAACAAATTTGTACTTACTTTAAGTGAATTGAAAAAATATATTATCAACTCTACATTAAATGATTCTGTAAAATTCAACTATATGCCTTCAGTTCAATGGCAAGATAAAAATAATTTTACTGTATCTGATGGCAAAGGTAAATATTTAGTTGATACTAAAAAGAAACAATTATCATTAATTACAAATATTCCTGAATCTGACAATTTACTTGCCAATAATAATGGAACTGAATATGCTTTTACTAAAGGAAATGATTTATACATTACCAAAGATGGAGAAGAAATTTGTATAGCAAAATCAGAAGGTGAAGGAATTTTATACGGTTCTGATAGAGTTCACAGAAGCGAATTTGGAATTGATAAAGGAATTTTTTGGTCTCCAAAAGATAATTTTGTTGCTTTTTACCGAATGGACGAAAGTATGGTTACCGACTATCCTTTAGTTGATATAACTACTCGCATTGCAGAGGCTAAAAATATAAAATATCCTATGGCAGGTATGACCAGCCACCAAGTAACATTAGGAGTTTATAATATTAATACTCAAAAAACGACTTATATAAAAACCGGGGAACCTGTAGATCAATACTTAACATCTATTTCTTGGGGCCCTTCAGAAGAATATATCTACATCGGTATTTTAAATAGAGATCAAAATCATCTTAAAGTAAATAAATATGATGTAACTACCGGAAATTTGGTTAAAACATTATTTGAAGAAAAAAATGAAAAATATGTAGAACCTGAACATCCTATGTTTTTTATCTGTGAAAACGATAAACATTTTTTATGGATGTCGGAACGCGACGGATGGAATCATTTATATTTATATGATACTGATGGAAATTTAATAAAACAAGTTACTAAAGGTAAATGGGAAGTTTTAAGTGTAGTAGGCTTTAATAATGATGAAAGCGAATTGTTTATTATTTCAACAGAAACAAGCCCTTTAAATAAGGATTTATACGCTGTTGATATGAACAATGGAAATACTCGCAAGATTAGCGCTGTTGATGGAAGCCATAGTGTAATTTTATCTCCTGAGAAAAAACACTTTATAGACACTTATAGCAATACGGAAAAAACTAAAGTTTGTGATATTATAGACTTAAATGGTAATGTTGTTAAAAATTTAATAGCAGATTATGATCCGCTTCAAGATTATGCACAATGCAACATTACAATTGGTACAATAAAAAGTGAAAACGGTGCCGATTTATACTATAGGATGATAACTCCACCTGATTTTGATCCTAATAAAAAGTATCCCGTATTCTTTTATGTTTATGGAGGTCCTCATTTACAAATGGTTACAAACTCTTGGAATGGTGGTGCCGGATTTTGGGATTTAAGATGGGCACAACGCGGGTATATAGTTTTTTCTATGGATAACCATGGCACTCCACACAGAGGATTGGAATTTGAACAAGCTATTCACAGAAACTTAGGAGTTTTAGAGGTTGCCGATCAAATGAAAGGTGTTGAATATCTAAAATCTTTACCATATGTAGATTCGGATAAAATGAGTGTTGATGGATGGAGTTATGGTGGTTTTATGACAATATCTTTATTACTAAAACATCCCGAAGTTTTTAAAGTAGGTGTTGCAGGTGGTCCTGTTATTGACTGGAAATACTATGAAATAATGTATGGCGAAAGATACATGGATACCCCTGAAGATAATCCTGTTGGATATAGAAATGCCAGTTTATTAAATTATGTAGATAATTTAGAAAGCAAATTATTAATTATCCATTGTACTACTGATCCTGTTGTAGTTTGGCAACATAGCCTTACCTTTGTTGATAAATGTATTAAGGCCGGCAAACAATTAGATTACTTTGTATACCCTGGTCATGACCATAACGTTATGGGAATAGATCGAGTTCATTTATATCAAAAAATTGAAAATTATATTGATGATGCACTATTTTAATTATTACTACTACTAAAAATGGAAATATTCCTTATACTGGGGCTGATCTTTTTGAACGGTCTTCTTTCTATGTTTGAGATAGCTGTAATTTCATCCAGAACAGCTATCTTGGAAAGTGAAGCTAAAAAAGGAAGTAAAAGTGCAAAGATAGTCCTAAAAATAAAAAAGAACCCAAATAACTTTTTATCTTCCATCCAAATAGGTATTACTTTAATTGGCATTTTAACGGGTTTATTTTCAGGAGCAAAATTTGCTAAATATTTGTCTCCTTTAATTGCTAAATCAAGTTTTTTAGCCCCTGCTTCCGATACTATTTCTCAAGTCATAATTGTAATAGTTGTTACATATTTAACATTAGTATTCGGTGAATTAGTACCTAAAAAAATCGGGTTAAGCAAACCTGAAAAAATTGCTAAGGTTGCTGCAGGAGTAATGCATGGATTTTCTGTAATAAATAAACCTTTAGTATATATACTTTCTAAAAGCACGGAATTTTTTACAAAACTTTTTGGAGTTAAAAATAGCGATGTTAAAATAACAGAAGCAGAGTTAAGAGCCATAATTAGGGAAAGTAGAGAAGATGGCGAAATTCAAGATGTTGAACATAACATTGTAGAACGTGTTTTTAACTTAAGTGGACGAAAGATAGAAGCAATTATGACTCACCGCAGCGAATTAGTTTGGTTGGACATTAATGATGACAACAAAACTAATAGCGATAAAATTAAGGCTAACTTATTTAATATGTATCCTGTTTCCGATGACGATTTAGATGACATATTAGGAGTAGTTTATTTAAAGGATTTATTTGGCAAAATAGATAAACCTGAATTTAAACTTCAAGAAGTCTTAAAAACACCACAATATTTACCGGAATCATTAAGTGTTTACGATGCCTTAGATCAAATGAAGGAAGTCAGGTTAAAATCGAGTATAGTTATTGATGAATTTGGTAGCGTTTTAGGTATTGTTACCGTTAAGGATATTGTAGAGGAATTAATTGGTAATATGCCGGAAATTGGAGAAGAACAAGAAATCATTCAATTGGAAGATGGTAGGATTTTAGTTGACGGGCAGTGTCCTTTTTATGATTTTTTATCGTATTTTGACCTTGAAGATTTATATGAAGAAAACAGCTTCGTAACTATTAGCGGTTTAATACTGGAAATCTTAGAACATATACCTGTAGAAGGAGAAAAATTATCATGGCATAAATTTAATATCGAAGTAGTAGATATGGATGGCGCAAGAATCGATAAAGTTATTGTAAAAATAGATCCTAACTTTAAAGATGATAATGATGATTTTGACTTAGAAGATTAGAAAATTAATAAAATAAAATAGATTCAAGTAAAATAATAATTAAAATTAAACATTATGGATTTTATACAAAATTATATTGAACAAAACAAAGATCGTTTTTTAGAAGAATTATTTGACCTAATAAGAATTCCATCCATAAGTTCTCAACAGAAACATAAACCGGATATGTATAAAACTGCTGAATTCTGGAAAAAGGCTATTTTAGATGCAGGTGGTGATAAGGCGGAAGTATTTGAAACCCCAGGTAATCCAATAACTTATGGCGAAAAAATAATAGACCCAAAACTTCCTACAGTTTTAGTGTACGGCCATATGGATGTTATGCCTGTAGATCCTATAGAATTATGGAATACTGATCCTTTTGAACCTGTAATAAAAGATGGTAAAATTTATGCCCGTGGTGCAGATGATGATAAAGGTCAAAGCTATATGCAAGCTAAAGCATTTGAACTTCTTGTAAAAACAGATAAACTTCCATGTAATGTGAAATTTTTAATTGAAGGTGAAGAAGAAATAGGTTCTACAAACTTATATCAGTTTTGTAAAGATCACAAAAAAATGCTTGAAGCCGATGTCTTTCTTGTATCAGACACCAGTATGATTGCTCAAGACACACCTTCAATAACAACCGGATTACGCGGTTTAGCCTACTGGGAAATAGAAGTTACAGGTCCTAATAAGGATTTACACTCAGGAATATTTGGTGGAGCAGTAGCAAATCCTGTTAACGTTTTATGTAAATTACTTGCTGATTTAACAGATAAATATAATAGAATTACTATTCCCGGATTTTACGATGACGTATTAATAGTAAGTAAAAAAGAACGTAATATGATGGCTAAAGCACCTTTTGATAAAGAAAAATACAAAGAAGAATTAGGTGTTAAAGAGCTATTAGGAGAAGAAGGTTACACAACTAACGAACATACTTGGATTAGACCATCTCTCGATGTTTGTGGAATTTACGGCGGATATACCGAAGAAGGTTCAAAAACAATTATTCCTTCTAAAGCAACTGCTAAATTATCTTGCAGATTAGTTCCAAATCAAGATCACACCAAGATTTCCAAATTAGTTACAAACTACTTTAAGAAAGTAGCTCCTAAATATGTAGATGTAAAAGTAACCCCGATGCATGGCGGCCAAGCATATGTTTGTCCTATTGATTTACCTGCATATAAAGCTGCAGAACGTGCATTTAAAAAAGTATACGGAAAAGATCCTATTCCAGTTCGTAGTGGCGGATCTATCCCAATTATCTCAGGATTCGAACAAATTTTAGGAGTTAAAAGTATTTTAATGGGCTTTGGATTAAGTAGCGATGCTATTCATTCACCAAACGAAAACTATCCTTTATATAATTTCTATAAAGGGATTGAAACTATTGCAAACTTCTATTTAGAGTTTTCAAAAGAATTTAAACAACTATCATAATATAATTTTTTACATCATAGAAAATTATAAAAACAAAAGAGACTGTCAACTAATAGTTGGCAGTCTCTTTTTTTATGGTTTAATAAACTAATTTATTCAATAAGATAAGAATTAATTACTCTCTCCTTTATCATCAGTAATTGTACTGTCTAAATCAATTTTACTGGTAAATTTATAATCTACCCAAGATGGACTTTGGAAAATGTGTAAATCAAAATATTCTACACAAGCTAAAATATGATCAAATATATCTGACTGAGCATTTTCGAATAACACCCAATCGGATGTAGATGTGAAACAATAGATTTCCATTGGTAACCCAAAATTTGTAGGTGGTCTTTGACGTACCATTAAGGTACTACTCTGATCTACCATAGGATGTTTCCTTAAATAATCGGTAATATATGCTCTAAATATACCTAAATTAGTTTGTTTTCTGTTATTTAAAACTTCCGGTGAGTCTAACGAAACATCAAAGTTATTTTGACCTATTTCTTCTTCTTTTTTTATAATATAGTCTCTAATACTATCTATTTTTTTTAGTTGTTCAATCAATTTTTCATCTACAAACTTAATACTTGCCTGATCTATAAAGACACTTCTTTTTATACGTCTGGTCCCAGTTAGCTGCATAGGTTTATAATTTCTAACAGAATTTGAAACTAATGCATAAGTAGGAACAGAAACTACGGTTTTATCAAAGTTTCTCACTTTAACGGATACTAAAGAAATATCAATAATATCTCCGTCAACACCAAAGTTAGGCATTTCTATCCAATCACCCAATTTAACAATATCATTAGTGGATATTTGCACACTACCTACAAATCCTAAAATAGTGTCTTTAAATACTAACATTAACACAGCTGATGCTGCTCCTAAATAACCTAAGACTTTTTGCGTGCTAACTTTTAAGAATATTGCCATTATGACAATTGCAGCAATTATCCATAATATTATTAAAACAGCCTGAATTAAACTTTTAATAGATTTACCTTCTTTATTTTTATCTTCAAATAATATCCTTAATACTTGTAAGAAAGAAGATATAACCAGCATAAACAATACAACGTAACCTACATCTATTAATGTGCTAAGAAATGAGTACTTCTTTCCATAATCAAAAATAATTTTATTTAAAAAACTATCAAAAATTCCTAATGGAATATAGAAGGTTAATCTATGGAAAAACCTGTTTGCATAAAGTTCATCGTCAAGATTAGTAGAGGATTTTTTGATTAACTTTAACGCTACTTTTTTAAGTAAAAGGTTGACTAAGAAATATATTAAAGCAGAAAATAATAATACTACTAAAAGTAATAATATAGATGTAATAGCATCTTGGTTTACTATATTTAATGATCTTAATATTCTCTCGATTAAATTTTCTAATTTATTAAAAAGCATATGTTTTTTTTTATGTATGCAAAAGTACGATTTTTATATTAAATTTGCAAAATATTTTGTTTTTATGAAAAAAATAACCTTAAGGATTTTTATATTTTTATTTTTTGTAATAATTAGTTTGTTATTTTCTAGTTTTAGAAATCATACAGACTCAATATCCGCTAATAAAAATAATATTGACAATATTACTACTGTTGAAGGAAGTAATAATGACGATGTATTGGAATACAAAAAAGAAAGTGGAATTGTTAATTGGTATATGAAAAATGTCAATTATTTTTCCGTTACTTTACTTATGACTATAGAAAGTTCGTTTATCCCATTTCCTTCTGAAGTAGTTATTCCACCTGCAGCTTTTAAAGCGGCAAATGGCGAATTAAATATATTTTTAGTTATATTTTTTGGAACTTTGGGGAGCTTATTAGGTGCATTAATTAATTATTTCTTATCAATAACCTTAGGTAGAATTGTAATATATAAATTTGCTAATACTAAATTCGCAAATTTTTTGTTGATTAACCCATCAAAAATAGAAAAAGCTGAAAACTACTTTATTAAAAATGGTAATTCTTCAACTTTTATTGGAAGATTAATACCGGGTATACGGCAACTTATTTCTATCCCTGCAGGTTTAGCTAAGATGAAATTAGGCCCTTTTATTGCTTACACTTGTTTAGGAGCCGGTATTTGGAATGTTATTTTAGCAGTTATCGGATACTTAGCTTACTCTCAAAAAGAACTCTTTAACAGATATTACACTGAATTAAAAGTAATATTAATTATATTAGGTGTTTTATTTGTTGCGTATTTAGTTTTTAGTGGAATAAAAAGTTCTAAAAAATCTAAAGCACTAAATTCAGAAGAATAAAGACTGCGTTAATGTGCGTTAATAATAGAATCTGTAATCCTTGATAAAAAGTTTTAACAAAAAAAATCTTATCACTTTCTGTTAAAATCTGCCGGAATTTCACCCCAATTTACGGTATCCCACTTAATTATTTTATTGTCGAAAGTATTATTCTGCAACCAAAGCTCTGCACGTTTTATGATATTAAATAACTTTTCGTTCTTTTTAGTTTTAATTAATTTAGTATTTGCCTTTTTATTTTTAACCCAAGCTATTGCAGTTTTGGAATCGGAATAAATAGGCCAATCGCAAGGTTCAGGACCTTTATTAAGATATGCTAATGCACTAACTATGGCTAAAAACTCACCTATATTAACAGTTCCTTCGTCATAAGGTCCATGATTAAACACCTCAGCTTTTGAATAAGTTTCCACTCCTCTAAATTCTACTTTTCCGGGATTACCGGAGCAGGCAGCATCTACAGAGATACTGGGGTTTATAGGTTTATTATTGTCAGGCAATAAATCTAAATCGAATTGACCTTTAGGTTTACCGTAATAGTTTTTATAATCACTATTTAAAGCATTAATAGCTTCTTCTTTAGATAGAAAGGATTTATACTTTGCACCTTTATATCCGTCTATAGCTTTTTTACATTCGTCCCAACTTTCAAAAACACCTGTGCTATTTCCTAACCACACCGTATAATATTTCTTTTTGAATTTTCTTGCCATAAATATTTTTTGGGTTAATATTTCTAGAAATTATTAATAATTCCAATATTTTGACCTTTAAGGTTTTAATTGTTACTTAAGATTATTAATATACTCTTGAATTGGTTATTTTAACTTAACACTTTCTTGAATTAAGTGCATTTCTATTTCTTCTAAGGTATCTAAAATATCACTTAAATTTTTTGACTCATTTAAATCTAAAATTACACTATAAGTGTTCACTATAGACTTTGAATTTTCTAAAACACATTCTAATGAGTTTTGCGAATCATCAATAATAAACAAAAGGTTATCGTATTTTTTTAATTCATTTATTATACAATTATTTAAAGATTTATTCTGAAGTAATATATAATCTGTTCTATAAAGGTCATCATAATAATAATAAAATTGATGATGAAATTCTGTTTTTGAGGGAGTTTTATTGAATAACGGCATCGAATCGGAACTCTCTTCCACAAAGGAATTAATTTGAACTAAGTCCGAAATTCTGTATAATTCTATATCTAATATTTTATTTAATATATCAGCAATCTGGAATGGCTGCAAAAGTGTAGAAAACCCAATGCATTTATCAGGAGACAAATTTAAATCTTTATTAATTACATATCTCGATTTGTTTCTCATCAGCTAAATATTTTTTAATTCCAATAACTTATATTGTTAAACAACAATAAAACAATACAGTTATTATGCAAAAATAATAATAATTTTTATATTAAATAAATAAGAAAGATTGATTAAAAAAGAACAAAATTGCATTTCAAATTTAGGTTAAGACATAAAAAACGTGTACTAATCAATGTTTAGTACACGTTTTGAATTACACATGTAAATTAAAATATTATAAATACCTTATTTTGTTGTCCGACCAGGTCTCGAACCTGGACTCTTCTGAACCAAAATCAGACGTGTTGCCAATTACACCATCGGACAAACTAATTTGTTCTTTTTTGATGTTGCAAATGTACAACATTTTTTTAATATATACACATTTTTAGAAAAAAATTTTTTTTATTCTTATACTTAATAAAAATTATTTATAGTTTTTTTTAAAAAAGATACTATCTTTGTAAGATTAAACAATTTCATTGTTATGAACAAATACAAACGAATAAATAACATTACCGGCTGGATAATTTTTGCAATAGCAACGGTAACTTACATGTTAACTTTAGAACCAACTACAAGTTGGTGGGATTGCGGTGAATATATCGCAACAGCAAGTAAACTTCAAGTAGGTCATCCACCGGGGGCACCAACATTTCAATTATTAGGCAGTTTTTTCTCATTATTTGCTTTTGGAAATGTAGAAAAAGTTGCTCTAATGATTAATATTATGTCGGGCTTATGCAGTAGTTTCACTATCCTATTTTTATTCTGGACTATTACAATGCTTGCACGAAAAGTAATAGCACCTAATATAGCTATAGAGCAGTTAGGAAATAAAGAAAACAGCATCAAAATGTGGTATATCATGGCTGCCGGTGCTATAGGTGCATTAGCTTATACTTTTTCGGATACATTTTGGTTTTCTGCTGTAGAAGGAGAAGTTTATGCAATGTCATCTTTGTGTACTGCAATTGTGTTTTGGGCAATTCTAAAATGGGATTTAAATGATAACGAAAGGGATGCTGACAGATGGATAATATTTATATCTTTTATCATCGGTTTATCTATTGGAGTTCACTTACTTAACTTACTAACTATTACAGCAGTATCTTTAGTTGTATACTATAAGATAAAAGACAAACCTACAGTTTGGGGAACTATTTTAACAATATTATTATCGTTTGTAATAATTGCAATAATATTATTCTTAATAATACCTTTATTAGTAAAATTAGCAGGTTATTTTGAATTATTCTTTGTAAATAAAGTAGGGTTACCGTTTAATGCTGGTACTATTATTTACTTTGTATTACTAACTGCTATTATAGCATTAGCATGGTTCTTTACAGTTAAAAAGAAATCTACTTTATGGAATACTGTAGTTATCTCGTTTGTATATTTACTAATAGGTTATTCCACTTTCTTTATTATTGTTATCAGAGCTAAAACTAATACCCCTATAAATGAAGGGAGCCCCTCCGATGCATTGAGTTTACTATCCTATTTAAATAGAGAGCAATATGGTGACACCCCTTTAGTTTACGGCAATTACTATAATGCTCCGGTTGAAGATGTAAAACCAGGAAATAAAGCTTATGCAAAAGATATTAAGACAGGCAAATACATAGTTACTGACGATGGTACTGTTACAACAGTTAAACCTGTTTACTACAAAGATTTTTGTACTATTTTCCCAAGAATGCATAGCAGTGATCAACGACACGTTGAAGCATATAAAGATTGGGGAAATATTAAAGGAAGACCTATACAAGTTCCTTCACAAGGTGGAAATCAAATTTTATACAAACCTACTTTTGCAGAAAACTTAAGATTCTTTTTCTCCTATCAAGTTAACCATATGTATTTTAGGTATTTCATGTGGAATTTTGTTGGACGTCAAAACAATATAGAAGGACATGGAGATTTAGCAAACGGAAACTGGATTTCAGGAATTAATTTCTTAGATAGCATGCGATTAGGTGATCAAAAATCAAAGCCTGATTCTTTAAAGAAAAATCCTTCAAGAAATACTTTCTTCTTTTTGCCATTAATTATTGGATTAATTGGAATGTTTTATCATTTTAGAAAAAACTCTTATAATGCATTAATTGTATTATGGTTGTTTATAATGACGGGATTAGCTATCGTAGTATATTTAAATCAAACGCCGTATCAACCGCGTGAACGAGATTATGCATATGCAGCATCGTTCTACGCCTTTGCAATATGGATTGGCTTTGGGGTTTTAGGAATTTCCAATATGTTTAAAAAAATTATTAAAAACGAAAAAGCCAACTTAGCAATTACATTCAGTATTTGTTTATTTGCAGCTCCCGTTTTGATGGCTCAACAAGGATGGGATGATCATAACAGAAGCGGAAAATATGCTGCATGCGACTTTGCTAAAAACTATTTAACCGGATGTTTACCCAACTCCGTATTAATATGCACGGGAGATAATGATACATTTCCATTATGGTATGTTCAAGAGGTAGAAGGATATAGAACCGACGTAAGAGTAGTCAACTTTATGTTATCAGCAAGTGATTGGTATGCACATCAAATGATGCGTAAAGTTTATGATTCCGAAAAATTACCTTTAACCTTAGAAAAAGAAGATTACTACAAAGGTGTGAATGATATAATTTTTTACAGACCGTTAAATAATAATCCTTCTGCTACAGCTGATATATCATCTTATATCAAACTACTTAAGAAGGGGAGTTTTCAATATAATCAACGTGAAGGTAAACCAATTAATACATTCCCTTTAAAAAGATTTTCTTTAAAAGTTAATAAAGAGAAATGTTTAAAAAACGGAATAGTTCCTCCTGAATATGCAGATTATATTGTTGATGAGATAGTTTGGGATGTAGAAGCTAATAATCTTTATAAAAACGATTTATTATTATTCGATTTTATAGCTACTTTTGATTGGGACAGACCATTATACTTTACAAACCCACAAACTGTAAAAGGCTCATTTAATGTTATAGATTATTGTTACCTAGATGGGATAGTTTACAGATTTATGCCCGTAATACTTCCTGATAGTTTAAATCAAAATATCTTAGGCAGAAAGGAATTAGGCAATGTAGACTTTGAGAATTCTTATAAATTGTTAGGTGAAGAATATACGGAATGGGGCAATTTAAATAATGAAAAAGTAGTTGTAGATAGAGAATCTGAACGAAACAGCAACATGGTTCGACAAAACTTTTACAGAGCAGCCTTAGCATTAGCGAATAATAATAGACCCGATTCTGCTGCCTTAATAATAGATAAAGCAATGGAGTATTTCCCAGATGATAAAATTCCATTGGAATATTGGCATAAATCCTATGCAGAAGTTTATTATAAAGCAGGACAAATCGAAAAAGGAAATGAGATAATTAGAAAACTTTTTGATAAATATTATAACGAAACTAATTATTATTTATCTTTAAAACCTAAGTTTTGTGCATATTATCAAGAAGATGCTTATCTTAACATCTCTATCTTATATGCTTTAATAAATGATGTTCAAACATTTAACAGTGGGGATACCGAATTTATTCAAGAGTTAACTGATAAGTTTACTTTTGCAAGTGAAATGTTTCAGACACGTTATAACATACAATTGTAATTAACTCTAACTCTAATATAATTATTAAATTATAATCATATAGTTGTATATATTTGAATATGCGATTATATGATTATAATTTTTTTATCTCTGCATAAAACTAACAATACCCTCAAATTCTATTGCAACAAAATATAGTTGTTCCCAGGCAAACACTTAACTAAGCCGGATAATTCCAACTTTAATAAATGTAAAGATAACTCACCGGAAGATTTTTTAGTAATTAATATTAAATCGTCTAAACTACACTCACCTTTATCTATCAAAATTTTCAAAATTTGTTGCTCTATCTCAGTAAAATTTTCTAAGACTATTTTAGGCTTTTTAGTATAAGACAATTTATTATCCCAATTCATTAATTCTATAATATCTAAACCTGAATGTACCACTACTGCCTTTTGGTTTTTAATTAACAAATTAGTCCCTACCGAACAAAAATCCGTTACCCTACCGGGAACAGCACAAACTTCTCTACTATAACTACTAGCAATATCGGCAGTTATAAGTGAACCGCCTTTTTCTGCGGACTCAACAACTAACACTACATCTGCAATACCGGCAATTATTCTATTCCGTTTGGGAAAATTAAACTTATCAGGAATAGTGTCCGACATAAACTCTGTAATAATACAACCTTCATCCAAAATTTTATTAGCTAAAGCATTGTTTTGATATGGATAAATATTTTTTAATCCGCTACCAAGGATAGCAAATGTCGGAATTTTATGTTTTAACGAAAATTTGTGAGCTGCAGTATCTACACCAAATGCTAACCCGCTTGCAATTCCAATATCGTTTATGGTTAATTCGCTAATTATTTTATTACACATATATCTCCCATATTGTGTCATTTTTCTGGTTCCAACAATAGAAATAATTTTAGACATCTTAGGTAATACATTACCTTTTACATATAAAACTATTGGACAATCTTCACACTCTCTAAGTTTTGACGGATAATTTTCATCTAAATATGTTAACACTCTAACTGAATTATTAATGATATAATCCATCTCTTTCTCTGTTCTATTTAAAACTTCTTTATTTCGCAGACCTTCGAATATATATGAATTTTCTTTATAGATTTTCTTTAAAACATCTACTTCTTTATAAGTATTGTAAGCACTCCCACATAACGATATTAGCTTTTTAGCCCTCACTACTCCAACGTTAGGGACTAATGTTAATGCCATCGTATAAAATAATTCATCCTTCATAATTATCAAATTAAAATTAAACATATGTGATTTATAATTAATCTTGAATTGAATAAAATGTCACTAATTTTTAGTATTTTTGTGAAATAAAAAAATTGTTATGTTTATTTTTAATTATATAAATTGGAATTTTAACCCCAAAGTATTTCCAAATTCTAACATACATATAGTATGGTATGGAGTTTTATTTGCCTTAGGTTTATATCTTGGCTACTTATCGGTAGTAAAAACTTTTAAAAAGGAAAATGCTTTACAAAAAGAATTAGATAAAATAAGTTTATGGATATTTTTAGCAGTAGTCATAGGTGCACGTCTCGGTCATTGTTTATTCTACGAACCATCATATTATTTATCTAATCCAATAGAAATTTTAAAGATATGGGAAGGTGGCTTAGCAAGTCATGGAGCAGCAATTGCATTAATTATTACAGTTATAATCTTAGGCAAAAAGTATAAATTTGATCCAATCTGGTTTTTCGATAGATTAGTAATTGGAGTTGCGATTGCCGGAGCATTTATTAGATTAGGAAACTTTACCAACTCCGAAATTTATGGTATAGAAACATCTCTACCTTGGGGAGTAGTATTCTTCAGAAACGGGGAAACAGTACCAAAACACCCTACTCAAATATATGAAGCTATATCTTGTATAATAACTTACATAGTACTTATCGTAATATATAAACGCAAACAAAGCAAACCTAAAAGAGGTTTTTTGTTTGGATTGTTTTTAATAATGATTTTCGCATTCCGCTTTTTAGTGGAATTTATTAAAAACCCCCAAGTATCTTTTGAAAATTCATTAACTTTAAATATGGGGCAGATTTTGTCTATTCCATTTATAATTGCTGGTATATTTTTTATGATTTGGTCTCAATCGCAAGGGCCAAGTACTGTACAAGTTCATTGTAAATCTAAAAAGCAAAGTCAATAAAATTTAGAGTGTTTTTTTTTAATAGCTTTCTATTTAATAGCTTTCTAT
Organism: Bacteroidales bacterium; assembly: GCA_050953245.1. GTDB lineage: Bacteria > Bacteroidota > Bacteroidia > Bacteroidales > BM520 > RGIG7150. Next base: position 464,149 of record JBMNMG010000002.1, on the reverse strand, counting down.
TTAATAGCTTTCTAAGCTGATAATTAAAAATTGAAATTTTCTAATTTCGATAAGTTTTTTTCGCATTTTTTTGACTTTTTTCATCAAAAAAATCATTTTTTTAGACATTTTTTTCGAAAAAATTGGAAAATTTTGAAAAATAATTGTAGGAAAAATTTTTTGAGGATTTTTTCGACTGTATTGGACATACGAAGGGCTGTATGTTAAAAAATACATACTGAGTACATACGGATAATAAGTTCTCTTTTCCCGGAGATAGGGCCGATTTCAACTACTCTATAGAGTAATTGGCATCGTATAAATCTTTGCGTTCATGCAAATAGATAAAATTCTTTTTGCTGCCAAAGATCTTTTCAAATTCAAAAAAAGTTCCTTTTAAACTTTCGATAAAATCATCGTCTAAAAACCTGCTGTAATAGCACCATTCATAGGTCTTATAGCTAAGTCGAGGATTATGATGCGTGACATTCCGATTTACATAAACTATGCAATCGCGTAAATACTGTAAGTCATGCAACCAGATTCTCTTAAAGCTTTTTCTAAATAAACTTCCTGTACGTTTATATTTTAGATTAAAGAAAATTGCAAAGCTCATAAAAAACCTACGGAATAATTCACTTACAACTCTACTTGCAATGTACTCTTCATCTTCACTATCAAGACGTTCTACAAAATCTTGAAGCAATTCATCTTCATCTACTTTTGCTAAAATTTCCTCTACAGATTTTACCTGAATTACAAGATGAAAGTGGTTCTTTTGCAATGAGATTGTGTAAAAATTGACTACATCTTGCATATAACCATATAAATACACCTCAAATCTGATTCGATCATCTCTTCTTTTGAAGATATTTTCGCCGTTATTTCCTTGATTATAAACATGATAATCATAACCCGGCTTCATTAATTGACAATATTTATTATTGTTAGCCATAATAAAAAATTTAAGATTAATAATTAAATGAGTACTCAATCATTAATCTTTTAATGGCTAAATTGTCACTCCTTTTTAATAAATATTAACATAAAATATAGCTTGGAAAGCTATAGAATAACAAATATTAACATAAAATTGTAGCTTGGAAAGCTATAGAATTTTAAATATACTACTCTTTTAATTTAGTATCTATAATAATAGTTACAGGACCATCATTAATTAATTCCACTTGCATATCTGCACCAAATATTCCTGTTTGAATAGTTTTGTTCATCCATTTGGATAATTCTTCTGCGAACTCATTATATAACGGTTCTGCAATATCATTTTTAGCAGCTCTGATATATGAGGGTCTGTTACCTTTTTTAGTAGATGCGTGTAATGTAAATTGACTAACTAATAAAATATTTCCTCCCACTTCTAAAATAGACTTATTCATTACATCATTTTCATCTGGGAATACTCTTAATTTTACAATTTTACTGGATAGCCATTTAATATCCTCTGAGGTATCATCATCTTCAAAACCCACTAAAATCATGAAACCTTTAGAGATTTGCCCTACTATTTTAGAATCTACAACAACACTTGCCTTACTTACTCTTTGAATTACTACTCTCATATTTACTCATCAAAATAATCGTCTTCTAAGATGTTTAAATAATTAATATATCGTTCTTCGTAAATCTCGTTCTTAGCAACTGCTTCTAAAACTGCACAATCAGGTTCATTAGTATGAGTACAATTATTAAATTTACATTTATTACGATATTTACGCATTTCAGGAAATCTATCTGCTACTTCCGCTCTATCGAAATTAGTTAATCCGAATTCTTTAATACCTGGTGTATCAATAATATACCCTCCAAAGGTTAACTTATACATAGTTGCAAATGTTGTGGTGTGTTTACCTTTTTCATATGTTTGGGAGATTTCACCTTCCTTTAAATTCAAATTAGGTTGAATACAATTAATTAAAGCAGATTTTCCTACCCCTGAATGGCCTGTCAATAATGAGACTTTATTCTGTAAGGCATGTTTAAACTTATCTAACCCTTTGTTTGTTTTTGTTGATGTAATAATAACAGGATACCCTACGGAATAGTACATTTTAATTAAATGGTGCAATCTTGCTAATTCTTCTTCATCATATAAATCATATTTATTAAAAACAATGATAGAAGGTATATGATAAGCTTCTGCTGTTGTTAATAATCTATCAATAAAACCGGTAGATGTTTTAGGTTTTGCAACTGTAGCAATAACAATACATCTATCTATATTGGAAGCAATGATGTGGCTCGATTTTGAGAGCTTAGTAGCTTTACGAATAATAAAATTCTCACGAGGTAAAATTTCAGTAATAAGACCGGCATCATCGTTTTCTATCATGATAAATTTTACTTTATCACCTACAGCAACAGGATTAGTAGTTTTGATATCGGAAATTTTAAACCTTCCTTTAATTCTACAATTAACTATATTATCTCCTGTATCAACAGTATACCAACTTCCTGTAGATTTTATAACAACACCTGAATACTCCATAATAGTATTAATAAGAAAATACAATTCCTAAACTCGGCATAATAGGTAACTGATAAGCTTTTTGTCCTGTTATCCTATCTATATAGAAAATATTTTTTCTATTATATAAATTAGTTACACTTAAACTAACATCTAACTTCATTGTTCCACCTAAAAAGAAAGTTTTTTTAACATCAAGATCTAATCTATGATAATTGGATAATCTACCTGCATTTATTAAATCATCGTATATTATACCTATATCACCGTTTTCTGTAGTAAAATCACCGAATATATCATCCAAATCCAGATGCTCATAAAAACCTGCTACTAAGGTGAACGGAAATCCACTACCAAAGTTCCACCTTAAACTAAAATCCCAATCTTTTTTCTTACCAGTAGTATATGTGGTTAATAAATTGATATTATGTAACCTGTTAAAGTGAGTTGGGTAAGTTTGTTCACCGTCAAATCTGTCAACAAAGCCTAAGGAATAAACTGCCCAAATATATAAGTTTTTATAATCATATTTTGCAGATAAATCTACACCGGCGGCTTTGCCTTTTTCTACAATATAAGTTCTACGTAAATTTTCAGGTTTATCTAAATTTTCTTCGCTATCATCGTAAATTTTATTTCTGTTGATATTAGTTAACTGTGAGAAATTTTTATAATAAACCTCTAAATTTAGGGTAAGATGATTTATAGGATCGTACTCAATACCAAAAACTGCATGCTGACTTTTTTGGAGTTTAGATTTAATTTCTTTCTCGCCAAAATATTTTGGTAATGGATTTGGAGATCCTATAAATCCATAAAACATATTTACTACATCTCTATCGGAAGTTGCACTAATTAGATTTTGTGAATACATACCTCCCGACAATTTTACTCTCAAGTTATCTAAAATATTGTATTTAACGGCAAATCTGGGTTCTAAACTGATTTCGGATAAAGATGCATAATAAGATATTCTTAAACCTGGCTCAATCACCCATCTACCCGGCTTTAATAATGAAGAAATAAATCCACTTAATTCTGCAGAATAATCTTCGTGATCGATAGTGAATAAAGATGGGCTTTTAAAACTATATTTTGTATTCATACCGTTTAAATCTAAACCGTATTTAATGCTATGTTTACCTAAAAAATATGTCATGGCTACGTTAATATTAAAGCCTGAAATACTACTATTACGAGGTAAACTGTCTAACCCTTGCATGCCACTTTTATATTCAGAATATGCTACAGTACCTTCTATGATGGAAGGGGTTTTCCCTGGTAAAAACATAAAGTTCATTCCTCCACCATATGAGTTCCAATTATATGAAGCTAATCCTTTAAAATTATCTACTTTATCATTATAACTGAATCCAAAAATATTAATCTTACTCCCATTATCCAAACCTAAGGATATCTTGCTATAAATATCTAAAAATGAGAATGGTAATCCATTTTCATCTGTACATGCATACGGATAAACTATCTGTGAAGTTTTATCTAAATAAGAAGCTTTCCCAGAAAGCACATAAGTTAACGAAACGGGACTTTCATCGGTAAGCTTTTTTAGGGGGCCTTCGAACATTCCTTGGACTCCAAAAGTAGTTGCTCCAATTTTACCTTTATGACGTCGTTTATTGCCATCTATAGTTCTAAAATCCATAACAGAAGAAACTCTTCCTCCAAACTCCGCACCAAAGCCACTGCTATAAACATCTATACTACGCAATATATCATTATCAAAAACAGAAAATAATCCTATTGAATGGAAAGGATTATAAATAACCATACCATCCAATAATACTTTATTTTGTACAGGTGATCCTCCCCTAATATAAAGTTGCCCCCCCTGATCTCCGGTAAAAATAACACCGGGTAACACTTGTAAATATTGGGCAATATCTGCTTGTCCACCAATAGTAGGTATCTTTTCCACTTGTTTAGCAGTAATGTTAATAACACCTGTATTAACATGATTTTTTGCACTTTGACTTTCGGCCGTTATATTAAACGTTTCTAAACTAATCGCAGATTCGTTGACATAAACTTTAACGTCTCTAACCTCGTTCGGATTAAGTGAGATATTCATCTTAACAGTATCATATCCTACTGCTGTCACATATAAAATATAATCATCCGCAGGAATATTGGAAATAACAAAATATCCGTTTAAATCAGTTGGAGCTCCATAAGTTGTTTTATAACAATAAACATTAGCAAATATTACAGGTTCACCAGAACTTTCGTTATAAACAAACCCGCGAATTGTAGCGTTTTTATTTTGGGCTGTTACTACTAAACAAAGAAGTGATAATATAACTATATTGATAAACTTTTTCATATATCTTAATTTTTCTTATTCTATTCTCTTTAAGAACATTGCAAATATAACATAAAAATTACAAACTACTTTTTTACAAAAAAAATAAAATAACTAATGTTTCTTAAAAAGTATTAATTTATTTTATAACATTTTATTTATAACTATTAATACTCAAAAAAAAAATCGTTATAATGTAAAGACACTATAACGATTTTTCTATACTAATGTTGAAAACAACTACAAATTTATTTTGCTGCAATTGCTTCAACTTCTACTAATACACCCTTAGGTAAAGATACAACTCCAAAAGCAGCTCTTGCTGGTGGATTCGAAGTAAAATATTTACCATATATTTCGTTAAAAGGAACAAAATTATTCATATCCGTTAAAAAACAAGTACATTTAATAACATTATCAAATGTATAACCTGCTTCTTTTAATATAGCACCAATGTTTTCCATAACTTGCTTAGTTTGTCCTTGTACATCTTCAGGGATTGTGCCATCCGCCGGATTAACAGGTATTTGACCTGATATGAATAACATATTATTAACTTCAACAGCTTGGCTATAAGGTCCTATAGCTGCCGGTGCATTTTTAGTACTAATAATTCTTTTCATTTTAACACTTATTTTACATTCATTTTACCTTCAACAATCATTTTTCCTTTATAATATAGATCACCATCTACCATATAAGCTCTATGGTATTGATGAACTTCTCCTGTTGTAGGACATACTGCCAATTGAGGAGTTTTAAGCGCATGATGAGCTCTTCTTTTATCTCTTTTTGCAGATGATGTTTTTCTTTTTGGATGTGCCATTTCTATTTATTTTTTAATTAAACTTAATCTTTTTTAAATCTTCCCAACGGGGATCAATTATATCTTTTTTTAAATATTTTTCTAAAATTTGTAATTGCCTTGCATCACAAGTGCTATTTCCATTTTCATCATCGGGGTGAATATTTTGCATTGGAAGGTTAAGTACAATAAAATCATAAACCATATCCGAGATATCCACAACCGTTGTTCCTTCTGATATAAATATAACTAAGTCTTCATCTTGGACCTCTGTATTATCATCCTCTTTTAAAATAAGAATATTTTCTTTTATTTCCATAGGAACTAACAGAGGCATACAACATCTATCGCAATCAACATTTACTTCTCCTATAATTTTTACATCTAAAATAATAGAAGAGTCTACAAGTTGAGACGTCACAGCAACATTAAATCTACTGTCTTCAAAATCAATATTGCCATAACTTTTAAAGAACTCTCCGTCTATATCAAAAGAAATATTATGGTTACAATCCAAATTATATAAATCTGCTGTTTTTAAGACCAATTTATTTTTCATGATAAATAACCATAATATTTTAGCCTGCAAAGATAATATTTTTTTTTATCTTTACAAAGTTTATCCGAAAAATTCTATAGATTTAATTATTCTTCTTACTGCATCTCTTAATTCTTCTTCTGAAATAACTAATGGAGGAGCAAATCTAATTATATGTTGATGTGTCGGTTTTGCTAAAACTCCATTTTCTTTCATCTTCAAGCATACATCCCAAGCTTCTTTTCCATTTTTAGGTTTAATAATTACTGCATTTAACAGACCTTTACCTCTAATAAGCTCTATCATATCAGATTTGCATTTTCCTATTTCTTCACGGAAAATTTTACCTAAATATTCTGCACGTTCAGCTAAATTTTCTTCTTTAACTACATTTAATGCTGCTATTGCAACTTTACATGCAACCGGATTACCTCCAAAAGTAGAACCATGTTGACCAGGTTTAATGCATAACATAATATCATCATCGGCTAAAACTGCTGAAATTGGCATCGCACCACCTGAAAGAGCTTTTCCTAAAATTAATATATCAGGACGAACACCTTCGTGATCACAAGCTAATAATTTACCTGTTCTGGCAATACCTGTTTGCACTTCGTCTGCAATAAATAAAACGTTATGTTGTTTACATAAATCATAGCATTTTTTCAAATAACCTTCATCCGGAACGTAAACACCTGCTTCTCCTTGGATTGGTTCTAAAATAAAACCTGCAATGTTTGCTGAATCTTTTTCCAATTCTGCCTTTAATGCATCTACATCATTATAAGGTATTTTTATAAAACCGGGAGTAAAAGGACCATAATTATTATAGGCATCAGGATCTACTGACATAGATACTATAGTAATAGTTCTACCGTGAAAGTTTCCTTCACAGCAAATTATTTTTGCTTGATTTTCCGGTATTCCTTTTTTCTCATATCCCCATTTTCTTGCAAGCTTTAATGCTGTTTCATCTGCTTCTGCACCTGTATTCATAGGTAATACCTTATCGTATCCAAAGTAATCCGTAATAAATTTTTCGTATGGACCTAATGCGTCATTGTAAAATGCACGTGAAGTTAAGGTCATTATTTGGATTTGTTCAACCATTGCCTTAACAATTTTAGGATGGCAATGTCCTTGGTTAACTGCTGAATAAGCAGATAAGAAATCATAATATTCGTTACCTTCAACATCCCAAACTTTTGCAGCTTTACCTTTTGCAAGAACTACCGGTAAAGGATGATAATTATGAGCACCGTATCTTTCTTCCATGCTCATCAATTCATTAGAACTATAAGTTTTTGTCATAATAAAAAGATTAAATATTAACTTAACATGCAAATATAATAATTTCTAAGTAATAAAAAAAATAATATTAAAGTAATAAATGAAAAAAAAATGAAATTATTAGTCAATTTTTTACAAATTTTAATTTTTGAAGTTAAAAAAAAGGGGTTGCAAAATTGCAACCCTTTTTTTTAACGTATTACAGTAATATACATTTATTCATTTTATTGATGATAGATAATGATCTTCTTTGTATCAAACCTTCCATCTAATAATTCAATGTATACTACGTATGTACCTGATGCTAAATATGATACATCTATATTCATATAATATGTACCTTCATCGGCATATTTCCATAAGATCAAGTTACCGGCTTCATCTAATAAGGTAATCTTTGTAAAGCCTCCTTCGATGATGATATGATCATCTGCAGGATTAGGATAAACGATTACTGGAATATGGTAGCAATCTTCTGCTGTAAATGTAATGTCTGCTGTAAAGTCGCAGCCATATTCATTTGTAACTGTTACCGTTACATAGTTGTCGCCATTTAAGCCATAACTTGGTACATAATCAATGCTTTCTGTAGTTTCACCTGTACTCCATAAGTATGATACGATATCATCTGCCGTTAAGTTAACTGCGGTTAAGCGTACAGGTTCTTCAATACAATATGTATCTTTATATTCAATATCTATTGTTACTTCCGGTAACGCGTGTACTATTACTTCTACGGAAGCTGTCGTTGATACTCCATGAATATTTACTACAGTTACACTAAATACTGTGCTCTCCATTGGCCATCTAGTGATAGTAGCAGTAGTTTCGCCTGTACTCCATAAGTATGATACTACTTCTTCACCTGATGCAACTGCTGTTAATACCATAGCTTCACCTAAACAGATTTCTGTATCGCCGGTGATAGTTAAAGTAGTTCCGCCATAGACGGTAACTGTATAACTACACTCGATTACATTACCTGTAACATCCGTAGCTGTCCAACGTACTGTGGTTACTCCTAGGTTAAACGTTACACCATCTAAGCTGATGCTGCCACTACCTTCTGTTGAACCGGATAATTCCCAAACTAAACTGGCAATACCCATGTCATCGCCTGCGGTTACATCCCATGATGTACCTGCATGAGTGTAAGTAGTTTCATCGCCTGGTAACGATACTTCTTGATCACCTATTTCATCACAAGATACGATAAAGTAAGGATCTAAGTCTTCTTCTTGCGTTACTGTAACACTATAACTACACTCGATTGTGTTACCGCTTAAGTCGGTGATTGTCCAAGTAACAATAGTAGTACCTACATTAAAGATTGCACCATCGATAGTCATGGAACCTTCTGTTTCGGTTGCACCGGTAAACTTCCATGTTTTGCTACCAATGCCTACGTTATCTGTAGTAAATACATCCCAACCGGTACCCACATGCGTATAAGTAGTTTCATCAAAGCCAATAGTTACTGTTTGATCACCGATTGCATCACAATCTACGATAAAGATTGGCGCTTCATTATCTTCTACAGTTACGGTGAATGAACAGGTAACTGAATTACCATAGATATCTACAACTAACCATGTAACTAAAGTTTCGCCTACATTAAATAAAGCATTATCTAATGTATTAGAGCCTTCGCCCATAGTTGCACCGCTTAACGTCCAAGTAATAGTTGCAATGCCTACATTATCTTCGGCTACTACATCCCAACCGGTTCCGGAATTAATATAGTAGTTTTCTCCAGCTAAGGTTTCAACTGTTTGATCATCAATATCTGAACAACTTACAATAAGTACAGGAGCTTCCGTATCTTCTACAGTTACACTATATGAACATTCTGCACTATTACCGCTAATATCGGTTGCTGTCCAAGTTACTACTGTAACACCTAAGTTAAACATTACACCATCTAAGCTAAACTATCTTCTCCCTCTCCTGTGGTAGATCCGCTTAAGGAATAAGTAATACTGGCAACTCCGTCATTATCAATTGCGTTACATCCCATTCAGTTCCGGAATGTGTATAAGTATTTACGCCATCATCTGTATCAACTTCTTGATCGCCAATTGTAGTACAACTTACTACAAATACTGGATCTTCACTATCGTTTACGGTTACTGTGTAGGAACATTCAATTGAATTATCACTGTTATCTGTTACGGTCCAGGTTACGGTGGTTACGCCTAAGTTAAACGATACACTCGTTTAAACTGGTGCTTCTGCCTTCCTGTGGTAGCGCCACTTAATGTGTAAAGTAATACTGGCAATGCCATCATTATCCGTTGCTATACATCCCATTAGGTACCTGAATGTGTATAAGTAGTTCACCCATCATCTGTATCTTACTTCTTGATCACCAATTGTAGTACAACTTACTACAAATACTGGATCTTCACTATCGTTTACGGTTACTGTGTAGGAACATTCAATTGAATTATCACTGTTATCTGTTACGGTCCAGGTTACGGTAGTTACGCCTAAGTTAAATACAACTCCTGCTAAACTATCTTCTCCCTCTCCTGTGGTAGATCCGCTTAAGGAATAAGTAATACTGGCAACTCCGTCATTATCAATTGCGGTTACATCCCATTCGGTTCCGGAATGTGTATAAGTATTTACGCCATCATCTGTATCAACTTCTTGATCGCCAATTGTAGTACAATCTAAGATAAATACTGGATCTTCACTATCGTTTACGGTTACTGTGTAGGAACATTCAATTGAATTACCACTATTATCTGTTACTGTCCAAGTTACGGTAGTTACGCCTAAGTTAAATACAACTCCTGCTAAACTAGTCTTCTCCCTCTCCTGTGGTAGATCCGCTTAAGGAATAAGTAATACTGGCAACTCCGTCATTATCACTGGCTACTACATCCCATGAGGTACCTGAATTGGTATAAGTATTAACTCCATCATCAGTATTTACTGTTTGATCACCAATTGTGGTACAACTTACTACAAATACCGGATCTTCACTATCGTTTACGGTTACGGTGTAGGAACATTCAATTGAATTGCCACTATTATCTGTTACTGTCCAAGTTACGGTAGTTACGCCTAAGTTAAATACAACTCCTGCTAAACTATCTTCTCCCTCTCCTGTGGTAGATCCGCTTAAGGAATAAGTAATACTGGCAACTCCGTCATTATCAATTGCGGTTACATCCCATTCGGTTCCGGAATGTGTATAAGTATTTACGCCATCATCAGTATCAACTTCTTGATCGCCAATTGTAGTACAACTCTACTAGCAAATACTGGATCTTCACTATCGTTTACGGTTACTGTGTAGGAACATTCAATTGAATTATCACTGTTATCTGTTACGGTCCAGGTTACGGTAGTTACGCCTAAGTTAAATACAACTCCTGCTAAACTATCTTCTCCCTCTCCTGTGGTAGATCCGCTTAAGGAATAAGTAATACTGGCAACTCCGTCATTATCAATTGCGGTTACATCCCATTCGGTTCCGGAATGTGTATAAGTATTTACGCCATCATCAGTATCAACTTCTTGATCGCCAATTGTAGTACAATCTAAAGTAAATACTGGATCTTCACTATCGTTTACGGTTACTGTGTAGGAACATTCAATTGAATTATCACTGTTATCTGTTACGGTCCAAGTTACGGTAGTTACGCCTAAGTTAAATACAACTCCTGCTAAACTATCTTCTCCCTCTCCTGTGGTAGATCCGCTTAAGGAATAAGTAATACTGGCAACTCCGTCATTATCAATTGCGGTTACATCCCATTCGGTTCCGGAATGTGCATAAGTATTTACGCCATCATCGGTATCAACTTCTTGATCGCCAATTGTAGTACAATCTAAAGTAAATACTGGATCTTCACTATCGTTTACGGTTACTGTGTAGGAACATTCAATTGAATTATCACTGTTATCTGTTACGGTCCAAGTTACGGTAGTTACGCCTAAGTTAAATACAACTCCTGCTAAACTATCTTCTCCCTCTCCTGTGGTAGATCCGCTTAAGGAATAAGTAATACTGGCAACTCCGTCATTATCAATTGCGGTTACATCCCATTCGGTTCCGGAATGTGTATAAGTATTTACGCCATCATCGGTATCAACTTCTTGATCGCCAATTGTAGTACAACTTACTACAAACACTGGATCTTCACTATCGTTTACGGTTACTGTGTAGGAACATTCAATTGAATTATCACTGTTATCTGTTACGGTCCAAGTTACGGTAGTTACGCCTAAGTTAAATACAACTCCTGCTAAACTATCTTCTCCCTCTCCTGTGGTAGATCCGCTTAAGGAATAAGTAATACTGGCAACTCCGTCATTATCAATTGCGGTTACATCCCATTCGGTTCCGGAATGTGTATAAGTATTTACGCCATCATCGGTATCAACTTCTTGATCGCCAATTGTAGTACAACTTACTACAAATACTGGATCTTCACTATCGTTTACGGTTATTGTGTAGGAACATTCAATTGAATTATCACTGTTATCTGTTACGGTCCAGGTTACGGTAGTTACGCCTAAGTTAAATACAACTCCTGCTAAACTATCTTCTCCCTCTCCTGTGGTAGATCCGCTTAAGGAATAAGTAATACTGGCAACTCCGTCATTATCAATTGCGGTTACATCCCATTCGGTTCCGGAATGTGCATAAGTATTTACGCCATCATCGGTATCAACTTCTTGATCGCCAATTGTAGTACAACTTACTACAAATACTGGATCTTCACTATCGTTTACGGTTACTGTGTAGGAACATTCAATTGAATTATCACTGTTATCTGTTACGGTCCAAGTTACGGTAGTTACGCCTAAGTTAAATACAACTCCTGCTAAACTGTCTTCTCCCTCTCCTGTGGTAGATCCGCTTAAGGAATAAGTAATACTGGCAACTCCGTCATTATCAATTGCGGTTACATCCCATTCGGTTCCGGAATGTGTATAAGTATTTACGCCATCATCGGTATCAACTTCTTGATCGCCAATTGTAGTACAACTTACTACAAATACTGGATCTTCACTATCGTTTACGGTTACTGTGTAGGAACATTCAATTGAATTATCACTGTTATCTGTTACGGTCCAGGTTACGGTAGTTACGCCTAAGTTAAATACAACTCCTGCTAAACTGTCTTCTCCCTCTCCTGTGGTAGATCCGCTTAAGGAATAAGTAATACTGGCAACTCCGTCATTATCAATTGCGGTTACATCCCATTCGGTTCCGGAATGTGTATAAGTATTTACGCCATCATCGGTATCAACTTCTTGATCGCCAATTGTAGTACAACTTACTACAAACTACTGGATCTCCGACTATCGTGTAACGGTTACAGTGTAGGAACATTCAATTGAATTGCCACTATTATCTGTTACGGTCCAGGTTACGGTAGTTACGCCTAAGTTAAATACAACTCCTGCTAAACTGTCTTCTCCCTCTCCTGTGGTAGATCCGCTTAAGGAATAAGTAATACTGGCAACTCCGTCATTATCAATTGCGGTTACATCCCATTCGGTTCCGGAATGTGCATAAGTATTTACGCCATCATCGGTATCAACTTCTTGATCGCCAATTGTAGTACAACTCTACTAGCAAATACTGGATCTTCACTATCGTTTACGGTTACTGTGTAGGAACATTCAATTGAATTATCACTGTTATCTGTTACGGTCCAGGTTACGGTAGTTACGCCTAAGTTAAATACAACTCCTGCTAAACTAGTCTTCTCCCTCTCCTGTGGTAGATCCGCTTAAGGAATAAGTAATACTGGCAACTCCGTCATTATCAATTGCGGTTACATCCCATTCGGTTCCGGAATGTGTATAAGTATTTACGCCATCATCAGTATCAACTTCTTGATCGCCAATTGTAGTACAACTTACTACAAATACCGGATCTTCACTATCGTTTACGGTTACGGTGTAGGAACATTCAATTGAATTATCACTGTTATCTGTTACGGTCCAGGTTACAGTGGTTACACCCATATTAAACTCTACATTGTTTAAGGTAGTTTCGCCTTCACCTTCGGTAGCACCACTTAATTCCCAAGTTATACTTGCAATACCATCATTATCACTGGCTACTACATCCCATGAGGTACCTGAATTGGTATAAGTATTAACTCCATCATCAGTATTTACTGTTTGATCACCAATTGTGGTACAACTTACTACAAATACCGGATCTTCACTATCGTTTACGGTTACGGTGTAGGAACATTCAATTGAATTATCACTGTTATCTGTTACGGTCCAGGTTACGGTAGTTACGCCTAAGTTAAATACAACTCCTGCTAAACTATCTTCTCCCTCTCCTGTGGTAGATCCGCTTAAGGAATAAGTAATACTGGCAACTCCGTCATTATCAATTGCGGTTACATCCCATTCGGTTCCGGAATGTGCATAAGTATTTACGCCATCATCGGTATCAACTTCTTGATCGCCAATTGTAGTACAATCTAAAGTAAATACTGGATCTTCACTATCGTTTACGGTTACTGTGTAGGAACATTCAATTGAATTATCACTGTTATCTGTTACGGTCCAGGTTACGGTAGTTACGCCTAAGTTAAATACAACTCCTGCTAAACTGTCTTCTCCCTCTCCTGTGGTAGATCCGCTTAAGGAATAAGTAATACTGGCAACTCCGTCATTATCAATTGCGGTTACATCCCATTCGGTTCCGGAATGTGTATAAGTATTTACGCCATCATCGGTATCAACTTCTTGATCGCCAATTGTAGTACAACTTACTACAAATACTGGATCTTCACTATCGTTTACGGTTACTGTGTAGGAACATTCAATTGAATTGCCACTGTTATCTGTTACGGTCCAGGTTACGGTAGTTACGCCTAAGTTAAATACAACTCCTGCTAAACTATCTTCTCCCTCTCCTGTGGTAGATCCGCTTAAGGAATAAGTAATACTGGCAACTCCGTCATTATCAATTGCGGTTACATCCCATTCGGTTCCGGAATGTGTATAAGTATTTACGCCATCATCAGTATCAACTTCTTGATCGCCAATTGTAGTACAACTTACTACAAATACTGGATCTTCACTATCGTTTACGGTTACTGTGTAGGAACATTCAATTGAATTATCACTGTTATCTGTTACGGTCCAAGTTACGGTAGTTACGCCTAAGTTAAATACAACTCCTGCTAAACTATCTTCTCCCTCTCCTGTGGTAGATCCGCTTAAGGAATAAGTAATACTGGCAACTCCGTCATTATCAATTGCGGTTACATCCCATTCGGTTCCGGAATGTGTATAAGTATTTACGCCATCATCAGTATCAACTTCTTGATCGCCAATTGTAGTACAACTTACTACAAATACTGGATCTTCACTATCGTTTACGGTTACTGTGTAGGAACATTCAATTGAATTATCACTGTTATCTGTTACGGCCCAGGTTACGGTAGTTACGCCTAAGTTAAATACAACTCCTGCTAAACTATCTTCTCCCTCTCCTGTGGTAGATCCGCTTAAGGAATAAGTAATACTGGCAACTCCGTCATTATCAATTGCAGTTACATCCCATTCAGTTCCGGAATGTGTATAAGTATTTACGCCATCATCGGTATCAACTTCTTGATCGCCAATTGTAGTACAACTTACTACAAATACTGGATCTTCACTATCGTTTACGGTTACTGTGTAGGAACATTCAATTGAATTATCACTGTTATCTGTTACGGTCCAGGTTACGGTAGTTACGCCTAAGTTAAATACAACTCCTGCTAAACTGTCTTCTCCCTCTCCTGTGGTAGATCCGCTTAAGGAATAAGTAATACTGGCAACTCCGTCATTATCAATTGCGGTTACATCCCATTCGGTTCCGGAATGTGTATAAGTATTTACGCCATCATCGGTATCAACTTCTTGATCGCCAATTGTAGTACAACTTACTACAAATACTGGATCTTCACTATCGTTTACGGTTACGGTGTAGGAACATTCAATTGAATTATCACTGTTATCTGTTACGGTCCAAGTTACGGTAGTTACGCCTAAGTTAAATACAACTCCTGCTAAACTATCTTCTCCCTCTCCTGTGGTAGATCCGCTTAAGGAATAAGTAATACTGGCAACTCCGTCATTATCAATTGCAGTTACATCCCATTCGGTTCCGGAATGTGTATAAGTATTTACGCCATCATCGGTATCAACTTCTTGATCGCCAATTGTAGTACAACTTACTACAAATACTGGATCTTCACTATCGTTTACGGTTATTGTGTAGGAACATTCAATTGAATTATCACTGTTATCTGTTACGGTCCAAGTTACGGTAGTTACGCCTAAGTTAAATACAACTCCTGCTAAACTGTCTTCTCCCTCTCCTGTGGTAGATCCGCTTAAGGAATAAGTAATACTGGCAACTCCGTCATTATCAATTGCGGTTACATCCCATTCGGTTCCGGAATGTGCATAAGTATTTACGCCATCATCGGTATCAACTTCTTGATCGCCAAGAGTAGTACAACTTACTACAAATTCTGGAGCTTCATTATCTTCTACTGTTACAGTGTAAGAACATTCAATTGAATTATCACTGTTATCTGTTACGGTCCAGGTTACGGTAGTTACGCCTAAGTTAAATACAACTCCTGCTAAACTGTCTTCTCCCTCTCCTGTGGTAGATCCGCTTAAGGAATAAGTAATACTGGCAACTCCGTCATTATCAATTGCAGTTACATCCCATTCGGTTCCGGAATGTGTATAAGTATTTACGCCATCATCGGTATCAACTTCTTGATCGCCAATTGTAGTACAACTTACTACAAATACTGGATCTTCACTATCGTTTACGGTTACTGTGTAGGAACATTCAATTGAATTATCACTGTTATCTGTTACGGTCCAGGTTACGGTAGTTACGCCTAAGTTAAATACAACTCCTGCTAAACTATCTTCTCCCTCTCCTGTGGTAGATCCGCTTAAGGAATAAGTAATACTGGCAACTCCGTCATTATCAATTGCAGTTACATCCCATTCAGTTCCGGAATGTGTATAAGTATTTACGCCATCATCGGTATCAACTTCTTGATCGCCAATTGTAGTACAACTTACTACAAATACTGGATCTTCACTATCGTTTACGGTTACTGTGTAGGAACATTCAATTGAATTATCACTGTTATCTGTTACGGTCCAGGTTACGGTAGTTACGCCTAAGTTAAATACAACTCCTGCTAAACTGTCTTCTCCCTCTCCTGTGGTAGATCCGCTTAAGGAATAAGTAATACTGGCAACTCCGTCATTATCAATTGCGGTTACATCCCATTCGGTTCCGGAATGTGCATAAGTATTTACGCCATCATCGGTATCAACTTCTTGATCGCCAATTGTAGTACAATCTAAAGTAAATACTGGATCTTCACTATCGTTTACGGTTACTGTGTAGGAACATTCAATTGAATTATCACTGTTATCTGTTACGGTCCAGGTTACGGTAGTTACGCCTAAGTTAAATACAACTCCTGCTAAACTATCTTCTCCCTCTCCTGTGGTAGATCCGCTTAAGGAATAAGTAATACTGGCAACTCCGTCATTATCAATTGCGGTTACATCCCATTCGGTTCCGGAATGTGCATAAGTATTTACGCCATCATCGGTATCAACTTCTTGATCGCCAATTGTAGTACAACTTACTACAAATACTGGATCTTCACTATCGTTTACGGTTACTGTGTAGGAACATTCAATTGAATTATCACTGTTATCTGTTACGGTCCAGGTTACGGTAGTTACGCCTAAGTTAAATACAACTCCTGCTAAACTATCTTCTCCCTCTCCTGTGGTAGATCCGCTTAAGGAATAAGTAATACTGGCAACTCCGTCATTATCAATTGCAGTTACATCCCATTCAGTTCCGGAATGTGTATAAGTATTTACGCCATCATCGGTATCAACTTCTTGATCGCCAATTGTAGTACAACTTACTACAAATACTGGATCTTCACTATCGTTTACGGTTACTGTGTAGGAACATTCAATTGAATTATCACTGTTATCTGTTACGGTCCAGGTTACGGTAGTTACGCCTAAGTTAAATACAACTCCTGCTAAACTGTCTTCTCCCTCTCCTGTGGTAGATCCGCTTAAGGAATAAGTAATACTGGCAACTCCGTCATTATCAATTGCGGTTACATCCCATTCGGTTCCGGAATGTGCATAAGTATTTACGCCATCATCGGTATCAACTTCTTGATCGCCAATTGTAGTACAACTTACTACAAATACTGGATCTTCACTATCGTTTACGGTTACTGTGTAGGAACATTCAATTGAATTATCACTGTTATCTGTTACGGTCCAGGTTACGGTAGTTACGCCTAAGTTAAATACAACTCCTGCTAAACTATCTTCTCCCTCTCCTGTGGTAGATCCGCTTAAGGAATAAGTAATACTGGCAACTCCGTCATTATCAATTGCGGTTACATCCCATTCGGTTCCGGAATGTGCATAAGTATTTACGCCATCATCGGTATCAACTTCTTGATCGCCAATTGTAGTACAATCTAAAGTAAATACTGGATCTTCACTATCGTTTACGGTTACTGTGTAGGAACATTCAATTGAATTATCACTGTTATCTGTTACGGTCCAGGTTACGGTAGTTACGCCTAAGTTAAATACAACTCCTGCTAAACTGTCTTCTCCCTCTCCTGTGGTAGATCCGCTTAAGGAATAAGTAATACTGGCAACTCCGTCATTATCAATTGCAGTTACATCCCATTCGGTTCCGGAATGTGTATAAGTATTTACGCCATCATCGGTATCAACTTCTTGATCGCCAATTGTAGTACAACTTACTACAAATACTGGATCTTCACTATCGTTTACGGTTACTGTGTAGGAACATTCAATTGAATTATCACTGTTATCTGTTACGGTCCAGGTTACGGTAGTTACGCCTAAGTTAAATACAACTCCTGCTAAACTATCTTCTCCCTCTCCTGTGGTAGATCCGCTTAAGGAATAAGTAATACTGGCAACTCCGTCATTATCAATTGCGGTTACATCCCATTCGGTTCCGGAATGTGTATAAGTATTTACGCCATCATCGGTATCAACTTCTTGATCGCCAATTGTAGTACAACTTACTACAAATACTGGATCTTCACTATCGTTTACGGTTACTGTGTAGGAACATTCAATTGAATTATCACTGTTATCTGTTACGGTCCAAGTTACGGTAGTTACGCCTAAGTTAAATACAACTCCTGCTAAACTATCTTCTCCCTCTCCTGTGGTAGATCCGCTTAAGGAATAAGTAATACTGGCAACTCCGTCATTATCAATTGCGGTTACATCCCATTCGGTTCCGGAATGTGCATAAGTATTTACGCCATCATCGGTATCAACTTCTTGATCGCCAATTGTAGTACAACTTACTACAAATACTGGATCTTCACTATCGTTTACGGTTACTGTGTAGGAACATTCAATTGAATTATCACTGTTATCTGTTACGGTCCAGGTTACGGTAGTTACGCCTAAGTTAAATACAACTCCTGCTAAACTGTCTTCTCCCTCTCCTGTGGTAGATCCGCTTAAGGAATAAGTAATACTGGCAACTCCGTCATTATCAATTGCAGTTACATCCCATTCGGTTCCGGAATGTGCATAAGTATTTACGCCATCATCGGTATCAACTTCTTGATCGCCAATTGTAGTACAACTTACTACAAATACTGGATCTTCACTATCGTTTACGGTTACTGTGTAGGAACATTCAATTGAATTATCACTGTTATCTGTTACGGTCCAGGTTACGGTAGTTACGCCTAAGTTAAATACAACTCCTGCTAAACTGTCTTCTCCCTCTCCTGTGGTAGATCCGCTTAAGGAATAAGTAATACTGGCAACTCCGTCATTATCAATTGCGGTTACATCCCATTCGGTTCCGGAATGTGTATAAGTATTTACGCCATCATCGGTATCAACTTCTTGATCGCCAATTGTAGTACAACTTACTACAAATACTGGATCTTCACTATCGTTTACGGTTACTGTGTAGGAACATTCAATTGAATTATCACTGTTATCTGTTACGGTCCAGGTTACGGTAGTTACGCCTAAGTTAAATACAACTCCTGCTAAACTATCTTCTCCCTCTCCTGTGGTAGATCCGCTTAAGGAATAAGTAATACTGGCAACTCCGTCATTATCAATTGCGGTTACATCCCATTCGGTTCCGGAATGTGTATAAGTATTTACGCCATCATCAGTATCAACTTCTTGATCGCCAATTGTAGTACAATCTAAAGTAAATACTGGATCTTCACTATCGTTTACGGTTACTGTGTAGGAACATTCAATTGAATTATCACTGTTATCTGTTACGGTCCAGGTTACGGTAGTTACGCCTAAGTTAAATACAACTCCTGCTAAACTGTCTTCTCCCTCTCCTGTGGTAGATCCGCTTAAGGAATAAGTAATACTGGCAACTCCGTCATTATCAATTGCAGTTACATCCCATTCAGTTCCGGAATGTGTATAAGTATTTACGCCATCATCGGTATCAACTTCTTGATCGCCAATTGTAGTACAACTTACTACAAATACTGGATCTTCACTATCGTTTACGGTTACTGTGTAGGAACATTCAATTGAATTATCACTGTTATCTGTTACGGTCCAGGTTACGGTAGTTACGCCTAAGTTAAATACAACTCCTGCTAAACTGTCTTCTCCCTCTCCTGTGGTAGATCCGCTTAAGGAATAAGTAATACTGGCAACTCCGTCATTATCAATTGCGGTTACATCCCATTCGGTTCCGGAATGTGTATAAGTATTTACGCCATCATCGGTATCAACTTCTTGATCGCCAACATCAGTACAACTTACTATAAACTCTGGAACACCGATATCTGTAACTGTTACAGTATACGAACATTCAATTGAATTGCCACTATTATCTGTTACGGTCCAGGTTACGGTAGTTACGCCTAAGTTAAATACAACTCCTGCTAAACTGTCTTCTCCCTCTCCTGTGGTAGATCCGCTTAAGGAATAAGTAATACTGGCAACTCCGTCATTATCAATTGCGGTTACATCCCATTCGGTTCCGGAATGTGTATAAGTATTTACGCCATCATCGGTATCAACTTCTTGATCGCCAATTGTGGTACAATCTAAAGTAAATACTGGATCTTCACTATCGTTTACGGTTACTGTGTAGGAACATTCAATTGAATTGCCACTATTATCTGTTACTGTCCAAGTTACGGTAGTTACGCCTAAGTTAAATACAACTCCTGCTAAACTGTCTTCTCCCTCTCCTGTGGTAGATCCGCTTAAGGAATAAGTAATACTGGCAACTCCGTCATTATCAATTGCGGTTACATCCCATTCGGTTCCGGAATGTGCATAAGTATTTACGCCATCATCGGTATCAACTTCTTGATCGCCAATTGTAGTACAACTTACTACAAATACTGGATCTTCACTATCGTTTACGGTTATTGTGTAGGAACATTCAATTGAATTATCACTGTTATCTGTTACGGTCCAAGTTACGGTAGTTACGCCTAAGTTAAATACAACTCCTGCTAAACTGTCTTCTCCCTCTCCTGTGGTAGATCCGCTTAAGGAATAAGTAATACTGGCAACTCCGTCATTATCAATTGCGGTTACATCCCATTCGGTTCCGGAATGTGCATAAGTATTTACGCCATCATCGGTATCAACTTCTTGATCGCCAATTGTAGTACAACTTACTACAAATACTGGATCTTCACTATCGTTTACGGTTACGGTGTAGGAACATTCAATTGAATTATCACTGTTATCTGTTACGGTCCAGGTTACAGTGGTTACACCCATATTAAACTCTACATTGTTTAAGGTAGTTTCGCCTTCACCTTCGGTAGCACCACTTAATTCCCAAGTTATACTTGCAATACCATCATTATCACTGGCTACTACATCCCATGAGGTACCTGAATTGGTATAAGTATTAACTCCATCATCAGTATTTACTGTTTGATCACCAATTGTGGTACAACTTACTACAAATACCGGATCTTCACTATCGTTTACGGTTACGGTGTAGGAACATTCAATTGAATTATCACTGTTATCTGTTACGGTCCAGGTTACGGTAGTTACGCCTAAGTTAAATACAACTCCTGCTAAACTGTCTTCTCCCTCTCCTGTGGTAGATCCGCTTAAGGAATAAGTAATACTGGCAACTCCGTCATTATCAATTGCGGTTACATCCCATTCGGTTCCGGAATGTGCATAAGTATTTACGCCATCATCGGTATCAACTTCTTGATCGCCAATTGTAGTACAATCTAAAGTAAATACTGGATCTTCACTATCGTTTACGGTTACTGTGTAGGAACATTCAATTGAATTATCACTGTTATCTGTTACGGTCCAGGTTACGGTAGTTACGCCTAAGTTAAATACAACTCCTGCTAAACTGTCTTCTCCCTCTCCTGTGGTAGATCCGCTTAAGGAATAAGTAATACTGGCAACTCCGTCATTATCAATTGCGGTTACATCCCATTCGGTTCCGGAATGTGTATAAGTATTTACGCCATCATCGGTATCAACTTCTTGATCGCCAATTGTAGTACAACTTACTACAAATACTGGATCTTCACTATCGTTTACGGTTACTGTGTAGGAACATTCAATTGAATTATCACTGTTATCTGTTACGGCCCAGGTTACGGTAGTTACGCCTAAGTTAAATACAACTCCTGCTAAACTATCTTCTCCCTCTCCTGTGGTAGATCCGCTTAAGGAATAAGTAATACTGGCAACTCCGTCATTATCAATTGCGGTTACATCCCATTCGGTTCCGGAATGTGTATAAGTATTTACGCCATCATCAGTATCAACTTCTTGATCGCCAATTGTAGTACAATCTAAAGTAAATACTGGATCTTCACTATCGTTTACGGTTACTGTGTAGGAACATTCAATTGAATTATCACTGTTATCTGTTACGGTCCAGGTTACGGTAGTTACGCCTAAGTTAAATACAACTCCTGCTAAACTATCTTCTCCCTCTCCTGTGGTAGATCCGCTTAAGGAATAAGTAATACTGGCAACTCCGTCATTATCAATTGCGGTTACATCCCATTCGGTTCCGGAATGTGTATAAGTATTTACGCCATCATCAGTATCAACTTCTTGATCGCCAATTGTAGTACAACTTACTACAAATACCGGATCTTCACTATCGTTTACGGTTACGGTGTAGGAACATTCAATTGAATTATCACTGTTATCTGTTACGGTCCAGGTTACAGTGGTTACACCCATATTAAACTCTACATTGTTTAAGGTAGTTTCGCCTTCACCTTCGGTAGCACCACTTAATTCCCAAGTTATACTTGCAATACCATCATTATCACTGGCTACTACATCCCATGAGGTACCTGAATTGGTATAAGTATTAACTCCATCATCAGTATTTACTGTTTGATCACCAATTGTGGTACAACTTACTACAAATACCGGATCTTCACTATCGTTTACGGTTACGGTGTAGGAACATTCAATTGAATTATCACTGTTATCTGTTACGGTCCAGGTTACGGTAGTTACGCCTAAGTTAAATACAACTCCTGCTAAACTATCTTCTCCCTCTCCTGTGGTAGATCCGCTTAAGGAATAAGTAATACTGGCAACTCCGTCATTATCAATTGCGGTTACATCCCATTCAGTTCCGGAATGTGTATAAGTATTTACGCCATCATCGGTATCAACTTCTTGATCGCCAATTGTAGTACAACTTACTACAAATACTGGATCTTCACTATCGTTTACGGTTACGGTGTAGGAACATTCAATTGAATTATCACTGTTATCTGTTACGGCCCAGGTTACGGTAGTTACGCCTAAGTTAAATACAACTCCTGCTAAACTATCTTCTCCCTCTCCTGTGGTAGATCCGCTTAAGGAATAAGTAATACTGGCAACTCCGTCATTATCAATTGCGGTTACATCCCATTCAGTTCCGGAATGTGTATAAGTATTTACGCCATCATCGGTATCAACTTCTTGATCGCCAATTGTAGTACAACTTACTACAAATACTGGATCTTCACTATCGTTTACGGTTACTGTGTAGGAACATTCAATTGAATTATCACTGTTATCTGTTACGGTCCAGGTTACGGTAGTTACGCCTAAGTTAAATACAACTCCTGCTAAACTATCTTCTCCCTCTCCTGTGGTAGATCCGCTTAAGGAATAAGTAATACTGGCAACTCCGTCATTATCAATTGCAGTTACAGCCCATTCAGTTCCGGAATGTGTATAAGTATTTACGCCATCATCGGTATCAACTTCTTGATCGCCAATTGTAGTACAACTTACTACAAATACTGGATCTTCACTATCGTTTACGGTTACTGTAAAGTTACAGGTATTTGTATTTCCGCATTCATCTTTTGCTGTTACGTTAACAACATTAGCTCCTATCTCAAAAGCAAATCCTGATAATGTGGTAGCTGTTACTATTTCCCCTGACGGTTTTGTAATATCATAAGTAATTGTAACTGCAGAGCAATTATCATTTGCTGTTGCATCCCAAGTGGTACCTTCTTGTGTATAGGTGCTAGCACCTTGGTTGGTATTTACTTCTTGATTGCCAACACATGTAAGTTCAGGTACTATGTTATCATTTATATTGTATGTAAAAACACAATCGATGGAATCAGAATTGTCAGTATCACCATCTTTTATTGTATAAGTTCTGGTAAAACTTCCAGTACATGTAGGATATTCACTATCTACTGATGAGATAATTAAATCTAAACAATGATCTTCGATAACAAAACCTAACTCTATGAGTTCTTCAACTGTTGTTGCTGCTGCTGGAACAGATGCTAAACAATCGAATATGAGTTCTTCACCTGTTTTTGCTGCTGCTGGAACAGATGCTAAATAATCGAATTGGAAAGTTGTTTCTGTAGGACATTCAACAACTAACTTACAAACTTCAAGTTCTATTGAGTGCTCTGCCTCTGTTTCGCAAGAAATAGGTTCAGTTTCATCGTCAACAATAACTTCACCTGTAAATTTAGCTCTATCTGTTACAATTTCTGCTTCTATATCTGATTGAGTTAATGTATATTCAGCAGTAAAAATTAATGTTTCACCTTTATTTAAAGTAATATTATTTACATCAACACCTTCAGGAGCAACAATTGCTAAATCAGTATGAACAAGATCTGATAATTTACCATTTACCAAATCAACTTGACCTAAATTTTTTAAAGTAAAAGTATAAGCTATTTTATCTCCAACACTTGCTTTTCCATTACCATCTTCATCAGTAAAAACTCCTGATTTGTTTAAATCTACGCATGCATAAGAAGCATACATATTATTAGCAGATGTGTTATCTACAGCTACTGAAGAACCGGGTAGATATAAATCTCCCTCACCGCCTTCTAAAGTGCTAAACCCTATAAATTGACAACCTGTAGGAGAAGGGTTATCGCCTATTATATCATCTATTCCAGGAACTGTATATAAGCAACTGTTTGGCGTTTGCACAACTTCTATTGGTGTATCAATACCCGGGATATAATAAGAAATTTCTACTTGTTCATCTCCAGGTTCACCCCAAACAGCAACAAAAGATATATTTTCATGCATAGCAATATAGCTGTTTGGAGAATAGATATCGCCATTAAGCATCCACCCTAAAAAAGTTTTATCAGTAGAATTTATTATATCTGAAGGAACTTCTAAAATAACAGCATTGGAATAATATCCATATTCGTTAGAATCGGTCGGAGCTTCACCTAAAACCTCATTTCCTAAATCGTAAGTTACTGTATAAAATTTGTCGATCCATTCAGGATATAAATCTATATCTGAATAAATAGGGTTATTAAAATCATATGGAATATAATAACCACCCACATACCAATACCAGCCTGAAAATTCTTCTCCAACTTCAACTAATGGATTTTCACTAATTTCAATTTCCTCTAAAACATGTCCATAAGAAACAGGTATTTCAATAATCGGATCTAAATGTAAAATAACATTATGTTCCGGTGGTTCCCATTTTGCATAGAATACCAGATTGCCTGCGGGCATTAGAATGTTTGTATTCCCACTAAGATCATATGGCTCACCTTCATATGCAATATTATCCCACCATCCTTGAAATATAAAGCCATTTTGATCTGTGGTTTTACCAACTATATAATCATTCGGACTTAAATTTTGTATTGATGATTGATAAGAAACATTATTTTTCGTAAAAGTATTACCTCTTAAATCGTTAAATATAATTTTATATATATTCCTATCATAATATATGGTGCCTTCATATCTAAAATGTGGAGGTTCTAAAAAGTATCCAATATATTTTATTTGAACCCATTTGTCTGAAGGTGTAACTGTAAACCCTTCAATATCAATACCATCTTCTTCAGAAAACACAAGACTAGCATCATCATCATAATATATATATTCATCACGTATATTATAATGTGTTTGAGAGTCTTGATATTTAATTGTATAAAGACACCTTTTGCCAGCATATCTACCCCAAACTGTTAAATCTTCAGAAGGCATTTTAGGCGCTTCAGTGTAAGCTATATTTCCACCTTTTACTGTATAAAAACTATAATTAGGATTATCGACATTAGCTAGATTATATAATGGACTTGTAGATTGACCGTATTTGAAATCACGTTCACCATATTTTGTATAAACTAATTGAGCTAACCCATAATTATATTTACCAATCATAACTGTAAACGTATAATTTTTACGAGTATAATAGACATTAATAACTGTTGAACCATCACCTTCAATAGGTTTTGGACCATCGTTAGAGGAATATTCAAAACCTTCGAAATCTTCTTCTAGTTCTAGATTATTAGCAACTGCTAAAGTTTCTGTTGTCCCTGTTTTTTCTTCTACTTTTGCTATAGTTTTATTATCATCTTCTACATTTTGTTGCCAATGTACTATAAGATATTTAGTATTTGTATTGGGAGTCCAAACTGCATATAAAGTTATGTCACTCGTTATTTGTGTTGGACCAAAATCAAAAAAATCACCTTCAGGTTCTATAGACCAATGTTTAAATGTATAGCCTATTTTGAAAGGATCCTCCTCAGGTTTATCAGCATGATTTCCATGAGTTACTATTTGAGAAGCCATCGGAGAACCTCCTTGAGAGTCAAATTTAATTTTCCAAGCATTTTGTATTACTGCATAAAGTTCTAAATCAGAATGGATTGGTTTATCAAAATCATAGGCAGGTCCATTAGGTGTCAAAGACCAATGCTTAAAAGTACGTCCTGGTTCTGTTATACACATAGGAACCCCATCATCATTAATAATACTCTCAGGCTCAAATGTTTTAGTACTAATAACTTTATTATCATGAATGAATTTAACATAAAATAGTTCGGAAAAACGGGCTTCCACCCTAACAGTTCCAGTTTCAGAAACAGTAATAGGTGTTTCAAAATTGACAGGATTATTTCCAATAAACCAACCTTCAAATACTTTACCTTCCTCAATAGGAGGAATAGTTGGTTCATATAAAATGTCTCCATTTTTCACACATTGTGTGTAATATGGTTCTGTCGAATTTTCATCAATGTAAAACTCGTACGTACGTACTGGTTGTACTGTGATGCTCCTAATAGATGTAAGGGCTGCACCATTACTATTATTAGGATTTGCAAGCGGTTGACCAAAAGAGAAATTGGCTACTACAATTAGCAGTATAGAAATACTGAATTGTAAGATCTTGCATCTTCTTAATAATTTGTAAAAATCATTCAAATCTATTATTTTTATTATTCTCATTTAATAAAACTTTTTATTCTTCTATGTTATTATTGTTATTTTAATATCTTTTAATCATAAACTTTTTGACTAATCCAACTAAAGTTATGCTAAAAATTAATATTAATTCAATTGTATAATTAATTGTAATTTTAAATTAAATTTATTAATTTTTATAAATTTTAACAAAAAAAGCAATTAACAATGCAAAGTTATAAAAAAATTTAAAAATACCAAGCTATTTTAATAATTTATTAAAATAATTGTAAATTAGTACACATCAATATCTTACAAATAAAAAAATGTCAAATATTATTTAGATACTTTAACAAAATTCTTAAAAAAGAACAATAATTAATAAACATTCAAATCTATTAACATGGATACTTTAGTAAGTTTTACCGTGTAAGTTAAGATTTCGACATGCTTTTTGTGTTGGCAAAAATAAGAAAGTTTTGATAAATTGTTGTTAAGAGTTTTTTAAGAATGTTTAATTTATAATTTAATATTAGGAAATATTTATTTACTTTGCATTATCAAAATAACTTTGTATTATTAATTAATACACTTTTTATGGTATTTTTTAATTATAAATATTATTTAATTAATACTTTCTTACCTGTTAAGCCAACTTTTTATTTAACTGAAAATAAAAACAATTTATATTTTTTATTTTTGGTATTATCTTTAGTTTTAATTACCGCCTTATTTCTTACAAATAAAAAGAGAGTAAAATTATATGTAAATTCTATTTGGAGTAAATATGGAATTAATACTATTTTAAAAAATGGCAATTTTATAGGCGAAAATATAAGTTTTTTACTATACCTTATATATATAATAAACACTAGTATGTTTTTTGTTTATATCTATTATTATTGTAATTCAAATACCATATTAAATAATAACGCCATATATATAATTACTTCTATAGTTATTTTATTCCCAATATTTAAATATTTACTTTATTCTTATGCCGGATTTTTGTTTAATAATAAATCAGGAGCAACAGAATTAATAGCAAATAATATTATTTTTAACGGACTTAGTGGAATAATCTTATTTCCACTTTTATTTTTTGTTATTTTTTCTACAATTCCATTTCTTAAGATCACATCTATAATTTTACTTTTAATTTTTGCAATTAACTTCATTAAAACATTAATAATGTCACTTTCTGATTTTAAATTTTCTAATGTTTTTTTTATTACTTATTTATGTATTATTAAATTATTTCCTGTTGCATTGATAATTATTTATATAGTTAATAATATAAAGCTGATTTAATTTCATATATTAAATTCTTGAGATAAAAAAAAAGGGGTTGCAAAATTGCAACCCCTTTTTTAACGTATTACAGTAATATACATTTATTCATTTTATTGATGATAGATAATGATCTTCTTTGTATCAAACCTTCCATCTAATAATTCAATGTATACTACGTATGTACCTGATGCTAAATATGATACATCTATATTCATATAATATGTACCTTCATCGGCATATTTCCATAAGATCAAGTTACCGGCTTCATCTAATAAGGTAATCTTTGTAAAGCCTCCTTCGATGATGATATGATCATCTGCAGGATTAGGATAAACGATTACTGGAATATGGTAGCAATCTTCTGCTGTAAATGTAATGTCTGCTGTAAAGTCGCAGCCATATTCATTTGTAACTGTTACCGTTACATAGTTGTCGCCATTTAAGCCATAACTTGGTACATAATCAATGCTTTCTGTAGTTTCACCTGTACTCCATAAGTATGATACGATATCATCTGCCGTTAAGTTAACTGCGGTTAAGCGTACAGGTTCTTCAATACAATATGTATCTTTATATTCAATATCTATTGTTACTTCCGGTAACGCGTGTACTATTACTTCTACGGAAGCTGTCGTTGATACTCCATGAATATTTACTACAGTTACACTAAATACTGTGCTCTCCATTGGCCATCTAGTGATAGTAGCAGTAGTTTCGCCTGTACTCCATAAGTATGATACTACTTCTTCACCTGATGCAACTGCTGTTAATACCATAGCTTCACCTAAACAGATTTCTGTATCGCCGGTGATAGTTAAAGTAGTTCCGCCATAGACGGTAACTGTATAACTACACTCGATTACATTACCTGTAACATCCGTAGCTGTCCAACGTACTGTGGTTACTCCTAGGTTAAACGTTACACCATCTAAGCTGATGCTGCCACTACCTTCTGTTGAACCGGATAATTCCCAAACTAAACTGGCAATACCCATGTCATCGCCTGCGGTTACATCCCATGATGTACCTGCATGAGTGTAAGTAGTTTCATCGCCTAGTAACGATACTTCTTGATCGCCTATTTCATCACAAGATACGATAAAGTAAGGATCTAAGTCTTCTTCTTGTGTTACGGTAACGCTATAACTACACTCGATTGTGTTACCGCTTAAGTCGGTTATTGTCCAAGTAACAATAGTAGTACCTACATTAAAGATTGCGCCATCGATAGTCATTGAACCTTCTGTTTCGGTTGCACCGGTAAACTTCCATGTTTTGCTACCAATGCCTACGTTATCTGTAGTAAATACATCCCAACCGGTACCCACATGCGTATAAGTAGTTTCATCAAAGCCAATAGTTACTGTTTGATCACCGATTGCATCACAATCTACGATAAAGATTGGCGCTTCATTATCTTCTACAGTTACGGTGAATGAACAGGTAACTGAATTACCATAGATATCTACAACTAACCATGTAACTAAAGTTTCGCCTACATTAAATAAAGCATTATCTAATGTATTAGAGCCTTCGCCCATAGTTGCACCGCTTAACGTCCAAGTAATAGTTGCAATGCCTACATTATCTTCGGCTACTACATCCCAACCGGTTCCGGAATTAATATAGTAGTTTTCTCCAGCTAAGGTTTCAACTGTTTGATCATCAATATCTGAACAACTTACAATAAGTACAGGAGCTTCCGTATCTTCTACAGTTACACTATATGAACATTCTGCACTATTACCGCTAATATCGGTTGCTGTCCAAGTTACTACTGTAACACCTAAGTTAAACATTACACCATCTAAGCTGCTTTCACCTGAACCTGTTGTTGCACCACTTAAACTGTAAACTAAACTTGCTAAACCTACATTAGAGGTAGCTTCAACATCCCAAGAATCACCTGAGTGTATATAGGTAGATTCACCGGTATCTGTGCTTACTACTTGATTACCAATATCTGAACAATCTACTACAAAGATTGGGTTCTCAGCGTTGTTTACAGTTACTGTAAAGCTACATTCTACTGTGTTACCACTATTATCGGTAGCAACCCAAGTTACGGTGGTAACGCCTAAGTTAAACGATACACCGTTTAAACTGGTGCCACTACCTTCGGTTGCGCCACTTAATGTGTAAACTAAACTGGCTATGCCATCATTATCCGTTACTATAACTGTCCAGTTATCACCTAAGTGGGTATAAGTAGATTCACCTAAATCTGCATTCACTTCTTGATCGCCAATTGTTTCGCAACTTACTACAAATTCTGGAGTTTCATTATCTTCTACTGTTACTGTATAAGTACAAGTGGCTGTATTACCACTGTTATCAGTTACAGCCCATGTTACTGTAGTTGTTCCTATGTTAAATACAACACCATCTAACGAAGTTTCGCCTTCCCCTGCTGTTGCACCGCTTAATTCCCAAACTATACTTGCAATACCATCATTATCACTGGCTACTACATCCCATTCTGTACCTTCATGGCTATAAGTAGCTTCACCATCATCGGTATCTACAGTTTGATCATCGATATCTTCACAACTTACTACAAATTCTGGAGCTTCATTATCTTCTACTGTTACTGTATAGGAACATTCTGCTGTATTACCACTGTTGTCGGTTACGGTCCAGGTTACGGTGGTTAAACCTAAGTTAAACGCTACATCGTTTAAAGTAGTTTCTCCTTCGCCTTCAGTAGCACCACTTAATACCCAAGTAATACTTGCAATGCCATCATTATCACTAGCTACTACATCCCATTCTGTACCTGAATGTGTATAGAAGCTTTCACCAGCATCGGTAGCTACGGTTTGATCACCGATAGTTTCACAACTTACTACAAATTCTGGATCTTCGCTATCTTCTACCGTTACGGTATAAGAACATTCGACTGTATTACCACTGTTATCGGTTACGGTCCAGGTTACGGTGGTTAAACCTAAGTTAAACTCTACATCGTTTAAAGTAGTTTCACCTTCGCCTTCGGTAGCTCCGCTTAACTCCCAAGTAATACTTGCAACGCCATCATTATCACTGGCTACTACATCCCATTCTGTACCTGAATGTGTATAGAAGTTTTCTCCAGCATCGGCATCTACAGTTTGATCTCCGATAGTTTCACAACTTACTACAAATTATGGGGCTTCGATATCTGTAACTTGAACTAAATAATTACAAGTTACAAAGTTGCCTGAAGAATCACTAACTACCCAATCTACTGTAGTTGTACCTATGTTAAATGCAACTCCATCTAAGGAAGTTAAACCTTCACCTTGGGTAGCTCCGCTTAAGGTCCAACTGATAGTTTCTACATAGTGGTTATCAGTAGCTGTAATATCCCAAGAGGTACCTGAATGGGTATAAACGTCTGAACCATCGTCAGTATTTACGTCTTGATCGCCTACTACTAAACAACTCACTACAAATATTGGGTTTTCATTATCATTTACTGTTACGGTATAACTACAGGTAGTTGTATTACCACTATTATCTGTTGCCACCTATGTCACTGTAGTAGTTCCTAAGTTAAATACTACACCATTTAATGAGGTTTCGCCTTCTCCATCGGTAGCACCACTTAATGTCCAAACTAAACTTGCAATACCGTCATTATCTATTACACGTAGATCCCAAGCTGTACCATACTGTGTATGAGTAACGTCATGTGCTATAGCATCTACTACTTGATCGCCAATATCAATACAATCAAGTATAAATACCGGAGCTTCATTATCTTCTACCGTTACGGTATAAGAACATTCTGCTGCATTACCATTAAGATCAGTTGCAACCCACTTAACGATTGTAACACCCATATTAAAGACTACTCCATCTAGGGTGGTTTCGCCTTCGCCTTCTGTTGCACCACTTAATGTCCAAGCTAAACTAATTACACCTACATTATCTGTAGCAACTACATCTAAATCGGTACCTAAATTAGTATATGTATTTAGCTTAGGATCTGTATCGAATATTTGATCGCCAATATCATCACAACTTACGATAAATTCCGGTGCTTCATTATCATCTACTGTTACGGTGTAAGAACATTCTGAGGTATTACCACTATGATCGGTTATAACCCAAGTAACTGTAGTTGTTCCTATGTTAAATAAAACACCACTTAATGTAGTTTCGCCTTCACCTTCGGTAGCTCCACTTAATACCCAAACTATACTTGCAACACCGTCATTATCACTGGCAACTACATCCCATAAGGTATTAGAATGTAAGTATGTATTATCATCTTGATTTGGAGTTACTGTTTGATCTTTAATATCATCACAACTTACTACAAATTCAGGATCCTCTGTATCTTCTACTATTACAGTAAAGCTACATTCTGCTGTATTACCGCTATTATCGGTTACTGTCCATGCTACGGTGGTTTCACCTATGTTAAATACTACGCCAGATATTGAAGTATCACCTTCTCCTTCGGTAGCGCCACTTAATACCCATGTAATACTTGCAATGCCGTCATTATCACTGGCAACTACCTCTAAATCGGTTCCTAAATTAGTATATGTATTTAGCTTAGGATCTGTATCGAATATTTGATCGCCAATTTCATCACAACTTACGATAAATTCCGGTGCTTCATTATCATTTACTGTTACGGTGTAAGAACATTCTGAGGTATTACCACTATTATCTGTTATGGTCCAAGTTACGGTAGTTTCTCCTAAATTAAATACAACTCCGTTTAATGTTGTTTCGCCTTCACCGGCTGTTACACCACTTAATTCCCAAACTATACTTGCAACTCCATCATTATCACTGGCAACTACATCCCAATCTGTACCAGAGTGTGTATAAGTATCTTCACCGTCATCGGTATCTTCTGTTTGATCTTTGATTTCATCACAACCTACTACAAATTCTGGAGCTTCATTATCTTCTACTGTTATAGTATAAGTACAAGTTGCTGTATTACCACTATTATCTGTTATGGTCCAAGTTACAGTGGTTACACCCATATTAAACTCTACATTGTTTAAGGTAGTTTCGCCTTCACCTTCGGTAGCACCACTTAATTCCCAAGTTATACTTGCAATACCATCATTATCACTGGCAACTACATCCCAACCTGTACCGGAGTGTGTATAAGTATCTTCACCGTCATCGGTATCTTCTGTTTGATCTTTGATATCATCACAACCTACTACAAATTCAGGAGCTTCATTATCTTCTACTGTTACGGTGTAAGAACATTCTGAGGTATTACCACTATGATCGGTTATGGTCCAGGTAACGGTGGTTACACCCATATTAAACTCTACATTGTTTAAGGTAGTTTCGCCTTCACCTTCGGTAGCGCCACTTAATACCCATGTAATACTTGCAATGCCGTCATTATCGCTGGCAACTACATCCCATAAGGTATTAGAATGTAAGTATGTATTATCATCTTGATTTGGAGTTACTGTTTGATCTTTGATATCATTACAACCTACTACAAATTCTGGAGCTTCATTATCTTCTACTGTTACGGTGTAAGAACATTCTGAGGTATTACCACTATGATCGGTTATGGTCCAGGTTACGGTGGTTGTTCCTATGTTAAATAAAACACCATTTAATGTAGTTAAACCTTCACCGGCTGTTACTCCACTTAATTCCCAAGCTATACTTGTAACACCATCATTATCTCTTGCCGTTACATCCCAATCTGTACCCGCGTGAGTATAAAAATCTTTTCCATCATCGGTATCTTCTGTTTGATCTTTGATATCATCACAACCTAATACAAATTCTGGAGCTTCATTATCTTCTACTGTTACAGTATAAGTACAAGTTGCTGTATTACCACTATTATCTGTTATGGTCCAAGTTACAGTGGTTACACCCATATTAAACTCTACATTGTTTAAGGTAGTTTCGCCTTCACCTTCGGTAGCACCACTTAATTCCCAAGTTATACTGGCAATACCATCATTATCACTGGCAACTACATCCCAACCTGTACCGAAGTGTGTATAAGTATCTTCACCGTCATCTGTATCTTCTGTTTGATCTTTGATATCATCACAACCTACTACAAATTCAGGAGCTTCATTATCTTCTACTGTTATAGTATAAATACAAGTTGCTGTATTACCACTATTATCTGTTATGGTCCAGGTTACGGTGGTTGTTCCTAAGTTAAATACAACACCGTTTAATGTAGTTAAACCTTCGCCGGCTGTTACTCCACTTAATTCCCAAGCTATACTTGCAACACCATCATTATCTCTTGCCGTTACATCCCAATCTGTACCGGAGTGGCTGTAAGTATTTTCACCATCATCAGTATCAACTTCTTGATCGCCAAGAGTAGTACAACTTACTACAAATTCTGGAGCTTCATTATCTTCTACTGTTACAGTGTAAGAACATTCACAGGTATTACCACTGTTATCGGTTACAACCCAAGCTACAGTTGTTGTACCCATATTAAAGGTTACGCCATCTAAAGAAGTTGTTCCATTACCGGTAGTTGCGCCACTTAATGTCCATGCTATACTTGCTACTACATCATTATCGGTAGCGGTTACATCCCAACCCGTTCCTACATGACTATAGGTATTAACTCCTCCATCAGTATTTACAGTTTGATTGCCTATGGTAGTACAATCTGTGGTTAATACTGGAGCTTCGCTATCGTTTACGGTTACTGTATATGAACATTCAACGGTATTACCACTAAGATCAGTTACAACCCATGCTACAGTAGTAACTCCCATTTTAAAGGTTACGCCATCTAAAGAAGTTGTTCCATTACCGGTAGTAGCACCACTTAACGTCCATGCTATACTTGCTACTACATCATTATCGGTAGCGGTTACATCCCAACCGGTACCTTCATGACTATAAGTATTAACTCCTCCATCAGTATTTACTGTTTGATTGCCTATTGTAGTACAATCTGTGGTTAATACTGGAGCTTCGCTATCTTTTACGGTTACTGTGTATGAACATTCAGTGGCATTACCACTAGGATCGGTTACAACCCATGCTACAGTAGTAACTCCCATTTTAAAGGTTACGCCATCTAAAGAATTGGTTCCATTACCGGTAGTAGCGCCACTTAATGTCCATGCTATACTTGCTACTACATCATTATCGGTAGCGGTTACATCCCAACCCGTTCCTACATGACTATAGGTATTAACTCCTCCATCAGTATTTACAGTTTGATTGCCTATGGTAGTACAATCTGTGGTTAATACTGGAGCTTCGCTATCGTTTACGGTTACTGTATATGAACATTCAACGGTATTACCACTAAGATCAGTTACAACCCATGCTACAGTAGTAACTCCCATTTTAAAGGTTACGCCATCTAAAGAAGTTGTTCCATTACCGGTAGTAGCACCACTTAACGTCCATGCTATACTTGCTACTACATCATTATCGGTAGCGGTTACATCCCAACCGGTACCTTCATGACTATAAGTATTAACTCCTCCATCAGTATTTACTGTTTGATTGCCTATTGTAGTACAATCTGTGGTTAATACTGGAGCTTCGCTATCTTTTACGGTTACTGTGTATGAACATTCAGTGGCATTACCACTAGGATCGGTTACAACCCATGCTACAGTAGTAACTCCCATTTTAAAGGTTACGCCATCTAAAGAATTGGTTCCATTACCGGTAGTAGCGCCACTTAACGTCCATGCTATGCTTGCTACTACATCATTATCGGTAGCGGTTACATCCCATTCTGTACCGGAATGTTTATAGGTATTAACTCCTCCACCAGTATTTAAGGTTTGATTGCCTATTGTAGTACAATCTGTAGTTAATGCTGGAGCTTCGCTATCTTTTACGGTTACTGTATATGAACATTCAACAGTATTACCACTAGGATCGGTTACAACCCATGCTACAGTAGTAACTCCCATTTTAAAGGTTACGCCATCTAAAGAATTTGTTCCATTACCGGTAGTAGCACCACTTAATGTCCATGCTATGCTTGCTACTACATCATTATCTGTAGCGGTTACATCCCATTCTGTACCGGAATGTTTATAGGTATTAACTCCTCCACCAGTATTTACAGTTTGATTGCCGATTGTAGTACAATCTGTGGTTAATACTGGAGCTTCGCTATCTTTTACGGTTACTGTGTATGAACATTCAGTAGTATTGCCACTAGGATCGGTTACAACCCATGCTACAGTAGTAACTCCCATTTTAAAGGTTACGCCATCTAAAGAATTTGTTCCATTACCGGTAGTAGCACCACTTAATGTCCATGCTATGCTTGCTACTACATCATTATCTGTAGCGGTTACATCCCATTCTGTACCGGAATGTTTATAGGTATTAACTCCTCCACCAGTATTTACAGTTTGATTGCCTATGGTGGTACAATCTGTAGTTAATGCTGGAGCTTCGGTATCTTTTACAGTTACTGTAAATGAACATTCAGCTGTATTGCCACTGTTATCAGTTACATCCCAAAATACAGTAGTAGTACCCATATTAAATAATACGCCATTTAAAGAATTTGTTCCATTACCGGTAGTAGCGCCACTTAACGTCCATGCTTTACTTGCAATGCCATCATTGTCTGTGGCTGTTACATCCCATCCTGTACCTTTGTGGGTATAGGTAATTGTTCCAGCATCAGTAGATACTTCTTGATTGCCAATATCAGCACAACTTATGGTAAATTCAGGAACTCCGGAATCTGTAACAGTTACAGTAAAGTTACATGTTGATTCGTTGTTACATTCATCTTTTGCTGTTACGTTAACAACATTATTTCCTATAGCAAAAACAAAACCTGATAATGTGGTAGCTGTTATTATTTCCCCTGATGGTTTTGTAATTGCGTAAGTAATTGTAACTGCAGAGCAATTATCAGTTGCAGTTGCATCCCAAGTAGTACCTTCATGTGTATAAGTGCTAACACCTTGGTTGGTATTTACAGTTTGATCACCAATACATGAAAGTTCAGGCGCACTGTCATCTTTTATATTGTATGTAATAACACAATCTATAGAATCAGAATTGTCAGCATCACCGTCTTTTATAGTATAAGTTCTTGTAAAACTTCCTTCGCATGTAGGATAATCACTATCAACTGATGAGATAATTAAATCTGAACAATGATCTTCGATAACAAAACCTAACTCTATGAGTTCTTCAACTGTTGTTGCTGCTGCTGGAACAGATGCTAAACAATCGAATATGAGTTCTTCACCTGTTTTTGCTGCTGCTGGAACAGATGCTAAATAATCGAATTGGAAAGTTGTTTCTGTAGGACATTCAACAACTAACTTACAAACTTCAAGTTCTATTGAGTGCTCTGCCTCTGTTTCGCAAGAAATAGGTTCAGTTTCATCGTCAACAATAACTTCACCTGTAAATTTAGCTCTATCTGTTACAATTTCTGCTTCTATATCTGATTGAGTTAATGTATATTCAGCAGTAAAAATTAATGTTTCACCTTTATTTAAAGTAATATTATTTACATCAACACCTTCAGGAGCAACAATTGCTAAATCAGTATGAACAAGATCTGATAATTTACCATTTACCAAATCAACTTGACCTAAATTTTTTAAAGTAAAAGTATAAGCTATTTTATCTCCAACACTTGCTTTTCCATTACCATCTTCATCAGTAAAAACTCCTGATTTGTTTAAATCTACGCATGCATAAGAAGCATACATATTATTAGCAGATGTGTTATCTACAGCTACTGAAGAACCGGGTAGATATAAATCTCCCTCACCGCCTTCTAAAGTGCTAAACCCTATAAATTGACAACCTGTAGGAGAAGGGTTATCGCCTATTATATCATCTATTCCAGGAACTGTATATAAGCAACTGTTTGGCGTTTGCACAACTTCTATTGGTGTATCAATACCCGGGATATAATAAGAAATTTCTACTTGTTCATCTCCAGGTTCACCCCAAACAGCAACAAAAGATATATTTTCATGCATAGCAATATAGCTGTTTGGAGAATAGATATCGCCATTAAGCATCCACCCTAAAAAAGTTTTATCAGTAGAATTTATTATATCTGAAGGAACTTCTAAAATAACAGCATTGGAATAATATCCATATTCGTTAGAATCGGTCGGAGCTTCACCTAAAACCTCACTTCCTAAATCGTAAGTTACTGTATAAAATTTGTTACCCCATTCAGGATATAAATCTATATCTGAATAAATAGGGTTATTAAAATCATATGGAATATAATGATCATCCAAATACCAATACCAGCCTAAAAATCCTTCTGTTTCTCCCTCATTTATTACATATTGAAATGTTTCATCTTCATCTATTGTAGTGTCATAAGTAGCAGATGTTTCATATGTATCACCTATATGTAGAGTTACATTAAATACAGGAGGTTCCCATTTTGCAAAGAATTGCTTATGGCCTGCCGGCATTAAAATGGTTGTATTTCCGCTAAAATCCCATGGATCACCATCATATACACAATTATCCCACCATCCTTGAAAAATAAAGCCTTTACTATCTGTTGTTTCACCAACTATAAAATCATCAGGAGATAAATTTTGTATCTCAGCTTGATATAGAACACTTTGTTCATAAATTCCTCCAATTAAATCGTTAAATGTAACATTATAGCTATCTCTATCATAGTAAATAGTACCTTCATATCGGTTTCCTCCAACAAAATGTAGGGCCTCCCATTGTGATAAAGGTTGTACTTTATACCCATCAATGCTAATACTATCTTCTATAGTAAAATAAACCCAAGCAAAATTATCATAAAAAGTATAATCTGGACGTAAAGTATTTCCAGTAGCTTTTTCTTTATAATGATATGTATACATATATCTATTGCCTGCATCTCTTGCCCAAACAGTTAAATTACGATTAGGCATTTTAGGTGCTGCGGTGTAAGCATCATTATTATAAGTATTAGAAGTTACAAAAAATCTATAAGTAGGATAGTTAATGTGAATCTGCTCTACAGCATAATTATAACTAGGTGCCGTGCTTTGGCCATATTTGTAAGTTGGAGTTATATATGTCTCCCACCTGTTATAGTAGTCGCTCCAGTAGATAACTGTGAACGTCCAAATATTACGTTTAAAATAGGCGTTTACAACTGTTGAGCCATCTCCTGCAATAAGTTTATCTTCATCTTTATGATCAAACTGAAAACCAGTGTAAGTTTTTTCTACATAGGTTGTTGATTCACCGGTTGTCCCTGTTTTTTTGATCTCTTTCAAAAATTGTATAACCATCATCCTCGGCATTTTCTTGCCAATATATTATACAATATGGAGTATTTGTATTTGCTGCCCAAATTGCATATAATTCTGTATTACTATTTATTGCTGAATTAAAATCAAATTCAGTCCCATCAGGAGATGTTGACCAATGTGAAAATGTATAACCAATTTTTGTAGGTGATTGATCAGGATTTTCTGCTTGGGTACCATCTTTTACTATTTGAATAGGCGTTGGAGTACCTCCTTGAGAATGAAAAGTAACTGTCCATGCACGTTCGGTTACTGCATAAAGTTTTAAATTAGAAGTAATTGGATTACTAAAATCAAACGCAGGACCATTAAGATTAGGGTCCAAGGTCCAATGTTTAAAGGTATAGCCATTATCTGTTATTACTATATGAACATCCTCTGCATTAGTAGTACTATTTGGCTCAACCACATTTGTACTAATAACTTTATCTTGATAAATAAAATCAACATAAAATTTTTCAGAAAAATGTGCATATACTTTCACAGTTTCTGTTTGAGTAACATCAATAGGTGTTTGATTTCCAAAATCTACAATGTTGTCACCAATAAACCAACCTTCAAATATTTTACCTTCTTGAATAGGAATAGTTGGTTCATTTAAAATATCGCCATTTTTTACACATTGTGTGTAATATGGCTCTGTAGAATTTTCATCGATGTAAAACTCGTACGTACGTACGTACAGGTTCTACTGAGATGCCTCTAACAGCAGTAAGGGTAACACCATTACCATTATTACCATTATTAGGCGTTGCAAGTGGTTGACCAAAAGCTAAATTGGACATTACAATTAGTAGTATAGAAATACTTAATTGTAAAAACTTGCATTTTTTTAATAATTCGTAAAGATACTTCATAATTTATATATTTTATTAATTTCTTGTCTTTTTGCTATAGTTATTTTGTTTTTACTGTTAATATTGAACTAAATTAAGCTATTGCATAACAGCATAATTTTCAGGTAATTAACAATTAATATTTAATAAATTTTTTCATTATTTTTATTAAAATAACATACCTACCATATATAAAAAAAACTTTGCAAAGGTATGCAATATAATAAATTTATGGTACGAAATTTACTAAAATTTTAAAAAAAAATAAGTTTTAAATATCTTCATAAAATTCTAATTGTCAAAGCTTTTAGATAAAAAAACATTAGCCGTTCGGCTAATGTTTTTTTACTTTTTCTTAACAACTTATTTTTTTCTTAATTATTTTTAATTATTTCATATGTATCCGATGCTATCACTAATTCTTCATTAGTTTTTACGACTGCAGCTTTGATTTTTGAATCGTCGGTAGATAACATAAAGGAGCCTCTTAAGTTATTATTTTTCTCGGAATCGTACTTAAGTCCAAAATAAGATAACCCTGAAAGAACATTTTCTCTGGTTAGGGCATGATTTTCACCTATACCTCCTGTAAAAATAATTAAATCTACCCCATTCATTGCTGCTATATAAGAACCGATATACTTTAATACTTTATAAGATAACATTTTTAAGGCTATTCCGGCTCTTTCATTAGCATCTTGTTCGTAAGCTTTTTGAATATCTCTCATATCTGATGAAATTCCTGATACACCATATAAGCCACATTGTTTATTAACATACTTGTTTAGACCATCAAAATCAAAGTTGTTAATTTTTGCTATGTTTATTGCAGCTCCAACATCTAAATCGCCGCAACGAGTTCCCATAACAACTCCTTCTGAAGGTGTTAACCCCATAGAAGTATCTACAGATTTTCCATTATGGATTGCTGTAATGGAACTTCCATTTCCTAAATGGCAGCTTATTATCTTGCTATTGTTGATATCTAATCCGGCTAATTTTGCACCTTCTCTTGACACAAATAAATGACTTGTTCCGTGGAATCCGTATCTACGAATAGCATGGTCTTTATACATATCGTATGATATACCGTATAAATATGCATAAGCTGGCATCGTTTGATGGAAAGCTGTATCAAATACACAAACTTGAGGAATATCGCCCAAAACTTCTTTGATTACTTTTATTCCCATTATATTATGAGGATTATGCAATGGTGCCAACGGAATACATGCAGTAATTTTCTCAAGAACCTCATCTGTTACTAAGACACTTTTATTAAAATATTCACCTCCGTGAGCAACTCTATGGCCTACTGCAACAACTTCACCTAAATTATCAATACTACCAATTTTAGGATCGGTTATCATTTTTAAAACTAATTCAATTCCGGTTTTATGGTCATTTATAGTTTGTTTAACTGTTGCTTCTTCTTTTCCTTCGGAAGAGCATTCTGCAGATGAATCGGATAACCCTATTTTTTCAACTAAACCTTTTGAAATACGTTGTTTAGTTTCCATATTGAATAGTTGAAATTTTATTGAAGAACTTCCGCAATTAAGTACTAATATATTTTTACTCATTATATGTAATTTTTTATTGTTATAAATTGAAAAATATTGTTATACCTTATATATATTATATATGTTATATAATAATTAAGGTATTAATTATTAAAATTTAATTTTGTTAGAATCTAAGGTAGAAAAAAGTTAATTAAATTACTATCTACATACAAGCAGTTATTGCTGATAAGTTAACTATATCATCTACAGAGCAACCTCTTGATAAATCGTTAATTGGAGCCGCCATACCTTGTAAAACAGGTCCTACAGCTTCAGCGCCTGCTAATCTTTGAACTAACTTATAACCAATATTTCCGGCTTCTAAGGTAGGAAATACAAAAACATTTGCATTACCTGCAACAGAACTTCCGGGTGCCTTGGTTTTAGCAATACTTTCTACTAAGGCTGCATCGGCTTGAAGTTCCCCGTCTATTATGAGTTCAGGACATCGGGATTTTGCAATTT
The DNA here is from genome assembly GCA_050953245.1 of Bacteroidales bacterium. GTDB lineage: Bacteria > Bacteroidota > Bacteroidia > Bacteroidales > BM520 > RGIG7150. The sequence goes on along the minus strand of JBMNMG010000002.1, from coordinate 421,530 downwards.
CAGTTGCCTCTATAACTTTATCAACCATTTCGTGCTTTGCACTACCTTTTGTAGAAAAACTTAACATAGCAACTCTTGGTTCTATTTTAGCAATCTTTCTTGTGGTTTCGGCAGTATTTATTGCGATTTGAGCTAATTCTTCAGCTGTTGGATTAGGTACTACTGCACAATCAGCAAATACTAAAAGATTAGATGGAACGTATGGATTATCTTTCAATATCATCAAAAATGCCCCTGACACAACTGTTGTTCCCGGTTTAGTTTTTACAATCTGAAGTGCAGGACGCAATACATCGCCTGTAGCATTTAATGCACCAGCAATTTCGCAATCGGCATCATTATTTTTAATCATAAGAGCTGCAAGATATAAAGGGTTTTCAACCAGCTTAGAGGCAATATCTATAGTAACTCCTTTATGTTTACGTAACGAGTATAATAAATTTATATACTCGTCCTTTTTGCTGTAATTAATAGGGTCATTAATGTCGCCTTTTCTATATTCTTTAATGATAATTCTTTAGCCTTAGCTAAAATCTCTGAATTATTACCTATTAATATTGGCTTAGCAATATTTTCAGATATAATTTCATCTGCTGCTTTTAGAGTTCTTGCTTCTAATCCTTCAGGAAAAACTATTCTTTTAGAAAGGTTTGAAGCACTTTCCCTTATTTGTGATATTAAATCCATAATTTGTGAAATGTTTTGTGAATAGTTAACTAACTATTATTTAACTTGTTAATATTATTTATTAAATTACAAAGATATAAAAAATTCTTAAATTAATTATTCTCATTGGAATCAACTTTTATCAATAATTGCCAATTAAAACTTATATTAATCTTTTTTATTCTTTAAATTTTAAAATATTTATATTTATTCCCTATCTTTGCAAATTGAATTTAAATCTAAATTTTAGATATATTTTTTATGTTATTATTAACTGAAAATTAAATAATTAAATTATTTTTTATTTATTATTTACTTTCTAAGTAAATGTTAATGATAAGGTATTAGATTTGATAATTAAACATTTTAAATATGAAGATTAAAAGGATATTGATATCTCAGCCTAAACCTGCAGACATTGAAAGATCGCCCTATTACAACATTATTTCCAATTATAATATTCAATGCGATTTTCATAAATTTATTAAAATTGAAGGTGTTACTACACAAGAGTTTAGGTTACAAAAAATTTATCTTCAAGATTACGGTGCAGTTATTATGACAAGCCGAAATGCTGTTGATAATTTTTTTAGAATTGCAAAGGAAGCTAGATACGAAATCCCTGATTCACTAAAATATTTTTGTAACTCAGAATCTACAGCTTTTTATTTACAAAAATACATTAGATACCGAAAAAGAAAAGTTTTTCATAGTAATAACTTTCCGGAAGGTATCATGGAAAAAATTCTTAAACATAAAGACGAGAAATTTTTATTACCATGCTCAGATGCAAGCACTTCAGAAATTCCTGAATTATTGGATAAAGAAGGTATTGCTTATAAAGAAGTTGTTTTATATAAAACTTTATCAAGTGATCTAAGTCATTTAAATTTAAATGATTATGATATGATTGTGCTATTTACACCTTCGGGAGTAAAATCTATTTTTGATAATTTTCCTGACTTTAAACAAGATAAAATATTAATTAGCGCATATGGGGAGGCAACTCATAAAGCGATAAAAGAAGCAGGTTTAAGATTAGATATCGAAACACCAACTCCGGAAGCTCCTTCGATGTCGATGGCAATTGAAAATTATTTAAAAGAAAATCAAAAAAAATAAACACTTATTTCTAAATTAAATAAAAGTAGGATTAAAACTATTTATATTATAATATTTTTTGCAAACTACATTTAACATTATTTATTATATATTGTAAATTTATTCATAATCTAAATAAACAAAGGATTAAGTTATATGAATAATAATCTCCCTAAACAAGAACGTCTTAGAAACAAATTTTTAATTAAAAATTTGTTTGATTATGGGGAGAAAATCAATAAATCCGGGTTTATTTGTTTTTGGCATTTATATAATTATAATGGTACTTCTAATAAGTTTGGATCAAATAGCAAAAATATAAATAGTGAGAATATTCTTTGTAAGGATGTTGATATTAATGCTGATTTAGATAAAACTGTAGATAATAAGGTAAAAGTAATGGTTTCCGTTAGTAAGAAACACCACAAATTAGCAGTTAACAGAAATAAGATAAAAAGATTACTAAAGGAAAGTTATAGATTAAATAAGAATTTAATACATAAATTCGTTAATAAGAATGAACAACTATTAATTTGTTTTATTTACACTAAGAAGGATATCCCTTTGTATAGTAAAACAAACGAAGTTATGATTGAGTTTTTAAATGATATTGCTAAGAAATTAAAAAAGAATAATAATGAATAAAAGATTAATAATTGCAATTGTTTTAGCAAGCTTTTGTAATTTTTTGTTTTCACAAAGTACAGTTCAACAGAATGATCACTTTGAAATTTCTAAAAATTTAGAGATTTTTTCATCAGTATATAAAACAGTATATGAAAATTATGTTGATGAGCCAAATACAGGAGAATTAATGAGAATTGGCATCGACGCAATGCTCAAATCATTAGACCCATATACTGAGTATAAATCGAGTTCGGAAATAGAAGATTTTAGATTTATGGCAACCGGGCAATACGGTGGAATTGGTGCATTAATTCAACAACAAGGTGATTTTGTTGTAATTAGTGAACCTTATAAGGGATTTCCAGCTGATAAAGCCGGCTTAAAAGCAGGTGATAAAATCTTGAAAATAGAAGATAAAGATGTTAAAGGGAAAACCTCATCAGAAGTAAGTGAGCTTATGAAAGGTGAACCGAATACTAAGTTTAAGATAACAGTAGAAAGATATAATAACGATAAACCTTTAGAGTTCGATTTAATAAGGGAAAAGGTAAGTATTCCAAGTGTCACGCATTACGAAGTACTTGAAGATAATATTGGATATATTTATTTAAGCGGATTTACTGCTAACGCAAGTGGAGAAGTTTTAGAGGCATATAATAATATGCAAAAAGAAACTAAGTTGGAAGGTCTTATTTTAGACGTACGCAGTAATGGTGGAGGTTTGTTACAAGAAGCCGTGAATATTATTAATCTGTTTGTACCTAAGGATGAGCTTATTGTAAGTACAAAAGGTAGAGAAAACAGAAAAAATTCAATTTACAAAACTACTAAGAACCCTGTTAATACGGATATTCCTTTAGTAGTTTTAATAAATGGTGCAAGTGCTTCAGCCAGCGAGATTTTATCAGGTTCTATTCAAGATCTGGATAGAGGTGTAATTATAGGTCAACGTTCTTTTGGAAAGGGACTTGTACAAAATATTTTACCAACTGCATATAACTCTCAAGTTAAAGTTACTATCTCTAAATATTATATTCCAAGTGGTAGATGTATTCAAGCTATAGATTATTCTCATAAAGATAAAGACGGGAATTGGACTAAAGTTCCTGATTCATTAATGACAAGTTTTTCTACCAGAAACGGTAGAACTGTTTACGAAGGAGCCGGTATAGATCCTGATATTAATATTGAGATTCCGGATGCAGGAGAAATCTCAACTAATTTATTTATCAATCATCATTTCTTTAATTTTGCTACAAAATTTTATTATGAGAATATAGATCTTAATCCGGATCCAAAAACATTTGAAATTACTGATGAGATCTGGAATAGCTTTGTAGATTATTTAAAAGATGTTGATTTTGAGTACACTACATCTATTGAAAAACAATTTGAAAGATTTCAAGAAAACTTAAAAAAGGAGAAATATTATGACTCTTTAGAAGATGCTGTAAAAGAATTCTCTAAAAACTTAGAAAAGACAAAGAATTTAGATTTAGATACTTATCGTGATAGAATTGAGTATTTACTTGGAACGGAAATTATTACCAGATACGATTACAATTATGGGAGAATAATTTATGCTCTACGTCACGATGAGGAAGTAGATACTGCAATAGAAGTGTTAAAAGATAAAAAAAGATATAACGACATTTTAACTAATACCAATAAAAAAGACTAAAACTAAACTTCTTACATTTGAGAAGAGTCAATATTCCATATCAATTTTTAGAATTTGTTTTATGCTTATTTGCATTTGCAATAGTATTTTCAAAGACTTTAATGACTATTGCAGATGTTTTATTAATAGGAGTTGCTATTATTTTCATACTAAATAAGCAACCTATTGAAAATAAGCAAAATAAGCTTAAGTTTACTTTTACATTTTTACTTATTTATGCTTCGTTATTATTCGGATTGTTTTATACGACAAATTATGACTATGCAATAAATTTACTAAAAGTACAATTACCGTTATTGATATTCCCGATATCTTTTTTGTTTTTCCCTGATCTAAAAGATACCACTATTTTAAAGGTTATTGCCACACATAGTATAAGTATTTTAATAGCCTCTTTTATCAGTATTTATTATTCTTTATTTACTGAGCTTTCATTTAGAGACATATTTCCGTTTATTTCACATATAAGGCTTTCCTTAAACGTTTGTGTTTCAATAACTATTTGGTTAATTTTTTTAATTAATAATTTATCAAGAAAATTAAAACCTAAGTATATTGTATTGATTGTTGCTTATATAATTTGGGGTATTATTTTCTTAATGTTATTAAAATCATTAACCGGTTTTGTAATTATGTTTTGTGTGCTTACAATTCTTGTATTAAGCCCTTTTATTTATAGATCCATTAAACCGATATTTTCTAAAATGTTTAGAATCCTGTATTTATGCGTATTAATAATAGGTATTTTATTTGGATACATTTCTCTAAAAAAATATTATGGTGAAAATCTAAATCAATTTTTTAATTTCTCGAAAAGCAATATTTCAAATAATATCGGTGCAAATGAAAACTATATAGGCAACAATAATATAGCTGATAACAATACTTCATCCCAAAAATATACAGTTAACGGGAACCCTTATTCTTACAATGTAAATGCAGGAGTTATTGAAGAAGGAACAAATTATATGTATGAAGTTTGTGAGATGGAATTAGAAAACGAATGGAATAAAATAAGCGATATTAAATATAATTCTTATACACAAAATGGCAATTTAAGTGAGATATTAATTAGATATTTAAACTCCATAGGTTATTCTAAGGATAGTGTAGGTATAAGTTTATTAAATCAAGAGCAAATAAAGGATATCGAATCAGGTGTTGCAAATGTGAATTATAATAAGTTTGGATTATATCCAAGAATCAGTTCAATTTTATTTAGTTATGAATTGTATAAAAAAACAGGCAATCCATCTAATAGCACTGTGTTTCAAAGACTTTACTATTGGAAAGCAGGTTTAAATGTTTGGCTCGATAATGTTATCTTTGGTACAGGAACCGGCGATATTTTAAATGAGTTAAATGAGGTTTATGAGAAAAAATTCCCTATCCTTAACAAGGAGTTAAGAGCATCTACTCATAATCAGTATATTTTTTATTTGGCTCAATTGGGGATTTTTGGATTGTTATGTTTTATGATTGGTTTTTTTATATCTCCTACTTTCATTAAGGGATATAATAACATATATTTTAAGTATATAGTGATTATTATTGCTATATCTATGTTTTCTGAAGACACCTTAGGCTCACAAGCAGGTGTTACTTTTAGTATGTTATTTTACTTCTTGTTTGCATATCAAAAAAATACACCTAATATTTTTAAAACTAAGATTGAAAAAGAAATAAGTTAAATTGTTTTTTATTATATTTGTAGTTAATATAGTTGTATTTATATGGAACATAAAAGTATTCAGATTAATTATTACTCAACTAATAATATAAAAGATCTTTCTGAAGATGATCAGCTACTAATTAACGAAGCTGTAAAAGCTACTAAAAAATCTTATGCACCCTACTCTAAATATAATGTTGGTGCCGCAGTTGCTTTAATAAATGGGGATATCGTTTCAGGTGCAAATCAGGAAAACGCTTCATCACCTGTTTCTATTTGTGCAGAACAAGTTACAGTTTCTGCTGCTCTTATGAAATATCCCAATACTAAAATCACTAAGATTGCTATTACTGCATCTACAGATTTCTCGGATAATACAAATAATTGTAATACCACCACTGAAAGTGAAAAGGATAATGGAAATCCTGTTTCGCCTTGCGGAATGTGTAGGCAATTTTTATCTGAAATTCAAAATAGACAAAAGAGCAACATTAAGATAATTCTACATAATCCTAAGGGGAAAACTTTCGTTTTTGATAGTGTCGAGGATTTGTTACCTTTAAGTTTTAGTTTTTAGTTTTTTAATAATACTCAGTATTTTTATTTTTAAAATTATTTATATATGCAAAAGATAGAAGCATCGGAGTTAGTGCTTAACTCTAAAAATAACGTTTATCATTTAGATCTTAGTCCCGAAGAAATTGCCAATACTGTAATTTTAGTTGGTGACCCCGGACGCATCAAGCTAATTGAATCTGTTATGGATTCTGTTGATATCAGACGTACTAACAGAGAAATTTGTACAATAACAGGTACTTACAAAGGCAAAAGAGTTTCTGCTATATCTACAGGAATGGGTACTGATAATACTGATATTGTAGTAACCGAGTTAGATATTTTATGTAATGTCGATTTAAATAAAAAGGAATTAAAAGACACACATAAATCGTTAAATTTAATCAGACTTGGAACTTGCGGTGCAATGCAGCCCGAAGTAGAAATAGATAATTATGTTATTTCCGAATATGCTTTAGGTTTAGATGGTATGGCATATTTTTACGACATCCCGGAAGATGTTTTTGTTAATACTCTTTCCGATGCAGTAAAAAAACATACTGATTGGAGTGATAGTTTACCTAATATTTACGCTGTTAAAGCATCTAAAGTATTAGAAGAAAAATTTGACGATCAAAAATTCTATAAAGGGATAACACTTACTGCTCCCGGTTTTTATGGTGCTCAAGGCAGAGCAATTAGATTACCGCTAAAATATCCTAAGCTAAATGAGAGTTTTATGAGTTTTAATTACAAGAATTATAAAATTGCAAATTACGAAATGGAAACTTCCGCTTTATATGCAATAGGACAAAGTTTGGGGCATAACACTTTAACTGCTTGTGTAGCAATTGCAAATAGAGCAACTAATAAGTTTAGCAGTAACTATGAAAACGCTATGCTTAACTTAATTGAATACACTTTTAACTCTATCTTAGAATAAATTTAATGATTGATAAAAGCAATAAAAATTTAGCTTGTTGCAACGAAGCAACTTACAATTATGCCAAAAATCATAGTGGTACCGAAAGTGAGTTATTAAAAGAATTAGATATAGTAACTAACCAACGTACGTTAAATCCACGGATGATGATAGGGCATTTGCAAGGTGCATTTTTTAAGTTTTTAACTAAACTTATCAAGCCGAAAAATATCTTAGAGATTGGAACTTTTACAGGCTACTCTACTATTTGTTTTGCAGATGCTTTACCTGAAGACGGGAAAATTTACACTATCGATATTAATCCAGAATGGAGCTTTATCAATAATGATTTTTTCGAAAGATCAGGCAATAATCACAAGATTATCAGCATTATAGGTGATGCTATGGAAGTAATTCCTACTTTGGATATTAGTTTTGACATGGTTTTTATTGATGGGGATAAAAGAAACATTCTCAAATATTACGATCTTATTATGGAAAGGGTGCCATCGGGATGTGTAATTTTAGTAGATAATGTTTTATGGAATGGTGAAATTGTTCAGAATCCAAAACAAAATATAGATTCGGAAATAATAGATAATTTCAACAAAACGGTTAATGATGACCCTCGCACAGAAAATGTCTTACTTCCTGTAAGAGACGGAATTATGGTTATCAGAAAAAAGTAATTACATCCAAATTTAAAATGTCTTTTTTACAAAAATTGATGTAAAATATTTTTTTATTATATTTGCAAATTACAACTCTGAGTAATTAAAAATTTTGTTGTAATTTTACAGTTGCATTTTGATGTTGAAAATTATGAAAAAAAATATTTATTTCTTCCTATTTTTATTAGTATTAATTACATTACCGTCTTGTAATAACGAAATAGATATGTGTACAGAGTGGAAAGAAACTACTGTTGTTTACTCTTTACTTGATTCGGATGATTCTATTTCGTACATTAAAGTAAATAAAGCTTTTTTAGGTAATGAAAATGCTTTAGTAATGGCAGACATAAGAGATTCATCAGAATATAATCAAATTGATGTTAAACTGGAAAAGTATTTAAATAATAAATTAGTTCAAACTTTTATTTTTGAACCTATCGAAATTGATAATAAAGAGGATGGCATCTTTTATAATCCTTATCAAACTATTTATGCAGCTAATACTTACGGTCAATTAAACAGTAGTTTTTCTACATTTCCGGATACTGTTTTTACATACAAAATTGTTATTACTAATAATTCGAATGAAACTGTGTGGAGTCAAATTTATTTGATAAATGATAAACTTCATGTTACTAAACCTATAGATCCACACGATGGAAGATTACCAACTATAAACTTTCCAAATAATACAATAGCAATCACTACTGTTGAATGGGATACGGTACCTTTTGCAAAATATTATAAAGTTGATGCTGATTTTTATTTTTGGGAAATTCATACTAGCGGCGATACTATTGTAAGATCTATCCCATGGAATAATTTAAGAACTGTATATTCTAAACCAAATGATAACAGATTATCTTTTCATGTTAATTCTATTGCTTTTTATGAATTGCTAAAACGTGACATTCCATATAAAGATGGTGATCAAGAGAATAAAGTTATAAAAAGACGTCCTGGCAATTTTGTTCTAAATTTTAAAATGGCAGGCCATGAATATTACAACTATGTAAACAATAATAATATGTCGTCTGGGCTATCACAAGAAATTCCAATTTACACTAATGTAGAAAATGGAATCGGCCTTGTATCGGCACGTCATAAAATATCTTTTACTTGCCAACTTGCAGAACAAGCTAAAAACAGTTTATATAGCGATTCCCAATACGATTTTTTAAAGTTTGTAAACTGGTAATTGAAAGAATATTCTAATAGTTTGAACCTAAATTTTGACCTCAATTTATAAGAGAATAATAGAATGCGATTTTTAAGCTTATTAGCTCAACCTTTTATTTTCTTAATAAAGTTATACCAAAAATTTATATCTCCACTTTTTCCTCCAACGTGCAGATTTACTCCCACATGTTCTAATTATGCTATAGAAGCTCTTAAAAAACATGGCATTTTTAAGGGAGGATATTTATCTATCCGACGAATCTTACGATGCAACCCGTGGAACAAAGGGGGCGATGACCCTGTGCCGTAAAATTGGGGTGGGAATCCATTCTACAGCTTTCCATTTTCTACAGCTTTCCAAGCTATATTTTTATGTTAATATTTGTTAAAAAGAATTGACAATTTAGCCATCTAAAGATTAATGATTGAGTGCAAATTTAATTATTAATCTTAAATTTTTTATTATGGCAAACAATAATAAATATTGTCAACTAATGAAGCCGGGTTATGATTATCATGTTTATAATCAGGGAAATAACGGCGAAAATATCTTCAAACGAAGAGATGATAGAATCAGATTTGAGGTGTATTTATATGGCTATATGCAAGATGTAGTCAATTTTTACACAATCTCATTGCAAAAGAACCACTTCCATCTTGTAATTCAGATAAAATCCGTAGAGGAAATCTTAGCAAAAGTAGATGAAGATGAATTACTTCAAGATTTTGTAGAACGTCTTGATAGTGAGGATGAAGAGTATATTGCAAGTAGAGTTGTAAGTGAACTATTCCGTAGGTTTTTTATGAGTTTTGCAATTTTCTTTAATCTAAAATATAAACGTACAGGAAGTTTATTTAGGAAAAGCTTTAAGAGGATCTGGTTGCATGATTTAGAATACTTACGCAATTGCATAGTTTATGTAAATCGGAATGTCACGCATCATAATCCTCGACTTAGCTATAAGACCTATGAATGGTGCTATTACAGCAGGTTTTTAGACGATGATTATATCGAAAGTTTAAAAGGTACTTTTTTTGATTTTGAAAGAATCTTTGGCAGCAAAAAGAATTTTATCTATTTGCATGAACGCAAAGATTTATACGATGCCAATTACTCTATAGAGTAGTTGAAATCGGCCCTATCTCCGGGAAAAGAGAACTTATTAGCCGCGAATAAGCAGTATGTGATTATTCACATACAGCCCTCCGTATGCCCAAAACAACAAAAAAAATCCTCAAAAAATATTTTCCACAAATATTTTTCTAAAATTTCCAATTTTTTCGAAAAAAATGTCTCAAAAATTGATTTTTTTGATGAAAAAAGTCAAAAAAATGCGAAAAAAACTCGTCGAAATTAGAAAAATTAGTTTTTTAATAATCAGCTTAGAAAGCTACAAAAAAGCTATATAAATTGTCCCTAAATAGTAATTTAGTCAATATTAACTGACATCTAACATAGATTTATGTATTGTTTTCAGTGATAAAACAATTGCACACAGTAATTTCTGCCGTTTTGTCATGCTTTTACACTTATTTTATAATGGTACAGTAGTTGTTTTTAATACAGAGGAATATTAAGAGGAATATTAAATAAATTTAAAAATTAGAAAAAAATAAAATTAATTAAGATATGGGAAAAATTATAGGTATAGATTTAGGAACAACTAATTCATGTGTTTCTGTAATGGAAGGTAATGAACCGGTTATTATTCCTAACTCGGAAGGAAGACGTACTACACCTTCAATAGTAGCGTTTACGGAAAATGGCGAAAGAAAAGTTGGTGATCCTGCTAAACGTCAAGCAATTACAAATCCAACTAAAACCATTTATTCTATTAAAAGATTAATGGGAGAGCCTTATAGCAAATTAGGTAACGAAATTTCACGATTACCTTACAAAGTTGTTGAAGGTAATAATGATACTGCAAGAATTTTGATCGATGATCGTAAATATACACCTCAAGAAATTTCTGCTATTATTCTTCAAAAGATGAAAAAAACTGCTGAAGATTATTTAGGTCAAGAAGTTACTGAGGCCGTTATTACAGTTCCTGCATATTTTAGCGACTCACAACGTCAGGCAACTAAAGAAGCCGGTGAAATTGCAGGCTTAAATGTTAAACGTATCATTAACGAGCCTACTGCTGCATCGTTAGCATATGGTTTAGATAAGAAAAACACAGAAATGAAGATCGCTGTGTTCGACTTAGGTGGTGGTACTTTTGATATTTCTATTTTAGAGCTTGGTGATGGTGTGTTTGAAGTAAAATCTACTAATGGTGATACTCACTTGGGTGGTGACGACTTTGATCACGTTATTATAGACTGGTTAGCTGACGAGTTTAAAAAAGATGAGGGCGTGGATTTACATAAAGATCCTATGGCTATGCAACGTTTAAAAGAAGCTGCAGAAAAGGCAAAAATTGAATTATCAAGTTCGAGTCAAACTGAAATTAACTTGCCTTATATTATGCCGATTGATGGAGTGCCAAAACACTTGGTAAAAACTCTAACAAGAGCTAAATTTGAGCAATTAGCTGACGATTTAATTCGTAGAACTATTGAACCTTGTAAAAAGGCATTAGCTGATGCAGGTTTAAGCACAAGCGATATCAACGAGGTTATTTTAGTTGGTGGATCTACCAGAATACCGGCAATCCAAAAAACAGTTGAAGATTTCTTTGGCAGAGTTCCTTCTAAAGGGGTTAACCCAGACGAAGTTGTATCAATTGGGGCTGCTATTCAAGGTGGTGTTTTAACAGGTGAAGTAAATGACGTTCTATTATTGGACGTTACCCCACTTTCGTTAGGAATTGAAACTTTAGGCGGTGTATTTACAAAGTTAATAGATGCTAACACAACTATCCCGACTCGTAAATCCGAAGTATTCTCAACAGCTGCAGATAATCAACCTGCTGTAGAAATACACGTACTACAAGGAGAGCGTCCAATGGCTGCTCAAAACAAGAGCATTGGCAGATTCCACTTAGACGGAATTGCACCTGCACCAAGAGGCGTTCCTCAAATTGAAGTATCGTTTGATATAGATGCTAATGGTATTTTAAACGTAACCGCTAAAGATAAAGGAACGGGTAAATCTCAAAACATTAGGATTGAAGCTTCATCAGGTTTATCAGAAGAAGAAATTAAACGTATGAAAGCTGAAGCAGAAGCTAATGCCGAAGCAGATAAACGTCAAAAGGAAGAAATCGACAAAATAAATAGTGCAGATAATATGATATTCCAAACTGAAAAACAATTAAAAGAATATGGCGATAAACTTCCAAATGACAAAAAATCTGCAATTGAATCTGCACTTAGCGAACTAAAAGAAGCTCATGAAAATAAAAACATCTCGGCAATAGATGCAGCAATGGAAAAAATAAATACTGCATGGCATGCTGCCAGCGAAGAGATGTATAAAGCAACTCAAGAGCAACAACAAAGCACAGGTGCACAACCAGGAGCCGGAACAACCGACGGAAACTCCGGTCCATCATCCGATGACAAAGAAAATGGTGACGTGCAAGATGTGGATTATGAAGAAGTGAAATAAGATAGATAAACAACTATTTATCAAAAATAATCAAATGAGTGTAGCACAATATGTTACACTCATTTTTTTTGTTAATATTTTTCGTTTTTTATGCTTATATATGGATTATTTATTGTATATTTGCAACATATTTGTAACGCGACTTAATTAACGATAAGGTGCGACTTATATATACTTAACGCTACTTAATTCAACTAAAAACATACGATATATGCCTGCAAGTAAGTATAAATTAGAACGAAAATGCGAAATGTGCGGAAGCACCTTTTTTGCTAAAACTGTTTATTCTGTATACTGCTCTAAACGTTGTAGTGAGGCTGCATACAGAGCAAAAAAACGTGAAGAGAAAAAAGAACAACACAGACAGGAACTTGCAAACAAAGTTCCACAAGAACGCCCATACATTTCCATCGCCGAAGCCGTTGCGATGTTCGGAATTTCACGAGATACTATTTACAGGCTAATAAGAAATGGTAATCTGCCAGCAGTCAATTTGGGAGTACGACTTACAAGAATCAGTCGTGCCCATATCGAAAGTATGTTTCCGTTGGTAGAACAAAAACAGCAAACAACGTCAACGCCTCAACCAACAAAATTATACAATTTTGACGCTTCCGATTCCTATACAATCGGTGAAGTATCAACAAAATACAGTGTTTCCAATTCCACTGTTTACAAAACCATCCGCAAGATAGGTATTCCCACTTGTCAAAAGGGGAAATATGTATTTGTACCAAAAGAAGAAATAGATAGAGTATTCAATCCAAGCAAATAATCCACTATGAAGAAAGCCCTTGCCAATACAAAAGTTACAGTCAAACTTCGTAAATCAGAATACCACAATGAGTGGTATTTGATAATTGAGAGTTATCCAGTGTTCAAGCCCGGCAACACGAAGCCAAGCCGTGTTATTGAGGCAATTAACCGCACCATAACAACCCCCATTTGGGACAAATCTCGCACAGCCAGAACCACCGAAAACAGCAAAACGTTCAAGCCCAAGCGTGATGCAAACGGCATTATTCAATGTAAAAGCGATAAGGATCAAGAATCTTGCATCTATGCCGATAATGTCCGCAAAATTCGTCAACGTGAATATGATAATGCTGCACTTTACACCGATACTGAGGCAGAACAAGCCGAACAAAACGAACGCTCACAGTGCAATTTCATTGAGTATATTAAGAAAACAGCAATACAACGCCACAAACGAAGTTCACAATCTATTATCACAAATTGGAATCGTGTTTGCGAATTGCTCAAACTCTTTGCCGAAGGCAACATCATTCTGTTTTCGCAAATCAACCTCAAACTGATTGAGGATTTTCGTCAATTTCTTATTACCGCCCCTTGCGGTGGCAACAAGAAAGGAACAGTGTCGCAGAACACCGCCGCCACCTATTTCAGCATCTTCAAAGCCGCACTTAAACAAGCCTTTGTTGATGGCTATCTGACGATAGACCTATCAGCCAAAGTCAAGGGCATACAAGAGCAGGAAAGCCGCCGAGAGCATCTGACGGTTGAAGAACTCAACACACTTGCCGCCACAGATTGCGACCGTCCCATTCTTAAGCGTGCTGCTTTGTTTTCTGCCCTCACAGGGCTTCGCCACTGCGATATTCAGAAACTTCGTTGGAGCGAAATTCAAAAAGATGGCGAGAATTACCGTCTTAACTTTACACAGCAGAAAACCAAAGGCGTTGAATACATGCCCATCAGCCAACAAGCCTACATGCTTTGTGGCGAGCCACAAGCCCCCGAAAAACTTGTTTTCGAGGATTTACCCGACCCTTCTTGGATTTCAAAGCCGTTGGAACGTTGGATAAAATCAGCCGGCATCACACGCCGCATCACGTTCCACTGCTTCCGACACACATACGCGACATTGCAATTGGCAGGTGGGACCGACATCTACACCGTCAGCAAAATGTTAGGTCATACCAATGTACGAACTACACAAGTTTACGCCAAAGTAGTTGATGAGAAGAAAGAAAAAGCAACTGACGTAATCAAAATTGACAATCTCATAGTGAAGGAGGGATAAACAATGAACGACACTATAGAAAAGATAATCCGTTTCGACCTCTGTCCATTGCAGAGTAACAATCAAGGCAATGACTATTATGAACCGCTTTTCAGACAGTTAGGAAAGGTCGAAGAAAAGTTTGATGCTTCATATCGCATTCACTTTGAAGCACCTGAATTTTCAAGCAAAGTCAAATATTACAAAAGGCTCATAGACAACGCTTTGACCAAATATTTGAATGGCGTTTTTTCTGATGAGAGCAAAAAAGACATTGTTTTATACAAACGAAAGAAATTACGTGACTTCGTTAGCTCAAACTTGACTGATATAAAAGATATTATCACAAAAAAAAATCTTGATTTAGATGTCATATTTTCAGTTCGCGACTATTCCCAAGCATTACTACAAAATGAGTGTACATACATCTTTCATTACCTAATATTATCGCTCATTCGTTGTTATATGGAATTTCAACAGCATTTCATTTCAATGATTGAATCTGATAAGCAATTGACTGTCGATGATTTCTTTGTAAAAATGCTTCAGTGGCGAAAGCCCGACAATGTCGGCATAATTCCGATTCAAAGAATTGAAATACAGCCAATACAGGAGCTTCCCAAACAGAAGTCAAAAAAAGATGTTGTATTGTCATTCACCTATACAAAATTGCAATCTGAAAGTGATAACATCAATACTCTCTTTTCTGAACTCAAAAAATATGGGGCTATTCCAACGGATTTCCAAATTACCGAGTTCAAACATTTATTCTCTGGCGTTGAAGTCGTAAATCCTATTCCGTGGATAGGGAACAAGAGCGATTTGGCATATTTGTTCAAGTTGCTTTTTAATAAAGAAAAGGTTCTCAAGATAAATGGGAACGCCACTATTTGGGACGTAGTTGACCATTGCTTTGTTGACAAAGATGGCAACCATTATGGAAAAGACAAATTAAGAACGCAACAAAAACCAAAGCAAACTACGAAAGACATCGAGCATTTTGCATATCTAATGACATAATCGGCACTCAACACTCAACACAGTACTATTTTTTTCAAAAATAACAAGGCTATCTGTTCGCAGGTAGCCTTGTTACGTTTCATTATACTTGCCCACTCAACACTCAACAACCACTCAGCGCTGAGTGCTAAATCTCAAATACACAACATTTTGCAAACTACTTTTGCATCAAGCAATCGCCCGAAAAAGAGGCACTTGGGTGATTGTGGTGCCTCAAATTTTTTACATAAAAAATTTGAAATTATGCAAACAGATAATTTGCAACAAATCACCTTCGAGCAACTTCCCCAAGCGGTTTCGTTGCTCATCAGCGAAGTAAAAGAACTGAAAAACTTGCTTCGCAACTCAAACAATGTGGTCGAACCTTCCGACCGTTGGTTCAACCTGCAAGAACTCTGCGAGTACTTGCCCGACCGCCCTGCCAGACAAACTGTCTATGGCTGGATTGGTCAGCACGCAGTTCCTTACCACAAAAAGGGTAAGAAACTGCAATTCTTGAAGTCCGAAATTGATGCTTGGCTCAAATCCGACAAGCGCAAAACAGCCGCCGAACTTCATGCCGAAGCGATTCAGTTTGTAAATGGTAAGAAAGGAGGTGCGTTATGAGTGAGTCTAAAACTATCGGACAGATAATGTGCGAAATGGCGGCTAACCCCGCAGAGCCGATGGGCAAATTGCTTCGCAAATGCCCTTTAATTCAAGCCGAATTGCTTAGACAAGGTAAAATCTCGCTTGACGACCTTTCTGACGAGGAACTCGACAAACTCGTTGAGCATACATTTCTCGAAGATTGGATCGACAACCAAGATGTTATGCAATTGCTTCACATCAGTGTTCGCACATTGCAAACGCTACGCTCAAACGGCACTTTGCCGTATTCGCGTATCAACAACAAAATCTATTACCGCCGTCAAGATATTCAAAGAATCCTTGCCGACAATTACACTATGTACCGATTGCGTAACGGCTATGGAAAGAATAGATAAACAAGCGGTTTTGCATCGCACTAATTACGGCATTAGAATCTATTCGCACATTCTGCGCGAATGTTTTCCCGAAGATGAAGTTGTGATGCGACTCTCTGGCAGGGATTGCGGCTTATGCCGCAACCCTTTTGCCGAGGGTGCTTCTACGCTTCATGTCTTCATCGAGAAGTCAGCCCCTGCCAACACTATGTCGGCGGAGTATGCTAAGCATACCACCACCGACCATTCCATTCCCGATGGTGATGCGTTCGACTTTGCCGAACTGCATTATCACCAATCAGGCGAAGAATTATTGGCAACGCTCAACCGAGAACTGAATCTGCATATTGGCGAAAACAACCTTTGGTATGGGAATACAAGCGAAAGGCTTGTTAATTGTCCAACGTCAACTGTCAATTTTCAATTGAAACAGTTTTCGTTCTTTTCCTCGCCAATTACCAACACCAAGCCGAGTAAAAACCTTACTATGCTTGATGCTTACTATTATATAAAAGGTGATACAGCAAAAGAACGCACAAAAAAACTACGCTCGTTTGCTGACGCAAAACAATCGCGTATGTTCAAGGCAGCAAACTTCGATTATTGCACATTCAGCGGTACATTCACCACTCGCACAGATAAAGCCCTCATCAATCATTCGGGCTTGCTGTGCATCGACTTCGACCATCTTCCAAAACTTGATTCGCTTCGCTCTCAACTTTTGAAAGATGAGTATTTTGACACGCAATTGCTTTTCCGCTCGCCATCGGGCGATGGCTTGAAGTGGGTTATCGAAATTGACATTTCTCAAACCACTCACGCCGATTATTTCCGGGCGGTAGCCAATTATCTTTTTCAAACCTACGGTATTGAGGCAGACAAGTCCGGCAAAGACATTTCCCGTGCTTGTTTCCTGCCTCACGACCCAAATTGTTTTATTAATCCTAAATATTTGAATCTATGACTAAAAATAAATTTAATCCACAAGATTGGCTCAACAACCAATCTTTACCACCCAATACTATTGACCCCATTGTCAATTATCAACAATCCACTGTCAATTCAAATGACATCGAAAATGTTGTTTCACGTATCGAGGCATCTGCCATCGATATTGCCCCAACCTACGCCGATTGGCGTGATTTGGGCTTTGCCCTCGCTGACGCTTTGGGCGAGAATGGCCGAGGCTATTATCAACGCCTCAGCCGTTTTTATCCCAACTACACAGCCGCCGAAACTGACAAACAGTTTTCGGCTTGCCTCAAAGCACACGGACACGGCATCACCATCAAAACGCTTTTTCACCTTGCCAAGCAAGCAGGAATCAGCATTTGTGGGAATGCAAGCGGCTCGCTTGCTAAATCTCAAAATTTCCCCAAATCCCCTATATCCCCAGCAGAGGAAATAGAGGATATTGAGGATATGCCAACATTTTCGCAAGACATCAAAGATACGCTTCCAAGTTTGCTTGCGCAAATTGTCAGCCGAGCCAACTCGCCCGAAGATGCCGACTTGCTTTTGTTGGGTTCGCTCACTGTTTTTTCCGCCTGTTTGCCAAATGTCTTTGGCAACTATGGCGGTCGTGAAGTATTTCCGAATCTGTTTCTTTTTGTAACGGCGCAGGCTTCGGCTGGCAAAGGCAGACTTACACTTTGCCGCCATCTTGTTCAGCCTATCCACGAAAGTCTGAAACAACTCTACGCCGCCGAGATGGAAGAATATAAACGCTTACAAAATGAGTATGCACTCGACAAGAAGAACAACGAACCACCGCAAGAACCACCGCTCAAAACGTTACTCATACCTGCAAATAGCAGTGCCACTTCTGTTTATCAAGTTTTGAACGACAACCAAGGTGTAGGCTTGATGTTTGAGACAGAGGGCGACACGCTTGCCAACACATTCAAATCCGACTATGGCAATTTCTCTGACGGTTTCCGCAAAGCGTTCCACCACGAAATGATTTCTTACACTCGCCGCAAAGACCGAGAATTTGTCGAACTTGCCAAACCTCGCCTCTCGGCTCTTTTGTCGGGTACACCTCGACAAATTCTTTCACTCATTCCCGATGCTGAAAACGGCTTGTTCAGCCGTTTCATCTTCTATTATATGAATGTGCGTTTGGAATGGCTCAATGTCTTTGCCGACAATGAAGAAACGCTTGACCAATATTTTGAGCATTTGGGTAAACAGTTCTACGAACTTTACCGAATCTTGCAAGCCTCGCAGCCTATTCGCTTCGCTTTGTCTGCCCGACAGCAGGAACAATTCAATTCCTTTTTTGCACAAGTGCAAAAGGAATATTCAAATTTTTTCGGGCTTGACATTGTGGCATCGGTCAGAAGATTGGGGCTGATAACATTCCGTATTGCAATGATACTCACTTCGCTTCGTATCATTGACGGCGGACAGATTTCAAACCTCATCGTCTGCGACGATTCAGATTATCAATCTTCAATCATTATGGCTCGTGTGCTTTTGCAACACACCGCCAAAGTTTTCGGCTCGTTACCCACCACAGAGAGCAATGCCCCAAACGGTCAGACTGTTATTCGGCAAACTTTTCTCGACAACCTTCCGCCAGAGTTCGACCGCAAGACTTATCTTGCGGTTGCCGAAAAGTTGAAGATTCCTGCCAAAACTGCCGAGAAGTACATAAGTAAATTTTGTGTTGGTGGTCTTCTCAAACACCTTGCACACGATAGTTACGGCAAGCCGTAACTATCTATAAAAAACATTGCAAAGCCCTTGAATGAAAGGGCTTTGTTCCTTTATAGGAATATTTATATAAAAAAAACACCGAAAAATAGCAGTCGTTTGCTGAAAATTTGTACTTTTGTACAAAAATTGTCAAGTAGCAATTTTACAAGTATATTAGTAACATTCAAAAATTTGTACAATGTTATTTGCAGACAAAATAAGGACATTACGAGAACAAAATGGTATGCTTCAACGCAAGGTTGCTGCCGCCCTCGATGTAGATGCTGGTCTTTATAGCAAAATTGAACGTGGTGAACGCTCAGCCAAGCGTGAACAAGTGATTAATCTCGCCAGTATATTACATACTGACGAAAAGGAATTATTGACGCTATGGCTTGCCGACCAAATCAAAGAAATAACAGAATCAGAGAAAGACATCGCAGACAAAGCAATTGAAATAGTTAAGAATAAGTAAATATGGAATTTAAAATACAAACATTGGCATCGGTTAACAATCCGAACTCAATACATGGTATTTATCCTTATCGAGGCAAAATATCAGCAATAGATGCTGAACAAATTCTGTCGCAAATGCCTCGCGGCAGTGTTGTATTAGACCCTTTTTGCGGTTCGGGTACAATTGTTTACGAAGGCCTTAAATTTGGACATCACACTTTAGGCATAGATGCAAATCCTATAGCAATTTTATTGTCAAACGGTAAAATTCATATCCCAGAATCGTTTGAGATTATCAAAGAAGAAGTTGAGTCTTTCATACAGAAGGCTGAAAAAGAGAATACAGTACCTCAATGCCCTGAATATTCAGCAAGTTTATTTGAGCCAAATTCATTGAATGAGATAATGAAAATGGCTTCTTATTTTAGCGAAATGAGCGACTATTTAAAGGCTTGTTTTGTTGGAACAATAGCATTAACAGCAAGAGGGTGTAATCAGTACAAATGGACTTCAAGTACAGTCGGGAAAAACATCGAACCAAAGCGATATATTTGCTTTTATGACAAGTTAAGAGCTAAAGTAAAAAAGCACTTTTTCCCTATTACTAATGACAGTATTATATATCAATGTGATACAAGGAAAGCAAATCAAATAATTCCAGCCAATTCGATTGATTTCGTTTTCACAAGTCCACCTTATTTCGATTGTTTAGATTATACGGCATATTATGCTAAAATAGTATACGAGATATTAGGTGTCGATAGGATATCAGTAAGAAATGAGCTGATACAAGATTTTTCAAATTATGAAAATGACATGAAAATAGTGCTAAATGCTTTGTATGAAATCGTTAAGCCACAAGGTCAAGTGATTTTCGTTGTGGGTGACAAAAAAATACACGGAAAGATTATCAATGGAGCAGATTTCTTCAATAGTATTAGTCCTTTTAAGCATATAAAAACAATAGAACGTTCCTATACAGGTACAAGTTCTCAAGTCTTCGATAAGTTAAACGAAACAGAACGTAAAGAACAAATTATCATATGGCAGAAATAAAAAATTATAGTGCTAACAATGCACAAATTTTCATCGGCAGTTCGGCAAATATGGATCAAATTGCTGACAATAGTGTGAATCTGATTATTACAAGTCCACCTTATTGGACCTTAAAAGATTATGACGTTGAAGGTCAAATTGGTACAGGTAGTAATTCATATGATTATTATATTTCCGAACTGAATAAAGTATGGAAAGAATGTGTGCGCGTATTAGCCCCCGATGGAAAAATATGCATCAACATTATGCCTTTCTTATTAACAGGGAAAGCTGCTCGTTTTGAACGCCGTGAAACTCGGATTGTTTTGGGCGATATTGAAAAATTTATGGATAGCACAAACTGTATGTTCCAATTCGGTTTGTATATATGGGATAAAAGAAAAATTGCTCGATTCAGTTCGTTTGGCAGTTATCCTTATCCGCCAAATATATTTTCGACTTATCCATATGAGTGGATAACTGTCTTTTCTAAAGCAGGGAAAAGAGAACCTGTTAGTAAAGAAATTAAAGATAAATCAAAATTAACAACTGAAGAATGGCAAAAATGGGCTATCAATTCTATTTGGGAAATGCAACCAGCAAAGGCGAAAAGCGAAGGGCACCCTGCACCATTTCCTTTGGAATTACCCAAGAGATTAATTAAGTTATATAGTTTTTATGGTGATACAGTTTTAGACCCATTTGCTGGTACAGGAACGACCCTAAAAGCAGCAATTCAATTGGGCAGAAAAGGTATTGGTTATGAATTAAACGAAGATTATCTTCCTTTAATTAAAAGAAAAATAGATTCAGCATCCGAAGATATATGTTTATTCTAAAGGTCAACCACAAAGCAGTTTTAAGAGATATTCTCAATGGGAATCCATCGGGGATTGTCCGTGATTTTGTCTGTAATGACAATCCAACCAACAGATTGGAAGAATTAGTTTATTATGCATATAACGAACAAATAAAAAACTCGAAAGTTTTCATTGAGGTTAAATTTGCGTCTAAATACAGTTCAAGAGAAAAAAGATTAGAATTAGTTACCATAAAAGATGATGTTATTAGTATTTTTAAGGTTTCTGCATCTAATAGGTTCGATAAAGATGCTATCGAATTGAAACGTATAATAGACGAGGTTAATGAGGAAGTTAAATCGAATTATCATATACGGGGTGTATTGAAAATCAAACCGTCATCAGATGTAGAACGTATAAAAAAAATGCTTGAAAGCATGAATATAGATATTATGGTAGAATAAAAGATAGGTTTAGTATGGCATATTTATTAAATAGAAATCCGGCAGCGCGAATTGAGTGCTTACATGCACTTGTTAAATTCATTTATAGCAAGTTTGGCTCTTATAATGAGTTTTCTTTAAGCAGTGTAAAGTTCAAAAGAGAAGAACAAAATATACACGAGTTTTGTTCTCTTTTGGTAGATTCGCCTTTAGGCACAAAATATTGTCCATACAAACAAAATCCTTTAGATGATGCAGGGTGTTCCTTAACAAATGGTGTTAATGAAGACTCGACGAAATCAAAAGAAGTTAGTAATACTATTAACGCATTACATGCTTTAGGTTTTGTCAATCGGTATGATAGGAAAGTAAAAATAACACCTTTCGGTATTAAGTTTTCCAAATCTGAATACGGCAGTAAGGAAATGCAAGATATTATTAAGCAGGCTGTTTTGAATTATGGTCCTATTGTTGGTGTGTTGAAACAAATAATAGATATAGCAGATAGTAAAGGTTATTTTAATTCTGCCAATATTCAAGTTGGGTATCCTAATACGAAAGAAATCGTTTCTTACAATAAATGCAACGTCACTTTGTCATCAGGCTCTCAAAAGGATTCTAATACTCGTACGCGCTCTTGTTTGTTAGCGTGGCTAACAACTGCCGGTTTCATTAAGCCTAAAGACTTAGAATCTATTCCAAAAGGGAAATACCCTCATAGTTTTTATAAAGATTTTCTAAATCAATCGCATCGTGGCGATAGACTATACCAATTAATCGAAAAGCCTGTTTTTGATAATTTTATTACTCAGCGCCCTCTTGACTATTCAAATTTAACAAAACTTACTGCAGCATTAAGAGAGAATAATCAAAGCGTAGTTAGAGAGGCAACTTTAATATACGAACCAAAGATTAACAATCGTAGATTTGCAATTTTATATATTCTGAACAAAGCTTTTCAAAGTGGCACAAAAGTGTTATTTGATAATATCTTGACTTTTTTCCATTTGCATTATGATAGTTTCGTCATAACAGATGATAATTTACCATCAGTCGTACAAAACGAATTAGAAATTGCGTATATGGCAGGCATACCTTTTGATACTATTAACAATGATGGGCAAATATTCATTAAACCGCTAACAGGTATCAACATTAATGAGCTGTCAATTGGTGCGCCTAAAGAGATTATTAACATATTAGAAAACTCAACATTATAGTATGGGAAAATTTTGTTTATATTCAGACACCTGCGAAAACGCACCTTGCCTTTCTATAAGAATGCGTAAATATTCTTATTTAGAAGACTTCTTGAAGAATAAATCCAAACAAAACGAAAGAGCCTATAGCGTTCCGTTGCAAATAGAATGTTTAAAATTAGAGAATGACAAATTGAACATACAATCACCTAGATGTATAAATTGTATGTTTTGTGTCTTTGGTTGTATTGGTAATAGAATACTCATAAATAAAAATATCCATCCCACAGAAATGTGCGTAGATGTAACTTCATCTCAAATTGAGGAATTAAAAAACGTATTTCTTCCAAGTCTTTTTCAAGGTAAGTTTATCAACATACCACAAGTGCCGTTTTCTCAAATTCGTGTTAAATACAAGAATTTTGAAGATTTCACTTCTGTTGATGAAACTAAAAACATTGCCGTGTGGGGTGCCAATGCAATGAAATATCTATCATCATCGCTCGAACCAAGAGTTTCTCTTGAAGTTGGTGTTGTGATTTCAGAACGAGATAGAGGGGGTAGATTGGATATTTCATTATACAATTTAAAAGATAGTTTCCTTTTCGTTGCCGAAACGAAAGTTAGTTTCAAAGCTATGATGGATGAACATAGATATGAATCACAAATGATGGCATATGAAACAGAATTGAATAACAAATGTCCTAAAGATATTAAAAGATGTAAGTTCTTGCTCATAGGTGGTTGTGAATCCGATTTACTACCGTTTAATAATCCTAATTGTACAAGCGCAAATTCAGCCAAGCTCTTTTATGATGTTATAAATCAAAGAGGTTTATTCTTTATTTCGGCTAATGCGATGCTTGCATTAGGGCTTATGAAAATGTTTGTTTCACAACAGAAGTATTCATTAGAAAGTTTGTATGAGATAATAACGAGTTCTGAATATGCTGGCATTCTTTCTTCTGGACTTGTTAAAAGAGACGGCTCTATAATTCCTTTATAATATGTACACCATCACCATCAACATATACAAGTACAATCAATTCAAATGGCAAGAACAAGTCTTGCTTGATGCCTCGACTAAAGCCGAAGCCAAGCAAAAAGCCATGCTAATACCCAACTCAACACGCTGGGCAATGGACTTAACCCCACGCCCCGATTTACGTACAATCAAAATGCTGAAAATTATTGTTTAACCAATCCAATTACCTATGAGTTTCAATACTGTCCCAAGAGTTACGGAAAACTTATTTCTCAATACATTGAAGTTTAAGTTTCCAACCGAGCCTGTAACGTTTTATTTTTCCGATACCGACTTGGCGGATGCCCATTTTACGTATCTCAAAAGCAGTAAACTTTTTCCTGTTGGTATTAGCGACATATTTCCAAATCTCAAAAACAGCGATACCCTTTACACTTCGTTTACAAATCAAGTAAGCGGTACAAAACCATTGGCGGTCGATTTCAACAATGCTGACAATTTTCATCTTGTCAAACGCTACTACAACGAGAGAATCCAACGTTTCTTCATAACACGAAACTTTCTTGCCGACAGCACTTTCATCGGCGACACGCAAGTTTGGATAAAAGACAAAAAGGCGAAAGACATAACCATCTTCGACCGTTTTACACTGAAAATCAACTTCAACCATTTCTTGCAAACGCCAGAACTTGTATTGTCTTACGACCGACAGGCAAAGGTGCTTAACAAGTCGGTTGCACAATTCATCAGCGAGTACAATGCACAGTCCGGCGATATATTTGACGAGCCTGACAATGCTGACAATCCTGCAAATCTAATAAACAAGGTTATACAGGTAAAATTCATAGACAACGACAAGAAAAAAGCCAACATCAAACTACGCCGATATACAAAACTTTGCAAACTCACCGAACAAGGCGAGCAAATCAACTACAACTACGTTTACCCTGTGATAAACAACCCTTTGGCATTTTATCTTGGCATATCCATTGACGATGGTGATACTAACTATTTTACCAAGAAAAACCGCTACACAAAATATATTCCTAAAATCACAGCCTTCCGCAATCATTATTTGCTCAATGAAGATTTCCGAAGAATTATCCCTATTGCTGATGATTTTACGCACATAGAGGCTGGCAAAGTCAAAAGCGAATCAAAGCAGCTTGTTTTTGGTATTGACGAGACAACAGGCAAACACACAATCGACCTTATTCCTCAACGGGGTATCAATTCTGGTCCATACAGTCAGCCACGCCATTCAAATGTTCAGTTATTTTTCATTGTTCCCCAGATGCACCGCGACCAAGCAGAACCGTTGCTCAATATGCTTCGTGACGGTTATGGTCAGGGTCGGGCTAAATTTGAAAACCTGCAAAAATATCTTGGTATACCATTTCCAACCGCAAAAGGATTTAGCCTGGTTATTCAAAACGCTCAAAATCCGTTGCCCGAAATCGAAAACAAATTAGAACAACGCCGCAGTATCATTAGTCAGAACCCAAACACAAAATACCTCGCAATTTACTTGTCGCCTGTCGGAAAAGATTGTAAAGACCACAGACAACTCACGACTTACTATCATGTAAAAGAATTGCTTTTGAAATGGGGGATTTCATCGCAGTTTATTGACACAAACAAGATGTTGCAAACACTTAATTCCGACAAGCAGAAAAACAAAAGCAATTTTTCGTACTCGTTACAAAACATCGCCATTGCCATAAATGCAAAACTTGGCGGGACACCTTGGCGTATTGCCGTACCACAGCAGCGTGAACTCATTGTCGGTGTCGGTGCTTTCAAAAATCTTGAAACAAACACGCAATACATTGGCTCAGCATTCTCTTTCGACAACACAGGTGCATTCAATTCTTTTGAGTATTTTCAAAAAGACGAGTTGCACGAATTAGCTGGTGCTATTCAAGAGGCAATCATAAATTACAAGAATGTTATTCAGAATCCGCAACGCCTTATTATTCACTACTATAAGGATATGAGTGAAAGAGAGGTTGAGGTTATAGAAGACGCTCTTTATAAACTTGATGTAGATATCCCAATTTTTGTTGTTACCATTAACAAAACTGAATCGGAAGACATCATTGTTTATGATGAAGAATTTAATGATAAGATGCCATATAGCGGTCGTTTTGTCAATCTTGGAAACAACCAATATTTGCTATGCAATAATACCCGTTACGAAGACAATATTCACAGTAATATTGAGGGATTTCCATTTCCAGTCAAACTCAAAATCAACTGTCCAACAGATCCATTCCTTTTGAATCAAAACACTATTGTTGAGTTGATTGAACAGGTTTATCAGTTCAGTAGAATATATTGGAAATCAGTAAGACAACAGAATTTGCCAGTTACTATTAAATATCCTGAAATGGTAGCACAAATTGCACCATTTTTTACAAATGGTTGTATTCCAAGTAACATAGGCAAAGATAATCTTTGGTTTTTGTAAAATACCTGCCCACGCTACAAACCGAGCAGGTAAAAAGGTATTCCGCCCTCGCTCACTTAGGCGTAAAAAACATGCCTGCAAGGGCAAGACAAGTGGCTTCAAAAAATCATAATATTTTTTTCGCCACCCTTGCCGGCACCGTCGGCACACTCTGCTGTTGCGTTCCAACCCACTTCGTTTGGTACTCAAAGCAGGCGTGTCGCCTTGTTTTCTTCCGCCAAGCTTTCGTTCGGTTGTCATTCGCGGCTATTTTTTGCCCCCTTAAACCCCAATAAGGTGTTCGCAACCCTCACAAAATATTTATAAAGGGGGCAAACCGCCGCTTGTTGTGTTGTGCTCGCCTGCGGGTCTCTCAGGCTAATCGGGCTGTCATAGTTTTTGCAATGTTCCGTTTCGTTTTTTTGCCCACCCTTTCAGCGGTTATGGTCGTGTTCGCTTTATTTCGTACCTCAATCCGCTCGCACCACCACGACTTTTATAAAACCCAAGCAAGAGCAGTCATTCCATCGCTCATTACGTTCGTGCCTCACTTCATTCACTCATTCATTCCTGCACTTGCCTTGCCCGCAAAAAAACTACACTGCACAGCAAAAACATACGCCAGCCCTGCGTTTTCAACGTAGGCTGTCAGAGCCCTCTCTACAAATCGCTCATTCGTTCCTCATTTCGCTTTTTTCGTTCAGGCTATCCCTGCCAGCCACCTTCGTTCCACTCGCTATCGGCTCGCGCCTCTCACTACGGCAAGCAGGTAAAGCACTTCACTTCGTTTCGCTGCTTTCCCACTTGCCTTCGTTCGGCTCAGGGCTGCTTTACCTGCTCGGTTTTCCGCTTCGCCCTCGCACAGCCCCCGACCACCCACCCCTGAAAAAAGAGGAAGCGCAGTTATATTACAGCCCTATCAGGCTGATTTTCTTATTCCGCAGTTGATGAGGTTAATTTATTATGTATCAAATATTTATTCCGCCAAAAGAAATAAAAAGAGAATGCAAAAATAACTACGTTTCGGGCATTAGTAAAGGTCAAGCCCTACGGGTTGCTTTCAAAAAAATCTTCCTTTTCCGCTTTGCTTCAAAGAGTATTTTTTTTGAGCAAACCTTGACAAACACCCTACACTTCGTTGACTGATAGGCATTCCTTTTTCTTTCTTCTTTTTTTCTGTTTTTTCTTCTGCCGTGGAAAAATGTTGTGCGCTGTCGCTGGTGCGGCGGTCGTGTCGCAAGCAAGCATTAACAAATTAATACACAACATTATGCAGACAGAAGAAATCAAAATCAGCGTGTTCAACGGCAACACCATCGAAAATGCCGTTTATGTACTCAGCAGGGGCAAAAATACAGGCAAAGTTCTCTCGCAACCCTGCCCGAATTGCTATGCCATCAGCATTCCCCAAGCCTCAACATCAGAAGTAAAGGCTGTTGCCAATATTCTGTTTGTTTCGGGTAAACTCAAACCGTTTTTACACGGTTCGGTAATTGAATTTGTTACTGTCGAGAACTACCGAAAATTATTCTTACAACTTTGGCGTATTTTATCGCCCGAAAAGGTTGAGCAAACAGCAAAGCAACTTTCAGCGTTAGACCTTTATCAACTCAAAATCCAGCAGCAGTTGAAGACCATCAGCCAACTAAGCATCGCCATAGCCTTTGCAGCCCTCGAATGAGGGTTGCAATCGGCAAAACGCTGCAATAAAAAGCACACAAAACCAAAACATAGTCAGCAACTTACAATGAATTTATTTTTGCCTAAACGGATAAGGTCAGAGCCATATCAAGCCCGTACCAAGTCCGAAGAATCAACAAAATGTTAAACTAAATTTCAAGTCTTATGGGAACTATTAAACAAGGTATTTTGGGCGGCTTTTCCGGCAAGGTCGGAACCGTCATAGGTTCAAGTTGGAAGGGCATCAGTTACATGCGTGGTCGTGCCCAGAGTGTCAAGAACCCTCGCACCGAGGGGCAGATGGGACAACGCAGCAAATTCGCGCTAACGCTTGATTTTCTGAAACCCATCACTGCCTACATTCGCATAGGTTACAAGACCTACGCAAACAAGCAAACCGCATTCAATGCCGCAATGTCGTACATTGTGAAAAATGCTATTGAAGGAACAGCCCCTGACTATGTGCTTGACTTTTCGAATGTGCTTGTATCACGAGGCAGTCTTTCACAGCCATCTGCACCTAACGTTAACATGGATTCGGGCAAAGCCACCATTTCGTGGACCGACAACAGTGGTCAAGGCGATGCCCAGCCCACCGATGTTGCAATGCCGTTGGCATACAACCCCGACAAGGGTGAAGCCGTGTTCAACACTTCTGCTGCCACCCGTGCCGACCAATCTGCCGAACTGAATTTCCCTGCTGATTGGAATGGCGACACTGTTGAACTTTACATCGGCTTTGTTTCTGCCGATGGCATCAACGTTGCCAATTCAATCTATTTGGGAAGTCAAACTATCATCTAATCCCCGTAGTGGATTATCTGTTTGCTTGCAAGGAAACCGCCCCATTTGAGGCGGTTTTCTTTTTGCTTCTTGTTTGTTCGCAATGCTATCAAAATACTCGCAATAATCTCGAAAAACACCGTATTTTTAATTCACAACACCTTATATATTTATTGTTTATCAAAATAATTATATACCTTTGTTACTCAGATAATTAGAAGTTATTGATACTTATTTTATATTTGCATCATATTTGCAACATAATAGTATAAAACATTGATATTCAATTTGATTTAACTTTGAAGAAGTAAAATAAATAACAATCATAAACGATTAGTAATTATCATCAAACAGCGGTAAAGCAGTGTTTTACCGCTGTTTTTGTTTGGATATTACTCGGACTTTTGTAAGATTATTAGAGATTCATTAATTCAAATTTTAGAGCAAGATTAATAACTATTTCGGTCTTGCTCTTATATTTTTTAACCTATTTTATTTATTTTATTTGATTTATTTATTGACTTAATTATTAATTTCATAATTGAAATTAATAATTATATACGATTTAATAAATTTTATATAAAATTTTGTATATTTGTTTCGAAAACTGTACGTTAGAGGCAAAATCAAAACAAAACTTCGCATAAATATAATAAGAATATAAATGGACAAGTATTTTAAGTATAAATATGACGATTTATTCAATCCAACGTTAAAAGCAATTAAAAATCTCGGAGATTCTGGTTCTGTAACAGAAATTGAAGAAGAAGTTATTAAAATCCTTAATTTAATTTAAGTGAAGATGCCGTAAATGAAATTCACAGAGAAAGCACAACTAAACTAGCATATAGATTAGCATGGGCACGAAACTATTTAAAAAGATTTGGGCTTTTAGAAAATTCATCTAGAGGAATTTGGGCGTTAACTGAAAAAGGACAAAAAACTAGTGAAGTTGATAAGGAGAAAGTCAAAAAATTTGTTGTCAACAAAGATAAAGAGCAAAAGTTAGAAAAAACGTCCAAATCAAAAGATTCTTACTCTCCTACTTTAGAAGACAAACCTGATGAAATTGTTGAATTTACGTGGCAAGATAAATTACTTGAAACAATTAAAACTATTTCCCCTTCTCAATTTGAAAAATTGTGTCAAAGATTATTAAGAGAATTAGGATTTGTAAATGTCGAAGTAACAGGAAAAACAAATGATGGCGGTATTGATGGAAAAGGTATTTTAAGAATTGGACAAGTATTATCTTTTCACGTAGTTTTTCAAGCTAAAAGATATCAAGGTACTGTTTCTTCATCTGTAGTACGAGATTTCAGAGGTGCAATGGATGGTAGAGCCGAAAAAGGATTAATAATGACAACCGGTAGTTTCAGCCGAGAAGCTAGAAAAGAAGCTCAAAGGGACGGTGCAAAACAAATTGACTTAATTGACGGAAATGAATTTGCAGAAATATTAAAAGAATTAAGACTTGGCGTAAATGTCGAATTAGTTGAAGAGGTTAAAATCCTAAGTGATTGGTTTAAAAAAAATCTATAAATGATAAAGCCTATAGTAAGCATTGCCAAAAGCAGGGCTGAAACGCTAAATTCAAAGTTTGCACTTCTATCTCCACCAAAAAAGATTTTTTTCGTTTTTTATTTATTAACTTATATCAATTAGTTATGGCAAGCGTACACGACGAAATCAAAAAATACACGGCAAATTACGCGTACACAAATCCGAATTTTGGAATTCAGAACCTTGTGACAAATCAGACAAATACTGACTTGTTGCCTATTTTGTTTGTAATAAAAAACATTTTGCAACGTGGTTCCCGACTACTCTATCAAAATACCTGCAATCTCAATTAGGCGAAATTCACAAACTAGATAATTTTGAAGACCGTTTTTTATTTGCCACAAATCAAACACCAATTTGGTATGACACAATTAAGGGCGATAAAGAACATAATTATTATCCAGCCAAAGATTTTTTGGAGAAAATTATTCCAAACGAGTTTGGTAAATTTTCATTTATTCAATCATTGCTCATTCCCGAATTTAAAATCAATAAAATTACAGACGAAGATGTCAAAGATTTCACCAATCAACAAGTTGATTTTTATTTACCACAAACCAAACTTGTGATTGAAATCGACGGACAACAACACAAACTTGACGATGTAACAAGAGTTTCCGACATCGAAAGAGATAAACATTTATCTGGCAGAGGAATTACGACCGTAAGAATTACAACAAGAGAACTGCAAAATGGCTCTTATACTGAAAAAGTCAAAAAAATATTAAAACATCTTGAACGCTATGAGAAACGTTTGAATTTCTATAAAACTGCTTGTGAAAAAATAGAAAAAAAAACAAATAAGCGAAGATGAAATTAATACGAAATTATTGCCTACTGCAATAGTCCGTTTTCAGGTATTGCTCATTGAATTACTTACTCACAAGTATTTGACCTTTGATGAAGATTGGAACTTCAATATTTTGGCTCACGAAGTTTTACCCGATTTCGCAGAGTTAGCAATAAATGATTTGCTTATTTGGGTCGATAAACTTTGGCAACTCAAAAATAAACAAGAACTCAAAAAGCCAAATTTCAACATTACTATAACAAACGACAAAACTAAATTTCAGCCAACAACAAAAGCTATAAACATCGACTTTTCGCTATTTAGACGATACACAGACGAAAACAAACTCAGCGAAGATGTGATTTTTGTCCGTACAGATTATTTTGACATCCTTAAAGACAAAAATTATTTCAGAGTTTCAACAACCGAGCCAATCAATTACAACATAACAGACGAAGATAAACCGATTTTAGAGTTTTTTCTTGACAACATTTTTGACAAGCCAACCTTTCTTGAAGGACAATTTCCTATCATTTCAAACGCACTAAACCGAAAAGACACAATCGGACTTTTACCGACAGGTGGAGGAAAATCTTTGTGCTACCAGCTTCCTTGCATGTTACAGCCAAGCATAAATTTTGTTGTTTGCCCAATCAAATCATTAATGTATGACCAAAACGATAATTTACTAAAAACATACATAACAAATGTGAATTTCATCACAAGTGATTTGGAAGCTGAAGAAAAACAAGATGTTACAAGCAATTTTAAACAAGGAAAATATTTGTTCGTTTGGATTTCACCAGAGAAATTTCAAATTCAAAGTTTTAGAGAAATAATAAGTGCGATAGTTGCTAATTTTTCTATCGCTTATGCCGTAGTGGACGAGGTGCATTGCCTCTCAGAATGGGGACACGATTTCAGAACTTCGTATTTGAATTTGGCAAAAACAATAGACAAATTAAGCCCGAAAGACGAAAACAAAGAAGGCAAAATCAAGTTTATCGGCTTAACTGCAACCGCTTCCGTCAATGTTTTGAAAGATATAAAAGCTGAATTTTCGATACGAAAACAGAGTTTGGAAGATGAAAATATTAAATCTCTTTTGGATTACAGCCGTAAAGAACTACAATTTGAAGTAATTAACGACAAAGGGAACAAACGTGAAACATTAATAAAACTCATTGACGAACTAAAAAATACCGAAAGCTTTATTGCAACAAGAGAAAAAGCAGGTTTAGTTTTTACACCAAATGTTAATGGTGTATGCGGTTGTTACCCAGTTTCAAATACATTAAACACACTTTACCAAAACAAAGTAAGTTAGTATTCGGGCAAGGTTCCAAAAGTTGATGAATATGATAAAAATGGGAAAAAAACGGGTAAAAAAATAGATCTAATGCCGGAAGATGAGTTTAACAAGCATAAACTACAAGTTCAAAAAGATTTTAAGGAAAACAAGTACCAACTTTTAGTTGCGACAAAAGCCTTTGGAATGGGCATTGACAAGCAAAACATTTTTTATACTTTTCATTATGGATTACCGAGTTCGGTAGAAGCACTTTATCAAGAAGCAGGAAGAGCAGGTCGTTGGGATAAGCGAAAAAAAGAAAACGGAAGTAAAATCGGCAAATGTTACGTTTTACATTCGCCCGAAACATACGACCAAGAAAAAGTTGAAAAGCTTTTCCATAAAGACACAACTTTTTCCAAAATGAAGGAAATCACCGACGAAGTCGGTTTTGATGGCAAAGATATTTTTAGGCAAATTTTTCTATTTGTTAAAGATCAAAAAGATATTGAAGAGGACTTTGAAATCATTTTAGGAGTAATCAAAAACTATTTCAAAGAAAATACAAATGTCAAAATTTTTTGGAATGATGCAAAATACAAACTGCAAATTAATAATGATATTTTGGAAAAAGCCATTTATCGTTTAAGCCTACTAGGAATTGCTTCCGATTGGACAACCGACTTTATAAATCATTTTGAAGTTCAGTTTAATTCTCTTGATGAAAAAAATATCATTAAAAGTGTTTCGGATTATATTACAAAGTATGAGCCAAACACCAATGTGAAAAAAGAACTGCAAAAAGTTCAACACGACACTGTTTTAGAAAAAGCTGTGTGGTATTTGCTGAATTGGACTTTTGAAAACATTGCATACAGCCGAAAACAATCACTAAAAACGCTTTACGATTGGTGTTCTGAGTTTGAAGATAGCGAAAGTTTTAAGCAACGCATTGACAGCTATTTCGTTTTTTCGGAAACAACATTTATTCTTCAGCATATTGCAGAACATCCAAAAGATTACGAAAAGTGGTTTGAAGTTTTAACAACAAACTATCAATTCCCAAGCAGATCGGGATTTGAAAAACTGAAAGACAGCATTAGCAGATTTTTGGAAAGTTATCGTAATAGTGTCGGGCTAAATTTTGTAAGTGGATTTGTACGTTTGGTTTTGAACGAATATGAAGATAGTGATGGAAAAGAGCGTTTTGAAAGTGCTTTATCAAGCGTAAAAGGAACTTTTACCGAAGAACAGCAAAACGATTTTTTGAACCGACTAAAAGTTTGGGGTACACATTTGACTGAAGAACAAAAAATGAAATTGAGCCAATCCATTTTAATATATTACCCTGAAATGTTGGAAGATCTTGCAGAATACTACGATTTAGCATATTTGCTGAATGACGTTTACGCAGAGAAATTAAAAGAATTGAAAAAACTAAATAGAAAATTGTATGAGCAACTTGCAGAAATTTAATAAAACGCTTGAAGATTTCAACCAAGAAGTTGAACAACTTAAAGATGTTTCGGGTGCTTTTAAAAAGTTACAGCAACTTACCGAAACTTACAATGCAATAATCAAGCAGTTTGAAGAAAACAGTAAAACACTTGACAAAATAAATAAGCTACAAAAAGCTCAACAGGAAAAAGTTTCCAAAAGTTTAGCGGAAATTGAAAACGCTAACATGCAGAACAAAATCGAACTAGCAAAACTTGTTGAAGAAAAAACCGACCAAATACGAAAAGAAAACAAAGATTTTTACAAAGACCTTGAAAGCACAATCAAAATAAAACTTGACGACAACAAATTGGAAATTAAAAACCTTATTGAGAGTGAGAGAAACCAAATCAAACAGATTTTTGAAATAGAGTTTGCGAAAAATACGCAAGAGTTGAAACGAGAAATCGAATCAGCAAACAAGATAGTAAAAATTTTGATATGGATATTTGGCGGACTTGGTCTAATTTTAAGTGTATTAGCAGTTTTCAAACTATGGGCATAACCACCAACAAAATGCAAGCTGATATCACTTGTTTTGCATCAGGTTGGTTGACGGGTAAACTTGAAGTATTGTACCCCACTTCTGCGTTCAACCCATGTATGGTTGAAATACGATGGAAAATGGTTGTCAAAGAAACGTCCTGAAAGTAACTTTTTATTTAGAGAAATTAAATTAGGGGAAATTTCCCTCTGATTTCCTCTATTTTCCTCTATATTAATTCAATCTTAGATGATATTTCTTTATCCTAAACCCCGATATTAGATATTCTAATTGGTCAATATTATTTTGCATTAGGAAGTATAAGCTTGCTGATTTTCTTACTTGGATTCAAGGATTTGATTGACAGGGTGATAATGAGTTGTTTAATTAATTTATTTCAACAATTGGTAATTGCTCAAAGAGAAAAGTCTGTATTTCAAGAGAAAAGTCTGTTTATACAGTTGAAAAAAGTAACAGTAAAGCAGTTTATATTTGGAGTGTCTCAAAAGGTGTATATGAAAAACTTCTCATTCAATTAAAACACTCGTATGCTGTAATATCTCGGCAAAACAACTTAGATAGCTATTTGAACGTTTTTCCTTATAGAAATCATAAGAATTATTAATCGACAAAATCTGATAGAAAACTTAAATGGTAAATTTAGAAAATACACCAAAACCAAGCTCTCATTACTACTGAGTTTGTTATAAAATATGTGTATTTAACAGTTTGTGGAGCAACTGCGAAATGAAAATGACATAAAACAACTAAGGGTTTGTTCTTAATCAATTTTTGACTATATTTGCATAAAAATCCAATAATAAGGTTGTACCATTAGATTTAACTTTCACTATTTAGGGAATAGTATTGGTGAAAAATAACCTTTAGTTCTTTTAATTTAAAAGACTTATGTCAAAAGATAAGCTAAAAGCAATTTGGAATACTCATATTGATGTTCAAGAACAATTGTTACAGATGAGATCAGTTCCCATTTACATTGAACCATCTTCAGCAATAATTGATGGAGAAAGTTTACTTTTATCTGTAGATGAAAACAATAGAATGGATTCTATTCTGCTACAAATTGCAAAAAAATTTGGAATACCTAAAGATGACCTCAATATTTCTAATAGATATT
Organism: Bacteroidales bacterium; assembly: GCA_050953245.1. Taxonomy (GTDB): domain Bacteria; phylum Bacteroidota; class Bacteroidia; order Bacteroidales; family BM520; genus RGIG7150. The sequence continues at coordinate 385,596 of JBMNMG010000002.1, read as the reverse complement.
TTCTCGTTGATACAGAAAAGTCAACTGTTGTATCTAATTCAGACAAACAACAACTTTCTGAAGTTGCAGAAAATAATCACATTAAATTCTGTCCCAATCCTATTATTGATGGGATTATTAAACAGAAAAACAACTCCCTAACAAACGCTTTAAAAAGCAATAATTGTGATTATTCATTTGACAAAACAGGGAGACTTCAAATATCCATTTCTGATTTAGAAAAAACCAAATCCGAATTAATAACAAATAAAATACAGGTATCTGACACGGCAAGTGCTATTTTCAATTTTTCTCCATCTCCAATATTATTTCTTATGCTGAGAATACCCAATATTCCTTGGGAACACGTATCTACTTTCTATGAACAATGAAAAGGAAGGAAAAGACATTATATCTGATGATAGAATAATTTTGAAGAATGGATACTTGCCGAATAACTTATTACAAATACTAAATCAACAAATTGGATTATGTCTTAATAAATATGTTTTTACATTTTGCATTAATAAAGCTGTAATTTCAAAGTATAACCCTGAAAACTCTAATGATATTTTACCAAATATTAATGATGATGGATGTTCTTTTAGTTTTCACACTACAATAAAACAATCGAATACTAAAGAAGATTTATATGGGGATTTTGATGAACAAAATGATTTTGGTTTCAAATTTACAAGACTAAAAAGAACATTCGATAGAAAATTTGGTGCTGAAAATGTTTCTTTTGAGTCTCAATTTGAATATTCTTATGATAAAGACCTTTTTATTAACCATTTCTTACCTAATCAATCAAATTGGGAAGAATCATTTTGGAATGTTTTACAACAGTCATTTCAGGGACAAGGCATTTCAATAAGTAGTGATAATGAAAATATAGGAGTTGATTTTAATTGGGAGGAAGAAACTCTAAAAGATGTATTAACAAGAGTAGCTTCACTATGTCCATATATCACCCTATCATATTATGATAATCACCGATGCAACAAAGGGTTAAATTATCAAAACACTTTATTGAAAGAAATTGAAGACAAAATGCGTATATCTTTTCCATCAATTCAATTTGATAAAGACATCAAAGATGGAACACTATATTTCTTTCAAGAGTATAATGACCAATCAAAGTGTAATCAAATAATTAGAAGTCTTAATGATGAACTTAGTCAAATATGCTCATCAGATCTTTCTTATGAAATATTCCCTATTTCTACAGACAGAGAAAAATATTATCTATCAATTGATACGGATTCATATCAAGAAGACCTTACTGAAAAAATAAGAGATTTAAGGGGTTGTGATTTTTTCTTAGAAGAAATCAGCATAGGAAAACTTATTAGAGTAAATTTTCCTCAACTTATATTCGACATTTCATCATCAGACAAAAACAAAATAACATCCTATGTTAATGAGCATCTCATTAATAAAATTACGCCAAATTTAACAGGTGATTTAGAAAAGATTGCCCGTCTAAAAAAATCATTTGATGCTATATCTTCTGGCAATGGGGTACTGAATGCTAATTTACCATATTTCATATTTGATTCAACAAAAGCTAATCCAATAGATGATATAGATTGTTATTTGACTCCTCAAAGCGATATTTACAATGACATTAATTACAATCTGTTGAATAACAAGATTAATGAATCACAAAAACAAGCAATAATAAAAACTTTATTGACAGAGGATTTAGCTATAATCCAAGGTCCTCCAGGGACTGGAAAATCCACAGCAATAGCTGAAATTATTTGGCAACATATTCGTAAAAATCCCAAAGAAAGAATATTACTAACATCAGAAACAAACTTGGCAGTTGATAATGCTATAGCACGAATTGTAAATACCACACATAATATTGTTAAACCAATAAGAATAGGTGATGAAGATAAATTGGAAATAGAGGGAAAGCAATTCAATTTAGACACATTGGAAAAATGGGTTGAAAATGGATCACTTATATTTATAGAAATAGAAAATAACGAAAATATTTTTGGAGATGACGAAAATGAGCTTTATTCTCAACAAGAAATCATTCTCGAAAATTGGCTTACAAATATTTCACGAAGAATAAATACTAATCAGATGGACAACCACATATATTCTTTATGGAAAAATTTGTTGATGCAACCATCAAAACACATTCGTCAAGCAGTGTTTGATTGTTATATACGTAATTGCAATGTTGTAGGTGCAACTTGTAGCTCAATTGGTGAAAAAAACACAAAAAATTCACCTACAAACTTTTTTCGTAAATATTGTGAATTGTTTGGAAAGGTAGAAAACAAGACAAACAAAGATGGAAAGACTTTTAGGATATATAAAGGTAAAATTATATTTGACACGGTAATTCAAGATGAATCAAGCAAAGCCACGCCAGCCGAACTCTCCTTGCCCTTAGTTTACGGCAAAAAAAATATAATTATTGGAGACCATCGACAATTACCTCCACTTTTAGATAAAGAGGAGTTCTTATCTTCGCTAACATTTTTGTTGAATAAGATTGAAGATGAACAACAAATAAAGAAAATTAAAAAACTTCAAAACTTCGTACAAAAACATTTCAATGAAATGGAAATATCACATTTTCAAAGATTATTTGAGTCAATTGATGATAGTCTCAAAAGTGTATTCAACCTACAATACAGAATGCATCCAGCTATTAATGAAGTGATCAAACAGTTTTATGTTGAAGATGGAGGATTGTCCTGCGGGCTTGATAACAACGAAATAGAAGATCCAAATGTTTCGAATCCACAAAGTAGATTTCATGGTTTGAATATAAATGGCTTTATTTCACCAAATGACCACGTTATATGGATCGATACAAAAACACCTGAAATGCTAGTTGGAACTTCACGAGTAAATTACGGAGAGGTGGAAACAATCAAAAAGATTCTCACAAAATTTCAAAATTCAGAAAGTTTCAAAATCTATCAATCTTTATGGGATAACAATGAAGATAAGCAAATAGGATTAATTAGTTTTTATGGAAAACAAATTAAACTTTTGAGAGAACTGAGAACTAATTTTAATGAGATTCCAATCAGAATTAGTACAGTTGATCGTTTTCAAGGTATGGAGAGAAATATTATTATTGTATCAATGGTTAGAAGTAATATTATTGCTACTAACAAAAACCAACAAGCAGATTACGAACTTTACCCAGAATTGGGATTCGCTCCTCAAAATAATTTGTTACATTTTATCCCAACATGATGAAAAAATAGAAGAAGATGAAATTGCAACTACATTAGGATTTAATGTAAAGGATAATTTTGATGTAAATCCTAAGCGCTATGCTGATATTGCTGAACTACAGTTGTTTCGTGAAATTGTCAAACCTGTATTTGAATGGGGGTTAATATCTAAAACTAAAGATTCTATTATTAAATATTCCATAACTGAATTAGGCAAACGTGCATTAGTTAAGAATGAAAAATATAAATTTTATCATGGTAATAAAGTTCTATTTGAAAATTATGGAATTAACGCTAAACCAAGTATCAAGAATGATTTTTTCCCATTTTTCAACGAACTAAACATATATTCAGAAATAACTAATCAGCAACAGATAAAGTTCTCTGATATAGATATATCTATTTTTGATATTGATGAATCAGACCTTATAAAACGAATACACCTGCAATCAGCTTCTAGATATAATATATATTATGCAGAAGAAACAAATTATTTTGATATAGAATCAGAAAAGGTTGATTATAGAATTTACATGTATAATCATACTTACTATCCAATTGTTTTCTCACTAAATAAGCTTTGCCCAGAAGCTACAGATTTAATTAACAATGAAGTAAACAATAACCTGAAAAATAATAAAATAGAATGGGGACTTTATCTGCGGTTAATGAATGATGAAAATGCCGTATTAGACTATAAAACAATAGCCCCATTTGAAGACATATTAGTACTTGACGATTTAATACCAGATAAAAGGCTAGCATGGGATGATGAAGCTTTATTTGCACTTATTACAGAAAATGCTGATGCAAATCAAATATCATTAATTTCTACTCATTGCCCAATTAATACTATAAAAAAACACATCGAAGATGGTAATATTCAATGGGATTGGCTTGTTTTGTCACAAAGAATTGACGAAAACTTTATTCTTGAAAAACCATCACTTAATTGGAACTTTGAAATCATCTCGTCAAGAAAGGACATTAGCATTGATACCATAAAGTCACTATTAGAAAATCCAAATTTACAAAATACAGAATGGAACTGGGATAACATCATGCCTCAACTGGATTTTGAGTTCATTAAAAATAATATTCAAAACGTTAATTTCGATTTATTCGAATTGACAACAAAAAATAATGAAGAAGTAAAAAAACTTATCTGTCAAAATGTAAATAAAAAATGGGACTGGTCTTTCATTTCAAATGAGTACGATTTAGGGTTTATTTTAGACCATATCAAAATTTTCTCTTATACACAAGAGAACACAAAAAAAAATTATTTGAATTTAAAAATAATAATTGACCGAGCATTTCATTCACAACAATTTGCTGAAATATATTTAACATCCTCTATTTTTAAAGATATTTTAATCGCAAATAAGTCTTCTTTATCAAACTATTCTACTAACACTGTTGATTTTTTTATGGAGCCCAAACTTAATAAAATTTCTTGAGGATTTAGGTTTACTTACATGGGAAAGCGGTAATTATGCAAAAGGTTTTGAATGTAATCCTTTTGTCAATTGGGATAAAGCTTTTTTCGATGAATTTAACTCAAAAATAACCACACCCCAGGGTTATTCTTTTGTTTCATCAACAATAACAGATCCACAAATTGTAACAACAAATACAGAATTTAAATGGGACTGGGAAAAACTATCTTGTAACAAAGCTCTTATTGCAGATGATATTTTTGTTAAAACTTTCATTCAAAAGTTATCATTGGAAATAACATTGCCTCATATTAGTGGCTCACTAATAGAAGATTTATTATTGAATTACAACTTATTGGATTTATTGTCAGATAACGATGCCCTATGGAAAATAGTAACAAAAAAAGTTTCTGTTGAATTTATCCGAAAACACTTGACATATGATTGGAGCTGGACAATACTAACACATCGGTTCTATACAACAATTAATATCAATGCTTTAGACAACAAAACATGGATTGATAAATGGGATTGGAACTTCTTGACAAAGAATTTGGATTGGGATATAGTTTATCATAACATCGACCAATATCGTGAGTATTGGGATTGGCAATACCTCACACTAACATTAGACAAGACATTTATAATAAATCATTTACAAGAATATGCATTATTTTGGGATTGGAGATACTTGATAGATTCAAAACTTAATTCTTCAGATTTTTTTTATTATCATTCCTGAATCAGATAGCTAATTGTATTTCAATTCTTGATAATGATTATCAGTTAGAATTATGGGACATAATAACTCAGAAATTTAACTGTAATGAACTAATTTATGAAATTCATTTTTCTAATCAAACAGAAGCTAATTCTGTAAAGTTTAAATGGAATTATGAGTATTTTTATTCATTGCCTGAGTTTGATCTTATCCAATATATAGAACGACATTCTGATGATGTTAATTGGAAGATGCTTTCAAAATCACAAAAATTGAATGATGTACTTAAGTGGGATAAAATCCTATTCAGTGAGCAACGTTGGATTATTAATATCCAAAATTTGCTAGAAAACAAAAATTATTATTGGGATTTTACTGCATTATCAAGATTGGATAGTATTAACTATCACAGTGAGATTCTTTCCATTAGAACAGAGGAATGGGACTGGCATTACTTAACAGAATTTAGTACTATTTTTGACAGAGGTAAGTTTTTCAAAATAAATTTTTATAAGTTTAAAAAACATATCGACTTTGATAAATTGTCGACAAGAGAAGGATCTGGTGTTAATCAAAAACTTATTCAAGATAACATAGACATAAGTTGGAATTGGAGTGCATTGTCAAAAAACACATCTATAAAATTTGACATTGCATTCATAAAAAAACAAAAATCAAAACCATGGGATTGGCAAGCTCTTTCTGCTCGAACTGATATCAAACTTGACAATGATTCATTATATAGTTTAATTGATAAAAATTGGGATTGGCAACAAATATCATCTAATCAAAACATTGTTTTTGATGAGATGTGCATTTTGAAACTTTCCAATAAACCTTTAAATTGGTTTCTAGTTTCTCAAAACAGCAATTTTATTCCTAATCAAAAAACTTTATCTTTTTTACGTGGGAAAGATATTGATTGGATTGCAATTTCAAAAAATAAGAATCTTGATGAATCTGTGATTTGGGATTATAAAGAATTACTACATTGGGAATAAGTTACTCAAAATAAAATTGATTGCTCTGATATTAACCAACTTGAAAAATTCACAAAATTCATCGATTGGCATTTTGTATCAAATAGTAATTTTTTTACTCTAACATTTGATAATTTACATAAATTCAAATCCGTATTAGATTGGAATGTTATCAACAGACGAAATGATTTTATCATTACGAACAAAATTTTAGATAATTTCTCTGATGTAATTGATTGAGACAAAGCCTCACAATCAAGAGACTTACAATTCACAGAAAAACTCATAGAGAAATATCGTTCTAAATGGAACTGGAAACTTCTACACCGTAATCCAACTTTAATTGAAATATTGGATAATTTTTCTAAAAAATATACTCCAGAATTTAATTGTGCTGATTTTGTCGAAAGATTTCCACAAAAACCTTATATCTACCATTTTACACACTTGTTTAACGCTGTCGAAATTATAAAAAATAGAAAAATAATTAGTAGAAATCTAGCAAAAGGGCACTTCACAAATGCTGCTGGCAATCTGGTTCACAGACGCACTACAGCTCACGATTATACTAGATTTTATTATAGATCGCAAACTCCAACTCAATTTTACAATGAATGTTTGGGTATTGATTATTGTTATGATAATTATTTGCAAGCTGTCAAATTGGGATTACCTAAATGTCCAATGCCTGTGTTCTTCATATTTGATTTAGAGGAAGTAATTTTCAAAATGCCAGACAAATGTTATTATAGTACAGGAAATATGCAATCAAACTGGGCGACTGTCAAAAAAGTATCTACTAACCCCTATGACCTAAATACAGATTATATTTATTCTTCATTTGAAGATGATTTTGATAATTATAAGCAATATTCACAGCAGGAGTTTCTTGTACTAAATGAATTTGATTTTTCGGAACTGAAATCTTTTAAAATTATATGTTTTGATGAAGAACAAACTAACATTTTAATAAATCAATTAACTAATGACAATATTATTGAAAAGATATCAACTGACAAATATGGTGTTTTTCATAGAAAAAATCGTCAAATAAACATTATAGATAATAAAGACTCTATTTTTATATCTACTGATTATCACGGTGATGCTCATTTTGAAGTCAAAACGCTAAATAAGAATATTATTGATATTGATAATACAAATGTTATTAAAGAAACAGCAGATACTATTTCTGCATATCCTAATATTGGATTTTCAAAAACAGATAATCCTGTTGAAATTCATTTTATTGATGAACAAAATAGAAATTGGTTAATTTATAAGAATCACAATCAGAACAATGAGAAAACTGATATTATTAATAATGTAAAATGGAATAATATTTCTGATGATGTCAAGAAACTTTTATTTAAAAATTGGTTGTTATTCGATTTTTTTCAATTTCCAATATCTAATTATTTAGGTGATGACTCATACGGATTGAATGAAATATTAAAATGCAAATTAGAATTAAGAATAAAAAATTTTAATACTAAAAATTCATATTATGAAGAATTTATAAAATTTTGTGTTGCAAAAGTAAGTGATAAAATCGTGACAAAAATATCAAAAATGGAATTTGTCGCTATGGAAGCAGAGATTGATAATTTAATAGATTTTAATTTCTTAGTAAATCTTAAAGTTCTAGATTTCCATGAATTACAATCTTCTTTGGTTACAGATTTCTCAGTAATAAAAAATAACATTTATGTCCTCGACTATTCTGATTATCAAATAATAGATTTTTCTAAAAAATCAAATATTGATAATGAAGAAAATATTATTTATATAAAAGGTTATGGTTGGCAATCTGAATTAGATGATATTTTGGCTCATTTGGAAGAATCAAGTAATTCCATATTATTGTTTTATTATAACAAATATTTCGAACTAAAAAAATTATATAATACACAAGTTCGTCATTATACAATTAAAGAACATACTGAATTAGTATGTTCTGAATTTGATAAACACTTTGATTGTATATCCCTACCAATAAATAGAACACTATTTAAAATTTTCCTTTCATTACATGATATTGGGAAACCTATTGCATCACAAAATGGAGACAGATCACAGCAACATAAATATACAATAGAAATAATCAACAAATATGATTTGAGTTATTTCCAATTCAATGTAGACAATTACTCTAAAAAAGTATTAACAACACTTGCAAGTAATGATTGTATAGGCGAATACTTCCAAAGTCTTCAAGGTATTGAATATACCTGTGAAACAATTTACTCTATGGCAAAAAACATTGACATAAATATTAATAATCTTTTCTATTTGCTTATGGTATATTATCAGTGTGATGTTGCAGCATATACTAAAGACGCAGGTGGATTTCCTTATCTTGAAAAGATATTCGAATATGATAAATATGGTAAAAAGGTTTTTGATAATGAAGAAAAATTGTTAAGAATGAAACCAGAATTTTGGCAAAAGTATATCAAATTAAAAAATTTCATAAATGATATTAATTAAAAAAGGGAATATTTTTAATTCCAAAGCCCAAACAATAGTAAATACCATTAATTGCGTTGGAGTAATGGGGAAAGGCATTGCACTAGTATATAAATTACGTTATCCCAAGATGTTTGATTTATATAGCGAGTACTGTAAAGCAAATCTGATTGAAATCGGCAAATTGTGGCTCTACAAGAGTGAAGAAAATGTTCCTTGGGTACTTAATTTTCCCACAAAATTTCATTGGAAATACCCAAGTAAGATAGAGTATATAGAAAAGGGATTACAAAAATTCATTGATACATACAAAGAAAAAGGGATTAAATCAATAGCGTTTCCCTTGTTAGGTACTCATAATGGTGGTCTTGATAAAACAGAAGTAATTTCTTTAATGGAAACTTATTTGAATAAATGTGATATTCCTATTGAGATATATGATTATGATCCAACTGCTCCAGATGATTTATTTGAAACTTTTAAATCAAAATGGAATGCGATACCTAATTCTGAAAAAAAGAAAGTTACAAAAATAAAAACACAAAAACAAATTGATATTATAGATTATGCAGTCAATTCTAATAAAATTCACTCAATGATTTCATTAATCGAATATAAAGGAATTGGTTTAAAGACAATGGAACAATGTTATAAATTGGTAATACAAAGTCAACAGAATAAACCTCTATTTGATTGAAAAACTGATATTAAAAATAGACCTTCACAATTTCAATAACATCTCAAATAAAAAGGTATTCAACCATCATTGTAAAAAATACCCCAAATACTAATCAAGTGGCTAATAAAATCTTCATTACATAACAAATTTTTATGAAAAATGAATGCAATCAAACTTACAAATGGGTAAATTCAAATTTTAGAGCAAGATTGATAACTATTTCAGTCTTGCTCATTTTTTTATTTAAGTAATGCTCCTAAGTTGAGAAAATTAAGCGTGAAAAATACAGTCTTTAAATAAAGAATGCTACCATGTATGGTTGTCACAGAAACGTCCTGTGAGAGTAACTTAATATTTAGAAAAATCAAATTAGAGGAAATTTTCCTCTAATTTCCCCTAATTTCCTCTAACTTAACTCCAAAACTGATATTTCTTTATCCTAAAGTCCGATATTAGATATTCTAATTTGACAATTTTATTTTCCCAAATTAGCAATATCCTAAAAAAAATTGTGGCATTATCACTATTCAACAATGCCACAATTAATATTATAGTAGTAATTTTAATGTATTCTTAGAAAAGTCCTGTTATTTCGCCATTATCATCTATGTTGATGTTTTCAGCAGCAGGAACTTCTGGTAAGCCGGGCATACGTAAAATCTTTCCTGTAATAGGAATTATGAAGCCAGCACCGGCAGCAATTTCAATTTCGCGAACTGTAACAATAAAATCTTTTGGACGTCCTAACAGTGCAGGATTATCGGAAAGAGATTTTTGTGTTTTTGCTATACATACAGGGAGTTTATCTAAGTTTAGTTCATATACTTTTTTAAGATCACTTTTTGCTTGTGGAGAATAATCCACAGCTTCAGCTCCGTATATGTTTTTAGCTATTATTTCTATCTTTTCTTCTGGTGTTAAATTCCAGTCATATAAATGTTTACATTGATTTTCTGTGTTATTGCTGGCATCTTTCACTAATTCGGCAAGTTCGATAGCACCTTTACCTCCTTGTCCCCAAACATCAGCTACTGCTACTACTACACCCATTTCTTCACAAGCTTCTTTAATTATTGCTATTTCTTCATCAGTATCTGTTGCAAATTTATTGATAGCAACTACTGGGTTTATATTGAAAAGGTGCATGTTTTCAATATGTTTCTGCAAGTTTTCTATACCTTTTTTAAGAGCTTTAGTATCCGGTTCTGAAAGATCTTTAAGATTTTTTCCACCATGATATTTTAGGGCTCTAACTGTTGCTACTAACACACCAGTGTCAGGTTTTAACCCTGCATATTCACATTTTATATCAATAAATTTTTCTGCACCTAAATCAAATCCAAAACCTGCCTCTGTAATAACATAATCATTTGTGGAAAGCCCCATCTTAGTAGCTATAACGGAGTTAGTTCCTTGAGCAATATTGGCAAATGGACCTCCATGAATTATTGCAGGAGTTCCTTCGATAGTTTGTACAAGATTAGGCATAATTGCATCTTTTAATAATGCTGCCATAGCTCCTTCTGCTTTAAGATCTCTTGCATAAATCGGTTTTCCATCAAAGGTGTAACCTACAAAAATATTACCTATTCTTTTTTTAAGATCTGTAAAATTCTCAGCTAAACACAAAATTGCCATTATCTCTGAAGCAGCAGTAATATCGAAACCGCTTTCACGAGGCACACCGTTTGTTCTACCGCCCAATCCTAAAACAATATGACGTAACGAACGATCGTTCATATCTATAACACGTTTCCAGCTAACTGTTCGAGGATCAATGTTTAAAGTGTTCTTTTTGTTTTGAATGTTGTTATCAATTAATGCGGCAAAAAGGTTATGTGCTCTTTCTATGGCTACAAAATCGCCTGTAAAATGCAAGTTAATATCTTCCATTGGAAGTACTTGTGAATATCCACCACCTGTTGCACCACCTTTGATACCAAAAACAGGTCCTAACGACGGTTCACGCAATACAACGGTAGTGTTACAACCAATACTATTCATAGCTTGAGCCAAACCAATGGAAACTGTTGTTTTTCCTTCTCCAGCGGGAGTAGGAGATATTGCAGAAACAAGTATTAGTTTACTTTTCTCATATTTTTCTTTATCAATATATTTTAAAGGAATTTTAGCTTTATATTTTCCATATTGAATTAAATCATCTGCATCTATACCTATTTGTTCTGCAATAGAGTTGATGTGTTTAAGTTTTACTTCATGAGCAATTTGAATGTCTGTCTTCATATCATTATTTTTTGTCAATTTCACCTAAGGCAAATTCTTACTTAATTATCGTAAATCATTTAAGAGGCAAATATAATAATTATATATCAATTAAATCTTTAAAATTAAGAAAATCAGAAATTAACAAAACTAATTCACTACTTAAAAAAGTATAGTTTTTTCTATATACTTTATTGAACAAATAACAGTTTTTGGCAGTAATAAAATAACTGTTTTATGCAGTAATAATTAAGCAGTAATAATATTGTAAATCACATTCAGTTAAGAATTCTTTGAGATAACTTTAGACATGGTCTGAGACTACTGCGCTGTTTATTGAACTTCATATAATTCGTTCCTAAATTATGTTATTAACGATAATTTATCTATAATACATAATTATAAAACATTTTCTTCCAATTGAATTGTAATATTATCAAATATTTGTAACTTTGTGTACACTAATATTACTACTATGAATTTTGAGAAAATTAAAAAAGAATTTGAAAATCATCAAAATAAGCAATATGCAATAAAGATGGCTGCATATATGAGAGATAAGTTTGATTTCTATGGAATTATGTCAACAGAGCGTAAGGCTATTTATAAAGATGATTTAAAAGATGCAAAGAAAAGTAAAGTTATAGATTGGGATTTTCTAAATAAGTGCTGGGATGATAATCACAGAGAATTTCAATACTTAAATATGGATTATCTTGATTCTATGCAAAAGTATCTGACTTGCGAAGATTTGCCTAAGTTAACGAGATTTATTAAGGAAAAGCAATGGTGGGATACTATCGATCATCTTTCTAAGGTTATTGGCTATATATGCAATCATTGCGGTAAAAGCGAAATCATGATAGATTGGTCTACAGATGATGATTTTTGGATTAGAAGAGTTGCTATATTGCATCAATTAGGTATGAAAGACAAAACTGACCCTGAGCTTTTATCAAGGATTCTTATAAATAACTTTGGAAGTGACGAGTTTTTTATCAATAAAGCTATTGGATGGAGTTTAAGAGAGTATTCGAAAACCGATCCTAAATGGGTAAAAGGCTTTATTGATAAATATGAAAATAAAATGGATAAACTTAGTCTTAAAGAAGGAAGCAAGTATATTTAAAGTATATTTAAAATATAGTTAAAGTATAGTTAACGTATATTTAAGTATAGTTAACTTATATTTAAAATATATTTAAGTATATTTAACTGATAAACAGCCTTGTATCCTTAAAATTTAAGAAGATCCACCAAGTCTGGTTTCCATGCTAATTTGTTTTTTTGCTATATCTTTTTGCGTTTTAATCTTAAACTGTTTGATACTACACTTACACTGCTAAATGCCATTGCCAAGCCACCTATCATTGGGTTTAACAAGAAACCGTTAATTGGATATAGTATTCCTGCTGCTATTGGCACACTAATTAAGTTGTAGAAAAATGCCCAGAATAAGTTTTGACGTATAGTTTTTACAGTATGTTTTGAGAGTTTTATCACTTGTGGCACTTTTATCAGATCAGATGAGAGTATGGTAATCATAGATGTATGCATTGCAATATCGCTACCTGCACCCATTGCAATGCTTAGATTTGCTTGTGCTAAAGCAGCGCTATCATTGATACCATCGCCTATCATAGCTACTTTTTTTCCTTCTTTCTGCAATTCTTTTACAAATAATGCTTTTTCTTGCGGTAAAACACCCCATTTGTAGTTTTTAATACCTACTAAACTTGATATTTGTTCTGCAGTTCCTTTGTTATCTCCGGTTAACATATAAGTAGTTATTCCCAAATGATGGAGTTGATCTATTGCGTCTTTTGAAGTTTGTTTTATTTTGTCTGTTATCGCTATAACGGCAATTACTTGATCTTGATCTGCATACCAAATTACTGTATTGGCACTACTCTCCCACTCTTTAGCTTGTTCTATAAGTTTAGATGGGATTTGAACATTATTCTCTATTATTAAACTATAATTACCTACGTAAAATCTTGTTTCGCCTATTCTTCCTATGATACCCTTTCCTATTACGTTTTCGAATGTATCTATGTTGCACTTGTCTGTATTTGTTAAATAGTTTACTATTGCTTGGGCTAAAGGGTGTTCTGAGAATTTTTCAAGGCTATATAAGATTTCCTTATAGTTCTGAATAGAATTTCTTTGATTGTTAGATTCTGATAATTCTTCATTTACCAATATGTTTACTACTTCCGGATGACCTTCTGTAATAGTACCAGTTTTATCGAATACTACAGTATCTATATTTTTTGCAACTTCCAAACATTCAGCATCTCTAATTAAAAAGCCTAATTCCGCACCTTTACCAATTCCTACGGTTATTGCAGTTGGCGTTGCCAGCCCTAATGCACACGGGCAAGCAATAATTAATACCGTTACCATAGATAATAATCCATAGGTAAAGCTATTTTCTTTTGCTAATATTAACCATAAAACAAATGTAACTAATGCAATAATAATAATTACGGGAACAAAGATTGATGCTATCTTATCTACTAATTTTTGCACCGGAGCTTTACTTCCTTGAGCATCTTGAACCATTTTTATGATATTAGATAATACTGTATCGGATCCTGTTTTTTCAGTTTTAAACTTAAATGCTCCTTTTTGATTAATTGTACCAGTAAATACTTTATCCCCTTCTTGCTTTAATACCGGAATTGGTTCACCACTCAACATACTTTCATCTACATAGGAATTTCCCGATATTATTTCACCATCTGCAGGAATTCTTTCACCAGGTTTTACTACTACTATAGAATTTATTTGAATTTGTGAAATAGGTAATACTTTTTCTTCGGAGTCTTCAATAATTGTGGCGGTTTTAGGCTTTAAACCCATTAATTTTTTTAATGTTGTTGATGTGCTTTTTTTAGCTCTTTCTTCTAACATTCTACCTAATAAAATAAAAGCAATTATTACACTTGCCGATTCAAAATACAGATGTGGAGTTATCCCCTTATCTAACCAAAATTCAGGAAAAAACAAGTTAAATACACTAAATAAATAGGCAATCCCTGTACTTAAAGCAACTAAAGTATCCATATTGGTAGATTTTTGCTTTAGTTGCTTAAATGCATTTATATAAAAGATATTACCTAACCAAAATACGACAATAGTTGATAAGATCCATACTAAGTATTTAATAAAAGTATATTTTATAAATACCATACTTAGTATCATTATCGGAACTGCCATAATAATAGCAGCTATGGCTTTTATTTTTAGCTTTTTATACTTTTTTTGAAAGGCTTTATCTGCTTCTGCATCTAAATCTTTATCTAAATCAATAAGCATGTTATATCCTGCTTCTTTTACAATATCTCTTAAAGATTCGGGAGAAACCCTTAATGGATCGAATTCTATAAAAGCATTACCTGTAGAATAATTTACATTAGCCTGACTAACACCTTCTTGCTTATTTAAGAGTTTATTTAATTTTGCTGCACATCCGGCACAGCCCATACCTACAATAGGGTATGTTTGTTTTATTTTTTTAGTTCTTACTGCCATACATTAATTTTTATTAAAGTTAAAAATTAATAATCACAACTTTATTTTTCACTTATTTTTACAATTTGATAATAACTCAAGGTTCTACTAACAATAACTCACAATAAATATTTCTTAACCTTTATTCCTTAACTTTTTACAGATATTAATCATGTAAGAATTCTACAATTCACAATATTGGATTAATTCGTTATTGATGTTTTGTATAAAATCTTGATACAAATCTTCTTTTATAGGAATATTGGATAATAACTGTAATTTACTTTGCTCGCAATTTTTACGATATGGTAGATGTACAAATAAAAATTCCGATTCCAAAAAACCATTTCTTTTATAAAAATCTAATCTTCGTTTGGAAATTTCGTCACTTACAGGTGTTATTTCCAAAATTAATGGTTTATTTTTATGTTCTTTTATTTGCTCATTCAATATCTTGGAACCTATTCCTTGATTCCTGAAATTACTGTTTACTGCAAAATATTCTATGTAAGAAAAATTCTCAAATTCCCACGTGAAAAATAATCCTAATAAATCCTTATCACTTTCATTTATATATGAATATGGATGGAATCTCACATCAGACAATGCATTTATATGATTTTCCAACTTTCGTTGTTCCGATATTTTAAAAGCATCTGTGTAAATTTCCCATGTTCTTTTAAAAAGACTTGAATTAATATCTTTACATAAAACCTTTTTCATTATTACAAATTTGTACAAATATAGTTTTTTAAGTTGGTTTTTGATTTTTTAATAAAATATTTTCTGAAATATTTTTTCAATTACTTCAAATAAAAAATATTTCTATATTTGCAAAAAAATTCTTATGTCTGCAAAGCAAAAAAACATAAAGGATAATCCTGAAGATATAAGATTAGACAATAAAAATCAGGAACCAAAATTTGATGGTAATATCAGATCTAATGATCTAAGTAATGATGAGTTTGACAATACAATTATTACTGATAATGCTAAAAAAAATAATAATCCAACAAATGCAGTTGAAATTAATATTATATTAAAAAATTCCGACTCTAACAATAACATCACTAACAAACAGAAAAAAAATATCAATAAGCGAACTAAAAAAAGTTTATTTCCTGATAAAAAGGAATATAAATATGCACTAATATTACTTATTTTCATATTAGGACTTATTATTTTCCCTAAATTTAAGACTTACTTAAGTGGTTTTTTAGCTGCCGGTACGCTATACATTTTGCTTCGCAAGCAAATGCATAGATTACATGAAAAACGCAAATGGGGACGGAAGATAAGTGCAATATTAATTATTCTTGAAGCAATGTTTTTTATTTTGATTCCTTTAACCGGTATTGGATTTTTAGTTGCTGACACGTTTTCGAGTATTAAAATTAACCCTCAGGAAATTTTAGGACAAATTTTTGATTTTATTAATTCTATTGAAGAGAGAATAGGAATAGATATAATTACTGTCGAGAACTTGTCTTTTATTCCAAAGGCAGGTACAACATTATTTCAAAACATAATTTCCAGTGTTTCATCGTTAATAATTAACTTTATAATTGCTGTTTTTATTTTGTATTTTATGCTTGTAGAATACAAAGTCTTAGAAACATCTATAAAGGAAATAATACCTTTAAATCCTGAAAATAAAGATATTTTAGCTAAAGAAACTAATGCGATTGTTACCGCTAATGCAATTGGAATTCCGTTATTAGCAATTATTCAAGGTGTTTTTGCATATATAGGATATTTAATTGTTGATGTTCCAAATGCCTTAATATACGCTGTTTTAACTGCTTTTGCATCAATAATCCCAATTGTAGGCACTATGCTTGTTTGGGTTCCTATTACTATTAACTTCTTCATTATGGGTAATATTAAAGCAGGCATTATTATTGGTATATATGGATTTTTTATTATTGGAGGTATAGATAATATTGCGAGATTTATTTTACAAAAAAAATTAGCTGATATCCATCCATTAATTACTGTATTTGGTGTTTTAATAGGTATTCCGATATTTGGATTTTTAGGTGTTATTTTTGGACCTCTAATTTTATCTTTATTTATTTTATTCATTAATATGTACCGATATGAATATATTCCAAATTCTGTTGCTGAACCTCGTGTAACTATGAGGAGAAAAGATAAAGGGAAAAATTTGAAAATTTTATCGGTAAAAAAGAAAAAATTGAAAAAAGAAAAATCTAGTACTAATAAATCAGAAAATCTATCTTCTTAAAAAAAATTATAAATTATATAATAAAACATGTAACCTTTTTTTAGTTTTTAGTCATATTGATAAAGTTATTAAAAAATTAAAAAAAACAAGAATATGGCTTATAAAAAACTTAAAAGAAGCGCTACCAACAAAATGATTGGTGGTGTTTGCGGTGGATTAGGAGAATATTTTGAAATTGATCCAGTTATTTTTAGAATTATATTTTTAGTATTAATATTTCTCGCCGGTGGAGGTTTCTTATTATATGTTATTTTATGGATTATTGTTCCTTTAGATACTATCACATATAATAAAGGTTATTCGACACCACCACCAAAAGCAAATTTTACTAAGGAATCAGACGATATTCATTATGAAGAAATGGATGAAAAATCTTTTAATTCTAATGTAGACAAATCAAAAAATGCAAAAAAAAAGAATAAGCAAGGATATATAGGTGCCATTATTATTATAATAATTGGGGTAATATTACTTTTTAACAATCTATTTGGGTGTTATAATTTAAGAAAATGGTGGCCTCTATTAATAATTATTATAGGTGTTTTGTTATTAATTCCTAATATTAGTAAAGGTGGAAATAAAAAATCTAAAAATATAGATAAAAATAGTAATGTTGAAGATGTAAAGATTGAATCTGAAAACGAATCAGAGTTTGAATCAGAAAACGAATAAAAAAAATAGAATATAATTATGAAATCAAGTAGAATATTTATAAGTTGTTTATTAATAATATTTGGGTTGTTACTATTACTAAATAACTTTAATGTAATTAGTTTTAGCTTTTACGATTTTAAAGTTTGGGTGCCTTTTATTATCATTTTATTAGGTATTACCATGATCCCTTTCAATCCTAAAGCGAAAAGCTTAATATTAATAATAGTTTCTATACTTTCCTTTTTAGTAATTTACTTTTTTTACTATAAAAACAATAGTATGCTTAATAGAGTAAGAACTTCCAAGTGTCCTATTTGGGGATATTCTTATTATAATCATGACAATGATAATGCGTACGAATTTGACGATGAAGATAATGATTGGGAATACTTCGATGAAGACTCCGATTTAAATCAGGATGTTCAAGAAGGTATAGTTATGTGTGAAAATTATAACCCGGAAATTGAAACAGTTAATTTTAATATAAACTGTGCTTTAGAAAATTATTATATATCAGATTCTAAAGATAGTAGTAAATTAATTTGTTTTAACAATACTAATAAAAAACTAATGTACTCTTTACTTTCTAAAGGTACTGTAAATAAAGAACTGGAACTAAAACTTAATAATAAGAAAGAAAAACTTAAAAAGGAAACTAATAATCAAAATGGTTCAAAATTAGAGGTTAATTTACATAAAAATCCTATTTGGGATTTGGAAATTGAATCAGCAGCTGCATATTTACTTTTAGATTTAGAGAATATTAAAGTTAATGAGCTAGATATTTCAGGTGTTACTTCTGATATAGATTTAACATTAGGAGAGTTAGAAAAAAATGTTGAAGTTGAAATTTCATCAGTTATGGCTAATTTAAACATCAATATTCCTAAGGATGCATATTGCGAAATAGATGCAAGCACTATTATGAATAGTAAACATTTTGAAAACTTTGTGAAAAAAAATGGCAAGTATGTATTAAATGAATCTAAGAAAGGTAATGCTAACTGCGAGATTTATATAGAATTATCTTCTACTATGTCTAATGTTAACGTTAAGTTATATTAACAATATCATATAGTAATAATTAATATTTAGTATTTTTTAGGTGATTTTATTATCAAAAAACCTACATTGCTGTTAAGTAATGTAGGTTTTTTTAATGAATATTTATGTAAAGAAATTAATTCAGTTTTTATTTAAAGAATAAACAACTATCTCCATAACTTAAAAATCTATAATTATTATTTAATGCATGATTATAAATAATTTTCCAGTTGTCGTTTAATATGGATGCTATTAATAAGAGTAATGTACTGTTAGGTTGATGAAAATTTGTTACTAAAGCATCTAAAAGTTTCATTTTATACCCCGGAATAATTATTAATTCCGTAAATGCCTCTAAATGATCTTGTTTAGTTTTATCTAAATATGATAATATGTTTTTTAATGATTCTTTGATCGGAATATCTTTATTATTTTGATAAGGATACCATTGTGGAAGTGTTATTATTTCCGTATCGTTAAAATTCATAGTTTTTTCGCCAAGCATAACACCTATCCAATAAAGAGATTCTAGGGAACGACAAGAAGTTGTGCCTACAGGCACAATAAATTTAAAATCTATTTTTTTGTAAATTTCCTCAATAAATTGCCTGGTAAAAATTATGTTTTCGGAATGCATTTTATGATCTTTTATATCATCGGTTTTTACAGGTTTAAATGTTCCTGCTCCAACGTGAAGTGTCAAAGGCAAAAATTCTTTCCCTTCATTTTTTAAAGTTTCTATTAATTTATCTGTAAAATGTAATCCTGCAGTTGGTGCTGCTACACTACCCTCTGCCTTTGCAAATACAGTTTGATATCTATCATTATCGGATTCAATAGAGTTTCTGTGTATATATGGAGGTAACGGAATTTCACCAAAAATTTCCAAAATTTCTGCAAATGAAAGATCATTATTCCAGGAGAATTTTATTATTGACGAATCTTGATCATTAGAAATACGAATAACACTTAGTGTACAATCTTTATTATTAATATTTTTTGTTAAGGTTAAAATTTCATCTTTATTTTTCCATTTTCTGGAATTTCCCACTAAACATTTCCATGTTGATGTTTTTGTTTCAGACATTGATAAGGATATGTCGTGAGGTTCTACCGGTTCCAAACAAAAAACTTCGATTTCGGCTCCTGTAGATCTAAAAAATTTAAGCCTTGCATGAAAAACTTTTGTGTTATTGTACAAAAATAAAGTATTTTGCGGAAGATATTTGCCTATATCATAAAAATGTTCATCTATAATTTTATTTTCTTTATAAATTAAAAGCTTAGAGTTAGAGCGCTTGTCTGCAGGGAACATAGCTATCCTATCTGCTGGTAAATTATAGTTATATTCATCTAAATTTATGTTCATTCTTAACTATTTTATAATCTGCAAAAATAATCAATCTAAAAAAGATAGCAAAAAAAATGTTTATATATTGAAAAATTATTAATTTCGCAACAAAATAATTTTAGACATAATATGCATAAAAAAGTTAAGGTGTTTTTAATTTTTTGTCTTGCTTTTTTGCTTTTTAATATCAATTTAAAAGCACAACAAGCGGCACAATTAACGCAAAACATCTTTAATACATATTACCTAAATCCAGGATATGCTGGGCATCTTAACGGTATTGACGTAACTGCAACTTTCAGAGATCAATGGGCCGGTTTTGGTAAAATAAAACTTGAAAAAGACCCTGATGATCCTTATTTTGAATTTAATAACAAAATGGCTGATTCAGCAAAATCGTTATCGCCACGTTACGTTATGTTAAGTGCAACTATGCCTATTAGAATACTATCCGGAGGAGTTGGTATTATTTTTTCGAGCGATCAAATTGGTTTATTTAATAACAATACTGTCCAAATAGGCTATGCTTTCCAATATGGTTTTACTGATGGGAGTAAACTGGGAGTTGGATTACAGCTTAAGTTAGACAATATTGTTTTAAGAGTTAATGAATTAATTTGGGGTGTAGAAGGTGACCCTATTTACAGTCAAATGTTATCTGAAGGTAATGACCTTTTAGTGGATTTAAATGCAGGATTTTTTTTTAGAAAACCAAATTCTATATTCTGTGGTGTTTCTGCTTTCAATTTATTTGAGACACATGGTAATAAAACGTTATACAAATTTAAAAGATCTTTTAATGCCTTTACAGGTTACGAGTTTGCTTTCCCAGCATCACCGGATATAAAAATAATACCATCTGCCTTAGTTAAAACGGACTTCGTAACGTTTCAGATAGATGTAAACACAATGATGTCATATAAAAACAAACTTTTTGCCGGTGTAAACTATAGATTAAATGACGCTATAGGTATCATGGTCGGCCTTGCATATTATGATTTTAGACTAACATATGCATACGACATTGGTATTTCTAAACATTTAAACTTAGGGGGGAGTATGGGATCACACGAAGTAGTATTTAACTATTTCTTTAATTTAGATAAAGATAAGAGTAAAATTACACAACGAAATACTAGATATTTATAAGATAATTGTTAGTTATTTGTTAAAAAGTTAATTTTTTAAAAGAAATCATACAATAAAACCAATACTGATAACGTTTTTTTGTCAGTTACTTAATTTGAAAATTAAAATAAATGAGAAAATATTTCTTACCTATTTCACTTTTAATAGGAATATTACTTGTTACTTCTTGTAAAAATACGGGTAATGGTGAATTAATTGGAGTGAAAAGAAAAGCTAAAGTTTCCAGATCCGATCCTTACGGTATGGTGTATATTCCTATGGGAAGCTTTACTTTAGGAACAGGCTTTCAGGATTTAACCGGTACTAACTTTGTTACACCAAAAACAGTAACGGTTTCTGCTTTCTATATGGATCAAACAGAAATTACCAACTCAGAATATCGTCAATTCGTAAACTGGGTAGTAGATTCATTTGCATTAAAACTCTTAGGTGAAGTAGAACCTGAAACTTATTTGATAGAAGAAGATCCTAAAACAGGATATGTTTATGATGAACCTATTTTAAACAGAAAAGCAAAAATAGATTGGAAAGATCCTGAGGTTATAGAAGCTTTAGATGATCTTTTTATTCCGGAGCATGAAAGATATTTTGGTAAAAAAGAAATAGATGCTCGTAAACTTTATTACGAATATTATTGGATTGATATGAATGCTGCGGCAAAAAAAGATCTTTCAGATCCTGAAAACAATACCGAAGATGCGTCTTTTGCTACACGTCCTCAAGGTAGAAGAGACAGATCTGTTTTTGTGAAAAAAGAAAGAATAAATATTTATCCTGATACATTATGCTGGATTAGTGATTTTGCTTATTCATATAACGAACCTTTAGCAAAATATTACTTTTCTCACCCTGCTTTTGACGATTA
Source organism: Bacteroidales bacterium (assembly GCA_050953245.1). Taxonomy (GTDB): domain Bacteria; phylum Bacteroidota; class Bacteroidia; order Bacteroidales; family BM520; genus RGIG7150. The sequence goes on along the minus strand of JBMNMG010000002.1, from coordinate 363,064 downwards.
CCCGGTTGTGGGAGTTAACTGGAAACAAGCAAGAGCATTTTGTATTTGGAGAACTAATCTAAAGAACGATTATTTAGCATCGCAAGGAAACGCGATTAATATGAACGAATACAGACTTCCTACCGAAGTTGAATGGGAATGGGCATCAAGAGGAGGATACGAAGGTAATCCTTATCCATGGGGAGGTCCTTATACATTAAATGAGAACGGTTGTTACTTAGCAAACTTTAAACCTCAAAGAGGAAATTACGCCGCTGATGGTGGCTCTACTACTACAGCCGTTGCCAGTTACCCACCAAACGACTTTAACTTATACGACATGGCAGGTAATGTAGCTGAATGGACTATTGATGCATTTGATGAATCCAGTTATAACTTTACCTGGGATATGAATGCCAGTTACACTTATAATGCTAAAGAAACTGATCCGCCTGCTATGAAACGTAAAGTTATTAGAGGAGGTTCTTGGAAAGATGTTTATTTAAATTTACAAACATCTACCAGAGCATATGAATACCAAGATACTGCTACTTGCTATATTGGCTTTAGATGTGTTCAAAGTTTCTTAGGACGCCAAAAGGGTGATAAAAATTAAAAACATAATTTTTTATATAGAAAAACATTCATTAAAGAAATTATAAATTAGACAATAATAAAACAAACAAATTTATTAAATATTAAAAAATACACAAAATGGGATTAGCTAAATTAACATCAGGAAGAGGTTTTAAAAACTTTATGGGTAAATTGTACGGGTTAGGTGCATCTGTTGTTATTGCAGGTGCTTTATTTAAAATTTTACATTGGCCCGGTGCAAATGTTATGTTAATAGTTGGTATGTTAACAGAATCTGTTATTTTTTTCTTCTCTGCTTTTGAAAAACAACACGTTGAACCGGACTGGAGTTTGGTTTATCCGGAACTTTCAGAAATTTATCATGGTAGAGGATATGTTACAGAAGATGAAAGAAAACAATTTTTATCTCAAAATTCAGGTGGCAGAAGAATTTCTCAAGGTGAAATTCCAATGGGAATTCAACAATCCGGAGCCATTAGAGAATTAGACTCTTTAATGGAACAAGCTAATATTGACGAGGCTACCCTTAAAAACTTAGGCGAAGGTTTTAACAAGTTAAATAATACTGTTAGTTCATTAAACGATATTACTTCTATAAGTGATGCAGGTAGAAACTTAAGTAATTCTTTAAAAACAGCTGAACAAAATACTACAGGTTTTAGTGATAATTTAGTTAAATTAAATGCTTTATATGAAGAGCAAATTAGAAAAACTAATAAACAATTCGAAGAGTTAGCTGATAAAATGACTAAACTTTACGAAATGCAAATTCAAAAAACATCTAAACAAACAGATTCCGTAGAGGTAATTCAAGAATCTATGAAGAAATTTGCAGATAGCATGCAAGATGCTGCAAAATTTAATGAACAATATAGAGTGGAATCTGCTAAACTAGCTGAAAATATCGCAAACTTGAACAAAGTTTATGGAAATATGTTATCAGCATTTAACTTTAAAAACTAATTAAAAAATGGCTGCATATAAAGAAACTCCGAGGCAAAAGATGATCTCTATGATGTACTTAGTACTAACTGCTATGTTAGCGCTAAATGTATCTGTGGAAGTATTACAGGCCTTTGTGAATGTTAATGATAGTGTAGAAAATACAAATAAAACTTTAACTCAACGTATAGATGATGCTTATAGCAACTTTGAACAACAATATCTAATTAATCCCGATAAAGTACAAGCTTCTTGGGAAAAAGCAAAAGAAGTTCAAGCAATTACCAAAGATATGTTAGATTATGTAGAAAATTTAAAGTTAGAGGGAATTGCATATTGCGAAGGCAAAACTATAGAAGAGATTAAAGATATACCTTTAAAAGATATTAAACATAAAGATAATTTCGATAAACCGACTAACTTTTTCATTTCTCAAGAAAATGCAAAAAAGTTAAAGGAAAAACTAAATAATTATAGTAATCAATTAATAAATTATGTTCCTGAAGGGAAAAAAGACTTAATTAAAAACTCTTTAACTACCGAAGGGGATTATAGAGACGCAAATAATAATAAACAAAGTTGGGAAAATTATCACTTTTATCATACAATTTTAGCTGCAGATATTACATTTTTAAACAAATTAATGATGGATATTCAAAACGCTGAATTTGAAGCAGTAAATTCATTGTATATAGCTATTTCAAGTGATGATTATAAATTTAACAAAGTTAACGTTAAGTTAATCCCAAAATCAAAACATGTTATGCTAAATGACACTTACGAAGCTGAAGTGCTTATTGTTGCATACGATACTTTACAAACCCCAACTGTTAAGGTTTTAAGAGGTGTAGACGAAATTACCAGCGGAAATATTGGTTCTACCACTACTTTAACTGAACGTAATCCTGAAGGTGGTACATTGCTTACTATAAATGCCAATAACGAAGGTATTAATAAGTTTGCCGGTATAGTTGAGTTATTTACTCCAAGTGGCGATTTACAACAATATCATTTTAGTGATCAATTTATTGTTTCTCGTCCATCTGTAACTGTATCTGCAACTAAGATGAACGTATTTTATACAGGTGTAAATAACCCTGTATCTATTTCAGCTCCAGGGTATAGTAATGCACAGATAACTGCTTCTATAACTCAAGGGACAATTTCACGTCAAGGCAATGAATGGAATGTTAAACTACCCGGTTCTGCGAAGGGGACTGCAGTTGTTTCTGTTTTTGCTGATACAGGTGAAGGTAAAGTAAAAGTGGGTTCTATGGAGTATAGGGTAAAACCTGTTCCAAGTCCGGTAGCAACTATAGCAAACGTAAATAGTGGTACTATTTCTAAAGAACGTTTAATAGCTGCTGGTGGTATTATTCCTAAGATGCCTGAAGATTTTGATTTTGATTTAAACTTTACTATAGAAAGTTTCGAATTTATTGGTTCTCCTAAAGGTGGTGACCTATACTACAGTAAAGCACAAAGTGGAAGGTTAACTAACGAAATGGTAAACTTTATTAGAAACTCAAAAAGAGGTGATAAAATTTGGTTAGAAAATATTATTGCTAAAGGACCTGATGGGAACAGAAGTTTAGGTACTATTAGTCTTCAAATTCAATAATAATTTTAACTATAACATTAATTTGATTTAAAAAACAATAGAAAATAAAATATGAAAAAGTTTTTTTGTGCATTAAGTTTAGTTATTTTAGGAACTACATTTGCTTTTTCGCAATACTTTGATACTCCTCGAGATGGTTTTTACGATAAAAGTATGCATAAGGAAAGAATTCCTATTCCATATGTATATGTAAACGAATCTAATGTAATGTGGGCAAAACGTATTTGGCGTACAATAGATTTACGCGAAAAGGTAAATCAAATATTTTACTATCCGGAAAATCCTCAAGAAGATAGAAAAAACTTGATGACTGTTATTATGGATGGTATTAAAGAAGGTGAAATAACAGCTTATGATGCTAATTCTGACGAATTTTTAATTCCATTATCGTATTCTGAGGTTATGGGAGGGTTATCTTCAACGGAAAAGATTAAACTTCAACGTACAACCCCACCATACGAATGGTACGATACTATTATCCAAAAGGATTTTAATACTCAAGATATAAAAACATTTAGAATTAAAGAAGATTGGTTTTTTGATAAAAAACGATCTGTAATGGAATGTAGAATTATAGGTATTTGTCCTGTTAAAGAAGATTTTAATCCCGAAACTAATGAGTTTAGAGGTTATATCCCTTTATTTTGGATTTATTATCCGGAGGCAAGAAATATTTTTGTAAATGCAGAAGTATATAATCCTCAAAACGATGCCAATAGATTAACATACGATGATGTTTTTTGGAAACGAATGTTTGTAAGCCACATTTATAAAGAATCTAATACTTACGATAGACGTATTTCTGAATATCTAACTGAGTTAGATGCTTTATTAGAAGCAGAAAGAATACAAGAATCCATTAGAACTTATGAAAATGATATGTGGCAATATTAAGATTAATAATAAAATAATGCTTTGAACTTTTTAGATACTTCAGTTGAATTTGTTAAAGGTGTAGGTCCTGTAAAAGCCGATGTTTTAAAATCGGAGGTGCAGATCTACACCTTTAATGATTTAATGAATTACTTCCCATTCCGCTATGTTGATAGAACAATAATCAGTACAATATCCAGTATAAACAATACTTCTCAAGAAATTCAACTAAAAGGCTTTATTACAAATTTAACAACTATAGGCTCCGGTAGAAAAATGAGATTAGAAGCTCAATTTACAGATTCTACCGGAACAATTACTTTAGTTTGGTTTAAAGGTATCAAATGGATTAAAAAGCTGATAAATCCTAATACAGAATATGTAATTTATGGTAAACCTCAAAATTTTATGGGGTCATATAACATCAGTCATCCTGAATTAGAAACTTATTTGGATTTTCAAAAATCTGATATGTTAAGATTTCTTCCTGTGTATTATACATCAGAAAAGATGAAAAACAAAGGGCTGAATTCTAAAGGATTATCTAAAATAACCAGCAACTTATTCGACAAAATTAAAAATCAAATAAATGAAAACTTACCTGATCATTTATTAAAAAAATACAATTTAATTTCACGTAAAGAGGCTTTTTATAAAATACACTTCCCCTCTTCTCAAGAAGATATTATTGAAAGTAAAAAAAGGCTTAAATATGAAGAATTATTCTTTTTACAATTATCTATTTTAATGGTCAAAAAACACAATGAGACAGCCATTAAAGGATTTGTATTTAATAAAATTGGAGAATTATTTAATAACTTTTATTATAGTTTACCTTTCGACTTGACAAATGCACAAAAAAGAGTAATAAAAGAAATTAGAGCTGATTTAAAATCAGGTAAACAAATGAATAGGCTTTTGCAAGGCGATGTGGGAAGTGGAAAAACTTTAGTTGCATTAATGTCTATGCTAATTGCTGTAGAAAATGGATATCAAGCATGTTTAATGGCCCCTACTGAAATTTTAGCTATGCAACATTATAAAAGTATTTCTAACTTTTTAAAAGACTTTCCTGTTAGGGTTGCTGTACTTACAGGCACCACCAAAACTAAAGAAAAAAATGTTATTGTAGAAGATTTAATAAATGGTGATATAGATATTATTATTGGAACACATATTTTAATTGAAGAATATATTGAATTTAAGAATCTTGGATTAGCCATTATCGATGAACAACATAGGTTTGGTGTTGAACAACGCTCTAAATTATGGAAAAAAAATACTACTCCTCCACATATTTTAGTCATGACTGCAACTCCTATTCCCAGAACTTTATCAATGACTGTTTATGGGGATTTGGACTACTCTGTGATAGATGAATTACCCCCAGGAAGAAAACCTGTTAAAACTATTTATGTTAGTGAAGATGAAAGATTAAAATTAGTATTCTTTTTAAAGGAACAAATAAAAAAAGGACATCAGATTTATGTAGTTTATCCTTTAATTCATGAATCTGAAAAGCTGGATCTAAAAGATTTAATGGATGGTTTTGATAGGATATCTCGCCATTTTCCTTTACCCGAATACCAAGTTTCTATAGTACACGGACAACAAAAGCCTGATGTACAAGATTATGAGATGAAACGATTTATAGATCATAAAACAGACATTTTAGTGGCTACTACAGTTATTGAAGTTGGCGTTGATGTCCCAAATGCTACAGTTATGGTTATAGAAAATGCTGAAAGGTTTGGGTTATCGCAATTACACCAATTAAGAGGTAGAATAGGAAGAGGCGATTCTCAATCTTATTGTATTTTAACTACAGGTAAAAAAGTATCTAATGAAAGTAAACAACGTTTAGCTACTATGATAGAGAGTAATGATGGGTTTTATATTGCTGAGGCGGATTTAAAATTAAGAGGACCCGGAGATATGCATGGGACTAAACAAAGTGGCATCTTAGATTTAAAAATTGCTGATATTGCTCAAGACGCAAATATATTAAATGCAGCACGTAACGATGTTTTTGATATATTAAATACCGACCCTAATTTAACTAATGAACAAAATAATATTATTAAAAACTTTTTGATTTATAAACAACAAAAAGAAAAAAATAAATGGAGTAATATTTCATAGCAATTTTCTTTTACAATAAATTTTATTTAAAAATTAATTATTATCTTTACAAATAATTTTATCACGTTTTTATTTAAAAATTACAATTATGAAAACATATTTCGTTCACAGAAAAAGTAATATTTTTTTGTTATTGCTTGTTGCAGTTTTAACTTTAAGTTTTAAAACTCCGGAAAAGAAAATATATGATAACTTTCAAAATAAATACGTTTCTCAGGATATTTCCGAAGAAGAAAAAGAAGACATTATTTATATTTGTGAGTTAGAAAGGTTATCAAACGAAATTTTTTCAATTTATGAAAAACAATACAACAAACCAATTTTTGCAAGGTCGTTAAATACTTCTGACAGATATAAAGAAACCCTTAAATGGTTAGTAGATACTTATAATATTGACTACGACATTTCTGCTCAAAAACCTAATATTTACAACAATAAAAACCTTCAAGCTACTTATAACATGTTGTCTGACGGTTCTACTATAGAAGAAGCTTTAATGGCTTGCGCAATGATAGAAAGCTTAATGATTAATGAGTTAGAAACAAAAATAGATAAAACTAACAATAAAGACGTTTTTAAAGTTTATAAAAACTTACTCAGAAAAGCTGAAAATCATTACAAAATATACGAAAATAAACTTAACAGAAGAGGTGAAGAAGTTCCATCTTTAAAAAATTAAGATTTAAAAATAGAATGACAAAAAAACGATTATTTTTAATCGATGCAATGGCATTGATTTATAGATCATATTATGCTTTAATAAAATCTCCCCGAGTTACATCTACCGGTATTAATACATCTGCTACTTTTGGATTTACTAATTTTTTATTAGAATTAATTGCTAAAGAAAATCCTACTCATTTAGCTGTTTGTTCTGATACTATCGCCGATACGTTTAGACATGAAGCCTATGGCGATTATAAAGCCAATAGAGAGGCTATGCCGGAAGATATAGCTACTAATTTACCATTTATAAAGGAACTATTAGAAGGTTTTAAGATTCCATTAATTTATTGTGATGGATACGAAGCAGACGATATTATTGGGACCATAGCTAAAAAAGCGGAATCTGACGGTTACGAAGTGTTTATGGTTACTCCCGATAAAGATTTTTGTCAGTTAGTTACAGAAAACATTAAAGTATATAAACCTTCTTATGGAAAAAATCCGTTTCAAATATTAGGTGAAAAGGAAGTTTGTGAAAAGTATGGTTTAAAAAATACTTTACAAATGATAGACTATTTAGGTTTAACAGGAGATGCATCCGATAATATTCCTGGGGTAAAAGGTATTGGACCTGTTTCAGCTAAAAAATTATTAAGTAAATATGATAGTATTGACAATATTTTCAAAAATATTGAAAATATCAAAAATCCATCGTTAAAACAAAAATTGATTGATGGTAAAGAGGATGCCTTCTTTTCAAAGGAATTAGTCACTATATATACTGATGTTCCATGTGCTTTTGATATAGATAGCTTTATTGTAGAAGAAATTTCTTATGATAATGTAAAAGACTTATTTGAAAAATTAGATTTTAGAAGTATAACACAGCGTTTAGTTACAGAAGAATCATTAAGGCAAACCCCAAAAAGTGAATCTAAAGGAAAAGAACCCGAACTTAATATTGGGTTATTTAATAATGTTTCTGAGAAAAACTCCATAAAGGAGGGAAAAGAAGAGAGTTCAGAAATGACTAATTTATTTGATACTTCTTTTAAAACTTTAGATCAAGTTAAACATAATTATAAAAATATAGTTTCTGAAGAAGACTTCGATTTTCTTTTAAAAACATTAAAAGATTCTGATGAGTTTGCTTTTGATTTAGAAACTACAGGTTTAGATCCAAATAATTCGGAAATTGTTTGCATAACTTTTTCTGTAAAACCATTTGAAGCATTTTTTGTAATGTTAGATAAAGAATACAATAAGGCAAAAGAAACTTTATCTAAATTTAAAGATATTTTTGAGGACACTTCTAAACTAATTATTGGGCAAAATATCAAATTTGACTTGTTAGTTTTAAAATGGTACGATATAAATGTGAAGGCAAAGCTATTCGATACTATGATAGCTCATTATTTAATAGATTCCGAAAGCCGACATAATTTAGATATCTTAGCAAGACAATATTTAGATTATAACCCTTTATCGATAGAAAATCTTATTGGAAAAAAAGGATCTACACAAAGCAGTATGCGTGATGTTGAAGAAGATATATTAATTGAATATGCTGCAGAAGATTCTGATGTTACTTACAGATTATATTTAATATTAAAGGAAGAAATAGAAAAAAATAATTACACTTCTTTATTTGAAAATGTAGAAATGCCATTAGTGAAAGTATTGGCTTCTATGGAATTTGAGGGTGTTAAAATAGATACGGATGTTTTAAATGACTATGCTAAAGTTTTAGAAGAACAAATAAAAACTTTAGAAGAAGATATTTATGAATTAGCAGGGGGATTGTTTAATATCAATTCACCAAAACAATTAGGTGAAATATTATTTGAGAAATTAAAGATTAGCAACAAACCTAAAAAAACGAGAACAGGACAATACTCTACTGCCGAAAACGAATTAATTAAATACGAATTTGCTCATCCAATAATAAGTAAAATTTTAGACTATAGATCATATTCTAAATTATTATCTACTTATGTAGAGCCTTTACCTCAACTTATTAATAAAAAAACTGGTAAAATACACACTACATATCAACAAGCAGTTACAGCAACAGGTCGATTGAGTTCTACTAATCCCAATTTACAAAATTTACCGGTAAGATCTGCTAATGGTAAAGAAATTAAAAAAGCTTTTATTGCAAGTAGTGATGAGTATATTTTAGTTTCTGCAGATTATTCTCAGATAGAATTGCGTATTGCAGCTCACATGTCTAATGATACTAAAATGATTAATGCTTTTAAAGAGCATAAAGATATTCATACTGCAACAGCAGCAGAAATATTTGACAAAGATCCAAAAGACGTTACTTCTAACGATAGAAGAATGGCAAAAACAGTAAATTTTGGAATTTTATATGGAATTTCGGCATTTGGTTTATCTGAAAGGTTACACATTAGTCGTAAACAATCAAGTATGATAATTGAACAATATTTTGCTAAGTATTCCGGCTTAGAAAAATATTTTAATGATATTACTTCAGAAGCAGAAAAAAATGGATATGTGACTACAATTTTAGGCAGACGGCGATATATCAAAAATATTAATTCCAAAAACAACATTATTAAAAATAATGCTAAACGAACTGCAATTAACGCCCCTATTCAAGGTTCTTCCGCAGATCTTATCAAAGTTGCAATGGTAAATATTTTTAAGGAATTTGAAAGGTTAAATTTAAAATCTAAAATGATTTTACAAATTCATGACGAATTAGTATTTGACACATATAAACCTGAATTGGAAAAAGTGAAAAATATTGTGGAAACAGAAATGAAAAATGCTATCAAATTTAAAGTTCCTATAGAGGTTTCTATTGGTGCAAGTGATAATTTATTAGATGCTTAAGAGATTTTTATTATTTCTTATTTTGGTAGTTCAAATAGTTTCATGTAAAGATAAAATTTATTTTTTTACAAAAATTGAAAAAATAAACCTAATTTACAAAAGATAAACATTAAATAAAATATCTAAATCAAATGATAGATAAATCAACAATAGATGATATTTTTAGTATATCTAAGATAGAAGAAGTAGTTGGTGACTTCGTCAATTTAAAGAAACGAGGGGCTAATTACGTTGGGTTATGTCCTTTTCACAATGAAAAAACCCCTTCATTTGTTGTATCTCCTGCAAAAGGTATTTATAAATGTTTTGGATGTGGTAAAGCAGGTAACTCTGTAAATTTTGTGATGGAACATGAGAAATACTCTTACCCTGAAGCTTTAAAATATCTTGCTCAAAAATATAATATCCCAATAACAGAAACTGAATTATCTACTGAACAAAAGGAAGAATTTGAGATTAAAGATCAAATATTTAATTTAAATTCATTTGCTCAAAAATATTTTTCCGATATTTTATTTAATGATAATGAAGGTAAAAATATAGGGTTATCATATTTTAAAGAAAGGGGATTCTTAGAAAAAACTATCAAAAACTTCGTATTAGGTTACTCCCCTAACAAGTTCGATGCATTTTATAATTATGCTATTAAAAATGGATATAAAGAAGAGTTACTACAAGAAGCAGGGCTGATTACTAAAACAGATAATGGAAAAATTTTAGATAAATTTAGAGGAAGAGTTATTTTCCCTATTCATAATTTATCCGGAAGAATTATTGGATTTGGCGGTAGGATTATGGATTCTACTTCAAAAACTGCTAAATACTTAAATAGTCCTGAAACTCCTGTTTATATTAAAAGTAACTCTTTATACGGTATCTATTATGCCAAAAATGATATAGTTAAAAATGACTTTTGCTATTTGGTTGAAGGATATACTGATGTTATTACTATGAATCAAGCTGGGCTTAGTAACGTTGTTGCATCTTCCGGAACTTCTTTAACTACCCAACAAATCAGGCTTATAAAAAGATATACTAATAATATAACTGTTATTTTTGATGGAGATACTGCCGGTATAAAGGCTTCGTTAAGAGGTATTGACATGATTTTAGAAGAGGGATTGAATGTTAAAATTATTCCTCTTCCTGCAGATGAAGATCCTGATAACTTTGTAAGAAATAATTCATTATCGGAAGTAGAAAAATATTTTATTGAAAATGAAAAAGATTTTATCAATTATAAAACCGAGTTACTATTAGAAGAAACAAAAAACGATCCAATTAAAAAAGTTGAAGTTGTAAAAGATATTCTAAACTCCATAGCAGTAATTCCTGATGCAATAACAAGGCAAGTGTATGTTAAAGAATGCGCTGATATGATGGAATTACAAGAACAAACTTTAATATACGAACTAAATAAAGTTATTAGAAAAAATTTAAGAGATAAAAACAAACAGGCTGAAAGAGATGTTGAAGAAACTATTTTAGAAAATACTGATTTGCAAAAGCCTGTTACTGATGAGAATATAAATAAAATATTTGAACAAAGTTTTGAGGACTTAGAAAAAGGTATCATAGAAAAATTATTAAAGTTTGGGGACCAATTAATTGATTTACCAATAAGTGATGATGAGGAAGAGGGAGAAAAAGAGGAAATGGATGAGTTAAAAGATAAGAATTTGTTGGATAATTTAGACTCAGATCAAACAATAGAAAATGATGGTGAATACGAAAAGGTTTTAGTTGGTCATTATATTATTAGCCAGATTTTAGGCGATGAAATTACTTTTAAACATCCCACATACCAAAAGATTTTAGAAATTTATAATGATGAACTTTTAAATGGGAATATTCCGGATCAAAAGTTTTTCATTAATTATCATGACCATGATATAGCTCAAACTTGTATAGATTTAATAGCAGAAAAATATACTATTAGTGAGAACTGGCGAAAAGAATACGAAATTTTTATAAGAGATGAATCCCATTATATTCAAGAAACTGTTGATAGGGCCATAAATTCTTACAAAGCTGCATTTATTAAACGAAAACTTATAGAAATTGAAAAACAGATAAAAGAATGTAAAGATGAGGAAGAAATTATTTATTTGATGAAATATTTTATGGAGTATAAAAAAACTGAGTGCGCTATAAATAAATATTTAGAAAGAGTCATTACATAAAAAACGAGTTATTAAATAATTAAAAATTGTCCTTTAACAACACTTTTCTCAAAAACCATTTTTCTTTCGGTACCCATTTTTTGACATTTAATGCTTAAAACAGACGGTTGGGTATGATTTCCGAATCTCCTGCCTTTTTTGTTGTTTACTTTTGTACTAATTAACATATATATCAATATTAATTAGTTTAAAATTTAGAACAATGAAAAAAACAATTTTAGCATGTTTGTCACTTTTTCTGACAATAGGTTTAATTAATGTAAATGCACAGAATGATATTTCTTTCGGACTGAAAGGCGAAATGAATTTATCAAATTTTATTCTTAAAGATCTTAACAATCTGGAAAGTAACATGAAAGTCGGTCCCAATTTGGGTGCTTACATGAGGATAGATTTGCATGAAAACTTTGCAATCCAACCTGAGGTTTTGTTCTTCTTCCGTCAATCGGAAATGGGAATTAAAACTAATACTTCTTTCCTTCCTACCATTTCTACAGATGACACATTTAAACAATGGGGTATGCAAATACCGGTATATGCTTTAGGAAAACTACCTGTAGGAAATGGTAATTTCTATTTGGGCGTAGGTCCATTTGTAGGTGTAGGTTTTGATGCACGACTAAAGGATGCAGATATAAATCTATATGATGAGATTGTAGGTAAGATACCTATGCAACGTTGGGATGTGGGTATTGCAACAATGTTGGGTTATGAATTTAAGAATGGAATTCAATTAAATGCCAGCTATCAATACGGATTTATAAACCAATTGGATGCATTGAAAGATGTTTCCAATATGAATATGCAGGCATTAAATATAGGCATTGGATATACGTTCTAAACTATTTCCAATGAAGATAAAAGGATTTCCTCAACGTACATGCTTTGCGTACATTGTAATGGTTATAAGATCCTAAAACGTTAAAGAAGCTTGGTTGCAGCAATATAATGGATTAGAATCTTACCGAAAAAAACCTGGTAAGTTGCTACGATAAACCGGCGCGCTTATCAGGTTTTTTTCAAATAATTATTTATATTTGTATCATACCTTTTTACATACAAATAATTAGAGAATATGAAAAAGCTAAAAAAAGATTCATTTTTTCTTAATTTTGATAAAAAAACTGCTTTATGGTCTGCTTTTATCTTGAGTTTTTTACTTGCTCTGGTGATGCTTGCTTCATCAATATACGCAATATCATTAGATAAAACACTGGGCATTAAAGCAGTAGATATGATATCTTTAAAATCTATTGTTTCGCTTCTTCTTAACACTCTATTGCTCTACTTTCTGTTTCGTCTCCAATTTTGGGTAATAATTCATGTTCAAGGTGGTTATCGTAAGGTATGGATTGTTGTGATTGTGTTGTTCGTATTGGTTGCTTTGTTTAGTCCTTTATTATCTCGATTACAATGGTGGTGGTTTCGTGACAAGGTGTCTCCAAATATCTATTCGACTATTCACTATGTGAAAGATTTAACTGTGATTATCATTTCGTTCCTGTTTACTGTCCTAATCTACTTTATTAATGAAAATCAGAAAAAGGTCACAGAGAATCAGGACCTCATGATAGAAAACATACGTAATCAGTATAATGCACTGAAAAATCAAATAGATCCACATTTTGTTTTTAACTCTCTAAATACATTGAATGGATTGATCGGGTATGATGATGAGCGAGCACAGAAATATGTTGAACAGTTATCGGCTGTTTTTCGATATTCTATGCAAGATAATACAGTAATAAAGGTTTCTGAGGAATTGGAATTTGCGGAGTCTTATATCTACTTAATGAAAATTCGTTACAACGATGGTTTGAATGTTCATATAGATATGGCCGATCTTGATAAAGAAACTTATATTCTGCCTTTTGGGTTACAGATATTGATAGAGAATGCTATAAGACATAATGTGGTAAGTCACAATGAACCTCTGGAAATATCTATTAAAGCTACGAAAAACAACACTTTGATCGTAGAAAATAATCTTCAACCAAAACAGGGAGTAAAAAACAATTCCGGTGGTTTAGGATTAGCTAATTTGAATGAACGTTATAAGTTGATGTTCAAAAAAGATATAGAGGTTTGTCCGAATGAAAAAAGTTTTATTGTGGAGATTCCTTTGATTACAAAAAAAGAGAGCCCGGAAATTCTTACACAGGAAAAATAAAATTATTAATGTACTAAAATTAACTATATGAAAGCTGTAATTGTAGAAGATGAATTTGTTGCTGCGCGCAGGCTTGAACAACTTATTGAGGCTTCGGGAAGGGATATAGAAGTAGTTGCAGTTCTACAAAGTGTTAAGGAAAGTGTAGAATGGTTTCCCAATAACCCATATCCCGATTTGGTATTTATGGACATTCATCTTGCAGATGGAGATGCATTTGTGATTTTTGAGCAAGTCGAGATAAAATGTCCTATTATTTTTACTACAGCTTATGATAAGTATGCTCTGAAAGCATTCGAAGTGAATAGTATCGACTATCTGCTTAAACCCATCACAGCAGAAAATCTCAATAAGGCATTGGATAAACTTTCTCTTTTCTCTTCAGCCGATAACAATTCCGATCTTGTTTCTAAGATAGTGGAATCAATTCAGGGTATGAAGAGTCCTTACAAAAAATTTCTTTTGATTCCCAGCAAAGACAAACTTATTCCTCTTGCTGTAGAAAATATTGCATATATTCACTCAGAGTTTAAGATGGCCAAAATTATATGCTTCAACGGGACTTCTTATTCAATGGATATTTCTCTCGATGAACTTCTTCGTCAACTAAATCCATCTCTCTTCTATAGAGCTAATCGTCAGTATATTGTATCTCATAGTGCTATCAAAGATTTATCGTTATGGTTCAACGGTAAGTTATCAGTAAATCTTTCGGTAGAAACTCCCGAACGAATAATTGTAAGTCGCATGCGAAATAAAGAGTTCAAAGATTGGTATATGAATAATGACGTGTAGTTAGTTTTCGTTTCAGTATCGTTTTTATCTATTTCAACTCCAAAATAATGTACTTCAGTAATTTATTACTTAATGCTAAGTACATTATTTAATAGTTTTGCTATCGATTAAGAAAAAACGATACACATATGAAAAAAATGAAGACTATTAAAACATTTCTTATATGTCTGATAGCCATTATTTCTCTTTCGGTTATGTCGGTTTCTGCACAGCAATCACTTACTTTGGAAGATTGTAGAAAAATGGCATTGGAACAAAATAAGAAAGTCAATCTTGCTAAGGAAGATGTCCAAATTGCCGATTACAAGAAAAAAGTAGCAGCAACCAATTATCTTCCAAAGATAAGTTTTAGCGGCATATATTTGCATTCAGCTAATAAGCTTAAACTATACGACAACGACCTGTTTTTACCGGTGGTACCTTACAATACCATTAATCCACAAACCGGAGCATTCAATCCTAATGCATTAATGAATCCGATAACAGCTCTAAAAACATTTGTCTTCGACCCGCGAACAGGACAACCTATGGTAGATGCCCAAGGTAATCCGGTGTTTAGAAGATATGCCTACATTCCTGCAGAAAAATTGGAATTTGGCAACCTTGATAATTACCTCATGAGATTTAGTTTGAAACAACCGATTTTCACAGGATTTAAAATTGTCGAGGCAAATAATATAGCTGAACATATGCAGAACATTGCAAGAGAAAATTTAACTCTTACAAAAGTGGAAGTCCTTACTAAGACAGATGAAGCTTACTGGCGTGCAGTATCACTACAAGAAAAAGTGAAATTGGCATATTCCTATCAAACGCTCCTTGACAAATTAGTTACAGATCTGGAAAACATATATGCTGAGGGTATGATAACCCGAAACGATTTACTTAAAGCTCAAGTGAAACAAAATGAGGCAAAATTGAAAGTTTTGAAAGCTGAGAATGGTTTCGAGCTGTCTAAAATGGCTTTAGCACAGATCATCGGTACGAATAGTTCTGATATAATTCTTCCGGAAAACGTAATAGAAGAGGACCTTCTTCCAAATAATTTCTATGTAGATACAAAAGCTACTGCTGATAATCGTGCTGAGATATCTATGCTAAAAGAGAAACTTTCTATTATGGAGTCGAGCATAAACATAGAACGATCGAATTTTATGCCTAATATTTTACTTACAGGGGGATATAATTGGATTAATCCTAATCCGTTTAACGGATTTAAAAATGAGTTCGGTGGCAATTTTAGCGTAGGGTTGGTTGTTTCTATGCCCATATTCACTTGGGGAGAAAGGGTTTATAAGATAAATATTGCAAATACCGATACAACAAATAATGAAAAGAAAGCTATTGTGGTATCTGTAAAAGAGGCTGTAGAGATGGAATATACGCCTCAATTAAATTATACCGGAACCGCAGAACCTAACAAAGAAGTGAACCTGGGATCTGCAATCCCGGGTCGTATAGAAAAAATCAATTACTCAAAAGGCAGTTACGTACCAAAAAATGCAGTAATAGCACAAATGTCTGATGAGATGCTGATACAGGCAGAGATAGAGCTGGCAGCTATTCGTAAAGACTTTGAAAGAATTGAACGTTTGAAAGAAAAAGGGAGCGTCAGTATTATGGACTATGATCATATTAAAGCCAAGCTTGATGCTACCCAAACCAAAGTGAATATGTTGAAGAAAAACACTTTGATTACTGCTCCTTTCGACGGAGTTTTGGTGGATATTATGGTTCATGAAGGTGAAAATTACTCTTTCGTACCATCTGTTAATTCGGAATTGAAATTAAAGAATGGAATTGTTACTCTGATGCAACTTAACCCTTTAAAAGTCAAAGTTGAAGTAAACGAAAGGGAACTTAGAAATATTAGTAAAGGACAAAGTGTTAGAGTTGTCTTTGATTCCTACCCGGACGAACCCGTATTAGGTGAGGTAGTCGATATTTCTCCCATAATATCAACTATTTCAAGGACAACTACTGTAGAAGTATCGATTCCCAACACTCAAAACAAATTCAAACCGGGCATGTTTTGTAGAACATCTATCGAAATGCCTAAAACAACAGGTGTTTTTATCCCGATCAACGCTATACAAAGAAGACAAGGTACAGGCGAGGATATTGTTTATGTTGTAAATAATGATAACACTGTCTCCAGAATTCAGGTCACTCGAGGCGAAATGCAAAATCAACTTATCCGGATTCCGGAATTGGAAAATGGGACAATCGTTGTCATAGACGGGAAAAGTAAGCTTGAAGATGGAGACAAAATAGAAATCGTAAAATAAAATAAATCGTAGTAGCCAGAGTAATAAATAAGCTATAAGTTTGAGTCTCGATAGAGAAAAAACAAAAAGAAATATCAGAATAATTTAAAACTAAAAATTAGAAATACAAATAGATATGAAATTACCTGAAATGGGCGTAAAAAGGCCGGTGGCTACAGCAATGATTTTTATTGCAATAGTTATGCTTGGGCTGGTATCGCTGAAGATGCTTCCTTTGGATCTTATGCCTGAGATGGAGTTTCCCTCCATAACTATCATTACAATTTATCCAGGGGGCATCCGCAAACGAAATAGAAGAGCAGGTTACCAAACCTTTAGAAACGGTATTATCTGCAGCCGAAAATCTAAACGAAATAGAATCGACTTCAAAGGAAAATGTATCATTTATTCATTTAAGTTACAATTGGGGTACCGATGTAACATCTGCAGCTAATAATGCACGAGACCTTATAGAATTGGCAAAAACATACCTGCCACGTGAGGCACATCAACCTATTGTTTACAAAATAAACTCTTCTATGATGCCAGTAATAGCATACGCAATAAATGCAGACGATAATTACTACGGCATTGAAAATATAGTTGAAGAAAATATTGCGACTCTGCTACGCAAAGTAGATGGTGTTGGAACAGTAGTATATCTCGGTCAACCTGAACGTGAAATTAAAGTGAATGTAAATCCACAAAAGTTAGCAGCATACGGTTTATCTACAAGTCAGATTTCCACTATGCTTAAGGCAAATAACATTACTGTGCCTGCAGGTAGTATCGGCATGGGCGTTTATGATTTCTCCGTCAGTGTTCCCGGCAAATATGAAACGGTTGAAGAGATAGGAAATACCGTACTAAAAGCATTTAATGGTAAAGTTGTTAGATTAAAAGATGTAGCAGAAATTGAAGATACCTATGCAGATAATAATGCGTATGCACGAAATAGTATCGGCGAAGGTGTTGCTTTAGTGATTCAGAAACAGTCAGGAACAAATACTGTAGAAGTGGTTAATGCCATAAGGAAAAAAGTAGAAGAAATCGAAGGTACGTTACCATCTGATGTCAAAATGCAAGAGCTAATCAGTAGTGATGAAGTGGTTATACACTCTATAAATAACTTATCCTCTTCTATATGGTACGCACTGATATTTGTATCCTTAGTGGTTTTACTGTTTTTACGCGATTGGAGGTCGAGTTTGGTAATTGTAATGACTATACCTGTATCTCTTATTAGTGCTTTTATCGTAATGTATCTCAAAAATTTCACCATCAATATTTTCTCATTGATATCATTGGTTATCGCTATCGGAATGGTGGTGGACAATGCAATTGTAGTACTTGAGAATATTACACAACATATCGAAAGAGGTTCAAAACCTAAACAAGCGGCTATCTTTGCTGCACGCGAAATGGGAATGGCTATAGCTGCTTCTACACTTACGACATTGGTAGTTTTCCTACCTCTGTTTTTTATGGGAGGTATAGTGGGCATAATGTTTAAAGAGCTGGCATTACTGACTTCCGTTTGCCTTATAGTTTCTTTGTTTACTGCTCTTACACTTACTCCTATGCTTTCTTCCATATTATTAAAGGAATTACCACGCGATGGAAAAAGACAATATCGTTCAAAATTTTATATTGCGAGTGAAAAAATATTCAACAAAATCGAAAATGGATACAAGAAGCTGTTGGGTTGGGTTATATATCACAAAACTACGACAATTTTAATTGCCATCGTATTATTTGCTATTACGATGATATTAGGTAAGAAAACAGGAACTGACTATATTCCTGATTTCGATGCCGGAACAGTTAGTGTTATCTTTGAAACGGAAGTGGGAACCAGTGCTAAGCAAACAGACATTATCGGTCAGCAAATCTTGCAAATTATGATTGATGAGATTCCGGAGATAGCAAATAATGCTGTAGTTTCTCTTACAGGTCAAACCAAAGCAGGTGCACTAACTACTGTAGGATTCAAAGAAGGCAAAAACGTATGTACTGTAATTTGTCACCTTGTTCCGCCTTCTGAGAGAGATCGTTCAGCACAAGAAATTGCTGATGCATTAAGAGTGAAAGTGGAAAAAATTCCTCAAATTGATAAATTACACGTAGGGGGAGGTAGTGCTCTTAGTGCTGCTGTAACCGGGAATAAAAATCCTATTGAAATTGTTGTTTCCGGATTTGATTATGATAAATTAAATTCTACAGCACTGGAGTTTCAGAGAAAATTGGAGGCAAAAAGCGAGTTTAGCAATGTAGGAACCTCCATGGAATCCGGAAAACTTGAGGTGCAGATAAGAGTTGATAAAGAAAAAGCATCTCAGATGGCTCTAAACATGGCTATGATAGGAATGCAAATAAGACAGAACATTTATGGAGCAGAATCAGGGGTTTTCTCCGAAGACGGAAACGACTATAGTATTGTTGTGCGATACTCACCGGAACATCGCAATGATATTAACAAACTGAAAGAGATGCAAGTTACAAATCTGTTAGGTCAACATGTATCTTTATCTGCAATAGCAGATATTGTGGAAACTATTGGTCCTATGGAGATACAGCGTCAAGAACAACAACGATACGTTAAAGCTTTTGCAAATCTCAACGGAATTTCTTTAGGAGAAGGTGCTAAGATAGCTCAAGAAATAATAGATGAAACGAAAGTTCCTGAAGGTGTAACGGTCAGATTAGGTGGACAGGTAAAAGACCAAGCAACATCTTTTGATTCTTTATATCTAATGTTTTTCCTGGGAATTGCTTTGGTTTACATGGTTATGGCTGCACAATTCGAGTCTTTTAAAGATCCTTTCATAATTATGTTTTCCATTCCATTCACATTGGTTGGAGTTATTCTTGCATTTTTTATCACAGGAACAACATTAAGTGTCACCACATTTATCGGAATTATCATGCTTATAGGTATTGTTGTAAATAATGGTATTGTGCTGGTGGACTATATTAATATGTTACGCAAGAGAAACTATTCACTTCAAGATGCTGTAATGGAAGCAGGACGTTCAAGATTGCGCCCGGTGCTGATGACTTCATTAACGACTATGCTCGGAGTTTTGCCTATGGCAATGAGTCGTGGCATGGGACGTGAGATGTACGCACCGCTTGGAATTACTATAATTGGAGGATTGTTGATATCAACCTTAGTCACATTGCTTTTGGTACCTGCTGTCTATACTGCACTAAGTCATCGTACATTAATAAGAGATCGCATCGCAGCAAGGAAAATCAATAATAATAAAAAATAATAATGAGATAAGATAGATATGAAGTTTATATATGTTACATGCAACGTCAGTATGTTAGAAGCTGTTACCGAAATAATTGACGAAATAAAAATACAAAATTATCAAGTTGTGGAGAGAGTAACTGCAAAAAGCAGTAAAGGCACACCAAGATTGGATAACGCTGTTTGGCCAGGCTATAATTCCTCAATATTTATACAAGAAAAAGACTATGATAAAGTTATTAAATTGATTAATAAAGTAAAAACCATGAATGATTCCGCTTTCAACCACAGCGAATTAATATCTCTTAGTACCTGGGATTTGTCGAATATAGAAGAACAGGTTGCCAACTGTTAAGCTATTTAGGAATATTCATTAATTAAAAAACCAACTAACTCATTAAGAGATAGTTGGTTTTTTATATTGGGCCGGTATAATAAATAATATCCTAACCTATCTAAAATTTCTTTCCATATTTTTCTGAAATAACTTTTAACATATCATCGGTCATGTTTTCTAAGTTCCAATATGGAGCCCATCCCCACTCTTCCCTAGCACAACTATCGTCTAAACTATTTGGCCATGAATCTGCAATACTTTGTTTTATTGGCTCTACTTCGTAAACCATTTCAAAATTTGGTAAGCGTTTTTTAATAGCATTAGCTATCATTTCCGGATCAAATGTCATTGCAGTAACGTTAAACCCATTATGATGTTTTAATTTGCTTAAATCGGCCTCCATTACATTTAATGCAGCTTTTATAGCATCCGGCATATACATCATATCTAAGAAAGTTCCTTTTTTAAGTGGACATACAAACTTTCCTTCTTTTACTGCAGCATAATAAATTTCTACTGCATAATCTGTAGTTCCACCACCAGGTAACGTAACATTGGAGATAATTCCAGGAAACCGAACACCTCTGGAGTCTACACCAAAGCGTTTAAAATAGTAATCACCTAATAACTCGGCAGAAACTTTAGTTACTCCATAAATAGTATTTGGACGTTGAATAGTATCTTGCGGAGTATTATCTTGTGGTGTTGTAGGACCAAAGGAGCCAATTGAACTTGGGAAAAATACAGCACATTTTTTTTCTCTAGAAACTTCTAAAACATTGTAATGACCTTTTAACCCGATCTCTAAAGCTAATTGCGGATTTTTTTCTGCAGTTGCAGATAATAAAGATGCTAAATTATAAATAGTATCTATTTTATATTTATCAACTAAATTAGCTAAAGTTTTAGCGTCTCTTACATCTAATTGTTCCATAGGACCTTCTGCTAATTCACCTGTTATTTTTTCAGGGGCAATGTCTGTAGCTACTACATTAGATACTCCGTAATTTTTACGTAATGCTAAAACTAACTCAGAACCTAATTGGCCTGCACAACCAATTACTATTATATTTTTCATTTTTAATATTTATTTAATTTTGTTGCAAAATTAACAAATATCATCAAAATTAACTACTTTTGTATCAAAAAAAAATAATGTCGTACATATTATTTATAGAATCTGCTACATCTGTATGTTCTGTATCTTTAATTGATAATGACTTCAATATTTTATCTAATTTAGAAGATACAGATGGAAATAATCATTCAGAACTCCTAACTTATTTTATAGATGAATCTATTAAACAAGCTAATTTAAAACCTAATGATTTAAGTGCTGTTGCCGTAAGCGAAGGACCCGGATCGTATACAGGGCTCAGAATTGGCGTTTCTGCCGCAAAAGGATTATGCTATGCATTAAATATTCCTTTAATTGCTATTAACACTTTAAAAAGTATGGCTTACGGTGTAGTAGATAAAATAGATAATGAAACCTTGTTGTGCCCTATGATAGACGCAAGAAGAATGGAAGTTTACACTACATTATTCAATAAGAAAATGGAACAAATTACAGAAATTGAACCTAAAATTATTAATGAAGATTCTTTCAAAGAATATTTATCAAATAATAAAATAATGTTTTTTGGAGATGGTTCTGAAAAATGTAAAAGCGTTTTAACTTCAGAAAATGCAATTTTTAATAAGGATTTTTTGATTTCATCAACATATATGAAAATGCCTGCTTTTGAGAAATTTAATAATAAGAATTTTGAAAATGTTGCGTATTTTGAACCTTTCTATTTAAAGGAATTTAAAGCAGTTAAATCTAAAGTTAAAGGGTTAAATTAATTTTTACTTCCTTCGAGATGGAATAAATACTGATAAAGTATTATTAATAAAGATGTTAATACTGTATTTGATACTATTAATAGTAATGTTCTGAAAAAATATTTAAAAGTAAATGCTTCTAAAAAAAACATTGTTGTATGATGTATTAAAACGAAAAATAATACGTAAAAAATATTTTGAGAAGTCCCAAACCATCTTATTTTCGGTATTACATTTTGTTTTATTTCTCTTTTATTATGAAATGCATATATGATAGGTGATCTAAGAGCACATGCTAACACACAAGCAGCTGCATGTACTCCTAACACACCGGAGAAAAAATCAATAAATAAGCCTACAACAAAACCCAATATCATAATAACTATTGAGTTTATGTGTACCGGCAATAAAATAAATGGTATTAAATAAATAAACGGATTTAAATATCCAAATAAATTAATATTGTTAAATATTAATATTTGTAATACAGGAAACAGTATAAAACGGACTATATGTAAAATATTGTCTTTCATTCTTTAATATAAATTCACTACTAATGAATCTATTTGTGTACTATAGTTATTTTTAATTACATAAACATTATTTAGCCTTCTATAATCTTCAAAAAATTCTATATTTATATTGTAAAACCCATCACCATCACTAAGAGAATAATCTGAAATAGTTCCTATTGGAATATTAATTGGATATATATTAGATCTTCCACTGGTAACTATTGTATCTCCAATACTAATATTGACATGATAAGGTATTTCTCTCATATTACCATACTTTGGATTTAATCCGTTCCATTCTACTATACCAAATTCATTATCATTTTTTAACTTGGCACTGATTTTAGTTCTGGAATGTAACATGGGCAATACTGATGCAAAATTTTTAGATGTTTCCAATACTACTCCTACAACTCCTACCGAAGATATCACACACATATTTTCTTTTATTTCATCTTCGGAGCCTTTATCTATAATTATATAATTATTTCTTTTATTAACAGTATTCTGAACTACTGTTGCAGGATAATATTGGTATATATGAAGTGTATCATTAGCTACAAAATTAACATTTAAGTTGTCTATCTCACTTATATTGACAAACTTTAATGTATCTGAAATTATAAAAGTATTTAAAGTATCTTTTTTTTGATCTAAAGCTGAATAAGTCGATAATTTAGATAACAATAAAGCATTTTCTTCCATCAACTGTTTATTAATTGAGCTTAAATTAAAATAATTTTTAATATTATTCTTCTTTTTAAAAAACGAGCCTGAAATGTTTGATACTGAAGACCCTATTTTAAAACTGTTATAATTATCGGTATTTATTATTAATAATACCGATAATGTTTCTAAGCATAAAAAAACAATTACAGATAAATACTTTATTAAGAATCTAAATAAATTAAGCATTCTAATATACTATTTTATCAAAAAAGTAAATTTTTCGAAGTTTTTTAAAGCTATTCCGGTTCCTCTTGCTACAGCTTTTAATGGATCTTCTGCTACATGTACAGCAAGCTTAGTTGCTCTACTTATACGTTTATCTAATCCTCTGAGTAATGAACCACCTCCAGCTAAATAAATACCTGTTCTATAAATATCTGCTGATAATTCAGGTGGTGTTTTTTCTAATGCATTTAAAACTGCTGTTTCTATCTTGGAAATAGATTTATCTAATGTTTCAGCTATTTCCATATAATTAACTTTGATAGATTTAGGTGTACCTGTTATCATATCTCTACCTAAAACCTCAAAGTCTTCTGGTGGATCATCTAAATCCGTAACTGCTGCACCAACTTCAATTTTAATGCGTTCAGCCATTCGATCACCAATGCTAATTTTATGTTGTAAACGCATATAATCTATAATATCGGCATTTAAATCGTCGCCTGCTGTTCTGATAGATGTATTATTTACGATACCTCCTAAAGCTATTACAGCTATTTCAGATGTTCCACCACCGATGTCAACTATAATATTACCTGTAGGCTCTAATATATCTATTCCAATTCCTATTGCAGCTGCCATAGGTTCGTGAATCAATCTTACTTCTCTTGCTCCTGCTTGTTCAGCGGAATCTTTTACAGCTCGTTCTTCTACATCCGTAATGCCCGAGGGAATACAAATTACCATTTTAAGTGCAGGAGAGAACAACCCTTTCCTAATATTCAACATTTTAATAAATTGCCTAATCATTAGCTCTGCAGCTCTGAAATCGGCAATTACTCCATCACGTAACGGACGAATAGTTTGAATATCGCTATGTGTTCTTCCTTGCATAAGTTGTGCTCTATCTCCTACAGCAATAAGTTTATTTGTACTACGCTCTATTGCAACTATAGAAGGCTGATCTACAACAACTTTATCATTATATATTACTACAGTATTAGCTGTTCCTAAATCTAATGCTATTTCTTTTGTCAACAAATTTAAACCCATATTAATTTTAATGTTTGAAATGACGATGTCCGGTGAAAACCATCTTCATATTATTATTATTACAAAATTCTATACTTTCATTATCTCTAATTGACCCACCCGGTTGAATTACGGCTGTTATGCCATGTTGATGCGCTATTTCCACACAATCTGCAAATGGGAAAAAAGCATCCGATGCCATTACTGCACCTTTTAAATCGAAGTTAAAGTTCTTTGCTTTTTCTATAGCATGTTTTAGTGCATCTACTCTTGAAGTTTGACCTGTACCGCTTCCTATCAATTGTTTATCTTTTGCCAACACTATTGCATTAGATTTTGTATGTTTTACAATTTTATTGGCAAATATTAAATCTTCGGCTTCTTGTAAAGTTACTTTTTGGCTTGTAACACAGTTTAAATCATCTACTCCATCCGATATTAAATCATAAGATTGAACTAAGCATCCATTCAACACGGATTTGTACATATTTACATCTAAATTATTACTATTTTGTTTTAAAATAACTCTATTTTTTTTACTTTTAAGTATTTCTAATGCTTCGAAGGAGTAATCTTTTGCTATTAACACTTCTATAAATAATTTATTTACCTCTTCTGCTACTTTTGTATCATAAATAGGTTGATTAGTAAATACTACACCACCGTATGCAGAAACCGGGTCACCTGCTAACGCATCTTTCCACGCATCTAATAAATTGTCACGCATAGCTAAACCGCATGCATTTGTATGTTTAATTATGGCAAAAGTAGGGTCGTCGAATTCATTTATCAATCTCAATCCGGAATCTATATCTACTAAATTATTATATGAAATTTCTTTCCCGTGCAATTGAGTAAATATTTCATTTAAATTTCCGAAATAATATCCGTTTTGATGCGGATTTTCTCCATAACGTAACTTAATAACCTTATCGAAATTTACGCTAAATTTATTTTCTGAAATAAATATATTTTTATTATTATCAATAATGTTAGTATTATTAAAATAATTGAAAATAGCATAATCATAGTTAAACGAAACATTAAATGCACGTTTTGCCATTAATTTTCGATACTCTAATGAAGTACAACCATTATTTTTATCTAAAACATTTACTAACTCATCTAAATATTCAAAAGATGGAATTATTACTACATCATTAAAATTTTTAGCTGCAGCTCTAATCAATGAAATTCCACCTATATCAATTTTTTCTATAATATCGCTTTCGTTTGTAGTGTTTTTTACAGTTTCCTCGAATGGATATAAATCTACTACTACTAAATCTATCTGTGGAATGTCATATTTTTTTACTTCTTCAAGATCTAAATCTCTACGAAATAAAATCCCTCCAAATACTTTTGGATGTAAGGTTTTCACTCTTCCGCCCAAAATAGATGGATATCCTGTAATATCTTCAACTTTTGTCAACGAACTAAAATTATTTGTTTCTTTAATATAATTATAAGTTCCTCCTGTAGAAAAAATATTTACATTGTATTTCTTTAGAATAGTAAGTAATTTATCTATGTTTTTTTTATTGTAAATAGAAATGAGTGCAGATTTTATTTTTATCATTTTTTATAAAATGTTAGTATTTTATTCACTTAAAATTATCTTGCAATATTACTAAATAAAGCGCATTTTAACAAAAAATATTGTAAGTTTTTTTCTATATTTTTTTTGGGATATATTATTTTTATTTTGTATCTTTACATTTTGATAAAAATGTTAAAATGTTAAAATATTGGGAGCAAAAGGTAGAAGGTGATTCTAGAATTGTTAGCGAACTTGCTATTCAATTAAATATAGATTACACCTTAGCAAACCTTTTAGTACAGCGTGGAATTAAAGATTATGACAGCGCTAAAAAGTTTTTCAAGCCTGATTTAAGAAATTTACACGATCCTTTTTTGATGAAAGATATGGATAAAGCCATAGAACGTGTAACTAAAGCAATTAAAAATGAGGAAAAAATTTTAATTTACGGTGATTATGATGTAGATGGAACTACTGCTGTTTCATTGGTTTATACTTTTTTTGCAGAGTTTTATGAGAAAATAGACTTTTATATTCCGGATAGATATAGCGAAGGCTACGGAATTTCTAAAATGAGTATCGATTTTGCAAATGAGAATAATTTTACATTAATTATAGCATTAGATTGTGGAATTAAAGCAGTTGATGAAATTGAATACTCTAAAACTAAAGGTGTAGATTTTATTATTTGTGACCACCATTTACCGGGAGATAAAATTCCGGATGCATGTGCTGTTTTAGATCCAAAGCAACCTGATTGTAATTATCCATATAAAGAACTTTCGGGCTGTGGTGTTGGGTTTAAACTCATTCATGCTTATGCAAAAAAACATAGAATTGCATCAGAAAAATTATATAACTTCTTAGATTTAGTTGTTATTAGCATTGCATCTGATATAGTTCCTATTACCGGTGAAAATAGGATCTTAGCCTTTTATGGATTAAAACTAATAAATACAAAACCTCGTGCAGGAATAGAAGCTGTGTTAAATTCTGCCAATGTTAAACGTAGAAAAAAACAAAATATAAAATATAATAAGTGTATTTTTTGTAAAGAAATTACTATTAACGATTTAGTGTTTACTATTGGACCCAGAATTAATGCAACAGGAAGATTAGAAAATGGAAAAACGTCTGTTGAACTTTTAAATTCTACTAATTTAGAAGAAGCCAATAAAATTGCAAATAAGATTAATAATATCAATAATAAACGCAGAGAAATGGATAATACTGCAACAAAAGAAGCTATTGATATTATAGAAAAAGATAAGACTTTTGAAGATAAAAAGGTAATTATTGTATATCATCATAAATGGCACAAGGGTGTGGTAGGTATTGTGGCTTCCAGGATTGCAGAAAAATATTTTAAACCGACTATTATTTTAACTAAATCTAATGGGTTAATTACAGGGTCTGCACGTTCTGTTAAAGATTTTGATATCCATGAAGCTATAAATAGTTGTAGTGAATATTTAGAACATTTTGGAGGTCATACTTTTGCAGCCGGATTAACTTTAAAAGAAGAAAATTTAGATAATTTTATAAATAAATTAGAAGATATAGTTGCAAAAAACATTTCTGAAACTACTTTACTACCCGTGATTGAATATGATACAGAAATAGACATCAAAGATATTAATTCTAAATTCTATAAAACTTTAAAAAGATTTGCTCCTTTTGGTCCAGGAAATCAATCTCCTGTGTTCAAAACAATTGGTGTTGTTGATACGGGATTAGCAAAATTAGTTGGAAAGAATCATATAAAACTTACTGTTACACAAATTAATAAAGGAGGTGACCCTATATCTGCAATAGCATTTCAGATGGGTGACGATTTTTATGAAGATATAATATCAGGGAATCCTTTTAATATTGTTTACACATTAGAAGAAAACGAATGGAATAATAAAATATATCTTCAACTAAACATCAAAGACATCAAAATGATCTAATTTATAAGTTGTAGGGCTATTTATTATTTTTTTGTTTATTTGAGAAAAATTAGGACAACCACAATTTTTATTACGCCTACGCGGTTTGTGCTTTTGTGGATATCTTTGTCTGCTACAAGAACTTAATAACATTACAATAAAAATTGTAATTATACCTATTAATATTGTTTTTGATTTATTTTTAATCATTTGTTAATTTTTTTTCTTTAATTTGCAATATAATTATATATCTTATATATCTCTAACGATAATATTATTTTTTTAATATATTTTTTTGAAAGTTTTTATGAACTGGTTAGATATTGTTTTTTTAATAATATTTGCTATTGCAATCTATAAAGGAACTAAAAAAGGTTTTATAATGAGCTTGTCAAAGCTTGTTGCATTAATTGTAGGAATTTGGGTTGCTGTTAAATTTTCTGATCGAATAGTTGCTTTCGCTATGTATAAATTCCCTTCAATTGCAGAGTCTACATCTAATTGGTCGCCTCAAACAATTAAAATAATATCTTTTATAGTTATTTTTATAATTGTAGCACTTTTAATTAATTTATTGGGTAAATTAATTGAAAAATTCGCTGATATGGTTTCGTTAAAAGGGTTAAACAAAATTTTAGGAGCCGTTTTCAATTTAGCAAAATACATTTTACTATTAAGTTTACTATTCTATATTTTAAATATGTTTAATATATTAAGTTACTTTGTAAGTGAACGTACTCAAGAAACTTCGTTAATATATAAACATGTAGAAAAGGTTGTTCCGATAATTATTAACGAGAAAGAAATAAAACAAGACAATACTATTCATATATAAAATGCAATGTTATAATTTGTTATATAACATTGCATTTATTATTAGTAATAATTGAAATATTTTTTCTATTACATATGTTCTAACATTGCCTCAATTAAGTTTTTTGTACTTACGCCTATTTCGGCAATATTTTCATCTTGCATATAGCATGCAGTCGTATAAATATTATTATCTAAATCTATACATACTTCACCTCTGTTGGTTAAAGAATGTTCACAGCCCATTTGCTCTATATCATTAGCTGTGTTTTCGTCTGATCCAATAGTTAAAATAGATCCCGGAAATACTTTAGCTATTAAAACAGGGGCAATACACATAGCACCAATGGGTTTACCTGCTTCGTACATATCTACTAAAGCTTGTTTAACCTCATCGTTAACTGTATGATTTATACCATCAATAGCATAAGTACATAAGTTCTTAGCTGCACCGAATCCACCTGGTAAAACTATTGCGTCAAAATCTTTTTGATTGAATTTTGACAAAGGTTCTATATCACCCCTTGAAATTCGGGCAGATTCTTCTAAAACGCTGCGTTGACTTCCATCCGGTTTACCTAAAGCATGATTTACTGTATCTAACTTAATGTCCGGAGCAAAACATTTATATTCAGCACCTAAACTGCTTATAGCATATAAAGTTAAGACTGCCTCATGAATTTCGGCACCATCGTTTACTCCGCAACCGGATAAAATTACTGCAAATTTTTTCATATTTATATCTTTATTTATAAGTTGTTATTTAATAACTCCTAATTCTTTTCCTATTTTTTCAAATGCTGAAATAGCTTTATCTAAATGAGCCTTTTCGTGAGCTGCTGATAATTGAACTCTTATTCTGGCTTCACCTTTTGGAACTACAGGATAATAGAAACCTGTTACATAAATACCTTCATCTTGAAGTTTTGCTGCGAATTCTTGAGATAATTTAGCATCATACAACATTACTGCACAAATTGCAGATTGAGTAGGTTTAATATCAAAACCTAATTTTTGCATTTTTTCATTAAAATATTTTGTATTTGCATGAAGTTTATCTTGTAGTTCGTTAGTATTACTCATCATATCAACCATTTCTATTCCTGCTGCTACAACCATTGGAGGAAGTGAGTTTGAGAATAAATAAGGACGAGAGCGTTGACGTAACATTTCTATTATTTCTTTTTTACCTGTAGTAAAACCACCTATTGCACCACCAAACGCTTTACCTAAGGTACCTGTAATAATTTCTACTTGCCCTTTACAATTAAATAGTTCAGTTACTCCTCTCCCCGTATCACCAACAACTCCTGCTGAGTGAGATTCATCTACCATAACTAATGCATTATATTTCTTAGCTAATTCTATTATTTTATCTATTGGAGCTACATTTCCATCCATAGAAAAAACGCCATCAGTAACTATTATTCTGTAACGTTGAGCTTGGGATTCTTTTAGTTTTTCTTCCAAGTCTTCCATATCAGCATTAGCATAACGATAACGTTGTGCTTTACTTAATCTAACACCGTCAATAATAGAAGCATGATTTAATGAGTCTGAAATAATTGCATCTTCCTTAGTAAATAATGGTTCGAACACACCACCATTTGCATCAAAACATGCTGCATATAATATAGTATCTTCTGTTCCAAAAAATTCTGCGATCTTTTTCTCTAATTCTTCATGTAAATTAGATTTTCCACAGATAAAACGTACAGACGACATTCCATATCCATGAGTATCCAATGCATCTTTTGCAGCTTGAATTAATTTGGGATTATTTGCCAATCCTAAATAATTGTTTGCACAAAAGTTTAATAATTTTGATCCGTCTTGCAAGGTGATTTCAGCACCTTGAGGAGATACTATTACACGTTCATTTTTGTACAAACCTGCTTCTTTAATGTCTTTAATCTCGGCTTGTAAATGTTTTTGAAAATCTTTGTACATAATTAATACTATTTAAATTTTATTTGTTTTATAAATTTTTGAAGAATTACAAAGTTATATTATTATTTAAAATTATGCAAAATTTAAACAATATTTTTCTTATAAGGCATTAACTATACATTTTTTAACTATTTTTTTCCCTGAATTAGAAAAGCCTTTTAATAGTATTATATAAGTACCTGATCTTACTTCTAAATTATTATTATCTATTCCATCCCAAGTAATACAACCATTTAATTCTGCTAAAAAATTATTTACTAAATTTTTAATTAGCGACCCGGAAATATCGTAAATATCCAATGTAATTGTATATCCATTTTCCGGAAACGAATAGCAAATATCTACGGTATTATTCAATCCATTATTTCCTGATGAAAAAATTTTGGGATTAACTTCTAAAATAAATGTACTATCCGAGGGATAATTCCAAATATAACTTTGAGAATTTTCTACACCTGGACTTCCATAATTATAAGTGGATGCTGCAGAATGCCAATTTGTTATATCTGTTGAACCCCTTTGTAAAGATATCCTTTCTAAACTTACATTTGTTTTATCTTTTATTAACACATAATGCATTTCTTCAGAATAATACACACTATCTACTACATAACTTTTATCTCTAATTAAAATAGATAAATTACCGCTTTCGTTATTTAAAGTTACGCAATTATCTATTTTATTGAAGCATTGTGCATCAGTAAAAGGGAAAAAGGCCTGCAAATTAGAAGTATCTTTAGTAAGTACCAGAAATGAGTTAGGGAAAATAATTTTATTAAAGAAATGTTGTTCTTTTGATTTTCCCTCGGAATCGTACACTTTTAACTTTAAATCATATAAATTAATACAAGTATCAGTATTATTATAAATTTCAATATAATCCGATATGGGATCTACACCATAAAACATTATTTCATTTATCAATATATCGTGATAACACGGCTGCTTAGTAAGAGGAAAATCAATAGTATCTATCGAATTTGCTTTATTAGGAGTACTTCCGCAAGTATCAATACATTCAAATAGTAAGTTATTGTTAAATCGCTCTAAGGACCAACCTCCTTTACTTTTTTCAGAACTACTAAAAAGATATTTTTCGTAAAAAATACTATCTATTATTTTTCCATTAGGCATTTTTAATTTAAGAGTACCGGAATCCGGTAATGTGAAATATTTGTAATTGTCTTTATTTAAAACATAATACGAATTATTATTAATAATAGTATCTTCTAAAATAAAATACTTTTCCGGAGAAACTTCTAAAATCCAATTACTTAAACTAACAGGCAAGTGAGTTTTATTAAATATCTCAACAAATTTTTTATCGTAAGACATTTGTGGAGTATTATCAAACAAAATCTCATTAATAACTACATCGCCGGTACATAAATAGTTAATCTTAAAATATATACATGTATCTTTAAGAATATTAAAATTTAAATCGGAAATATCTGAAACACATAAATAATCGACATAATCTTCATTAAAAACTTTCTTAAAAAGTACTTTACAAGAATTTGGACTTGTTGGAATAATAGTATCAGGATTTAAGAAACTATTTTGTAAATAATAACTATAAACACTATTATGAATAATTGGTTTGGAGAAAAATACAGAAAAACTATTATCGAAATTGTAAATCAAATTTGTAATAGTAGGTTTTGTTAGATCTATATCTAAAGTTTTAACTTCAAAATTATCAAAATAAAATTTTTGGGCATTAGATTTTGTATATTTACAATGAATACCAAAATAATTTGAATTATTAATAGTAGAATTATAATAACCTCTATCTTCTATCGTATAAGTAAATTCATTAGAATTTTTAGAAAAAATGATCCATTCATTATTTATTGTTCTTCGAATTTTAAAATCTTTAGAAAAAGCAGATGCCAGACTTCCATCAATACCACATAATATTTGATTACTTTCACCATAATTATACTCATACAAACGTCCGGCATCCGAATTTCCTTGTTCACCAATTAAGAAATAAACTCCTCTATAAATTGTAAGCGTGTGTAAGTCAAACTCATCAATTAATAACCAAATTTTAACAGAATTATTATCGGATGGTGAAAATGCAAGTTTAACTCTAAAATTCCACTCAACTTGTTGAGCTATTTCACTTTCAGTAAATAAAAAAGCTTCACTTGCTGTTTGATCGTAAACTTGCAATTCTCCATCTTTATTAACAATAAATAAAGAATCTGTGCCAAACCACGATGGATTGGATGTAAAATCTTCATCCGAGAAGTTATCAGAAAATTGAGCTAAAACTGTATTATTGACAGTATTAATAAACATCATAAAAAAAGAAATAAATAAAACTGACTTAGTAGGCAACATTCTTTTAACTTTTTATTGTTACATTTTTTTATCGTCTAATTATAAAAATGTCAGTGAAAAGTTATTTTTTTAACGTTATTTAACATTTTGGTTGTTTTTTCATATTTAAAGAAACTAATTTTTATTTCTGAAAATAAAAATTACAAAATAATCAGTTATATTTGCAGGTGGTTAAAAAATAAAAATTAAAAATATGAAACGTTTTGTATCAATATTATTAACTATTTTTGTAACAACTTCATTATTCAGTCAAGTTCCTGATCATATAAAAAGAAGATATACAAACTCTACAGATGTATTTACTGTTATTCCAATAAACAAACCGGACAATTTTAATAATAAAGCCATTAATCCCGGAGTTAGTATAAATGCATCTTATGTAGTTCCTTTCGGAAAATCAAACTTTGCATTTTCTATAGGTGGTGGTTTTACTTTCTATAATTATTATTTAAAATCCTTACCTAAGGATATGGTACCAACTGCTTTACATAATGAAAACTGGGGTGAAGATTTTTATTTTATTCCTACAGACAGTTTACAAAATAGTTTAAGTGTTTCTAAAAATAAAATGTCACTTAACTATATAGATATTCCTTTAGAATTTAGATATAGAGCTAATAACGGATTAAAATTTACTGCCGGTGTTAAGATCGGATTCTTAATTAACTCTCATCATAAATATAAAGGAACTGATTTCATATTTGGGACCACTGACGCAATAAAGATTAAGAAATACAAATTAAATAATTTATCCAATTTCCAAATTGGTCCTATAGTAAGATTTGGATGGAAATGGTTTAATTTATACGCTTCTTATTCATTAGTAAGTGTTTATGATCCAAGTGGTGGAAGCAAATTAAATCCATTATCGATAGGTATTTCATTTACTCCTGATGGTTGGTAAAAACCAATTAAAATACTAAATAGAAAATATTATATCTTAAGATAATATTAAATTGATTATCTAACTAAAATAAAACAGCAAAAATTGCAAAGAAAACTCCTATGAGAGTTTCCAAGCAATAATTTAATGGTTTTACTTTTTTTAGATATATTTGAGAAAACCCTATTAATCCAAATATTAATAGTAGGTGAACAAAAATATATATGTTATCGACTATTAAATATCTCATCCAACACATATAAATTCCTATTAACTCACCTATCCCAATGGCAGAAAAATTAATATCTGCTATTAACGTCACTAGCGCAAATACTAATAATAATGCTGAATTAAAAAATAAAAATCTAACTATTGTAAAGGGTAATCCAATTTTAGCTAAAGATCTGGCAGTAAAAAAAACTATGATGCTAAAAAAGATTGTTATTAATAACTTTTGGATTTTTAAATTAACTCCTTCAAAGAGATTAAAATATCGTAACGATAAATAACACATCAACGGAATTAATATAGTTGTAACTATAACAAAACCAAGAATGGTATACTTGATATTTGACGGAAAAATAATATTAAAGAAATTATTAAGATATAAAAAAAATACCATTACATACGTAATCATACATAATGGATGAAAGATAATATTTATTAATTTTGAAATAAAATTATGAACTTTTGTCATATCTAAATTTGTTTTCTCAATCGAGCAACAGGAATTTTTAATTGCTGGCGATATTTAGCAACGGTTCTTCTGGCTATTGGATAACCTTTTTCTTTCATTAATTCCATTAATTGATCATCTGTTAGCGGATCCGATTTATCTTCTTCAGCAATACATTGCTCCAGTACAGTTTTTATTTCTATAGTAGAAATTTCTTCACCAAATTCGTTTTCTACAGATTCTGAAAAAAAGTATTTTAATAAATAAGTTCCATAAGGGGTAGAAACATATTTACTATTTACGACTCTTGATACCGTAGAAATATTCATATCTATTTTTTCAGCAATATCTTTTAAAACCATAGGTTTAATATTACGTTCATCTCCTGTTAAGAAGAATTCATATTGCATATCAACTATAGTTTGCATAGTATTAATTAAGGTTTTCATCCTTTGCTGAATTAAATAAATAAAGTTATTTGCAGATTCTATTTTATTCTTAACATAATCTGCTACCTCCTTATCGGACTGTTTATCAGAAGTTGCCATTTGATTATACAGACTTGAATACCTCTTCTTAACTCTTAATTCAGGCATGTTTTTAGATGTTAAGTTAACATACACTTTATCATCTACTACATAAACAACAAAATCAGGAGTTACGTATTCCACATTTTTGGCAGATTCTGAACTTGAATTTCCGGGTTTTGGATTTAATTTAACAATTAATTTTTCTGCATCTTTTAGTTGTTCTTCTGTAATTTTAAGTTTTGATAAAATTTTATGATAATGTTTTTTAGTAAACTCATCCATACAATTCTCTATAATACTAATTGCAAGTTCTACAGTATCGTTTTTTGGAAATCTGTGCAATTGTATTAATAAACATTCTTGTAGATTACGAGCTCCTACCCCTGAAGGATCTAAAGTTTGAATTTTTTTTAAGACTTTTTCTACTTCTTCTTCTGAAACCTCAATACCTTCAATAATTAACAAATCATCTACGATAGATTGAGTAGTTCTATTTAAATAACCTGCTCCATTTAAATTACCAATAATAAATTCTGCGATGATTTCTTGTTTATCATCTAAAACTAACATCGGTAACTGATCATGTAAGTGGTCGAAAAAACTTCTTCTATCCGGAATAGGCATATTTGGAGTTTCATCATCTCTGCTTTTATTATTTGCATATAATTTATAAGCAGGGATATCGTCGTCATCATCATACTCGGAGAAATCTTCTATAGTAAATTCATCTTCATCAGATTTTTCGTTTTCCTCTGAATTTTGATCCATTTGATCCTCAGAATCTTCTTTAGAAAAATTAGTTTCTTGATCATCGTCTTCTGTAGTACCTATATCAGCCATATCTTCCAACACAGGATTTTCTTCTATTTCCTTTTTAATCCTCTGTTCTAATTCCATTACAGGCAATTGTAAAAGCTTCATCAGCTGAATTTGCTGAGGAGAAAGCTTTTGCTGCATTTTTTGTTGAAGACGTTGTTTTAACATAATAATTTAAAATTCTGCATTACCCGGAGTCCTAGGAAATGCTATTACATCTCTAATATTTGTCATTCCGGTTATAAATAGTACTAATCGTTCAAAACCTAATCCAAATCCACTATGTTCTACTGTTCCAAATCTGCGAGTATCTAAATACCATTCCATTTCATTATATGGGATATTCATTCTTTTCATTTTGTCTAATAAAACATCATAATCTGCTTCTCTCTCAGAACCTCCTATTATTTCTCCTATTTGAGGGAAAAGTACATCCATGGCTCTAACAGTTTTTCCATCATCATTTTGTTTCATATAAAATGCTTTAATTTCTTGAGGATAATCTGTTAAAATTACAGGAGTTTTAAAATGTTTCTCAACTAAATATCTTTCATGTTCCGATTGCAGATCTATACCCCATTTATCTACCGGATATTTAAATTTATTCTTTTTATTATAATTACTGTTTTTAAGGATTTCTATTGCTTCCGTATAAGTCAGACGAACAAATTCTTTTTCTAAAACAAAATTTAATTTTTCAATTAAAGTCATTTCATTTTGCTGTGCTTTAGGTAAATTCTTTTGCTCGTTGATGGCCCTTTGCTCAAGAAATAATAAATCATCATAACAATTATCTAATGCATATTTAACTAAATACTTTAACATTTCTTCAGCTAAATCCATGTTGTCATGTATATCGTAAAATGCCATTTCAGGTTCTATCATCCAGAACTCAGCCAAGTGACGTGTTGTATTGGAATTTTCAGCTCTGAAAGTAGGACCAAAAGTATAAATTTCCGATAACGCAGTAGCTGCTAACTCACCTTCTAACTGACCCGACACAGTTAAATTAGTTGGTCGTTCAAAAAAATCTTTTGAAAAATCAACTTTTCCATCTAAAGTTTTAGGTATGTTATTTAAATCCAAAGTAGTTACTTTAAACATTTCACCTGCACCTTCAGCATCAGATGCTGTAATTAAAGGTGTATGTATATAAACAAACCCTTTATCATTAAAAAACTTATGTATTGCAAATGCAAGAGAATGACGAACCCTAAAAATTGCTCCAAATAAATTAGTACGGAATCGCAAATGCGCAATTTCACGTAAAAACTCTAAGGAATGACGTTTTGGTTGTAAAGGATATTTTTCAGGATCTGCATAACCGGTTACTACTAATTCTTTAGATAAAATTTCACCATTTTGTTTACTGCCAACAGATTCGCTCCATATTCCTACACAAGTAACTGACGATCCAACAGTACATTTAGATATCAATTCTTCATTTGGGTCCGAAATAACAATTTGAACATTATGAATAGTTGAACCATCATTTAGGGCAAGAAAAGCAACATTTTTACTTTCTCTTTTATTTCGTATCCATCCTTTGACTACTACTTCTTTTCCATAGTCCAAATCTTTTAATAGATCAACTATTTTGGTTCTTTTAACTCTTTCCATAAATTTTTTATTTTACTTTACTGCAAATTTACACTAAATTTCGGAATAATAGAATTATACTTAAATAAAATTAAGATTATACTTAAATAAAATTAAGATTATACTTAAATAAAATTAAGAAAAAGAAAAAGTGTTTTTGTGTAATATTTATTATATTTGCAGGTTATTTACATATTTTTGTAGCAATTCAAGTTATTAATTTAGTAGTAATGATTCATCAATTAAAATTTGGAACGATAAAATGGTATCACATACCTACCCCAACGGAAGATGATTACAATTTTTTACTTAACGAAATGCACTTTCACCCGTTAGATATAGAAGATTGTAAAAGTACTTCTGTTATACAGCGTTCAAAAATAGATGAATATGATGACTACTACTTTATTATTTTACACTTTCCTTATTTTGATAAATTAAATAAATTTTTAAGAGTTAGGGAAATTAATATTTTTTGGACTGAAGATGCTATTTTTACTGTGGGGAAACCTCATTGGACAACTAAACTTTTGTTTAATGATGCCCAAAAAGTTTTAGAAAGTACAATGGAACAAGACCATCCTGATTTTTCGATAGCCTCATCAGAGCAATTATTATATAACATCTTAGATCCTATTATTAACGAAACATATAAGTTAGTAAGACGTATTGGTATTGGAATAGATTATATTAGCACTGACTTATTTGATCAAAAAGCACAAAAGTCTATAGAAAGCATTTCTGTAACCAGGAAGAACATTATTTTATTAAATACTATTTTTAAACCTCAACTTAGAATTTTCCGTCAATTTGCTTCCGGTGGAATAAAGGGATTTTCCGATTCAATGGAAGATTATTGGGGCGATTTATTAGATACTATCCAAAAAATTTGGGATATGACTGAAGATTATGAAGAATTGATCGAGAGTTTATCTAAAACTTTTGATTCGATGCAGGCTAATAAAACTAATGAAATAATGAAGATTTTAACTTTCTTCTCTACAATAGTACTTCCTTTAACTTTTATTACCGGATTATACGGTATGAATGTTAGACTTCCTTTTGCGGATGAACAAGACGCATTTTTTGGTATAATACTCATAATGATTATAATGGCTATTCTTATGTTTATCTATTTTAAAAGACGCGATTGGTTATAATATGAAAAATAATTATATTGATATTTCCTCTGTTATTATCGACAAACTACAAGATTGGCCTATATATAAAAACTCTCCTTTATTGATTGCAGGTCCTTGCTCTGCTGAATCTGAAACTCAAATAATAGAAACTGCCGAGGAACTTATAAAAGATAACTCAATTAATGTTTTTAGAGCAGGAATTTGGAAATCCAGAACTAATCCCAATGCTTTTTCAGGTATAGGTGAACCTGCAATAAATTGGTTACTAAAAGTAAAAGAAACTTTTAATATTCCTATTACTATTGAAGTAATGAATGCTGAACATGTAAAAATAGCTCTTGATAATGGAATTGATATTTTATGGGTGGGAGCTAGGACTACTGTTAATTCTTTTTTTATTGATGAAATAGCCCAAGCAATAAAAACTTATGGGAATGCTGAAGATATTATTGTTCTAATTAAAAATCCAATCATACCGGATATCAATTTATGGTTAGGTGCTATCAAGCGTATTAACGAAGTGGGAGTAAATAAAATTGCTGCAATTCATAGAGGATTCAATAGTTCCCTCCCTATTTTATTCAGAAATGATCCATATTGGGAAATACCTCTTAAACTTAAAAGTTTAATTCCAAATATGCCGATATTCTGCGACCCAAGCCATATTGCCGGTGATAAACAATATATTAAAGAAATTGCAGAAAGAGCATATACATTAGGAGCTAATGGTTTAATGGTAGAAGTTCATAATAATCCTAAGAAGGCATTGTCAGATTCTAAACAACAAATTACACCTACCGAATATAAAAAATTAATTTTAGAATTACATAAATACAAAAATAATATTGAAAAATTATCCAAATCTTCAGAAAAACTAATAAAACTAAATGAATATAGAGAGTTATTAGATATTTTAGATGAAAGCTTGCTTACCATACTATCTGAACGTTTCAAAGTAGTAAAGCAAATAGATAAAGTGAAAAAAGATTTAAACTTATCTCCTTTGCAAATAGAACGATGGAATAGAATGTTAGAAGATAGAATAAAAAAAGGTAATAGTTTAGGTTTATCTACCGAAACTATTACCGAAATTATGGAGTTAATTCACGAGATATCTATTAATTTACAAAAATAATTACCTATTTTTTTATAATTAATATTTAACAAGAATTAATTCCATTGTAAAGTTCTAATAAACATCATTATATCCTTATTGATAAATTCTATTATTGGTGCTACTGAATCGTTATTTGGTTTATGAGAAAAATATAATGCACCTCTTAAAAACCTCGTAGTACTATCCGTTAAATAAAACTGTGTAGGAGAGGCTGCTTCAGATCCATTGATATTGTAAACTAAACCATAAACATTATTATTGTTGATAATAATTTCCGTAGTTTCTATAGAAGATGCTTTATCCATGTGTCTATAAACAAAATCGCGTGTAGATTCCAAATAGACATTTAATGGTTGATTTATATTATGATAGCTTAAATGTATAGTTGCATCATATTTTGGAATATTTAAATTAAACCAACGAACATTTTTTGTTGTATCTGTAATTTCTTGCATTTGAGAATAAACAGGAATTAAACATGTAAAAGGGGCATCTTCATCAAAAAAATCGTATTCTTTTTCCGGAAACTCTATTCTATAATAGCCCATCGGTTTGGGAGTTGTTACATCTTTACAAGATGTAATGCTTAATAACAAAGTTAACACGAAAAAAAATAATAGAAAAAATCTTTTAAATACATTTATCATCACTTCTTGCTTTACTAATTTTAGGATTATATAGAATCTGCAACATCTAGATTTTCATTTTGAAAAGAATCATTCTCAGAAAATCTTCCTCCTAACATTAATAATTGATCTACATAAATCTCGTAACTTATACGTTTTTCGCCATCAACTTCGTAGTCGTTACGCCTTATTTTACCTTCCAAATAAACTTGATCTCCTTTTTTAAGATATTTTTCTGCAATATCAGCAAGTTTATTCCAAATAGTGATATTATGCCATTCAACATGATCAACTAAATCACCATTTTTGCTTCTGTAGGATTCATTTGTTGCTAATGTAAACTTAGCTATTTTTCCAGTAGTAGTTTCTTTTACTTCCGGATCCTTTCCTAAATTACCTATTAACGTAACTTTGTTTAGTCCTTTTGCCATAATATTAAAATTTAAAGTTCAAAAATAATAAATTAAAATTAAAGTGTTAGTATATTATAGTCTCATTTTTTTATAAAACGTTCCTTTTTTTTCTTACAAAATTATGAAAAAGCTTATTATTTAACTATTTATAAAAAATATTATTTAAATGTTTGTTATTTTTCAAAAAAGATTTAACTTTGCAATTCGTCACTGAACGAATTTTTTTCTGAAAAATTATAAATTAAGAAAAATATTATTATAATTATAATAACATTAAAATTAATAAATTAAAATTATGACAAAAGCAGAAGTTGTAGCAAATATTGCTAATAAGACAGGATTTGAAAAAAATAATGTTCAAACAACTATAGAAATGTTTATGGAAACTATTAAAGATTCCTTAAAAGAAGGTGAAAATGTATATCTAAGAGGTTTTGGTAGCTTTATTATTAAAGAAAGAAAACAAAAAACCGGTAGAAATATTTCAAAAAATAAACCTATTACTATTCCGGCCCATAATATTCCGGCATTCAAGCCTTCAAACAGCTTTAAACAATTAGTTAAAGAAAATGTTAAATTAAATAAATAATACTATGCCAAGTGGTAAAAAACGTAAAAGACACAAAATGTCTACACATAAACGCAAAAAACGTTTACGTAAAAATAGACAAAAGAAGAAAAACAGATAGTATCTAAATTTATTATTTCTTAAATTTAAAAAGATATTATCTACAAGTGAATATAAATCTATCGGTGTTTTACCGATAGATTTTTTAAAATTATATTATCGTGGAAAGAGAGCTAGTAATAAGGAAACAAGATAAAAATATAGATATCGCTCTCCTCGAAGATAAATTACTAGTAGAGCTTCATAAAGATAGAACTGATAGTGATTTTTCTGTTGGTGATGTAATGTTTGCAAAAGTTCAAAAGATATTACCCGGATTAAATGCCGCTTTTGTAAATATTGGACATGAAAAAAAAGCCTTTTTATTATATTTAAATTTAGGTTCTAAAATAAATACTTATTTAAATTATATAGAGGCAGTTCGAAAATCCGACCCCAAAAAAATCCCACAAGTAGAAAACTTTAAGATAGAACCTGAAATTTCTAAAACGGGTAAAATCTCAAATGTTTTAAAAGCTCAACAAACAATCATGGTTCAGATAGTTAAAGAAGCTATTAACACAAAAGGACCAAGAGTTTCAACAGACATATCATTAGCAGGTAGGTATTTAGTATTAATACCTTTTTCTAATAAAATTTCTATTTCGCAAAAAATAAAAAATCCGGAAGAACGAGATAGACTTAAAACTTTAGTTAAGAGCATTAAACCGAAAAATTTTGGAATTATTATCAGAACTATTGCCGAAGATAGAATGGTTGCTGATTTATATTCGGATTTGATTAGATTAAAAAACAAATGGGATAATATTGTAACTAAACTTCGTACTGCAGAAGTTCCATCGGTATTAATGAGTGAAATAGATAGAACTAATGTTATTTTAAGAGATGTTTTAAATGAAAGTTTTAATTCTATTTGTGTTAATGATGAAAATGTTTATGATGAAGTAAAAGAAACACTAAAAAAAATTGCTCCCGGAAAAATAGACATATTAAAACTTTACAAAGGTAAAAACGATATTTTTAATAATTGTGGTATAGACAAACAAATTAGAAGTTCTTTTGGAAGAATTACAACTATTAAAAACGGTATATATCTAATCATAGAAAAAACGGAAGCTTTACATGTAATTGATGTTAATTCTGGTTCACGAGTAAATACTGATGGTAATCAGGAAGAGAATGCTTTAAGCGTTAATTTGGATGCTGCGGTGGAAGTAGCAAGACAACTAAGATTACGAGACATTGGAGGAATAATTATAGTTGACTTTATTGATCTTAAAAAGGCGGCAAATAGAAAAACTCTTTTCGAAACTTTGCAAAATGAAATGGTAAAAGATAAAGCTAAACATTCTATTCTTCCTCCTACAAAATTTGGATTGATACAAATTACTCGAGAACGATTAAGACCCGAAGTGGAAATAGAAACCTTCGAAAAATGCCCTTCATGTGGAGGCGATGGTGTAATAAAATCTTCGATGTTATTAGAGAACGATATAGAAGATACTTTAAAATATCTTGTGAGTGAACAAAACGAAAAGAAATTGAATTTAGGTGTAAACCCATACGTTTATGCTTATCTTACTAAAAAAGGGATGAATTCTATTCGAAGAGAGTGGCAAAAAAAATACGGTGTTCGATTAAAATTGCATTCTATGCCTAATTATAGTTTTTTAGATTATAGGTTTTTTAATGAATTAATGGAAGAAATAAATTTTTAATATGGATACAGTTTTAAGTGGAATTAGACCCACAGGACCTTTACATTTAGGCAATTATATGGGTGCCCTTGTGAACTTTGTAAAAATGCAAGAAAACAATAATTGTTATTTCTTTATAGCAGATTTACACTCCTTAACTACACATCCTTTAGCTGAACATTTACAAGAAAATGTAAAACAAGTATTAGCAGAATATTTAGCTGCCGGAATAGATCCTGAGAAATCTACAATTTATGTTCAAAGCGATGTAAAAGAAGTAATTGAGTTATATCTGTATTTGAATATGAATGCTTATCTAGGGGAATTGGAAAGATGTACTTCGTTTAAAGATAAGGCACGTAAGCAACCTGATAATTTAAATGCAGGCTTACTTACCTACCCTACTTTAATGGCAGCAGATATATTACTGCATCGTGCTCATAAAGTTCCTGTAGGCAAAGATCAGGAACAACATTTAGAAATGACTCGTACATTTGCTTCCAGGTTTAATAGAATGTACAACTGCGAGTTATTTAATTTGCCCACAGCATATAACTTTGGTAACGAACTTGTAAAAATACCCGGTTTAGATGGTAGTGGTAAAATGGGTAAATCTGAAGGTGCAGATAATTGTATTTACTTATCTGATGAGCCAAAAGCAGTGAAAAAGAAAATAATGAAGGCACTTACGGATAGTGGCCCTACTATGCAAAATCAGGAAAAACCGGACTATATAGAAAATTTATTTACAATAATGAAAGCCGTTTCATCGCCGGATACAGTTGAATATTTTGATGAGAAATGGAATAATTGTTCTATCAGATACGGTGATATGAAAAAACAATTGGCTGAAGATGTTAACAAGTTTATAGATCCTATAAGAACTAAAATTTTAGATATTCGTTCCAATGAG
Source organism: Bacteroidales bacterium (assembly GCA_050953245.1). Classification (GTDB taxonomy): domain Bacteria; phylum Bacteroidota; class Bacteroidia; order Bacteroidales; family BM520; genus RGIG7150. The sequence continues at coordinate 318,486 of JBMNMG010000002.1, read as the reverse complement.
AAATACTTATCAGAAGTTGCAAAGTTAGGTGCCGAAAAGGCTCGTGAAAGTGCTAATGCAACTATGAAAGAAGTACGTAAATATATTGGAATTAATCCTATTTTTTAAAAAAATTAGATAATTAAAATATTTTAAGAGCTATCTAAAATATAGATAGCTCTTTTTTTCACAATTATTTTATTAATTTTATTTTTTGAAATCAATATTTAAAATTAATTAACGTGAGTTCGATGTAAGAAAAGTGCTTAAATATTAGGAATCCAGCAGAAAAATCAGTAATTTTAAAGTTCTGAATTTCAAACATATACTAACAATTCTGCTATGATTCCAGACCATAAAGTTACTGAAATTTATTTCATAATCGATGAGTTTTTCAAAGAATTTGATAAAACTATCAAAGAATACTCCTTACCAAGTGAACAAACAAAGAAAAGAAACCGCAAGTTTACAATGTCCGAAAGTGAAGTAATGACAATCTTAATTTTGTTTCACAGTGCATCGTTCAAGAACTTGAAAAGCTTTTATGTCTTTTACGTCCAAAAGCATATGCAAAAAGACTTTCCACAAACAGTTTCCTATAATCGTTTTGTTGAACTACAGCGAAAAGTATGTGTACCGCTGGCTGTCTTTGTTAAAATGATGTGTCTAGGTAAGTGTACAGGAATCTCCTTTATTGATTCTACGCCTATTCGTAGTTGCCACATAAAAAGAGAAAAACAACACAAAACTTTCAAAAATATAGCACAAAAAGGACAATGTTCTTTGGGTTGGTTTTATGGATTCAAACTTCATTTGATAATCAATGACAAAGGCGAAATCTTAGATTTTATTCTTACACCCGGCAATGTTGATGACAGAGAACCACTGAAAAATATGGACTTGCATAAACGTATTTTTGGCAAACTCTTTGGAGATAAAGGATATATCAGTAAAAATTTGTTTGAACAACTTTTTGTTGACGGTGTACATTTAATTACCAAACTACGAAAAAATATGAAAAATGCTCTCTTGCTTTTACATGATAGAATTATGCTTCGCAAAAGAGCTTTAATAGAATCAGTAAATGATGAATTAAAGAACATTTGTCAGATTGAACATACACGTCACAGAAGTTTTGATAACTTTATTATCAATCTGTTATCTGCTTTGGCAGCGTATTCTTTTTTCGACAAAAAGCCTTCAATAAACATCAATAAAGATATTATTGATGAAAAAAGAATAGTAGTTGCTTAGGTCGAACTCACGTTAAATAATAAATTTCAGTTCCATCTTTCAACTTCACAATATCCTCGGTAAAACCGAATTTATAACCTTTTACTTCCGGGAAGTTTTCATTTAGGATATCGTAATTTCTATAAGCAAAAACTCCCACAACTAATATTACTGTCAGAATAGCTATTCCTGCAATTAGTATAATCTCGATTTTTTTATCCGCAGCTAACTCCATTTCACTAATTGGTTTTTTCATTTTTTTGTTTAATGTATAGATTACCAGATATTAATCAGTTATGCACACTAAATAATATTAGTTGAGAAACTTCCCAACCAATATAAAAGCGTTAGACACAAAAATCCTAAAATGTGGTTTTGTTTTTCATACTTCTAAAATCCAGTCCGATACAAAAGTAGTTGTATTGCTTAAAAGTATAAAAAAAAGGATATTAAGTTTTTATTAAGTTTTTCACTTAAGTGTTTACTGATAAGGCATAGCTACCACTCCTTGGGTAACTAAGGAGTAGTAGAAAAAATAGTAGAACAAGCTTTTTCTATCAGTTTACTTATCTCTGACTCAGGAGTATAGTCGGTAATTGAAGCGCAATTAACCATAGCCTCCACAACAATCGGGTCGAATGGTAGTTTGCCGATAACAGCGATGCCGTTTTCATTGCAATAAGCTTCTATTTCAGTCGAAACTTCCCGATTTATATCGTATTTATTTATCAAAACGCTTGTCGGCAGGTTAAAACTTTTGGTAAGTTGTAGCGTACGTTTCAAATCGTGAACGCCTGACACGGACGGTTCTGTTACCACAAGTACCGCATCAACTCCAGTTATGGCACTGATTGCCGAACAACCGATTCCCGGCGGTCCGTCAATAATAATATGTTCTATATCGGACTTTTCTGCTATCTCTTTTGCTTTCTCACGAACTTTGCTGACCAATTTACCGCTGTTTTCCTCACCCGGAGCAAGTCGTCCATAGACCATTTTGCCGTTTTTAAATTGTCCGGCATAGTAGCGACTTCTGTCTTCCTCTTCAATGGTAATGGCATCTTGCGGACAAACACGAGCGCACAAAAGACAACCTTCGCAAAGTGTTTCCACGATAGAAACTCCTTGTTCATTCTCCTCAATGGCATCGAAACGGCAGTAATCCACACAAATACCACAATCTATACATTTATCTTTATCGAGTACTGCCTTTTGTCCCGAAACAAAAACATGTTCCTCATCACAAACGGGATTAAAAAGCAAGTAGAGATTTGCCGCATCCACATCGCAATCTGCCAAAACTACTTCTTTCTGAAGGGTGGCAAATGCCGCGCTGATACTGCTTTTTCCTGTTCCGCCTTTTCCGCTGATTATCGCTAATTCCATAATTACTTTGTCTTTACTTTTTGAAAATCCTCTTTTATGTTTCGGTATAATTGATTGAATTTTTCACGCCATTCGCTGCTCAAATTCGTAATCATATCGCCTTTAGAGTATGCAACGGCAATTTCTCTGTCAAACGGCACGCTCATAAGCAATGGAATATTTTCCTGTTGCAGATAGTTGAGAGCCTCATCGGTTCCCAAATCTGCCCGATTGATAATAACTCCGCACGGAATTTTCATCTCTCTCAAAATCTCCACCGATTGCTTTAAGTCGCTAAGTCCGAAAGGTGTAGGCTCCGTAACTAATACCACATAATCGGCTTTGTAAACTGTTTGAATAAAAGGACAGCCTGTTCCGGGTGGCGAATCGAGCAATACCAAATCGAAATTTTCGGCTGCTTTAATCGATTCCTTAATTATCTGAACCGAGACATGAACTCCGACCTCCATTTTGCCTTCAATCAGCTCATTGCCGTTTGGAAATTTATATCGATTGATTTTTCCCAAAAGGTCATCTTTCTCGGTTATTGCTCCATATTCGCAGGCAACGGAACAAGCACCGCAACCGTGACAAAGTTCTTCCAACACCTCGATAGTTTGTGGTTCTTCTAGGAAAAAGAAAGCGTTGAAGTTGCAGTATTCATCACATTTTCCACAGTAAGTGCATTTCGATTTGTCGATAACGGGAATTTTTTGAGTAACTGGTTGCGTAGTTTGCAATACTCCCTCTCGCAGAAACTCCCTGTCGTTGGGTGCCTCAGCGTCGCAATCCACCAAAGCCATATTCAACCCGCTATCTCGCAGCGAGTTGAATAGGTTGGTCGAAATAAAGGTTTTACCTGTGCCGCCTTTGCCGCTAGCAATGGCTATGGTGATCCCCGTCATGATTACAATAGTTAGCGCTCAGAGAAAGTTCTCCGGCTAAAAATTCATTTACAATTTCCTCTTCGCTTTTTACGGGTGCACCAACAAATACGTTGATACCCTGCTCGTTGAAAAGGTCAATAGCTCGTTGACCGATACCGCCTGCGATAACATCGGTTACACCAAGTGATGCAACCCATCTCGGATATACACCGGGTTTGTGCTCAGGTGGAATCTGTTTTGTTATCTCTACAATTTTTTTGTCCTCTACTGCAACAATCGCGAAATATTGGCAATGTCCGAAATGAGTAGATAGTTGCCCGTTTTCCATCGGGATAGCAATTTTTTGTGTCATATTCTTCATTTTTGAAATTTAGTCTGAAAAACCTCTTCTGCCTCTGCCTTGTCCTTGACCTGAGCGACCTCTGCCACGTCCAAAACCGCGACCTTGACTTAGTCCATCGTTGTCTTGAAATCCACGACGACATCTTCCCATACCGAAGCCTCTTCCGCCTCTACCTACATTTACTTGTTCTTCTGCAGAACTATTGTTTTCACCGTAATTGGTGCATTTGCCCATTTTTCGTCCTGTCATTGGACCTTCTCCCATGGGACCTTGTTGATTAAATCTTGGCATAATTATTTCTCCTTTTTTATTAGCGGTATCTAATAAGTATCCAGCTGCTACGTTGCTTATTAGATACCTTTTTTTAATTAAACATTCTTTTTAAATAATATTTAGCGTTATAGTTTGTTGCTGATTTTGAAACACTTATAATAATAGTTGTAAATAAAAGGATTATTTACTTTGTTAAAATGTCAAAACCTTGTCGCTATCAACTACCCATTCTGCTAATTCACCCATTGTAGATTTATTTGCTCCTTCAAAATATGGATGGTTTTTATAAATCCCGCAACGAGCCATACAAGTACCACAAACTTTTACCGAAACACCATTGGCAATTAAGTCTTTAAGCATTTGCGATAAATCTTGATCATAATTTTCCGGTGCTTTACAAGCATCTCTTGCCATATCAACAGAATCATTCATAAGGAAAATCCTTACTTCATGTCCTTTGTTTCTTAGAGTATCTGCAAGCCTAAGCCCGTTCCATGTTACATCTGTGTTGTCATATGGTTCACGATTGAAAATAATAAGTACTTTCATTTTTGTTTCTAACTTTTAGTTCATAATAATAAACTTCACTATCTTCCTATAATTACTAGAAACCTCTAATAATTTCCGAAATAGTTTTATCTTTCTCGCTAACCATTTCGATTTGAAGCTTTTCTAGCATAGTTTCCGCTTTTCCTCCAAATTCGGGTGCCACTACCTTCTTTACTCCTTTCGATGCGACGAATTTCACAGCTGCCGGACCTGCTCCTTCGGGTGAATCCTTCGCCGGATTTGGAAAAAACTCTGTTGTTTTGCTATCGGTGTCGTAGATAGCAAAATAGGCACAACGCCCGAAACGACTATCAATTCGTGCGTCTAAACTCTCTTTTTCTGATACAATTGCGATTTTCATATAATTATTTAAAATATTAATGCGTTTTGAATATATTTTTTCCTAATATCAATTGCCACGGCTTTAAAGCCGTGGAGATTAATGATTTATTTTTATTAGGCTTTAGCCTAAATTTATTTACTATTGGGCTAAAGCCCATTTGATACTTTCTTATCATCCACGCCATAAATGGCGTGGTAACTAATAAATAGATTAAGTGAAATATCTGACTTATTTTTTATCCTACTATTAATTCTTCGTGTTAAATTTTTAATTCATATCCAACATAAAATTGTGTAATCTGCTCTCCCAAAATGCTTTTCAACTGATTAAAAGTTGTATCGCCCGTACAATGTCCCGTTACAAAAAGAGTTTCGGGAAAACGAGTTTTCAGAGTTTCGCCCAATTCTTTTATCTCTTTTTCAGTTTCAAACGTCATTCCGTTTCTACTGTCCAGCAGGTGAAATCCACCCATCACGGCAGCTATTTGTCCGGCTTGTTCGGCTGTTGCGCTTTCCAAAATATTCAGCAAACCGCTATGTCCGCATCCTGTAAAGACAAACTTTCTCTCTTTCCCAAAAGTAATAATTACCTCGTGATCAAAATCATCATTTACCAATTCATCGCCGATATTTTTAAAAAGCAGACGATTGGCTTTTGGCATCGGGTGATTTTTGATTTTTGGGATAAAAACAGCAATATCCTCTTCAAATTGTGCTTTTTCATCCACAGTAATCAGTCTTTCTTTTAGCGTATCAAAATCAAAATCGATGCTTATTTTTCTCATGCTGTTTCTTGATGAGTAATACTCCCGATTTAATATCCGCGAAGAGACAACGATTTTAGCTTTTTGGTTTATCTCTAAAAACGAAGGTAATCCACCAATATGGTCGGCATGTCCGTGAGAGATAAAGAGATAGTCCACATCACTTAAATCGATATTCATCAATTTGGCATTGCGTGCAAACAGGTCCGATACACCCACATCCAACAAACAGTTATAGCTATCTGTTTCAAGATAAACAGATAAACCATGTTCGGTTTCAAAATCCGATGATTTTGCCCTATTGTCAGATAATACTACTATTCTCATTTTGATTATCTTTATTTGTTAATTCAGACTCATCAATTTCTTGCTTTTTGCAATTTCCGCAATATTGATTGTGCCTGTGTCTGCCATTCATAACCCTATTGCATCGACCACAACGATGCCATTTTCCACCAAACTCTACATTTCCGCCCTCAATCACCAACGATTTCCCTTCTACAAATGCTTTGGCAACCGCTTTTCTTGCTTTGGCATAAATTCGTGTAAGCGTGGGACGCGATACATTCATCCTTTCGGCAGCCTCTTCCTGCAATAATCCTTCGTAGTCCAACAATCGAATTGCCTCGTACTCATCGTATTGCAAAACTACTCCTCCCGTTATCGAACGTGGAATACCAAACGGTTTAAAACCCGACATCAATGGCGGTGACTTAATTTTTCTACACTGTTTTGGACGTGACATGCTGTTTTTGGTTTTGAATTACTGTACAAATATAACAAAAGTTTAGAACATATGTTCATTTAATGTTACAAAATTATTAAATAAATTTGCTCCATGAACAAAGTATTCTCATTTTATGTTATGGGTTAAAAGTAAAATGATATAGAACAATTACAAATAATAATAATGGAATTTATAGCAACTTTAATAGCATTTACTGTAAAATCGGGCTGGGGAGTGATTGTATTAGTCCTTATACTAGCTTTAGTAATAGGTCTTTTCAGAAGACTATTGGGTGGCACATTTAAATTTGACAAAAAGAAAATCATGTCGTTTAAAGACAAAACTGCAGCAACTCTGTTGATTTTAGGAATTGCTCTATTCGTAGTGTTTGTAATTAACTCCTTCGTTAACGGAAAAATAGTTCGTGCTATTGTGAACCATTACGGCACACCGACTGAAGCAGTTATGTACAAATCAGAATATTCCGGAATTATGTTGAATTATCATCATATTGACCGATATTATTTTGTGTTTCAACTCCCTGACAGCACCTATCAAGATGCGTCGTTGTTGGAGCATCATATGACTAAATACTATAGCGATGGCGAGCGACTCACCATTAAATATTTACCATTAACGGCATCTTTTTATCCAATAATTATTGATATAAAGGAATGATTAAGAATATGAAAAGGAAATTTTTGTTAGTACCCTTATTTGTAGGGATGCTTTTCTTCACTTCATGCGATAAGGTGAAAAATGCTTTCAGCGAAACATTTGGCAATGAAGAAAATCGGCAGAAAGAATTGTCAGACGCTTTTAACAGTCCTGGTTCTTTAAGTGGTAGTAGCGGCAAGCAAAGAGAGAAAACACTTGAGGAGGCACTAAAAGAGTTTCGTGCTGTTGTAGATGAATCCGGTAGCGAATTTGATAAAAAACAGATGGAAGCAGTAGAGCATATGGTGAAGAAGGAGATGGAAAAATGGAATAATACGGAAATTTCCCTGCTTTTTCAACCTGATAAACTTGAAGAAATCAGAAAGAACTTTATCAATTTCTGAAAACGGATGAAGTGATGCTTTTTACAGGACCTATTTTCGTAGAAGACGACAGGGTAAGAGTAATTGCCATTAATCCACAGAATAAGAGTGAGGCAGATTGGTATTGGTATGAGACCAAAACCGATAAATGGCGTAAAGAAGATCCCAAAAAGTTGAGCAAAAGCGATATGGAAAATATAGATAAAAAAATTTATCCGTTTAGTTCTATTAAATTGCGAACGGCACATAAAGTCTTTACCGAGGGCTTAAAGCGACTAGTCGACATTGAAGGCGCCGAACTTCCGTCCGGTACAACCTTTTATTACTTTCCTCACAAGCAGAGTTGGAATATGAGCTTAAGCGGTGCTCGTGCTGACTATAGCTTTGAAGCAGATATAGACGGCAATGTGACACTATTTGAAATGCGTTAATTGATTATTAAAAATGAGAAGATTATGAATACGAATAATAAAACAGGGCTTAGTTTCTTTTTTCTCTATATTTTTCCGCTTGTTTTTAGCTATGTAGGAACTTGGAAATGGGGTGCGTGGGCATCAACCGGTTCGTTACTTGTTGGGATAGTGGCATGGACAATATTTATCAGAGAGCAGTATAAAGAGTACTTTAACGTGAGTTCGATGTAAGAAAAGTGCTTAAATATTAGGAATCCAGCAGAAAAATCAGTAATTTTAAAGTTCTGAATTTCAAATATATACTAACAATTCTGCTATGATTCCAGACCATAAAGTTACTGAAATTTATTTCATAATCGATGAGTTTTTCAAAGAATTTGATAAAACTATCAAAGAATACTCCTTACCAAGTGAACAAACAAAGAAAAGAAACCGCAAGTTTACAATGTCAGAAAGTGAAGTAATGACAATCTTAATTTTGTTTCACAGTGCATCGTTCAAAAACTTGAAAAGCTTTTATGTCTTTTACGTCCAAAAGCATATGCAAAAAGACTTTCCACAAACAGTTTCCTATAATCGTTTTGTTGAACTACAGCGAAAAGTATGTGTACCGCTGGCTGTCTTTGTTAAAATGATGTGTCTAGGTAAGTGTACAGGAATCTCCTTTATTGATTCTACGCCTATTCGTAGTTGCCACATAAAAAGAGAAAAACAACACAAAACTTTCAAAAATATAGCACAAAAAGGACAATGTTCTTTGGGTTGGTTTTATGGATTCAAACTTCATTTGATAATCAATGACAAAGGCGAAATCTTAGATTTTATTCTTACACCCGGCAATGTTGATGACAGAGAACCACTGAAAAATATGGACTTGCATAAACGTATTTTTGGCAAACTCTTTGGAGATAAAGGATATATCAGTAAAAATTTGTTTGAACAACTTTTTGTTGACGGTGTACATTTAATTACCAAACTACGAAAAAATATGAAAAATGCTCTCTTGCTTTTACATGATAGAATTATGCTTCGCAAAAGAGCTTTAATAGAATAAGTAAATGATGAATTAAAGAACATTTGTCAGATTGAACATACACGTCACAGAAGTTTTGATAGCTTTATTATCAATCTGTTATCTGCTTTGGCAGCGTATTCTTTTTTCGACAAAAAGCCTTCAATAAACATCAATAAAGATATTATTGATGAAAAAAGAATAGTAGTTGCTTAAGTCGAACTCACGTTAATTAATAAAAATATGTATCTTCGTTATTTATTTACTTCTTAATTTTAATGATATGAGAAAATATTATTTGCTTTTATTATCTATTCTTTTGTCCATCAGTATGTTAGGACAAAAATATGCTGTACATTTTACAGATAAAAACAATTCACCTTATTCAATTAATAATCCTGAAGAATTTTTATCGCAAAGATCTATTGAAAGGAGAATAAAATTTAATATTCCTATAGATGAAACGGATTTGCCTGTAAATCCTGAATATGTTAATGGGCTAAGCGAAGTAGGTGCTGTTATTGGTTTTACATCAAAATGGTTAAATGTTGCATTAATATCGTGCAATTCTTCTCTTGTTAATACTATCCAGCAATTACCTTACGTTGAGAGTGTAGTTTACATTAGCCCAGGGAATTATACTAAAGATGAAGAAACAAGAGATCCCAATTTTGTAAGTAAGCATAAGGATAAGCTCGAAAACGAAAATAATTTTAAGCCGGTAGATAAAAATACAAGTAAAAACGATTATTACGGTCATGGTTTTGAGCAGATAAACCAGATTAACGGAATACCTGTTCATAATAAAGGGTTTAGAGGAAAAGGAATTCTGATCGGTGTAATAGATGCAGGTTTTGACAATTTAAATAATATTCCTGCTTTTGATGTCTTATATGAAGAAAATAGGATAGTTTTTGAAAAGGACTTTGTAGTTAAAGGAGGAAACATTTATTCAAATACAAGTAACCATGGAACTAATGTTTTATCATGTATTGCAACTAACTTAGTTGGGGAGTTTGTTGGTACGGCTCCTGAAGCAGCTTTTGCTTTAATTAGAACAGAAAATGCAAACGAAGAATATTTAATTGAACCTTATAATTGGGCTATTGGTGCAGAAGCAGCCGATAGCTTAGGGTGTGATCTGATAAGTACATCATTGGGATATAGCACTTTTGACGATGAATCAATGGATTTTGAATACTACCAATCAGATGGAGAAACTCTTCCATGTTCTAAAGCTGCTAAGTTAGCTACAGAAAAAGGTATTTTTGTTACATGCAGTGCAGGTAATTCCAACTTCATTCTTTATGATTGGCGTTGGGTAAGTCCACCAGCTGATGTGGTAAGTGTAGCCACTGTTGGAGCAGTAGATGCAGCTGGAGAGATAGCATTTTTTAGTTCAATTGGACCAAACGGTGCAGGAGATCCAAAACCTGATATCTGTGCACGAGGTATTGATGCAACTGTAATTAGTACAGAAGGAAGTATTTCATATGCCGATGGTACATCTTTTTCGTGTCCTATAACTGCCGGCATGATTGCTTGTTTAATTCAAGCAAATCCTTTAATTAAACCTATGGATTTATTACAAATTGTAAATTCTACAGGTGATAGATATCCAAACCATAGTACTACTTACGGTTACGGTATCCCCGATTATGATGAGGCACTTGAAATATTATTAAGTTTGAATCCATTGCAAGTTGAAAGCTATACTGTAAACGATAACCAAGGCAATAATGATGGACAAATTAATACTAATGAAACTGTTTCATTAAATTTAACTTTTAAAAATATTTCTGATGTAAATATGAGTATCATGTCTGATATTGTTTTTTCAACAGATAATCAATATGTTACATTAATAGACAGTGTTGCAAGTTTGCCTGACTTAAATAGTAATGAATCAGTAACCATCAATAACGCACTTTCTTTTTCCGTATCGCAAGGTATTCCGGTAAATGAAGGTATTTTATTCAAAGGATCTGTTCAACTAAGTTCCGGAGATTGTATTATTTACTTTACCGCTGATATAAGTGGTTATGAAATTATTTTAGACTCTTATGTTATTGATGATTCAGAAGGTAATGATGATGGTAAAATAGATCCGAACGAAAACTTTATATTTATTATTAATATTCTGAATAATGGAAATATCCCGGCAAATAATATTGTAGCCGAATTAGAGTCATCGGATAACAATATTGTAATAAATACAAACACTGATTTAGTTGGGAATATGGAAGTTAATGAAATTAAATCGACATTATTTGATATAACATCATTGTCATCATTCCCGACTGAAAATATTAATATTCCTTTTACTTTAAAATTAACTGATGGTCTTGGAACTGAAACTGTAATCGATTTTTTATATAAAGAATCTTGTGATCTTATTTTTAGTTTTACCGATGATTACGGTGATGGTTGGAATGATGCAATATTAAAAGTTGAATTTAGTAATGGAGCACCTTCACAAGAATTAACCTTAGAATCGGGAGCATTTGCGGAATTTGCCATTGAAGTAGAAACAGGTATTGAAGTAAGTTTAACATGGATATCCGGAGCTTATGATGATGAATGTTCTTTTACAGTAAAGGACGCATCAGGAAATATTATTTATTCATCACCTTCGATGCTTCAATCAGGGTTGCTTTATACATTTATAAATAATTGTATTATTAACTCATATGAAGCTTGTAGTGAAGTTACAAATTTAACATTAAATACTTCTATCGCAAATGTTAATTTATCATGGAACGAACCGGAAAATTCACCTTTGGGATATAATATCTATCGAGATTTAATTTTTATAGGTTATACTGAAAATACAACATTTACCGATTTTGGTGTTCCTATGGGACAACATGACTACTGTATAGAATCTGTTTGCGAAAACAGTGTTTCTATGGAAGTTTGCGAGAGTATAATAATTTCTGATATTCCGTCATTTCCTCAATATGCCGTATTCTTAAAGGATAAAAACAATTCTCCGTATAGCATTGATAATCCTTCTGAATATTTATCAGAAAGAGCTATTGCAAGAAGACAATTGCTAAACATTCCTATTACTACAGATGATTTACCTGTTAATCCGGAATATATTAATCAAATTGCAAATACAAGCGCAATTGTAAATTATGCAAGCAAATGGCTTAATTGTGTTGTAGTTTATGCAAATGATAGTTTAATCGAAAGTATCAACAACTTAACCTTTATTGACAGTATTGTTTATGTTTGTCCTGAAATGTCTAATAATACAAGTCTTAATAACAAATGGGATAAAATTAATTATTCTCAAATAGATAATATTGACAATAAATCTGTTTATGGACAAGGTTTTGGTCAAATTAATCAAATTAACGGTATTCCTGTTCACGATGCAGGATATAAAGGTGATGGAATCATAATAACAGTATTAGATGCAGGTTTTAATAATGTTAACCAACTTACCGGATTGCAACATTTATTTGACAATAACAAAATCATTTATACAAGCGATTTAGTTGAAAAATATGGAGATATTTATTCACCTACCGGAAATAGCCATGGGACTTCTGTTTTATCTTGTATGGCTTCATATTTACCGAATGAATTTGTAGGTACAGCTCCTGAAGCTTCATACATCTTAATAAGAACTGAAGATGCTTTTTCAGAATATCTTATTGAAGAATTCAATTGGGTTAAAGGTGCAGAAATAGCTGATAGTATTGGTTCGGAAATAATAAATTCTTCTTTAAGCTATTCCACTTTTGACGATAGTTCAATGGATCATGTATTTTCAGATATGGACGGAAGTACTTGTCCTTCTTCAATTGGTTGCAAAATGGCAACTGAAAGAGGAATTTATGTAAGTGTAAGTGCCGGAAATTCCAATGGCTCGCATTGGTCTCAAATAGGAACTCCTGCTGATGTTGAAGAAGCTGCAACAATAGGTGCTGTTGATATTAACAACGAAATTGCAAGTTTTAGTTCACTGGGAAATAATAGCAATAATTATCCAAAACCTGATTATTGTGCCTTAGGTGTAAACTCTACTGTATTAAGACCTAATAATGAAATAGAAGAAGGTAGTGGAACTTCCTTTTCAAGCCCTATTTCGTGCGGAATGGTAGCTTGTTTAATTCAAGCAAATAATTCATTAAAGCCTAAAGAATTAAAACAAATTATTAATTCCACATCAAGTAAATATCCTGACCATTATATTGATTACGGTTATGGTATTCCAAACTTTGCACTTGTTTTAGATAATATTCTTTCAGTAAAAGAAACATCTGTTAATTCAGAAATTATTATTTATCCAAATCCTGTAAAAAACATTATCAATGTAGAAAGCAATAATAAGATTAAAAATATTTCTATATACAACGTAAACGGGATTTTGGTTAAAACAATAAATTGTGATGATAATAAAATTTCAATTGATGTAAACAACTTTAAGGAAGGATTATATTTTATTGTTGTTAAAGACAACAAAACGATTTCGAATGATAAATTTCTTAAAACTAATTAGGTTAAGGAATTAATTAACTTTCTTACAAATTATGCAAAAAAATGGTTGAAATTTCTCAATTAGTATAGTTTAGGTGACTAAAAATTGAGGTTTTCAGAAACATTTTAGGGTTAAACAAAAAAAGGAGTTGTCAATTTTTTATTATTCGACAACTCCTTTTTTAATTCCTAAATTATTATTAAATCTAAAATAAGAAAGCACATGAAATCATGAAACTTCCATTGTGATATTTGGGAGGAAACTCCATTTCTGTCTTCGTTTTATATTGGTTCATAAAACCTAAAACATAATGTAAACTAAATTGAAGCATATCCATTACCTCTACTCCTGCTCCCATATCTAACCCAATGTCAAATCTTTTTAATCTTCCTTCTTCACCTAAAATTGAAGAGTCGTTATTTGTAAAGTTACCAAAACTTTCGCTACTTAAGGAGCTTTTAGTTTTTCCAAATAATCCTATATCTAAAACAGGACCTGCTAATCCAAATACTTCTACCTTGCCAAAATCGTATTTACCCATGATTTGAATTGGTATTTCCAAATAATAGTTCATTGAGGTTACAGTAGCTTGTAAAATATTTAATTTAGCTTTATACCCTTTAGTTGCTAGCATAATTCCAGGTTGAATTGCTACATATTCGCCAAGATCCAATTGATTAACAAAACCAATATGAAATCCGGGTAAACTTTGTAAATCATCATCAACACGACTATAATCTCCGGATGTGAAGCTGGTTGGAACTTGAATTCTGGCATTACTTAGGCTGAATCCAAATTTGACACCAAAGCTTTTTTGTGAATAACCACTACTAAATGCTAATAGTAATGTTAAACTAATTAAACTTTTTAAAATAATATTTCGTTTCATAATTAAATTTTTTTTGCTGTACCACAAATATAACAATTTATAAAAAATTGTATTCTATTGTTTTTGATAAATTTCAAACATTTTTAAATCTAATTCTATTTTTGAATAATTTGCATCTAAAGTGTTTGTTTTAGTATTAGTATTTACTATTAAATATTTTAGTTGCATATTTTCAAAATTAATTAGGGTAATATTATAATATCTTGTAAAATAAGCAATTGTACTCCAATATGTCATCATTTCACTATTTACTGAAATAGACTTATTATTGCCAACATAATTTCCCACCTTATGAATATCAGATAACAAGTTTTTATCTCGAGTTGTTTTTCCACAAAAATAAATATTTAAACCTATGCTTATGCAACAAATTATTATTATTAAAATATTACTAATTTTATAAAAAGCATGAGATGTACTTAAGTTTTCTAATAAATTAACTGCAAGAAATGCGAACGAAATTGCGACAATCGGCATTACCGGAAGTAAATAAAATACACTTTGTTTAAGTGTTATCATTAAAGGAAAAACTCCGGTAAGTGATGTTGAAAAAAACAAGAAAAACAACTTTACATTTTTATCTGCAATTTTAATTTTACCTTTATTTTTTATTAAACTAAATAAAGTAATTAACAATAATAACCCAACAGGTAATGATAAGTTGGATAAGAATTTATATAAAATATAAAATCTGCTATCTACCGTTTTCCATGATGTGATACTATATAATACTTGATGTTCAAAATATTTTTTAAACCATATTATTGAATTTTCAAAAATTAATACCGTTATGCCACAGATAATTGTAAGAAAAATTACAATTAATACATAATCTGTTAATACTCTTTTAAATGATTGATGTTTAAAAAAAAGCCAATTTAATAAAGGATAGGTTAAAATAAAAAATACCGGAAATCCTTTACTCAAAAAGCCTAAAAATAGACTAACCGAAACAAATATCAAATTCAATAACCTATTTTCGGAGTTGCTTTTAATATAAAATAATAATGCCAACAACACAAAAACAGTCATTGAGTTTTCTAAAATATTATTAGTTGCAGCCCACGTTGACAATGGTATTAAAACAAACAATAAAATAGGAATCCAACCTTTTTTAGTGTTATTATTTATTAATTTCCATATTTTGTCAATTAATAATATTACAACTAAAATATTTACAACTGAAAATATTTTTTCTACATAAAAAGAATCACCTAAAACTCTAAAAAACAAACTTTGGATTCCGAAACATAGTGGAGGACAGCCATAATAAAAAGGAGTCAGTTCATTATAATACGGTTTCCAAAATGTACCTAATCCTTTAGATAAATTTCTTGAAACGGCAGCATAATTAATGCCGTCCATAAACATACCTTCAGTTAAAAAATTGGGGCTTATTATTATAAAAAAAAGCCCCAATGTAAATAAATAACCTAATATATTTTTATTTTTCAAAATAAAAATTAAGGATTATTGTAGTTAATGTTTAATTTAGTCTAAGACTTTGATATTATCACCACAATCGTCAACTATAACCTTATACCATTCTTTTCTATATTCCGGTTGATCAGGGAATGCAGGTTGACGAGCATCGTATCCGTTATTGATAAATACTCCGTTTTCTTCTTTTTTAATATTTCCATCAATATACTTAACTGTTAAGTAAATAAATAAATCTTTCCATTCATTAAATGTTTCTTCAGATTTATTAGCACAGAAAGTATTCATCATGGCTACAGCTTTATTTGGATTTCTATCAACTTCTGCTGCAACTTGTTTATCAAAATTAATTAATTCATCATGAAATTTATTTTCTAATCTTGATTGTACTTTTTGAATATCTACAACCATGTCACAATAACGAGAATATGCAAAGTTAGATACCATATTAAAAATCCAAAATGCAGAGGTTGGGGAATATTCTATCATGGATCCGTTTCCTTTTCTAAAATGTAAAGGTGTTTGCGTTATTCCACAATACATAGGAACATAACATGAAGTATATGAATCATCTACTCCAAACCAAATAACACCACCTACAGGATCAGGCAACCAATTACGAGATTGAGTTACGAATGAAAATCCTGTTTGTTGCGTAGATGTTGCTCTTTCGTGTAAATAGGATTGTCCTTCGTATTCCCAACCCATAGGACGCCAACGATAAGGACATTTAAACGGACCTGCACCTATATCATTTGTCATATCCATTGATGTACCTTCGTAATGATCTCTCATAAATGTCATAACATCGAATACTGTTAATTTACGATCAGGTTTTATCCATAAGGGCATCTTATTTTTTAAATTATCGCCTCGTGCATAATCTTCGTACTGAGCAACTGCAGCTTTATTAGCTTTCATAAAACCAGCCCATACTCTTGCCTCGCAACCACGAGCAGCACCAAATGTTAATGGAGCATAAGTATCGCAAAAACTAAAATCAGCATCTTTTCCTTTATAAAAACCTTTTTTCTTTGCAAAAGATATTACATCTTTATGATAAACAACATCTACATTTTTATCGAATATTTTGTCTAAGTTTTCTGAAGTTATTACATTCTCACCTTTTTGTGGAAATGTAGTAATTCTGGCTTGGTTGGCATGACCGCTAATCATTCCATCCGGAACTAATAAAGCAACCCACACTGCACCTTTTTCACCTTCTCCTTTACCTATTAATTCCATAATCCAAACCTCATCTTTATCTGCAATAGAAAAAGACTCACCGGAACTTGCATATCCGTAAGTATCCATTAATTCAGCAATCATTTTAATAGCTTCCCTTGCAGATGTTGCTCTTTGTAAAGTAATATAAATTAAGCTTCCATAATCCATTATTGCACCACTTTGAGACGATAACTCTTCTAAACCGCCATAAGTGGTTTCTGAAATCGCAACCTGATGTTCATTAATATTTCCAACAACATTATATGTACGTTGGGCTTGAGGTATTTGTCCCATATACTTACCTGTATCCCATTCGTAAACATCCAACATTGTTCCCGGAAGCCACTCTCTACCTTCCCAATGGTATAACTCTCCATAAAGTGTGTGAGCATCAGCTGCATAAGTAATCATAGTAGAACCGTCTGCAGAAGCACCCTTAGTAATTAAAAAATTTGTACAACACATTGCCGATAAACTCGACAATATCAAAAGAGATAAAACAAAAATTCTTTTCATAAAAATAATTTTAAACGTTTAACTTTATTTCAATCTAAAAAATTAAATAACAAATTTACATAAAAAAAACGAGTTAGCAAAAACTTACGCTTCTTTTTAAAAATAGGGATGGCATCCGGCAAAAATTCGGGATGGCATCCGAAGGATAAAATACTGATATACAAGAAATAACTTTATTATTTCGTGTATTTTTATTTTTAATATATAAGGGATAGTTAAAATAAGACTGACATTAAAAATAAATTCAATAATTATAAGTTTATTTATCTATTTAATATTCTTAATCGAACCCCCTCAGGAAACTATTACACTTTTTAAGTTTTTGCTTTTCTCTGATAACTAAACGATTACGATGTTATTTTTTAAATTTATAATTATTTAACAATAAAATAACAAGTCCATAATAATTTTAATTTATCTTTGCAAATTATATTAATTCGACTAATGTTAGATACTGAAAATAAAATATTAAAAAAATCATCTGAATTATTTTTTCAACATGGTCTAAGAAGTGTTTCAATTGATGAAATATGTTCAAATTTGCGTATTTCAAAAAAAACATTTTACAAATATTTTAATCGTAAAGATGTATTAATTGAAAAAATATTAATAAATATTGAACAAAGTAAGAAAAAATATTTTGATGAATTGATTAATAAAGAAGATAATAATGCGATAGATATACTGTTTGAGTTTTTCTCAAAATATAAGGGGATGCATAAAGACAAATTTACAAATTTTGCAAGAGATTTAGATAAATTTTATCCTCACTTATCTAAAGAAAATGATAATAGAATAATTATTATTCTAACTGATTTTTTTACTTCAATACTGCAAAAAGGTATAGAAGAAAATTTATTTAGGGAAGAGATTGATATAGAAATTACTGCTCAAATGCTATCGTCACACATAACTTCACTAATAAAATTTTCATCAAAATCTAAAGTCCCAATAAATAAAATATCATCATATTATTGTGATTTTATTGTAAGGGCTATTGCAACAGATACCGGATTAGATTATTACTTAAATAATAAAGATAAAAGATAAAATATAAATAACAAATGAAAAAAACATCTCTTTTAACATTTCTGTTCCTGATATTTCTATCTTATTCAACAATTGGACAAGATACAAATAATGATTCAAGCGTTTTGATGCTTTCGTTAGAAGAAGCAAAAGAATATGCTTTAGAGCATAATTATTCCGTAAGAAACGCTTCTTTAGAAATAAAAAAGGCTGAAACTTTAAAATGGCAAACTTTAGCTTCATTATTACCGCAAGTAAATGCCGGCTTCGATTACCAAAACTTGTGCGGATACGAGATGAATTTTGGAGCTATGTCATTTCCATTAAATCCATCCGGTTCTTTTTCAGTTACTGCTGCTTTAGGTTTAAGCGGACAACAAATCATGGGTACTTTTATCCAAAATCTTGCTGTAGAAATGAGCAAAATTAATAGTGAAAAAAATAACCAAACTGTAATTGCCAATGTAGCAAAAACATACTATTCTGCCTTAGTAATGGAACAAACTATTGATTTGCTTAATCAAAGTTACGACAATCTTAAACATTTATATGAAATAACTGAAAATTCCGTAAAGGTAGGTGTTGCGGAGCAAACAGATGCTGATAAGTTATCAGTACAAGTTTCACTATTAAAAAATAATATTACTAACTCTCAAAGACAATTAGAGATTATTTATAACAGTTTGTTACTGCAATTGGGTTGTGAGGTTGATCAAAAAATTGTATTAACTGATAAACTGGAGGACTTAATTAATGAAGATGAAGCAACTAAATTAGTTACTTCTAATTTTGATATAGAAAGAAATTATGATTATCAACTTCTAAAACAAAATTTAATGTTATCAGACAAGCAAACCACTATGTCTATAATGAACTATTTACCAACTATTAGTGCTTTTTATCAATTTTCTGCAAAAACTTATTTTGGAAAAACAGAAATGATGAATATGACTCCTCCAAATTTAGTAGGTTTTAAAATTAGTTTACCTATTTTTTCTTCAGGAATAAATTATAAAAAAATCCAAGAAAGCAAATTAAATTATAAAATTACAGAAAACAATTTTAATAATACAAAAAGAGCTTTAATACTTCAAAGTAATCAATTGAAATCTAATGTAATTTCTGCTTTCGAAAACTATCAAACTCAACAAAAAAATATAGATGTTTCTAAACGAGTATTAGATAATATAAGTAATAAATATGAATATGGAAGAGCTTCTACATTAGATGTAACAAGTGCTTCAAACGAATTAATTAATGCGCATAGCAATTACAACCAAGCTGTTTTGCAGTTAATTAATGCGCAAATAGAACTTAAACAATTACTTAATGTAGAATAATTATCTTGAATAAATAATTTGACAAAAAATAATAAATCTTAAATAGAAAATGAAAAGATATTTACCAGTTTTAATAATTGCAATCTTAGTTTTAGGGTGTAATTCCAACAAAAAACAAGATTCTACTTCAATTAATGAAACAGAAAACAAACCTGCAACGGTAAGTGTAGAAGAAATAAATAAACAGTTATCTGCACATAATGTTAGTTATTCAACTACTTTGGAAGGCTATGAACAAGTAAATTTAGCTCCTTCTGTAATGGGAAGAATTTCTCGGATTTTTGTAGATGTTGGTGATAATGTTACTAAAGGTGAGAATTTATTCACTATGGATGAAAACCAATATAACACTGCAAAATTAAATTATACTAACTTAAAAACAGAAATGGAGAGAGTTGAACAATTAATTAAAAGTGGAAGCATTTCTCAACAAATTTATGATCAAACTAAACTTCAGTTGGAGCAAATGGAAGAAAATCTAAAATTTTTAGAACAAAACACTTTTGTTAAAGCTCCTTTTAGCGGTGTTATTTCTGCAAAAAATTATGAGGAAAACGAAATATTTGCAAATATGCCTGTTTTAATATTAACTCAAATTAATGTTTTAAAGGCTTTGGTAAATGTGCCAGAATCTTATTATCCTTTAGTAAAAAGAGGAATGAATGTAGAAATTATATCTAATTTATACCCAAACGATATTTTTAATGGTACTGTAGAAATTGTGTATCCAACTATAGATCCTATTACTCATACTTTTAAAGTGAAGATTAAGATACCAAATAACGGTAATAAGTTAAGACCTGGAATGTACACTAATGTAAACATGGCTTTAGGGGAAATTCAAACGGTTATCGTACCGTATCAATCTGTTTTAAAAGTTCAAGGATCTAATGATAGATACATTTTTATAAACGACAATGGTGTTGCAAAACGTATTAACGTTACCTTAGGGCAACGATTTGACGATAAAATTGAAATCTTTGCAAACGAAGATTTACAAGGTTTAAGTTTAGTTGTAGAAGGACAAGCCAAGTTATTAGAAGGTACTAAATTAATTGTTAAATAATAAAAAATAAATATAGTTAAATTTAACTAAGAAAATAAAATGAGTATTTATAAAACATCTATAAATAAACCTATTTCAACAATATTAATTTTTACTGCTGTAATCATATTAGGTTTATACTCTTTACGTCAATTACCGATTGATCAGCTTCCGCAAATGGATCCCCCATTTGTTTCCATTATGACTACTTATCCGGGAGCTAATGGTAGTGAGATTGAAACTAATGTTACTAAATTACTGGAAAATTCTTTAAACACTGTAGATGGAGTTAAAAAAATAACTTCCACATCTAAAGATAATACGTCGTCTATATTTTTAGAGTTTGAATGGGGAATAGATATTATAGAGGCTATTAATGAGGTCCGATCTGCTATGGACTACGTTTATGATGCATTACCTGAAAATTGTTCCAGACCTATGATTTTTAGGTTTAATACTAGTATGATGCCTATTATGCAGATTGCTATTACTTCTGACAAAAGCTATTCCGGATTAGAAAAAATCTTAGAAGATAAAATAGTAAACCCACTAAACAGAATTGAAGGTATTGGGAATATTAGTATTTCAGGAGCTCCCTCGAGATATGTTTATGTAGAAGTTGATCCGAATAAAATAGATTCTTACAATCTAAGTTTAGAAGCAATCGGTCAATCTATTGCAACAAATAACTTAAACTTAGCATCCGGAAGTGTAAAAATGGGTAACGAGCAATATCAGCTACGTGTTGAAAGTGAATATATTGAAAGTAAAGAAATTGAAGATATTCCTGTTTTATCTACTCCCGATGGAAGGCAAGTTTTTGTCAGAGATATTGCAACAGTAAGAGATACTATTAAAGACTTAACTTTAGATGAACGCATTAACGGTGAACCCGGAGGTAGATTAATTATCATGAAGCAATCCGGTGCTAATACGGTAAAGGTTTGTAAAGCCGTTAAAAAAGAAATACAAAAATTATCTAAAGAATTACCTCCTGACATTGAATTAGAAATGATTTATGATTTATCAGAAAACATTTCCTATGCCATATCCGGTTTAAGCACCTCATTATTATTTGCATTATTATTTGTTGTTTTAGTAGTTTTATTTTTCTTAGGTAGATGGAGGGCAACTTTTATTATTGCCGTAACAATACCTATTTCACTAATTGTAGCATTTATCTTTTTACGACTTAATAACAGTTCTCTGAATATTATATCGTTAAGTTCATTAACTATTGCTATAGGAATGGTAGTGGATGATGCTATAGTTGTGCTTGAAAATATTACTAAGCATATAGATAGAGGATCACGACCGAGGGAAGCTGCAATTTATGGTACAAACGAAGTTTGGGTTTCTGTAATAGCTACTACTTTAGTTATTTTAGCTGTGTTTATTCCTTTAACTACATTAAAAGGAATGGCAGGTGTAATGTTTAAAGAGTTAGGTTGGTTAGTTTCAATTACTGTTACCACATCTACATTAGTTGCTATCACTTTAACTCCTATGTTATCTTCACAACTCTTAAAACCTAAAAACAATAATAACAAAAAGAAAAAACGTAAATATACTTATCAAAATACAGTTGTTAAATTTTTAAATAAATTAGATGTATTATACTCAAAAAGTTTACGTTGGTGCTTATGCCATAAAAGGATTTCGTTATTAGTACTATTGGCATTTTTTATTCTTACATTAATACCTTTATTTTCTGGAAAAATAGGGGCAGATTTTATTCCTCCTTCCGATAATGGGATTATTTCTATAAGTGCTGAGTTACAAACAGGAACTAGAGTAGAACGCTCTATACAAACTGCCAGAAAATTAGAAGAAGTAGTATTGGAAAAAGTTCCTGAAACTATTTTAATATCCACCTCTACAGGCTCTAATGATGAATCTGCAATAGCAAATGTATTTAGTAGCGCTTCCAACAATAAGCTTAATATGACAATTCGTACTAATCGAAGGAATGAAAGAGAAAGATCTATTTTTGAGATTGCTGAAATCATTCGTACAGAATTAGAAAAATTTCCGGAAATCATCAAATATTCCGTAAGTACAGGGCAAGGAGGTGGTGGAGGTAGTAATACTATCGATATTAAAATATATGGTCATGATTTTAATACTACTAATAAATTAGCACAAACTTTTTCTGATAAGATAAAAAATGTAGAAGGTGCTAGAGATATAAAAATTAGTAGAGAAAACGATAGAGCAGAACTTCAGATTGTTTTTGATAAAGAAAAACTTGCCAGAAATGGTTTAAATAGCGCAACAGCTGCTAATTATGTAAAGAATAGGATAACCGGAATGAGAGTAGGTTTCCTTAAAGAAGACGGAAAAGAATATAATATTTTAGTTAGATTACACGAAGATTTTAGAAATAGTATTTCTGATATAGAGGAAATGTCGTTAATGACACCTCAAGGCAAAATAATAAAACTTAAAGAGGTTGCAAGTATCAATGAGTATTGGGGACCTCCTAATATTGAAAGAGAAAGAAGAGAACGTGTTGTTACCGTTAGTATAACACCACATAACGTTCCTATTAATATTTTAGCTAAAAATATTCAAAAAATTGTAGATGAAACACATATTCCGGATGATGTTTTAGTACAAATTGGAGGAGATTACGAAAGAATGCAAGAATCTTTTGGAGATATGATTTTGCTATTAATTTTAGTAATAGTACTAGTTTACATAGTTATGGCATCGCAATTTGAATCGTTTTCGAAACCTTTTATAATTATGATGTCTTTACCATTTGCATTATCCGGGGTAATCTTAGCATTACTAATAACTAAAACTTCATTAAATTTAATTGGTGCTTTAGGAATTATTTTACTTGTAGGTATTGTTGTAAAAAATGGAATTGTTTTAGTAGACTATATCAACCTAATGAGAGATAGAGGTTACGAATTGTACGAAGCTATTGCATTATCCGGCAAATCAAGATTACGTCCGGTATTAATGACTGCAATTACAACTATTTTAGGGATGTTACCTATGGCATTAAGTAAAAGTGAAGGATCAGAATTATGGGTTCCATTAGGTATAGTAGTGATAGGAGGTGCAACAGTATCTACGTTTATAACTCTATATGTAGTACCTATAGTTTATGGAATTCTTTCTCGTCATGGTGAACGTGATAAAGAAAAGAAATTTAGGAAACAATATGTCTTTTTGGATATTCCGGATGATGAAGTAAAATATTTACCGGATCCGTATAGCCCTAAAAAAGATGGTAATAATAGTAGATATAAACCTGACAACTCAGACAATTTTGTCTGTAAAGAAGATAAATAAAATATTTTCAAAAAGATAAATCATTTAGTAATAATGAGAAAGAGAAATATTTTGTTCTGAATAAATAATTTTATTTCTCTTTCTCCTTTATAAAAGAATTATAAAAATATTAATAATATATGAAGGCAGTATTGATAGTATTTAATCAAGCATTAACACAACGCGTAGAATATATGTTAGATATGCTAAAAATTAAAGGCTTTACATTTTGGGAACAAGTCCAAGGAAGAGGTTCTAACGACGGAGAGCCTAGAAGAGGAACTCATACATGGCCCGAAATGAACTCTTCAATATTAACGGTATTAGAAGACGAAAAGCAAATAGAAGATTTACTTTTAAATATTAAAAAATTAAACTCTGTTAACTATGAAGTAGGTATTAGAGCTTTTGTTTGGGATGTAATCAAAACAGTTTAAAATAAGTGCTCTATTAAAATTTTAGTTCCTATTATTATTAAAATAATACCACCAATAATTTCAAAAGGAAATTTGATGTTTTTTTGCAATTTATTACCTAAAAATAAGCCTAACGCAGATAAAATCAGTGTGGTGAAAAATATTAATATAGCTGCCGTAATATCTTCTAATGCACATGCAAACGCAACACCAACTGCCATAGCATCTATACTTGTACCTATGGAAAGAAGAACAACATTCCAAAACTTAAAAGGATTATAATCGTTTACACTTTTATCATTAGGATTTCTAAGCTTTTTAATAGCCTCGTAAATCATATGTAACCCAATAACCAAAAGTAATCCAAAGGCAATCCAGTGATCTAAAGATTCAATTATAAACTGAAATTTAAAAGCTAATAGCCAGCCTATACAAAACATACCTGCTTGGAAAATTGCCAGCATTAACGAAAAGTAATAATTTTTTGCACATAACTTTGCTCTACATGCCATACTGCTGGCAATACTAACTGAAAAGCTATCTATAGATAAACTAATTGCAATTAATAGTACAGATAAAAATCCCATATACTTATATTTCTCTTATTTTATTTTTAATATCACGAAAAGCCTAATTGTAGCCCCACCAGGAATCGAACCTGGATCTAAAGTTTAGGAAACTTCCATTCTATCCGTTGAACTATAGGGCCAATCAAAATAGATTTTGCAAAAATAATAATTTTTAACGAATAAGCTACAAAGTTATTTAATAACCTTATTATATTAATTGTCCTAATCTTTAATAATTAAAATATTATTTGTATCTTTAACTTTTATTTTAATAAAAAATTAACTTTGTATATTAAACAAAAATTGTATAATTGCATAATAAATTAATATTAAATATTTTAAATTGGAGAAATTATGAGTATTAAAGGAACTAAAACAGAAAAAAATTTGTTACAATCTTTTGCAGGTGAATCTCAAGCAAAAAACAGATATGAATTTTTTGCAAAAGTAGCAAAAAATGAAGGTTACGAACAAATTTCCGCTGTTTTCCAAGAAACAGCTTTACAAGAAAAAGAACATGCTAAAAGATTCTTTAAATTTTTAGAAGGTGGTATGGCAGAAATCACTGCATCATTTCCAGCAGGAATTATTGATACTACTGAAAAGAATTTAGAAGCTGCAGCTGCAGGAGAAAATGAAGAATGGACAAAATTATATCCTCATTTTGCAGATGTTGCAGAAGAAGAAGATTTTAAAGAAATTGCAACATGTTTTAGAATGGTTGCTAAAGCAGAAGAAGGACACGAAAAAAGATATCTTCAACTATTAGAAAAAGTTAAAGCAGGTAATGTTTTTGAAGAAGATAAAGAAATTTTCTGGTATTGCAGAAATTGCGGATATATTCATTTTGGTAAAAAAGCTCCTGAAAAATGTCCTGCTTGCTTACATGCAAAAGCATATTTCGAACGTAAAGCTTTCAACTATTAATCGTTATTTTAAATAACTATCAATATAATAAGGCTGTATATTTAAGAATACAGCCTTTTTTTATGAAATTATCTTCAAAACTTTCAGAAGTGAATTTTACTTAGTGAGTTAGTCCAACTCTTTTTATAAATACAAGGATAATTCTACACCTAATGAGTTGTTTTTAGATGCGGTATGATCTATTTTCATAACGCAAGCAAAAAATGAGCTATATACTGCTATACCTAAATTTGTTTTCAAGTTCTGACATCGCCTTCAAGAGTTCTTCAAACGATGGTTTCCTTCCATAAATCATGGATTCTTTCATCGCGTCATAATCTGCTTTCCACATCTCAAAAATTTCTTTTCTCGGTACTAACTGAATATATCTACGTACATCCGGAGTATAATCCACACCTCTTACAGATGTGTAGATTTCCCAATGATGGCGTATACTCTCCCATAAATCATCATTTTTTATTGCTCGCTTGGCAAAATCTGTATTCATCATCATATACAAATCGTATAAGTGTCTGCTCTTCCTTGCAGCTATTATATCATTAGTTGACACAGAGAATAATTCATGCAATAGAAATACTTTCTCGAGAAATGTCTTTTCAGGGATAGCAGTATGGATCACGCTGTCTGATATCGGCTCTATAGGCAAATACTCACTTATCTCGCTTCTGACAGATATTCCCTTTGTCGGTTCCAGCAATGAACGAGCACTTATTTCCAACACTATATCTGGACGAAGATAGGAAAGGGTGTCTTCAAAAACAGTCTTGTAATGAATATATACTTGTCGCGGTTCTGGATAAGTGTTGTCTCCTTCTCCATTTGGCTGTGGATTTACGGTGATAAAATCACTCAGTCTCTGCTGTTCGAGTTTACCCCGAATCATGGGAGTAAGCTTTTCTAATACATAAAGGGAAGATTTCTTGCGTAATTTTTTGATTTGCCTCTTCGTAAGGTCGTGCTCAGATATGTCAAGAATCACGGGATTAACAGCAAGATCAATATCTTCGGAAAATCGTTCTATGAGTTTCCAACCTTTACTTAGACTTGTTCCACCTTTGAAAACAAGATGTTCCGCGATGGGTAATGAAAAAACAGCTTGCAAGATGGCTGTTACCCAAAAGTCTTTTTCCAACACTTGTGCTGGTAATCCAACTTGATATGCCATCTTGATAAAGATGTTTTTACGCTGTTCTTCTGATAAAGTGAGAAACTTATTCATATAGGGAAAGTATAAATTCTCGCACATTAGAAGTCATCAGTTTGAGATCGGAGACTTCCAAGCGCGGGTTTTCGATTAATTGAGTTTTGATAATTGAAACTTGATCCTCTGTAAGGTTTTCCACTTTCCAATCTTTCAGAGCTGTCGTCAAGAGCAGTGCCAATTTATTACGAATGGCAAAATATCTTGGAGATGCATGCTTAAATTTAATACTTTTTCCACCGATTACATTTATCGTCCGAGATACCCCATTGGTCAAGTAAACAACATTCATAGGAATCTGTTGGGTAAGCCCCAGTTGATATTGTGCATATAGACCAGATGGTACAATCTTGGCACCATCTCTTTTAGCTATAGCTTGGGCAATTTCCTCTAGCGAAGGAGGAATGGCTCCAAGTCCATACACTTTTTCTATTTTTGGATAGCAATAAATACCACGAGCCACCCTCATCATTTGACCTTTGTCCGTCAATCGTTCCAGTGCTTTATTTACCGCATTACGATTCCCATACGAGATAAAGTCTCCGATGAAAAATACGGAACCACGTCCGCACTTCTTTGCCTTATTAAGTATCTTATTTTCAATACTTTCTTGCATATAAATACCAAATTTTTGTCTTGAAATAATATATTATTCGCGACATCAAAGGTACTAATATTTTTTGAATTTCCTCAGAAATTTGAAATAAAAAAACAAGGTGACAATAAAGTATTAAGTATTTAACAATACATCACTTATCCTATCTTTTTCTTAGTATTTCACGTCTATTTCTTCATGTAGGAAGAATAACCGTAACTAGCTAAAATGGTTTATATCGTTTTCAATAAATTAACCATTTCTATTGCTGAATTCATAGCATCAAAGCCTTTATTTCCGGCTTTTGTTCCGGCTCTTTCAATAGCTTGCTCAATTGTATCAGTAGTTAATACTCCAAATATTACCGGGATTTCCGATTGTAACGATACTTGAGCAATTCCTTTTGTTGTTTCTGATGCAACCATATCAAAGTGTGGTGTTGCACCTCGGATTACTGCACCTAAGCATACTATTGCATCGTACTTTTTTAAGGATGCTACTTTTTTAGCTGCAAGCGGAATTTCAAATGCACCCGGCACCCAAACTATATCTAATTTGTCTTCTTCGCCTTCGTGGCGTAAAAATGCATCTTGAGCACCTCCTATCAATTTATTTGTAATTAGTTCGTTAAAACGAGAAGCAACTATACATATTCGTTGTCCTTTTGCTATTAATTTTCCTTCGTATTTCATATTTCAAAATTTTTTATTTCTGTTTAATTGTCATTTCTTATACTTCACTTATTCTTATAGAATGTTTTTTCTTATAGAATGTTTTTATACTGTTTTTTACTTTTTAACATGTAGTATATGCCCCATTCGTTTATATTTTGTGTACATATAAAACTCATTATCTGCAGTACATCCAACTTCTATAGGTTGTCTATCTACTACTCTTAGACCATATCCTTCCAAACCACTAATTTTTAATGGATTATTTGTCATTAATATTAAATCTTTAGCACCTAAATCTGCTAAAATTTCTGCTCCTATTCCGTAATCTCTTAAGTCTGCTTTAAAACCTAAGGCTAAATTTGCATCTACCGTATCCATACCTTGATCTTGTAAATGATATGCTTTTAGTTTGTTGATCAATCCTATACCTCTACCTTCTTGACGCATATATAAAACTACTCCTCTACCCTCTTTTTCTATACGCTTTAGGGATTCTACCAACTGATCTTTACAGTCGCACCTTAAAGAACCAAATACTTCACCTGTTAAACACTCCGAATGAACTCGGCAAAGTACCGGCTCCGGAGTTGTAATATCTCCTTTTACTAATGCAACATGATGATCACCATTTATTTCGTTTACGTAACCATAAGCTGTAAAATGACCGTATCTTGTAGGCATATCTGCTGATGTTACTCTGTGAACTAACTTTTCTGTTCTTCTGCGATAGTGAATTAAATCGGCAATATTTATGATTTTAAGATCATTTTCTTGTGCAAACCTAAATAGATCTTTACTGCGCATCATAGTACCATCATCCGACATTATCTCGCAACAAACACCACATTCTTTTAAACCTGCAATTTTTAGTAAATCTACCGTTGCTTCCGTATGACCACTTCTAAATAACACTCCACCTTCTCTGGCCTCTAATGGAAACATATGCCCCGGACGCCTAAAATCTTCCGGTTTCGCATCATCTTCGGTACACATAAAAGCAGTAATCGCCCTTTCTTCTGCAGATATCCCCGTAGTAGTAGATACATGATCTATAGATACTGTAAATGCTGTAGAATGATTATCAGTATTTTTAAGTACCATTTGCTCTAAGCCCAATTTTTGTGTAAAAGCTTTACTCATTGGCATACAAATTAAACCTTTTGCTTTTGAGGCCATAAAATTAATGTTATCCGTATTGGCAAACTGAGCTGCTAAAATTAAATCCCCTTCATTTTCACGATCAGGATCATCTAAAACCAAAACCATTTTACCTTCGATTAAATCATTAATCGCTTCATCTATTGTATTATATTTGTTCATATATATTATTTTTTTTATCTACGTTATTGTTTCTATTTAGTTGTTCCAAATATCTAATTAAAATGTCTACTTCTATATTTACTTTAGACCCAACATAAATATCTTTTAATGTTGTATTGTTTTGTGTATGAGGAATTAGCCCCACTTTAAAAGTATTTCTGATATTATCACTCTCTACAACAGTTAAACTTATACCGTCTATAGCAACAGAACCTTTTTTAACAATGTATTTACAAATATTATTTTCACATTTAAAAGTTACTATTTTAGCATTTTCCACATTTAAAATATTAGACACTGTTCCCACTCCATCTACATGACCTGTTACTATATGACCTCCTAATCTTGTTTGTAAAGTTAATGCTCTTTCCAGATTAACTATATCGCTAACTTTTAGAGTTTTAAGTGTTGTGGATTTCAATGTTTCTACCATTATATCAGCGGTAAAAATATAATTATTGTAAGAAGTTGCAGTTAAACACACTCCATTTACTGCAATACTATCACCTACTTTTAAAAAGTTATCTTTCTCATTCTTATCCTTAGATAATATTTCGATCTCAACACTACTAAAATTGCCTCTATGTTGTATTTTTTTAACTCTTCCAACTTGTTCAACTATTCCTGTAAACATAATAACCTATCTTTATTTTAAAATTTTTCCGGAAATTAAAATATCTCCATCTATATATTGTGTTATTATTGAAGATTTATCTAATAAAACAGCATCCTTAATTGAATCAAAACCTTTCCCTTCTACTGATGAAATAGCATCTTTACCTCCAACTAACTTTGGTGAAATAAAATATAAAACCTCATCTATTAAATTGTTCTCTAAAAACGAAAAGTTTAAATTGCCTCCACCTTCTAATAAAATTGAATCTATCTTTAACTTACCAAGCTCTACTAATAACGATTCTAAATTGATAACATTCTTATTATCCAAACCCTCAACTAACAAAGTTTCAACTCCTTTCTCATTTAAAGTTTGTATAGTTTTTAAACTTTCAGAGTTCAGGTAAGTTATAAGAGTCCTACATTTATCCAAATTCTGAAATACATTAAAATTAATATCTAAATCCGCTTTCGAAGATACGATTACTCTAACCGGATTTTTAACGCCTTCTACACTCAGTTTCTTTAGAAAATTCTTTGCAATATCCGTATAATTGATATTAATATTAATATTCTTATTGGTATTATCTTCATAATGATTAGACAAGTTAACAATCAGATATTTAGTATAAATATCTATCAGCTTGTCGTAATTCTCATTCTTCAAATTTAATCTGCAATTTAGGGATGGATTATCGGACAAAACAGTGTTTTTTCCTACCATAATTCCGGCATAATTGTGACGTGCAAAATGCACAAAAGTATGGGAAAGTTCATTGCTTATAGCTTCTGAAGTTTTAGAATGAGTTGCTATTTTACCATCTAAAGTAGTGGCAACTTTCATCAACATATAAGGTTTTTTAGTAGTGATATACTTTAGAAAAATTTTATTTTGATTCTTTAGAAGTGAAAGAATCTCTTCATTATCAATTAAATCGACCTCAATACCTTTTGATCTTAACAAACTAAGACTTTTACCTGCCATCTTAGGATTTGGATCTTTCAATCCTACAACTACCCTTTTAAAATTATATTGAATGATAATTTCGGTACATGGAGGCGTAACTCCATAATGGTTACAAGGCTCTAAGGTAACATACATTGTACTTTTAGATAATAATGAAGTATCTCTACCGGAATTAATGTAATTTTGAATGGCATCTCTTTCGGCATGAGGCGCCCCATATTGTGCATGATAACCTGATGCCACAATCTCATTATTATACACAATTACCGCACCTACTAAGGGATTAGGGTTGGTAAATCCTCTACCTAATTCTGCTAACTCAATAGCTCTACACATAAATTTTATATCATTAGCATTCTGCATAATCACAATAAAATTTATCGGAGCTTGTTAATAATGAAAGGAAAATTTTGAAATACAAATACATAATTAACTTCTTCCATCCGGACTTTACCGTCGGTTTTGGAATTTCACCAAATCAACCTTTTGCTTAATAAAGGCTCGCGGACTTTTACCGCCGGTCGGGAATTACACCCCGCCCCGAAGAATTACATTGCAAATATAATAATTTTTTTGATATAAGAAATTTTCAAGCTTTATAATGGGATGGCTTCCCGATTTTTTACAAATATTCCCGATCGGTAAGCACTCTCCATAAAGCATAGTACTTTAAACCTGAAACTTTATGATGAGCTAAAAGTTGATACCGAACTTTATCGTTGTTTTGATTTTCACAATTAAAATAGATCGATTTTTGTCGGAAAAGTCCAAAACCGGAAACTTGAGATAATGGATAAACTATTTTAACTTGTCCATCCGGAGAATGTTCATTATTTTGATCTTGAACTTGATTCGTTTTTATTTCATTTTCTTTCAGTTGTTCTGAATTTTGAAATGATATTTCTATTCGATTGCCAAACATTGCTAAGGATGCATGATTTGAAAGTTCTGTATAAACACCATTTTCAATACGAACAACACTAAAATATTTATCTTTTACAATTGGCCTATCTATTTGTAATTTAAGGGTAGAGGAGTTATCGTTTAACCATTTTTTTTGAAATCTATTCCAATCTATTAATGTATCAAAGTTTAAACAATTGCTTTCTATACGACCTTTATCATTATAGATGGCCGTTAAACCGCAATTACAACTAATTTCATTACCTGAAGATGTTATTGTACCAAATTGTTCGCATTTAGGACAAAGATATGCTGCATACTCAAAACCTTCAGCTAAATTTTTCCCTATATATAAATCTCCTGTTTTTTGCTGTTCAATGTAGGCATTAACATATAAATCGTC
Source organism: Bacteroidales bacterium (assembly GCA_050953245.1). Classification (GTDB taxonomy): domain Bacteria; phylum Bacteroidota; class Bacteroidia; order Bacteroidales; family BM520; genus RGIG7150. Next base: position 285,706 of record JBMNMG010000002.1, on the reverse strand, counting down.
GCACATTACTTGATACACTTCTTCTTCGCTCATTGAAGCAAGTTGCTCAGCACTATATTCGTTTACCAATTCACCGTACATTGGTCCTTTTCGTTTAAAACTTGCCCAACGTGGTTTAAGAAGGTATCCTCCTGTAAATTTATAAGTAATAAGTGCCGCTCCTGATTCTTTAGCTAACTTTGCAGTACGTTTCGAAATAAATTCCGTTTCACCATCCCATGTTTTATTTCCTTCGGGGAACATTCCAACAGGGACTCCGGCTTTTAAATTTTTTTCTATTAATGCAATAACTGCTTCTCCACTTGCTCCTTTTTCGCGAGGAATAATTCCGAATAAATTATTCAGAAAAAAACCTGAAACACCTTTAGTTAAAGATGCATTTGCTACAAACTTCATATATTTCTTTGTACCTATAACCAAAAGTGCGGGATCGAGATCCTGTGTATGATTACCAAGTGCAAGAAAGGTTTTACTTTTTACTTTACAAGGTTTTGATTTAAAACGAAATATTTTTTTTACAAAAGGGCCTATTACAAATAAGCAAAAGCGATAAACACCCTTTTGAAATTTTACTCTTTTTAAGACGTCTGCTGATGATTTATTGTTTTTGTCCATTCAGTTTAGCAATTTCTTCTTCTTCGAGTACACGATAAGCAACTTTTCCTACAAGAGTTTTTGGTAACTCTTCTCTAAACTCTATATCATATGGCATCGAATATTTTGCAATACGTTTTCTACAATAAGTCATCAATTCTTCTTTAGTTTCTTCGTTGGGAGCAACACCCGGTTTCAACATAACAAATGCTTTTATTTTCTGCATTTTATATGAATCAGGAACTCCAATAAAGCAACTCATCTGTACTTTTTCGTGAGAATCCAATATATTTTCTAATTGAGCTGGAAATACACTATACCCTGAAGTAATAATCATTCTTTTAATTCTACCTTTAAAATAGATAAAACCTTCTTCATCCATTATTCCAAGGTCGCCAGTATAGAGCCAAGTTAAATCGTCTGCATGTTTACGTAAGGTTTTTGCTGTTTCTTCTTCATTATTATAATAACCTGCCATAACAGTTGGCCCTGCTAACAATATTTCTCCTTCTTGTCCATAAGGAACTTCTTCATCAGTATCAGGAACAACTATTTTATAGTATGTATCAGGGAAAGGAATTCCTATGCTGCCTTCTTTTGACTTATGTGGAGGAGTTAAACAAGATGCTGTAACGCATTCTGTTGTGCCGTAACCTTCACGAATTTTAATGGTTGAATTATGTTCAGCTAAATAAGTATCAAATTTTTTCTTTAGTTCTATTGATAGCGAATCACCACCTGAAAACACTCCTTTAAGATTTGATAATTGTGCTTTTTTCATATTGGGCAAGCGTAAAATTGCCTCGTATAAAGTAGGTACTCCTGCAATAAAATTACATTTATGTTTAGTAATCAATTTAGAGTAACTTTTTGGAGTAAAACGTGGAACAAGAATACATCTACCTCCCTTTGCCAACATGGAATGAATACAAACACCCAAGCCAAACCCATGGAATATAGGCATAGCTGCGAGCATTTTATCTCCTGGTCTGAACATAGGATTAGTAGCAACAATTTGTTCTGCAAGGGCATTAAAATTACGATTTGTTAAAACAATACCTTTTGTTGTACCTGTTGTACCACCTGAATAAAGAATTACTGCAGGGTCATTAGACTGTCTTTTTACTTTATAATTATAAAAGCAAGCTTTCGACAATTTCATAAAATCTTTCCAAAGAATTACAGGTGCATCTTCCGGAATTTTTGCAACTTTTCGACCGGCGGTTAACATATAACCGGCTTTGATTGACGGTAAAAGTTCATCTTTAATACTTGCTATTATAACATTTACTATTGATGTATTTTTTCTGACAGCTTCTATTTTATGATAAAATTGATCTAATGTTATAACTGTGACACTTTGAGACTCATTTAAATAAAATTCTATTTCTTTTTCACTTGAAAGAGGATGAATCATGTTTGCTATACCACCCACTAAATTAACAGCATAAAACATACAAATTCCTTGAGGACAATTAGGCAATGCAATTGTAACACGATCGCCCTCACGAATTCCTATAGTTTTTAAAGCTTTAGCACAAGTTTCAACTTTTTGAATTAATTGTTTATAGGTGGTTTTTTTTTGCATAAAATCGTATGCTATGTGATGAGGATATTTTTCTGCAATTGCAGCCACCATCTCAAACATTGAGCCATCAAAATAGTCTAAATGAGCAAGAACATCACCTAAACTACTATACCAAGGAGTTTTAACCTTAACTTCACTCATAATAAAGATACTTTAATTATTATAAATATGTTAATTGTATTATAAAAAATAAATACTAAATCACTGTAATATAGCTTTTTAGATTACTAAAATATTTTAACGATATTTTACAAAGTTAATATATTATTTTATATTTATCTTTTATTATAATAAAAATATTTAATAAGCATGGATACACTGAAAATTCTTTACAGTCATTTTATTTTGCCCATTGATTCCTAATTTTTGTAGAAGAAATATCTATCAACGGGGCATTGGCAAATACTATTGTATTTGGTTTTATATATGCAAAATCTTCGTATCCTCGCGGATACACAAATATTTTATATGTTGATGCAATTTCATCCCAATTTTTCCATTTTTCTAATCCTTTTAGTTGGTCGCTTCCCATTAAGATTATAAATTTTTCAGATGGATATTTTTTTGCTAATTCGTTTAGTGTATCTATTGTATAGGATGGCTTTGGAAGTGTTTGCTCTATAGTACAAACTTTTAATTTTGGATTGAGTTTTATTGCTTCTTTTATTAGGCTTACCCTTTCTTCAAAATCTAACATTAATTTTGAAAAATCAGTATTTCGATTTACACTTTCATTTTTTTCAATAAAATCTTGTTTAAACGGACTTTGAGGAGATACTACAAACCAAACTTCACTTACTAATTCGTTTTTAACAAAATATTCTGCTATAGTTAGATGTCCGCTATGAATCGGATTAAATGAGCCGAAAAATAAGCCTATATTCATATTTTCTATATTATTATTTTTATACTCTGTAATTTAGTTGTTCAAAAAATTTTCTACTATTTCTATCGACTTATCAAAAGCTGTTTGTAAATTATCGTTAATTAAGATTTTGTCGAATTGGTCTGAAAAACTTATTTCATATTCTGCTTTTTGAATACGGCGTTTTATATCTTCTTCCGTATTGGTGCCTCTATTGCGTAATCTTTCTTCCAATACTTTTAGTGATGGAGGTTTAATAAATACTGACAATGCTTTATTGCCATACTTGTTTTTAATATTAATTCCACCTTTTACATCCACATCAAATATAACGCACTTATTTAGATTCCAAATTCTATCAACTTCAGTTTTTAAAGTTCCGTAAAATGTATCTGTATAAACTTCTTCCCATTCTACAAAACAATTATTTTTTATTTTGTTTTTAAATTCATTTACTGATAAAAAGTAATAATCTACACCGTTAATTTCGTTTATTCTGGGCTCTCTACTTGTTGCAGATATAGAAAACATTAAGTTTGGTATTTTTCCCAATAAATGCTTTACTATTGTTGTTTTACCAGCACCCGAAGGGGCAGAAAAAATTAGCATCTTTTGCATATCTCTATTTGTTTATAGTATTAATAATACAGGAAAAATTACAATACGTTAGCTATTTGTTCTTTTATTTTTTCGAGTTCATCTTTCATCAAAACAACTAAATGCTGAACACCATAATCATTTGCCTTAGAACCTATTGTGTTAATTTCTCTACCTATTTCTTGAGAAATAAAGTTAAGTTGCTTCCCTTGATTTTCACTTTCATTTAATACTTCTAAGAAATAATCACAATGATTTTTTAATCTTACTTTTTCTTCAGTAATATCTAATTTTTCTAAATAATATATTATTTCTTGTTCAAATCTATTTTTATCTATATCAATATCTTTTAAACTATTTAATTCCAAATTAATTTTAGAACGAATATTCTCTATTCTCTCATCTTCGAATTCTCTTATCTTATTTAAATTCTCTATGATATTGTTGATACGAGCTGAAAAGTCATTGAATAAAGCTTCTCCTTCTTGTTTTCTAAATTTATTGAATTCAATTAAAGCATCATTTAAACAATTAAAAACACAATTCCACTCTTCTTCGGAAACTTCCTCTTCCTTAGCCATAATAACATCCGGCAATTTCATTATTACGGCCAAATAATCGGTTTTGTCGGAAATATTTAAATCTTTTTCTACATCTACAAGTGAATTGTAATATTTTTTTATTACTTCTTTATTTAAATTAACTTCCTTTTTATTAATATCGGTTTCTAGGGATACTAGAATTTCTACCTTACCTCTTACAACTTCTAAACCAACTATTTTACGAAATTCAAACTCTTTTTCTCTATAAATTACAGGGAGTTTTATCGATAAATCTAATTGCTTGCTATTTAAAGATTTGATCTCTACACTAATTTTTTTGCCATTGAAAAAAGACGAACTTTTTCCATAGCCTGTCATTGATAATATCATAAGTAATCTTTTTACTATATAAGATACAAAGATAAAATTTTATTTATAATTAATAAAAACTATTATTATATTTGTATAATCTTTGGGGGGTTAAAAAACATAAGAAATATTATTTTCAATTAAACTATTTGGTATGAAAAATAAAACTTTACTTATAAAAGCTTTAGTTCTAGCGTTATCTTTAATTATTAACAATCAATTACAATCACAATGCGATACTATTTTAATTGACAGAGCCGAATGGAGTATTTTAGATTTTGATAGTGAAGAAACTGTTGGTGAAGGTGATAATAATGGTAGAGCTATTAATTGTATAGATAATGATTTAAATACTTTTTGGCATACTAAATGGAAAAATTTTGAATCGTCTTACCCTCATTTTATTTCGATAGATATGGGAGAAATTTTCCCAATAAATGGAATATCAATAGTTTCCAGAGGCGACTCTCCCAATAATAAACCTAAAAACATTGAAGTATATTTTAGTAATGATGGTATAGATTGGGGGCAAATACAAGTAAATGAAGATTTTATATATCCTGATATTAATGCTTCCGGAAGTACTGCAGAAATTTATTTTGGTGCTGTATATGCACGATTCTTTAAAATTGTTTTTAACTCAAATTATTCTAATGATCCTCATATTGTTATAGCTGAACTTTATGCATATCAATTAAATGGAGGAGATGATTGTGTACCAACAGGACAAAACAATCAAGTTTTAATATTTGAACCATTAGGATTGCATTATAATACTGATGAACCCTTTGAATTAGTCGCATATACAAATACAAGTTTACCGGTAACTTTTGAAGTTACTTCAGGATCTGCTACTGTTGAAAAAAACATACTAAGTTTTACCGGAGACTCGGGAATAGTTAAAATTAAAGCTTTTCAAGAAGGAAATGAACAATATTATCCTATCGAAAAAACTCAATCTTTTAAAGTTGTTGATCTTTCGTCAATTGAACCTGAAATTTATACAAGTCTTACTGAGGAAGTTCCGTTGTTGATGCCAAAACTTATGACATATCCTATTTATGCGTATGCAAATATTGACTTTGAAGATGTTTTGGATATTCAAGATATCAAATTTTATGTAAATGATAAAATAATAAAAAGCAAAGAAATTGATAATTTATATTATGCAAATTGGACTCCGGATGACTGGGGGATACATACTATTAAAATTGTAGCAACAGGAAGCAATGGAGTTGAATCTGAAATAACAAAACAAATTGACGTTTCCAATGATATAGAAGATTTATATATTCAAACTTTAAATGATGCAGTAATAGATATGGGGACTATTGGTAGCCAATGGTATTACGGAACTTATACGCTTCCACAATTTGTAGGTGCATTTAAAAGTATCTCTGCATATTTAGATGTAAGTTGCCCTGATGTTCCAGGTGGCTGCGACGATTGGGACAGATTAGGGTATTTTCAGATTAAAGATAAAAACGGAAAATGGGTTGAATTGTTTAGGTATATAACTCCGTTTGGGAAAGGCTGTTCACATAGTATTGACGTTACTGATTATCAATCGCTCTTACAAGGTGAAGTAGAATTTAGAGTATATATCGAAACTTGGGGAACCGGCGGTTGGCAGTTCGATCTTTATTTAGATTATACTAAAGGTGAACCGACTTATAATTATAGTTTATTAGAAGAAGTATGGATTGGAAATTTTGATTTAGGCAATCCTGCTAATCTCTTATCAGTACCAATTAAAACTATTTATTCAAAACAAAATGTAAAACAACAAAAATTAAGAATTGTCACAACAGGGCACAACTGGGAAAAAAACAATTCTCAAAATGCAGCTGAATTTTATTACTCTAATAATATTTTTAAAGTAAATGGTGTAGATACATTTACTCAATACTTATTTACTGAATGTAATCCTAATCCCGACAATTGCACAGCGCAACACGGAACTTGGAAGTACAACAGAGCCGGTTGGTACCCGGGGTCAAATTCTAAACCTTATTTTTATGATTTATCAGATTTTATTGAAGATGATTCTTTAACCCTACAATACATTTTTGATCCTGATTATGTAGATTATTGTCATCCAAATAATCCGGATTGTGTATCGGGTGTTACTTGTCCTAATTGTAATGATGGATATAACCCTTATTACAGAGTTGGTGGTTACGTCGTATATTTCTCAGATGATGTAATAAATCCTGCAGGAAAAAATGAATCTGAAATAATTACAGATGAAAATATTGTATTAGAGGTACTTCCAAATCCTAATAAAGGTGCTTTTAGGATTAATCTGAACGCGCAATTAGAAGATATTTCATTAGTTATCTATAACATTTCAGGTCAAGCACTAAAAACTTATTATTTTGAAAATACAAATCAACTAACTCAGAAAACATTTAATATTTTTGATCTTGCCAATGGAATGTATTTCATTAAATTATATAGTAACGAAAAACATGCTTCAGCAAAATTCACTATTAACTAATGGAATAAAAAAAGGGGATAATTCTAAGAATCATCCCCTTTAAGGTGGCATCGACTGGAATTGAACCAGTGACACAAGGATTTTCAGTCCTCTGCTCTACCGACTGAGCTACGACGCCATCAGTTTTTCATTTGAGTGTGCAAATATAACACTTTTTTTTAATTTACAAACTTTTTCCAAAAAAAAACTACTTTATATTATTTTAATACATTAATATTATTGACTGAATCATCTTTATGATTTCCTTTAACTGCCTATAATCCTTGATTTTATAAGAATATTTATATAAAATTTATTATTTTGTTTAATTTGTTAAAAAAGTTTATTATATCTTAATTTTTGTTTTTTTTTACATTGGAATACCCTATTACAAAGATTTTATTTAAATTTGCTCTTTATAAATAAAAAATTCTGATCTAGAAATAATAGATAAAATCAAGTAAAATATATTAAATTAAAAGATATGAAAATAAGTAAAACATTTAAGAGTTTATTGTTTGTTATTTTTTTAGTGATTTGTAATAACACATTTGCTAAAGATTTAATATTTATTGAATTAAACAAGGATGACAGTTTTTACAATTACATTAATAAAGAAAATTTACAAATAAATTATTATAACGATATGTTTATCGTATGTACTGTAGATGATTATAATTGTATAAAAAATTCTAGTTTTGAAGTTATTGATAATGATGCCTGGGGTAATTTTGAATATGTTTTATTAAACATTTTTAAAGACAATCAAGGCAATCAAGATAAATATATCAACAACTACAATGGAAATGGAAATATCATTTACAGTAATGATTATTTTATTATTGTAAAAATTGAAAAGGATACTGATATTATTTTTGAGAAAGTAAATTATAGAGGTATTGTTAGATTGAGAGATAAGCAAGCTGAGATTAATATAAATTCCGGTGTTAACTTAAAAGGGTATTCTGCTTTGTTCGACCAAGATATTGCAGATTTAGTTGATAAGGTAAATGCTGATTCTTTAGAATATTACGTACAACATTTACAAGATTATGGTACCAGACGTTATAATTCACCTCAAGCTGTTGAAGCTCAGAACTGGATTAAAGAGCATTTTGAACGATATGGTTTTGATGTTGAATTACAGGATGTAGAGGATTATAATTCTAAAAACGTTATTGCCGTTAAACAAGGAAGTAAAATACCTGATGAATATGTAGTTTGCGGTTCTCATTACGATTCTTTTACTTATTGGGGAGCTGCACCAGGTGCCGATGATAATGCTACCGGAACAGCCGGAATGATGGAAATTGCCAGAATTATTAGTGAGTACGACTTTGATAGATCTATAGTTATTTGCACATTTACAGCTGAAGAAATCGGTTTAGTAGGTAGCGATGCTTATGCAACAAGATGTGCAGAGCAAAACATGAATATCCTTGGATATTTTAATATAGACATGTCCGGTTACTTAGCTCCGGGTAATCAAATGAAAACATCTGTTATTTGCCCATCTTCCGCTAATGATTTATATGAATTTTACAAATCAAATGTAGAAATTTACGTACCTCAACTAGAAGTAGAAAAAGGTTCATTATGGGGTGGCGATAGTGATCATACATCTTTTAACGAAAATGGTTACGTAGGTATTTATCCTTTTGAAAATGCTAATAATTACAGCCCATACATTCATACCATTGGTGATACTATCGGTACAAGCGTAAATAATTTTGAACAAGTTAAAACTTTTACTCAAGCATGTTTAGCAAATGTGTTAACTTTAACTAAATTTAAAACCTCCCCTATCAACTTAACTGCTAAAAGTTACGATGGTGAAGTAGTTTTAAATTGGAATGAAATATCAGATGATGAGTTTTTATATTATAGGATTTATAGGGATGATATGATAATAGATTCCACTGAAACTAATAGTTATATTGATAAAAACGTTATAAACAATACTTTATATACTTATTATATAACATCTATATACAGTAACAATTACGAATCAAATCCGTCTAATTCTGTAGAAGCATATCCAATGGCATCCTTAATACCTCCATTTATAGAAAATTGGGATTCTACAAGTAATTTGCCTGATGGCTGGATGTTATTTCAAGAATTTGGGGAAGACAAATGGGTTCATTCTAAAGAAGGTGTCCCTGAACCTTATTCTGAAGAATATTTAGTTAGAATGTATAGCCCTGATAAAAGTATCTGTAAGTTAATTACACCAAAACTCAACTTAAGCGATTTTGAGAATTTAGAATTAACGTTTATGCATGCTCAAAGAGCTTTAAATGGAGCAAATGATGAGTTAAGAGTGTATTACAAAAATGATGAATATAATGAATGGCAACTAATTGAAGAATATACGGAAAATACTCCTGAGTGGACCTTGCGCACTATAGAACTGCCAAATTTATCAGATAATTATTATATTGCCTTTGAAGGTGAAACTAAATACGGTTATTCTGTTGAGTTAGATGATATTATGATCTTAGACCCTTCCGGAATAGATATATTAAATAATGATGTTACTATTTATCCAAATCCAAGTGACGGTATTTGTAAGATAAATCAAAAAGTTAAGAATATAGAGGTTTACAATTCTTTAGGTTCAATTATAGATGCTAAAATAACATATTCTAATAATAAGACTATTATTAACTTACAAAACTGCAAAAAGGGTTTGTATATTATTAAATTTGAAATAGACAATAAAGTAAAATTTGCTAAAGTTATTAAAAAATAAAAATGATTAATATTGCTATTTTCGCATCAGGGAACGGAACTAATGCTGAAAGAATAATGGAATTTTATAAAAATTCCGATTATGCTAATGTAAAATTAATTCTTACAGATAAAGAAAATGCATACGTTAGAGAAAGAGCTAAAAAGTTTAATGTTCCATCTATTTATTTCGAAAGAAAATTCTTTAATAATAAGTGTGAAAAACATTCACAAAATACAGAATGCGATTCGGAAAACAATTTAATTAAAGTTGAATATCATAAGTTTAAAGATAATTTACTAAACACTTTAGATGAATATGATATAGATTTTATCGTTTTAGCAGGTTTTTTATCTTTAATTCCACGATGGCTAATAAAACAATATAATAATAGAATAATAAATATCCATCCTGCATTATTGCCAAAATACGGAGGCAAAGGAATGTATGGTGATAATGTTCACAAAGCCGTTATTGATGCTGGGGAAAAAGAAAGTGGAATTACTATTCATTATGTTAATGACGAATACGATTGTGGCAATATAATATTTCAGGCAAAATGCGAAGTGGAAAGTTCCGATACCATAGAAAGTTTAGCAAATAAAATTCATAAATTAGAATACAAACATTATCCGGAAGTTATTGATTCTTTAATTAAAAATTTAAAATAATTATGGCATACAACCATCAAGACATAGAAAAAAAGTGGCAAGAATATTGGAGAAAAAATAAAACTTTTAAAGCATATAATAAATCTGAGAAACCAAAGTTTTACGTATTGGATATGTTTCCATATCCTTCGGGAGCCGGATTACACGTAGGGCATCCTTTAGGTTATATTGCATCTGATATTTATGCAAGATACATGAGGCATCAAGGGTATAATGTTTTACATCCTATGGGATACGATGCTTATGGGTTACCGGCAGAACAATATGCTATTCAAACAGGAACACATCCTGCAATAACTACCGAACAAAATATTAAAAGATATAGAAATCAATTAGATATTATAGGTTTATCTTACGATTGGGATAGAGAAGTTAAAACTTGTGATCCTAAATATTACAAATGGACGCAATGGACTTTTATCCAATTGTTTAACTCGTACTATTGCAATCAAGCTCAAAGTGCACGACCAATTGAAGAATTAGAATATGTTTTTTCAATACAAGGGACTAAAGACTTAGACTTAGCTTGCACTACAGTTTTAAATTTTACTGCAGATGAATGGAATAATATGAGCACTAATGAAAAACAAGAAGTGCTTATGAATTACCGATTGGCATATTTAGCTGAAACATGGGTTAATTGGTGTCCTCAATTAGGTACTGTTTTAGCTAATGACGAAGTAAAAGATGGCTTATCCGAAAGGGGCGGCTTTCCTGTAGTAAGGAAAAAAATGGCTCAATGGTCTTTAAGAATTACTGCTTATGCCGAAAGATTATTAAATGGGTTGGATACTTTAGAATGGCCTGATTCATTAAAAGAAGTACAAAGAAATTGGATAGGAAAATCAGTTGGTGCTACAGTATTTTTTAAAGTAGATAAATTTGATGATTTAGAATTGGAAGTATTTACAACTCGCCCCGATACTTTATGGGGTGCGACTTTTATGGTTTTAGCTCCTGAACACGAAATCATAGAAACTATCACTACAGAAGAACAAAAAGAAGAGGTTGAAAAATACGTTAATTATGCAAAAAACAAATCCGAAAGAGAACGTATGGCCGATGTTTCTACAATAACAGGTGTATTTACAGGTTCTTACGGAGTTAACCCATTAACAGGAGATAAAATTCCTATTTGGGTTGCCGATTATGTACTTTCCGGATACGGCTCTGGTGCTATTATGGCAGTTCCCGCACATGACAGTAGAGATTTTGCTTTTGCAAAACACTTTAAACTTCCTATAATTCAGGTAGTTTGTGCTAAAGATGATAAACCTTCCGATCCAAACACTTGGGAAGAATCTTACGATGCTCAAGAAGGTTTTATGATTAATTCCGATTTTATCAATGGTATAGATGTAAAAGAAGCTATTAAGACTGTTATTCACAAAATTAGCGAATTAAAAATCGGATATAAAACTATAAATTACAAATTACGCGATGCTATATTTAGTAGACAACGTTACTGGGGAGAACCTTTTCCAATTTATTATAAAGACGGATATCCATATACTATAGATGAATCGGACTTACCTTTGGAATTACCTGATATATCTACTTATCTACCTACTGAAAGCGGTGAACCTCCACTTGCAAGAGCTAATAACTGGACTTATAAAGGTTATAAATTAGAAACAAATACAATGCCCGGTTTTGCCGGCTCCAGCGGATATTATTTAAGATATATGGATCCAACTAATGATGAGGAATATTTTTCTAAAGAAGCTAATGAATATTGGAAAGATGTAGACTTATACTTAGGAGGAGACGAACACGCAGCAGGCCATTTAATTTATTCCCGATTTTGGAATAAATTTTTATATGATATAAATTTAGCTTGTAAAGATGAGCCTTTTAAAAAGTTGATAAACCAAGGTAAAATTCAAGGTAGATCTAATTTTGTTTATAGAATTAAAGGAACTAATAAGTTTGTTTCCTATAACTTACGTAAAGATTACGACACAACAGCTATGAACGTAGATATAAACATAGTTCATAACGATGAGTTAGACATTGAAGCATTTAAGAATTGGAATAAAGAGTTCAACGATGCTGAATTTATTTTAGAAGACGGGAAATACATTTGCGGTTGGGAAATAGAAAAGATGTCTAAATCTAAATACAACGTTCAAAATCCGGATGACTTAATCTACAAATACGGTGCAGATACTTTACGTTTATACGAAATGTTTTTAGGTCCTTTAGAAGCACACAAACCATGGGATACTAACGGTATAGAAGGTGTATATAGATTCATCAAAAAATTATGGAGATTATTCCACAATAACGATGACACATTTTACATTAGTGACGATAAAGCAACTAAAGAAGAATTAAAAGTTTTACATACATTAATCCAAAAAGTAGAAAGTGATATCAAGACATTCTCTTTTAACACTGCAGTTTCTGCTTTTATGATTGCTGTAAATAACTTGTCGGACTTAAAATGCAATAAACGTGAAATATTAGAGCCGCTAATCATAGTTCTATCTACATATGCGCCTCATATATCTGAAGAATTATGGAGTTTATGCGGTCATAACGAATCTATTGAATACGAACCATTTCCTAAATTTAATGAGGAGTTTATAAAAGAAGACAGCTACGAGTACCCCATATCATTTAATGGAAAAGTTCGATTTAAATTAGAATTACCTACAGATGTTACTAAAGATGCTGCTGAAAAAGCTGTTCTTGCAGCAGAAGATGCACAAAAATGGATTGAAAATAAAAATATTATAAAATTTATTTTTGTTCCAAATAAGATTATTAATATAGTTGTAAAATAAATATTTACAGAAATATTAATTTCTAACTTAAGTTTTTATTTGCGTGGTTTACCTAACATTTTAAACATATTTTTCTTATATGTTTCAACATCAGGTTGGTCAAATGGGTTAACATCTAAGATATATGCACTTATAGCACATGCATACTCAAAAAAGTAGATTAATTGACCTATATAGTACTCATTAACTTCATTGATGTTGATAATTATATTAGGAACGTTTCCGCATATATGAGCATTAATTGTAGCTTCTTGGGCAACTTTATTGACATAGTTAACTGTTTTTCCTGCCAAGTAGTTTAAATTATCTACATCATCATCAACCATAGGAATTTTTACATCTTTTTTAATTTCTTCTATATTTAAAATAGTTTCAAATAATATTTTCTTCCCTCCTTGGATAAATTGACCTAAGGAGTGTAAATCAGATGTAAAGTTTACTGAAGCCGGAAATATTCCTTTGCCGTCTTTACCTTCACTTTCTCCAAATAATTGTTTCCACCATTCTGCAAAATAGTGAAATTCATCATTATAATTAACTAATGTTTCTACAACATAATTACACTCATAAAAATAATTCCGTAAAACTGCATACTTAATTGCCGGATTATTTTCTAAGTCTTTTAAATTACTGACTTTTGTATCGCAAATTTGAGCCATATCGGCTGCACCTTTTAATAATTCTTCTATATCGTAGCCGGCAAATGCTATTGGCAATAACCCTACAGGTGATAATACGGAAAATCTTCCGCCAACATTATCCGGAATAACATATTTTGCATAATCATGAGTTTGAGCCAGACTACATAAAACTCCCCTACTTTTATCAGTTATTACAATTATCCTATCTTTAATGTCTAGAACTGAATATTTTTTTAGCATTTTTTCACGGATAATCCTAAAAACAATTGAAGGCTCTGTAGTAGTTCCCGATTTGGAAATTACAATTACTCCGTAATCTAAATTTTCTAACTTATCTAATAAATTATAAAAATAAACTCCATTTAAATTATATCCTGCAAATATTACCTCTGGAGCTTTTTTATCGAAATAATGAGGTTTTAAGGCTTCTATTACTGCCCTTGCTCCTAAATAAGATCCTCCGATTCCTATTACAACAATAGCATCTAATTTAACTTTCTTTACTTGGTTTTTAATCTGTTTTATCAATTCGGAATTATCTTGAATTGGAAGATTTAACCACCCTAAAAATACTGAACCTTTCCCATTTTGCGCTTTTAGTGTTTTTTGTGCCTTTATAGCATTTTCTAAGGTTGTTTTAAAATTGTTATTTTTAGAGATTCCTTTGTTTTCTACAGTAATATGACCTTTCATAAAAACTTTATTATTAAAAAATTTTAAGTATTTATGCAAATATATTAATTTTAAATAATTAGAGAATATTTTGCTGTTACATTATTCTTACATTTTATTTTTAGTACACATAAAAACTTGTAAAAATTTTGGATAAAAAAAAGAGGATAACTACCTAAGTTATCCTCTTTTCTTTGGTTGGTTAATTTGGGGGTAAAATATACACACATTAATCATTAATACACACATTACATATTATTACACATTATCTTAATCATAGGAACTATCATGAAAGGATATATATAACCAACCATAAATTTAAAAAGAAAGAACTATGCAAAGTTAGTTTTTTTATTGGATCCGGTAAAATTTTTTCTGTTAAACATTGTTAATTATTTGAATATTATTTAAATAACAAAAAAACAATATTAATCACAATATTTTAATGTCGATTCTTTAGGAATTTTTTCAGCTCCTCTCCATTTTAAACCTTCTAAAGCCTCTCGTTCTCGATTAGACTTATCGTATGGTAAAACTTCAAATTCCGGTTTATCATTATAACTGATAGTACTCAATTCTTTATCTGAGAATCTCAATTCTATGTTATCCGCATTTATAAAGCTTGGACCTATCATATCCCCATTGTCTTCTCTTAAAAAATACACAGATCTGGAATTCTCATAAATGTTGATTTTATCTACTTGCTCATCTTTTAAATTTATTACTACTTTTCTTCCACTTATCTGATTATAAGAGCCGTATTTATCAACCGACAGTAAAAAACCATTATTTTCGGATACTATATATTTTAATGTACTATCATTAAAATAAAATGATATGGAATCTCCTGTAATTTGTTCATTACTTCCAAACCACAATACCGGCATTTTATACATAACTAATATAGAATCTATACTGTTGTATACTGCCGAATCGCAAGCTCCTTGCGCATCGTTATTAACCAATTTAGCATTTTTATAAAAATGAATTGATTTTAATTTTTTTTCCGATTCCTTTTCTTCTCTCTCAAAAGGTTCCGGAATTATACTATCTTGTTTATGTTCAAATTGAGGATTATTATTTCCTAAGTTAAGAGTATCATTAACATTATGAGTATTAGAATTAATACTATCATTTGGAGGGCTAATTCTCCCGGGTTGAGTTTTTAAGCTACTATCCGTTATTATTTCTAAATAAAAATATGCCATTAAAGTATCGCAAAAAACAAAAGATGTATCTGCTGATGTAGTATTAGTGCTATTTGTAATGTTTACAGAATCTATTCTATTAATCGTATCATTATTTTCCAATGTGTTACTATCTTCCGGTTTGTCAATATATCTTACTACTACATTGTCGGAAATAAAGGCATAATTAGCCTCATCATCGTATTCCAAATACTCTGACCATGTTTTTATATTGTTGGATGTATCTATTAAAATAACGTCATTATACGCCTCTAAATAATCAGGATTTTGTTTATGGTAAGCACTATCAGCAAAAATTATATATTCATCGTAATAAACACCTAAGTTTTTATTTAAATAAGCTTGTCTACTTTTAGAGTCATATATGCCTTTTTCACAGTATAAAGTATTATTATCTGTATAAATTAAGGTTGGTCCTTCTACTTTAGCTACTTCAGTATTAGCATTATAATAAACAGTATCCGACACTAATTCGTAATCAGGATTTCTTATTAAAACGTCCTTAAAAAATTGAAAATCTTTAGTATTTACATAATAATTTCCTTCTATACTTTCTAAATATTTATCTGCATTTATTATTTGAGCTCCCGTGGTATAATATGCTCTTTTTTCGTTTCTGTTATAGAATAGGATATTAGTTATTAATGTTGTTGATGGATCTTCTAACTTTACATCATCCCTGATTTCCGCTAATTTTTTATTTCCATCGTAATATAAATATTTCCCCTGAAGATAAATTGTATCATTCTCAATAAATTCAACATTCCCAAAAGCTTCTATATTATTGTTTTGCTTGTCAAATACTGCACTATCACAATACATATAAGTGGAGTCATGCAAAAATATAATATTTCCAATTAACGATTGTTTATTTCGTTGATTAGGAATACTTTTGGCAAAATCTGCTTGGATTAATTTAATTAGTCTGGAACTTACATCTGATTTTTTTGAAGAATCTACACTATTAGTTATAGGATAATTAGATGTTGTATCAGGTTTGATATTGATTAATGCGGAATTAGGAAAAGTATTTTTAGCATGTAAATCCAATATAAACACTAATAATGTTATTGCTAACATTATTAAATGTTTTATATTGGATTTATTTTTCATATTTAATATTATTTATTTATTAACACTTTACCAGTCATTACGGATGGTATTTCAATATCCATCATAGTTAATATTGTAGGGGCGACATCGCATAACCTACCAGGATTAATTTTCTCAAATCTGTCGGAGACTAAAATACTTGGCACCGGATTCAATGAATGAGCTGTATTTGGAGAACCATCTTTGTTAATTGCATTATCTGCATTCCCATGATCTGCAATAATTAAAGCTTCGTACCCATTTTCTACTGCAACTTCTATTATTTGCCCTACACAATCATCTACCGTTTTAACTGCTTTTATGATTGCATCGTAAACTCCTGTATGACCAACCATATCTCCATTAGCTAAGTTTAAACAGATAAAATCGAACTTTTGAGTTTTTAATTCTTTTATTATTGCATCTTTTACTTCGTATGCGCTCATTTCCGGTTTTAAATCATAAGTGTCAACCTTAGGAGATTGAATTAATATTCTTTCTTCGTTGTTGAATTCTTGTTCTATACCTCCATTAAAGAAAAATGTAACATGAGCATATTTTTCTGTTTCTGCAATACGTAGTTGTGATAAATTATTACTTGCAATTACTTCACCTAACGTATTTGTTACGTGTTCTTTATCAAAAATAATATGTAACCCTGTAAATGTATCATCGTAACGAGTCATTGTACAATAGTGCAGTTTTAAAGGTTTCATATTATAATCCGGAAATTCTTCTTGTGTTAATGCTCTCGTTATTTGACGAGCTCTATCGTTACGGAAGTTAAAAAAGATAACTACATCATTATCTTTTATTTTACCTACCGGTTCATTAAAACTATCTAAAATAACAGTAGGTACTATAAATTCGTCAGTTACATCTTTTTCATAGGATTGTTTAACTGCTTCTGCAACTGAAAATGCAGTATTTCCAATTCCATTAACCATTGCGTTATAACCTGATTGAATACGTTCCCACCTTTTATCTCTATCCATGGTATAGAATCTACCGGCTACTGTTGCAATTTTTCCATTGCTGATTTTTAGGTGATCTTCCAATTCATTTACAAAACCTAACCCACTTTTTGGATCTGTATCTCTTCCGTCTGTAATAGCATGTATATAAACGTTTTTAATATCGTATTCCATTGTCATATCACAAAGTTTATATAAATGTTTATTGGAAGAATGAACACATCCATCTGAAAGTAACCCAATAAAATGTACTGCTGAATTGTTTTCTTTAGCAAAATTCATAGCATCTACTAAGGTTTTATTTTGCATGATGGAATTGTCTTTGCAAGCATTATTTATTTTAACTAAATCTTGATATACAATTCTACCTGCACCTATGTTTAAGTGACCAACCTCTGAATTTCCCATTTGCCCTTCCGGTAAACCAACATCTTCGCCGGATGTTAACAGTGATGAGTGTGGATACTTTTCAATTAAAGAATCTATATTGGGGGTTGGAGTGTTTGATATAACGTCAGCTTTACTCCCGTCACCTATTCCCCAACCGTCTAAAATCATTAATAATGTTTTCATATCTAATCTATATATTTAAAATTATTTAATCTAAAAATTCAAAATATTATTTTACAATAGTAAATTTTTTTAAAAAACAAACCTTGTTAAATCGTTCCATATTGCAAGTGCTACTAAAGCAAGTAATATAAACATACCTACCATTTGAGCTCTTTCTAAAAATTTATCCCCTGGTTTTTTTCTAAAAATTATTTCATATAAAACAAATAATACATGACCTCCATCTAAAGCAGGGATTGGAAGTATGTTCATAACTGCCAATATTATAGAAATAAATGCTGTTAAATTCCAAAATACTTGCCATTGCCAAACACCAGGGAAAATACTTCCTATTGTAATGAAACTACCCAACGATTTATATGCTTTTACTTCTTTGGAAAATAAAAGTTTTAGCTGTTTAAAATAGCTTCCCATTGTAGTAAATGTTTTAACAAAACCTGCAGGGATAGCTTCAAAAAAAGTATAATCTTTATTTGCTATTTCAAATAAACCTGCTGTTGTGGGATATACACCTATTAAAGGCTCATCAGCTATTGGAATTATTAAGGATACTGTATCGTTTTCACGCATCGCTTTTACAACTATATCTTCATTTGCATAGTTTCCGATTTCTTTTTTGAATTCATCAAAATATTCCGTTTGAACGTCATTAATTGCTATTATTTTATCACCAACAACCATTCCGGCTTTTTGAGCAGGAGAATCTTCACTAAAATCTCCTACAATAAAAGGGAATCTGGGACTTAGAAAAGCTTCTTTAGCTTGTACCATTTTACCAACTTTTTGTTTATTCATTGGTATTTGTAATATAGAATCATTTCGATCTACTTTAACATATTCTACATCATCCAATAATAACTTTTCAGGAATATCATAAAATGATTCTACTTTTTCATCATCTATTGATATTATTTTATCACCATCTCTAAATCCAAGATTATAACCTAACGAATCTACCATTATCCCATATGCATTTACACTTTCGGTTGGTAAATATTGTTCCCCATAATGGGATAATAATCCTATATATATAACTATAGCAGCTATTATATTCATAAGAATACCGGCTAACATAACTATTAATCTTTGCCACGCAGGTTTACTTCTAAATTCATAAGGTTTTGGAGGTTCTTTCATTTGCTCCGTATCCATGGATTCATCGATCATACCGGCTATTTTTACATAGCCGCCAAACGGTAACCATCCCATTCCATATTCTGTCTCGCCTATAGTAAATTTAAATAAAGAAAACCCCGGATTAAAAAACAAATAAAATTTTTCAACCCTTATCTTAAATATTTTAGCTGCAATAAAATGCCCTAATTCGTGTACGAAAACTAATAACGAAAGGCATAATAATAATTGCACTACTTTTATAAAAATATCCATAAATAATCTTATTAATTTAAGCTACAAAGATAATTAAAACATCGATAATCTACTTAGAAAAAATTTATTGTATAATAATAACAGCAATTTAAGCAATATTATTTTATTAACTCAGATGTTTTTTCTCTTGTTTCCTCATTGATTTCTAAAATATCGGAATAAGAAGGTTCTTTAATAAGTTTATGATCGTTCATCACTTTTTCAATAATTTCAGGTATTTTATCAAAAGATAATTTTTTATCCAGAAACGCATATACAGCTACTTCGTTTGCTGCATTTAATACTGCTGTCATCGAACCCCCTTGTGCTATGGCAATTTTAGCTAATTCTAAACATCTAAAAGTTTTAGTATCAGGTTTCTCGAATGTTAAGGACGGATAATCGGCAAAATCAAACTTTTTATCTTTACTTTTATTTCGGTAAGGATAAGTTAATGCATAATTAATAGGTATTTTCATAGATGGATACCCCAATTGTGCTTTTAATGAACCATCTTCAAATTCTACTAAGGAATGAATAACAGATTGTGGGTGAACTATTACATCTATCTTATCTACTTCTACACCGAATAACAATTTTGCTTCTATAATTTCAAACCCTTTATTCATTAGAGTGGCGGAATCTATAGTTATTTTCGAACCCATCTTCCAAGTAGGATGATTTAATGCCATTTCGACAGTTACACCTTTTAGAAACTCTTTGTCTTTTCCTTTAAAAGGCCCTCCGGAAGCTGTAATTACTAATCTATTTATTTTATTCTGTGTTTCTCCTTGTAAACATTGAAAAATAGCAGAATGTTCAGAGTCTACGGGTATTATGGGAACTCTATTTTTTAAGGCTTTTTGTATTATTTGATCACCACCTACTACTAAGCTTTCTTTATTCGCTAACGCTAAAGGTTTACCTGCTTCTATTGCATAATAAGTTGGAGAAAAACCTGCAAATCCTGTTATAGCTTGGACTACTAAATCAAAATCAGCGACATCACAAAAACTATTTACAGACGATGTACCGGCAAAAACTTTAATACCTAATGGTTGTAAAACATCTGCTACCTTTTTATATTTTGATTCGTTTGCTATTATTACTGTATTAGGATTAAATTCTAATGCTTGCTTTATTAGTAATTCATCGTTATCTCCTGCAACTAATAATTCAACTGAAAATTTATCTTTATTTTCTCTAACTAATTGTAAGGTTTGAGTTCCTATTGAACCTGTTGAACCTAAAATTGCTAATTTTTTCATTAATCTCTATAAATACAACTATAATCAAAAAGATCGCACCACTCTTTAAACTTTAAATAACCTCTTTCTCCATGTTTTTTTATATCTTCTAAAACTTTTTCAAACTGTTCAGGCTTTGTAATATCGCCATGCGATTTAGAAAAAAAGTTATCAGCAAAACAAACTATTTCTTCTTCAATAGTTAATGGAATCATATCTTTTATAGGTAAAGGCAACTTTTGTGATATTACATCTGTAGCATATAACCCAGTACCAATATGTGTTTCACAAAACTTTGCATATTCTGATAATCCCTCATCTTCCAATATTAATCTGCCATAAATACCATGCTGAATATATGGAGAAAAACCGTGACACCCTATTATTGGTGCATCTACCATACAGATGCCTATATCATGAAGTATAGCAGCATTATATGCTAAGTTATTATCAATTTTTAAATTTGGATTGTTCTTACATATTTTTTTTACTGCATTAGCAACTGCATTTACATGTGTAATATAAATATAATATCCCTTAGAGTTTTTAGGAATATACTTAGTAATTAATTCTTCAAACATTTTAATGAAGTATTATTCTTCTGTTTTTTTAGGAACGTATTGAGTTTTTATTAACCTTATAGAAATATTTTTAATATATGGAATTTGAAATTTTGGATAAAAATTTTCTATATCTACATTTATTACATTTGGCTCCGACATATTAAAGTTTTGACGGATAACGTGAGAAATTTTATAATTACCTGATTTTAATTTTTCTCCTTTATGACTTCCACTACCATCTTTTATGCGTATTCTAAATTCTCTGATACGTTCTTCACCATCTTGAGTATTCATGATTACATGTAATGGAATAATATCGTAATCTACGTTAGCATCGTATTCTATATCTAACACTAAATCGTAATCAAAATTTGTTTTTTCTATTGGAACTTCAAAATTTACATGGTGGAAACGCTCCCAATATCCTTGTTCCTCAAAAGAAACAGAATCTGAAAAATATACTTTGTTTTTATTACAGCTAACTAATAATAATAAAATTGAAAGATAAAAAAATACTCGTTTCATATTATTCAAGTTTTACAATTGCAAATATAGTCTATTATTAGATAATAATCAAATCGATAAATAAAAAAAGGCCGACTATTTGTATTAGTCGACCTTTGAAAAATTTTTATGTTATTACGAAAAACAATTACTTTAATATTATTGCTTTTGCTGATGCTGATCTATTATTAGAAGTAACATTTACAAAAAAGATCCCGTTTACATTAGGAGTGTTAATTGTAAATTGGCTATTTTCTATAGTACAATTTGTTTTGCTAAGAATTTGACCATTTATGTTAATAACTAAAACTTTAGCATCACCATCCATTAAATCTGTTATTCCTGTTATGGTATTGTTACTATTAATAATTAATGATAAATTATTATTTTTATCAAGTAATCGTGTGTTATCGCTATTATCGTTGTCTGCAATTCCTAATTCATCTGAAATTTGTCTCCAAGCTGTTTTTATTTGATTAGCAGTTTCTGTATTTTCTATGTAATACTTTCTAACTAAATCGTAATTATTAGCAAAATCGTTTAAATTTTCTGCTATAGCACCTTTAGCATAAAATGGAATTAATTGATTAGTATGATTTCCACTATAAAATTTCATTGTTGGCATTACATTTACACCATTATCGATAACTGTACTATTTAATAAGTCCATGCTTTCAACACCTCCTAAGTAACCGGTTTCGTGATCACCTGTAACAATTAGTAATGTTTCATCCCAATTACTATTAGCTTCTACCCATTCTATAACAGCATCCACAGATTTATTAAAATCGTTTTGTTCTTCAATTAAACGACCTTTTTGATTTGCATGACATGCCCAATCAATTGCTCCGCCTTCTATCATAATAAAGAATCCTTTATCATTATCTTTATTAAGTATATTTAATGAAGCTTTTGTCATATCAACCAAATTAGGTACATTAGTGTTAAAATCATTGAAGTTTACTGATTGATCATCACCATCTCTACTTTGTTGTAATGTTTCAGCTACTTGAGCTACAAAAACAAATTTATCCGGTACATTATAACCGTCAGCTACTTCTTCTAATCTCGATTTTTCGTCTGAAAAATTCCAATCATTAAGTTGATTATTTACTAAAGAATTCCATGTAGCTTCGCCGCCAACATATTTATATTCTTTATTTGAACGAAGTTGACCATTATTATCGTAATCAGGATGTCCTGCACCCATAATTACACTTAAACCTCCTGATAACATTTCGTTAGCAATTTCAGCATAATTGTTACGAGATTCATTATGTGATGCTCCGAAAGCTGCAGGTGTAGCATGAGAAAATTGTACTGTAGAAATAGCACCTGCTTTTTTACCTTTTCTTAATGCTATTTCAGCTAATGTTTCTAAAGGTAATAGCGATGTAGAATAGTTTATAGAACCATCATATGCTTTAAATCCTGTTCCCATAGCAGTAGCTGCTGGAGCTGAATCGGTAGGATCTATATTAATATATTCAGGATCAGTCCATGCTTTTTCTGAATTATATGAAGTGTAATAATCGGAAATTTCCGTGCTTCCCTTTGTACCCATTCCGTGATATGTACTCATATATGTAGCTACCGGAAATGTTTCATATTCTTGTGTTTCGCCCATATAATAGTTAGTTGCTTTAATTTGATTTTCTCCCCAACCATCACTAATCATAAAAATCACGTTTTTAACTGCATCAACGTTAACAGGTGAATGATCCCATAATGTGAAAAATGTTTTTGCAATTTCAGTATTATCAATATATTTACCTCTAAGTGCATCAACTCTATCAGCATATAATTCTAACATTTCAGAACCGGCACCTTTTGCATAAACAGGAACTAACATATTTGTGTGATCTCCACTCCAGAATTTCATACCCGGCATATTATTTTTACTATTGTTAATTACTGGGTTAGTTGTAAACTTGTTATCATTTGGTAATTCACCTAATAAATATCCTGTTTCATGATCTGCAGTAACTACTACTAAGTTATTTTCCCAACCACCGTTTGCTTCAACCCAATCAATTACAGCTTCAACTGTATTATTAAAATCATGTTGTTCTTCTATCATACGACCTTTTTGATTAGCGTGACATGCCCAATCTATAGCACCGCCTTCTATCATAACTACAAATCCGTTATTATTTTTATTTAAAACGTTTAATGCAGCTAAAGCTAACTGAGGTAATGTATTTACACCATTATTAAATGGGGCAACAAAAGGAAGAACTTCTTCATCACCTGTTGCAGGATCAACTAAATCGCGAGATTGTTGTAAAGTTGAAGCAACTTTGGAAATAGCACAAAAACGTGTAGGTACATTGATACCATTAGCAATTTCTGCAATACGAGTAGAATCGTCAGAAAATGTCCAATTGTGTAAATTTCCGGATATTAAATTATTCCAAGTTTCTTCGCCGCCAACATATTTATATTGTTTATCAGTTCTTGGCTGAGAGTTATCATTATAATCAGGATGACCTGCTCCTATTATTACATCGATATCACTATTAAACATTTCATTAGCTATTTCAGCATAATTATTTCTGTTTATATTATGAGCTATATGGCCTGCTGGGGTTGCATGTGATATTTGTACAGTTGTAACAACACCTGTCGCTTTATTTATTGTTTTAGCAAATTGCATAAAGTGTGTTAAATTCACAGAATCCATACTTACACCAATTGCACCATCGTACGATTTTTTCCCTGTACTTAAAGCTGTAGCTGCAGGAGCAGAATCGGTAAACTTACCAGGTCTTCTAACCCAATTATAATCTAACCAAGCACTATCTGAACGATATTCTTGACCAGGAACTCCATTGTATGTGCTAACACCTAAAACTACTGGGAATTCTTGGTAAGGTGCTGTAGAATCTTCTCCATCAATAAAATAGTTAGTTGCAGTAACTACATTATAACCCATTCCATCACCAATAAGAAATATGATATTTTTAGGAGAATTAATTTCTTCTTGTCCAAAAACAAAAGAAGAGAAAGTAATAGTAAATACTATTAAAAAAATTCGATAAATGTAATTCTTTTTCATGACTGTCTAAATTTATTAATAATTTTGTGCAAAAAAAGCTTATTCTTTTTTCATGTTGATTAAGAAAAGATTAATTTATTGTAGAATAAACATTACAATTCTCAGAAATTATTCCGAATTAATAAATTTTCAACCACGACAATTTTAGTCCTTCTATCAGATAAACTCTCAAAATAATCGACTGATTTCCCTAAAGTTTTATTTTAAATGATTATAAATAACAATTATAATCACCTATAATTCAAATACATATAAATATTAATGTCTTTTTTCTAAAAAATTAAGGAACGTTTTTCATTTTTTGGAGACTATTAAGTAAAGATATTAGGATCCTAAAATGGAGGTGCCGAAAATCCAAATCAAAGAGGAGGTGAAATTTTTAAACTATGAAAAAAATTTATTTGTTGTGTGCAATGTTATTATATAGTTTTAGTGCTTTTAGTCAGAATAATAGTCATGCACATATTAAAAATTCTAAATGGCGAACGTGCATGATGGTGAGCTGGGGAAATCCTGAAAATAATTGTACCGGTTTTGGCATTTGTAAAATTTATCAGAAAAATGACGCAGGAATTTATTTAAAGGAATCTACACCAGCCACTTTAGAACTAACTAATAATAATTTATTGATGATTGTAAATAGAGATGATTTAAAAGGGTTAATCAATCAAACTATTTATGATGAACTGTGCCAAGCTAGAAGTATCCATTTACCAAATGAAGTAATATTTTCAGAAGAGGTAAGGAGCAATATAGCAATTTCTAAAAACTCTAAAAGTAGTTTTTTAATTCCAAGGGGAAATTATAATGTAAGTCACAAAGGCAAAAATATTCTTATATTTTTTAAAATTAGAGAAATAAATAATTAAAAACAACAATTAATAAAAATAAAATATTATGAAAAAGTTAATGATAATAGCTACTTTAATAGTAGCATCGGTAGCAAGTTTTGCTTATAATAACAATACTCAAATTAACAATTTAGAACCTAAACAAACAACTTTAATTAATCTAGACCAATATCAAAATAACAATTCTGCAAATTACTTATTGTTTTCTGAATCAGAAAATAGAGATATTATAATTAATATATATATAAAATGGGGAAGAAAAAAATACGACTGCCTATCAGGATTTGGCATATGCATTTTTTATGAATGGAGTATACACGCGGAAGGTTCAGGGGTAATAGGTAAAGGAGATGTAATTACTAAAGCAAAGTTAAAAAAAGATGGAAATAGGTATTTTATTATCTTAAATAAATCGGACATAGAAAAATACGAAATCTTAAGAGACAATTTACTTGGTAGTAATAATGTAGTTTTTGAAGAGAGATTTGAAATTCCGGAAAGTATACTTCAAAACTTTGGTGAAAGGGGAAGTAAAACGGTTAAACCAGGAACTTATAGATTAACTAGTGATAGAGAAACTGTAACAATTCATTTATAGGGTGATGGCATAACCTTAAGTGATGTTGATAATTAAAACAAATTATTATGAAGTTTTGGGTTGTTGGATGTTTATGAAAAAATATTCGACAACCTTTTTTAATCTTTAAAAATATGAAAAATGTGCAATTGGCTTTCCTTATTTGTTTTACAATTAATTTCGATAGAATTTCTTATATATCAACCTAATACATATAAAATTGGGAATGATTGCATTGTTATTTATTCATATGCTTTAAATGAAAAAATTAATAGTTATCTAAAAAATTTAGAAACAAGTAATTTAAATAAAAATTTATTTTGTACCGGTGAAATAGCATTTTGTTTAGAAAATGATTTTTCTAAAAATATTGGTGATACTACTTCTAAAACAAATATTTACGGAGATATAGAAACTTATTTTATATTAAATTATACAAATAAAAATTTCTATTATAATCTAAAAACGTATTATATCTATGAACTGTATTATAAGTTACAAGAAAATTTAACTACTAAATCAGATGATTTTAAAATATCTAATAGCATAGGTTTTATCAATAGTGATTTTTTGGCTACTTCATTATCTATAGATGTAAATACTCCTTTATTTAATAGATTTGAAGATAGTGTTTTGATGTTTTCTTTTTTATCTCCCGCTCAAATAATGTATTCTTTAAATATAGAATTTAAGAAAAAATTCTCAAATAATACTTTAATAGAATTAGGTCTTGGACTTGCATGTATTAAATCTACATTAATCATCAATAAAGATATCTATAATATAGAAGATAGATTTGGTATTATAGATAAGAAATTATTAAGTAATAGCATTGGATTCAAGTTTAATTATTTGATATGGAAGGAATGGCAAAACAGCTTTACTATTACGAATTCAGGCGATATATACTTCCCAAGTAAAGAAAAACCATTTTCTAAAGAATGGTTTAAAACATTAACAATATCTTTAGAAAATGATTTAACTATATTAAATAAAAAAGGTTTTAAAATTTCTTTAATTTCTAATTTTAAATACAATAAGTTTGAACTACAAACTTTTGAAATGCATCACAAACTTTATTGTTCTATAACTATTAAAAAATAATTCTTTTTACCCCTTTGTGCCAAAATTAATTTATTGTCTATAATATCGTCTTCGGTTACTGTATAATCTTCTGACACTTTTGATTTATTAATAGAAATTGCATTTTCTTTTAAGGATCTTCTAACTTCTCCTTTAGAAGCAAAAAAACCGGTTTGTTCGGAAAGCAAATCTACTACGCTTATTCCATTTTTAATGGTTTCTAATTTTACATTTGCTTGAGGCACACCTTCGAGTACGTCCATTAACATTTTTAATGGAACTTTACGTAAAGTTTCTCCTGTACTTTTCCCGAATAAGATTTCTGAGGCTTCAACTGCCATGTTGTAATCTTCTTCGGAATGAACTCTAATTGTTATGTCTTTAGCTAATGCTTTTTGTAATATACGTTCATGGGGTGCTTTTCGATGCTCTTCTATTAATTTATCTATATCTTCTTTAGAAAATAAAGTAAAGATTTTTATATATCTTTCAGCATCTTCATCGGAACAATTTAACCAAAATTGATAAAAAGCATAAGGAGATGTTTTTTCCGGATCTAACCAAATATTACCTTTTTCTGTTTTCCCAAATTTAGTTCCATCAGCTTTATTAATTAATGGGCATGTTACTCCGTAAGCATCGTCTTTTCCCAAGACTCTACGGATTAACTCAGTACCTGTAGTAATATTACCCCACTGATCACTTCCTCCCATTTGTAATTTGCAATTGTAATTTTTATATAATTCTAAAAAGTCTGTTGCTTGAACTAATTGATAAGAAAATTCAGTAAATGACATTCCATCACCAAATTCTCCGGAAATTCTTTTTTTCACAGAATCTTTAGCCATCATATAATTAACAGTGATATGTTTACCTATATCGCGAATAAATGTTAAAAATGAATAATTATTTATCCAATCATGATTGTTTACCAAAACTGCACAATTTTGACGCTTTGGATCGAAATCTAAAAAGTGTGTCAATTGCTTTTTAATTCCTTCCATATTTTTTTGAATAACACCTTCATCTAACAAATTACGTTCTGCAGACTTACCGGATGGATCTCCAATCATACCTGTTGCACCTCCAACTAAAACTATAGGTTTATGTCCGGCCTCTTGTAAATGTTTTAACATCATAATGCTAACTAAATGACCTATATGTAAAGAATCAGCTGTTGGGTCTATTCCAACATAGCCTGTAGTCATTTCTTTATTTAATTGTTCTTCAGTTCCGGGCATAATATCATGCAACATGCCTCTCCACTTTAAATTTTCAATAAAATTCATTTCTATATAATTTAATTTTCAACTTTCTTCTAACTATAAAAAATAAGAAATATTATTAATATTTGTAAAAGCCAATCCCTGTTTTAACACCTAACATATTCGCTCTTACCATTTTACGTAGTAAAACATGAGGTCTGTATTTAGGGTCACAAGTTTCTGTATATAAAGCTTGCATTATCTCCAAACAAACATCTAACCCCATAATATCCGCAATTTCTAAAGGTCCTTTTTTATGATTTGCACCTAACTTCATTGCCAAATCTATTTCAGAAACATCGGCAATTCCTTCATATAAGATACCTATTGCCTCGTTAATCATAGGAACTAATATTCTATTTACTACAAAACCTGGTGCTTCATTTACAGGTATAGGTTTTTTATTTATCTTACTGCTTAAATCTAAAATTGTCTCAAAAACTTTATCGGAAGTATGCATTCCTCTTATAACCTCAATAATTGAAGTTTCTATCACAGGTTTAAAAAAATGCATTCCAATAACTCTTTCAGGATTAGAGGTCACTTGAGATAATTCAGTAATAGATAACGACAAAGTACTTGAAGCAATAATTGCTTCTTTTTTACAAATACTATCCAACTCTTTGATAACTCCTTTTTTTATTACCATATTTTCTGCTATTGCTTCTATAACTATATCGTAATCAGCAATATCTACATAAGATAAAGTACTGGATATCAATTGTAAAGTTTTTTGCTTTTTTGACTCATCTATTAAATTTTGATTAAGTAGTTGATCTAAGTTTTTTTCTATCAATTTATAAGATTTATCGATAGAAGAGTCCGATCTTCCTTTCATTAATACCGGAAACCCTGATTGAGCAAATACTTGTATTATGCTACTACCTATAGATCCTGTACCAACAACACATATTTTCATTTTAACACTTTCTAATATATTAATGCAAATTTATATAATTTTTTTATAAAGTTAAAGGATAAAAAATAAATATATCATAAAGTGCTTATTTTAGGGTAACTTTATAAGACAAGGGGAAGAGATTTATCAGGAAGAATTAATTCCATATTAGTGATTTTCATTTGACTAATAAATAGATAAAGGATTTTTTTATAACAAAACTTTACTCACAAACAAAGTTAATGATATAAGTTGCCCCATATCCGCACCATACGCCTAAAGCTCCTCCATCAATATTATTATCGGTATATAAACCGCCTAATGTATGCCAAAACCTAAAGGAGTTTTCATCCATAGTGGCAATTTTAAAATTTACAGTATCTCCTTTAATAAAACGCAATGCTTCTTCCGGCGATTCTTCAGAATCCGTAGATAAGAGAACCGGATTAAATCCTCTATAAACCATAACTTCAAATTGTTTCCCATTAAAATAACTATCGTCCCAAATAGACATATACCCGGGTATATATGTAATATCTTTTCCAACTCGTTGTGTGAAATATCTGTAATAATTTCTTTCGTTGGGATCATCTGTTATTAATGCATGGATATAACCTAATGCATCGTTATCCGGTATAGTTTGAAACCAAACGGAATCAGGATAAAATGGTTCTGTAATAGTTGTTGATGAAGTATATATATCATCACCTATTTTAACTTTTAATGTATAAGTTTTACCTACTTCTCCTACAATATTTTTAGTTGTATATTTTACAGGCGGATATATGAAATTCCCCGTTAATACCTCGGGATCTATTTCAAATTTTAAGGTATCGGTAAAATAGCCATCATTAACAGTAACCTCAGCATTTAATATTAAAAAGTCTAAAAAATTAATTAAATTGGCAGTATCACTAAAATTAGTTTTAAATTCTTCAAAAAAATACTGATTTTTAGTAATAATTACCCAGGGATTAGAACCGTTTTCTATATACCCCTCTATTACAGGCTTTTTTATATAATCTCCCGTATCTATATCTATCTCACTTTCGCAAGATACTAAAAGAATTAATGCTATTATCGGTGTAAATATTTTAATAAAATATGATATAAAATGTACTTTGTTATTATTCATTATCTAGTTAAATTCTAAATTAAACGATATAGATGGCAATATTGGAAATATTGTAATTTTATTTGCCTTATATTGCATTACATCATCATTAATTTCAGGAACAAAAGATATCATATATGCGTTTTTTCTGCTATAAGCATTATAAATAGAGAAATTCAATGTTCCTTTTAATTTTCTCTTATCTAAAACTTTCCAATTTGCAGATAAATCCAATCGATGATAATCCGGCATCCTCCAACCGTTATATTCGCCATATTCTACGACTATACTACCATTAATTATATAAAATGAATTGGGTATTGTTATGGCATTACCTGTAGAATAAACCCAAACTGCCGAAAAATTCCATTTATCATTTA
Organism: Bacteroidales bacterium; assembly: GCA_050953245.1. Lineage (GTDB taxonomy): Bacteria > Bacteroidota > Bacteroidia > Bacteroidales > BM520 > RGIG7150. The sequence goes on along the minus strand of JBMNMG010000002.1, from coordinate 254,410 downwards.
ATTTGTAATCTAATAAAATAGATACATCGTGACGCCTATCGAATCTTGCATAAAATGACTCTCCATTATTTATTTGTTCGAAATTCCTTGTAGTTTTACTTAATGTATAACTTATCCACCCGGTTAAATCCCCTATAGTTTTATTTGCAAATAACTCTATACCATAGCTTTTCCCTGATCCAAAAATAAATAGATAATCAGGATTAGTATGATATGAATTTATAAAATTAGCATATATATTAAACTCTAATAAGTTATTCATTTTTTTATAATACACCTCTACAGACGTTTCTATTTTATTATCTAAAAAGTTTTTAAAATAACCTAAAGATATTTGATTAGACATTTGGGGTTTTACCAGCTCTGTTGCAGGATACCAAACATCAGTCGGCAATATCATAGATGACATTGGAACCATATTAGCTCCTTGACGATTTAGTGTATATGAAAACTTAATGGATTGGGAACTATCTATACTATATCGCAAGTTAAACCTTGGCTCAAATAAATGATATCCTTTTATGGTTTGAAACGGATCGTAAATAATGCTATCTATATTATTAAAGTTAAAGTAATTATCTATTTTATATCTAGTAAACGGACCTATATGAGCATAATAATTATATCGTAACCCATACAAAATTTTAAAGTTTTCTAAAAATTCCGTTTCGTGCTGAACAAAGGCACTTACATCGTTAGCATAGTAACTATTAATCTTATTTATATCGAATTGAGTATCTTCGGATGAAGCACTTACTGAGTGGGGTTTAAATATATGATACGTATATTCTACCCCTAATTTAATAGTATTATTCTTGTTTATCTCCCAAGATAATTTAGAAGATATTGAGTAATCGCGAATTCCGGAATATAAATCCATAGAATATGCACTCTCGAAGCCATCTAATTGAAGTTTATAATCTACTATTTTTGCTGAGGAATTTAACGTAAGGTTATTAGTAAAAAAATGACTCCAATTTATTACACCAATAGAATTTTTCCAATTCATATTATATCCTATACTGGCATTTTCCGGATTAAAATTAAATATGTCTTTACTATAAAAACCGGTAATACTTAAAAAATCTTTCTTACCTAATGTAAAAGATAATTTCCCATTTAAATCGTAAAAATAAGTATTTGTACCTTCAAAATCAGTACCTTTAGAAAATGGCTTTAGGATTAAATCTGCATACGTTCTTCTGGCACCAAAAATAAATGAGGATTTACCTTTTTGAATTGGACCTTCCACTAATACATTTGATGATAATAACCCTACTCCTAATTTCCCTTTATACTCCTCTTTATCACCATCTTTAGTTTTCACATCTATAACCGACGACATTCTCCCGCCATATTCAGGAGCCATACCTCCTTTGTAAACTTCTGCCGAATTAATAATATTTGTATTAAACACCGAAAAGAAACCGGCAGCATGAGATGGATTATAAACAGTAGCACCATCTAAAGTAATTAAATTTTGATCCGATCCTCCACCTCGAACAAAAAAAGTATTGCTACCTTCGCCTCCGGACTGGATACCAGGTAATAATTGAATAGTTTTTAATATATCTGCCTCTCCAAAAACTACCGGTATTTTTTCTAATACCTTTACCGGTAAATCTACAACTCCAATATTAACACTTGAAACATTTTTATCTACCGCCTTAGACGTTACTTCAAAAATATTGCTCGAAACTACTATGGGTTTTAGCTTTATATCTATATTTATATTTTGATTCGCATTTATCTTTATAGAATGAGTTTCGTAGCCAATAAAGGTACAAATTAACGTATAGTTACCTTCATCAACATTAAATGAAAAATTTCCATTCATATCAGTTGCATCACCAATCTTTGTTCCCTCAAGAACTACACTTGCCAAATAGAGAGGTTTATTGGTATTACTATCAGTAACACTACCGGATATGGTATATTTCTGCTTTTGTGCTAATAAGTTTTCATTACAAACTAAACTCATTAACGCAAATAGCATTATAAATAAAATCTTTATATTATGATTAATTACTTTCATTAATTAAGCAAAAAAAATAATAGTGCAATATTAATGCAAAAGTCTGAGAGATATGATTTTTATATTAAAATTAATATTCAATTATATTTAAATTTTGATATATATTATACTGATCATAAAGCATAGCCCATTTATAAATACAATACCTGCTTCTGAATAATTCCACGATTTTCATGGGTATGTCCAAATAGATGATAACGAGGCTGATTTGCAATATTTTATCTTTTAAAGTAGCATTGCCCCAATTCATACCATTGCTTTTATCCAAAATATTAATTGGAGGTTCATACGTGACAAGTACATCTACACTTCAGGTATTAATTGAAATGGATATGTTTTCGATTAACGTGTCTCCTTCATGAAATATTTTGTATTCTGAAGCATTGGTCAATGATTCATACTCCGAGCTTTGATCTTTGTGAATGGGTATCACTCCTATACGCGGATTGACTATTTTGCAAACCTCTGCCAGCGTATGCACATCAGCGTGTCCACTGGTGTGAACTCCGTCTTTAGTTCCGTCAAATACACGTCCTTCAAAAAGCTCACAGATTTTTATTATGTTTTCGTTGCTATAATCTTTATTTTTTTCAGCATATCCTCCCCACATGGAATATATCAACCAAGAATCTTCACTGTTGTAAAAATCCATCATACTTTCAACCAAAAGTAAACTACTTGGACGTATAAGCATCAAGAATCCTTCTTGACTTAGTTTCTTCTTTACCTTTTCCGTTTTGAAATTGATTAATTTGAATGTATCAAACTTGTAAAGGTTAGAATATTTTTCTTTATATTTTGAGAATATGTCGAGTATTTCCCTTTGATATTCATCAACAACTAATACCCGACCAGCCTCTTTGCAAGACGCATTAAACGATGCAAGCCTGTCTATATCCGTTGAAGAACATAGTGCAAAAACATATTTATGCTTCTTCAATATTTCGACTACATTCCGTTGAAGTTCATGCTCCGATATTACCTGTTCCTGCTTTCTGCCAAGCATTGTCCCCTCTGTGATTAGAATATCAACCTCACCGACATATTTTTCTAATGTAGGAAATAAGCCTTTGCCAAGATAACCATGCCTACGAAAGTCACCTGTATGAAGAATCTTCTTCCCTTCACATTCTATCATAAACATATAGGCGTCGAAAGCAGAATGACTAACGAAATAAGGTGTCAGAAAAATCTCACCCTTACCACTAACATCAATTCGGTGTTTAGTATAGTAAGGCAACATGTTTTTTACAGTTTCAATCTGCTTGTTATACTCACCGAATTTATTTAATACCTCATATTTACAAAGCATTACATCTTTTGCTCCTGCACCTATATATTGTTTTATGTAAGATGGAATCAGATGATGTAGCCCAACGTGGTCTCCATGGTAATGAGTATAGAAAACAGCATCTGCATTTCCGGCAATATCACAAACTTGCCTTTCTGTCAATTCCGCTTTTTGGCTTCCAGGAAGGTTACTCCCGAAATCAATCAAAATTTTACAGTTTTTTGACGAGATTTCAGTGATACAGCCACCGATCTGATTGGCACCTCTATGGACTGTAATTTTCATTGTAACTTTATTCGTAAATAAATTTTATTAATTATCAGTTCGCACATCCCTTTTTTTAGCTCTTCTATTGCGACACTTGCATGTTTGTCCAACAACTTTTGCTTCAATAATGAATACAAAATTACTAAAAAAATCAGTGATTACCATTCAATTATCATGGATATTATTATACTTACAGTTTCATTCCTCTATTCTGTCTCGGTTTCGGTTTCAAGGGTTTCATTTCTTTTTTTGAGTCCAGATGATACTGCAAGGTAGTAGTGTGCAGTGCTTCCGAGTCTCGTACTCCACATTGCATCCGTATTTCAACATCACCCTTACGTAATTGTCGTGGTAAGCAATCAAGTTCTGGAGGGTGAACAGGTCATAGGAAATCAAGGTCTAGAGTGTGAATAGGTCATATGCACACGAACGTATGGAATTTATTTTCTTGGCTTATCATCATTTGACACCCTAAGAACTCTGATATTAAGTTATTTAGCGTCATTTTTCCCGTTTTTCAAGATTATTCCAGAGTTTTTATTTAAATTTGCATTAATTAATTTTTTATGAAAAGAAAATTTTTACATATAAACAAAGGATTTACAATAATTAGTATTACTTTTTTAATAATAATCATTTTATTACAAGCTTGTGCAAATGAAAAACCTCCTACAGGCGGCCCTAGAGACACAACACCACCACAAGTATTGCATTCCGAACCTGAACATTTATCTGTAAACTTTAACGACAATGAAATTACTATACAATTCGATGAATATTTTACATTAGATAATATAAATCAAAAACTAGTAGTATCGCCCCCATTAAACGTAAAACCTAATATCAAAATAAAAGGCAAAAAGTTAATTATTAAGTTTAACGAAGACTTATTACCAAACTCTACCTATATTTTATACTTTGACGATGCTATAAAAGATTTTAACGAAGGGAATACTCTAAACGATTTTAAATTTATTTTTTCTACAGGAAGTTTTATAGATTCTATCGCATTAACAGGTATGGTTTTAGATGCATATACTCACAACCCTGTTAAAGATGCGAATGTAATGTTACATACTAATCTTTCCGATTCATCTTTTACAAACGTAAATCCAAGATATATTGTAAAAACTGATAATAGTGGAAAATTTGTATTCAACAATTTAAAAGATACAATATACAATATTTTTGCATTAGTAGATCAAAATAATAATAAATTATATGATCATGTAACAGAGGATTTTGCATTCATGGATAAACCATTTAAGGTAAATGATTCTATCAACTTTTTATTATATACTTGCCAAGCTAAAGATTCTACTGTGAAAGTCTTGGAAAACACAGCAATAAGGCTTAATACAAGTCGTATCATACTAAATAAATCCATCACACATCCAAATATCAAGTTTTACAATAAAAAACCTTCTAATTATTATCTGCAATCCAATTACACAAACGATACTTTAATAGTGTACACTAAGGATATAGACACTGCTTTTATAGTTTTGTTCGATGGAGAAAACATTAATCAAAATAATATTATAGACTCTTTAAAAATCGTAGTTAATAATAATAAATTGATACAAACAACTAAATTAAACTTAAAAATTCCATCTACAATTTATTACAAAGATAAATTGCAAATTAGCTTTAACAATAGTATTAACGAGGTTTTAAACGATACTATTTTTATAGTTTCTAAAATAGATACAATATCAGATACAATACCTACCAAATTAGCTTTTGTAGATGATTTTAGATTAAATGCAATTATTGATTACAATTTTAATCCGGATTATGAATATAATATATTAATGAAAGATTCATCCGTTATTGATATCAATAACTTATACAATAATCGAGTAAATCAAAAAGTTACAATTACAGATGAAAAAGATTTCGGCAATTTTGTTTTGAAACTTTTCACTCAAAACGAATCAGATTCTACTAATACAATTACTAATATTAAAAATATTATATCACCAAATTACATCGTACAACTTACTAATAACGATAAAAATATTGTTTATAAAGAAGATTTTATAACCTTTGATAAGTCTGATACTATAATACTCAACTACAATAATTTAACACCTAACAACTACGTAGTTAGAGTTATTTACGACTATAATAACGATAAGAAATGGACATCCGGTGACTACTATACTAAAACCCAGCCGGAACCCGTAATTTATCCTAAAACCATCTCAGTAATGGCTAAGTGGACTATAGAAGAAGATGTGAAAATTATCGTTAAATAAATTTAATAAAATCTTATTATATTAAACTCCTCTTTAAGGGTATTTCTCTTAAAGGACTTTTCTTATAATGGCGATTCCATCGCATTTAAAAAAGCCATACTACTCACATTTTGCGTCTTTTTATTTAGTTTTACAATATTACTTAATAAAAGGGCGATTCCATCGCGTTTTAATAAACTATTCTACCCACATTTTGCGGGACTTTTTATTTATTTGAATAATTTAATATGATAAAAAGAGGCCTTTTTTTATTATAAACTCAAAATATTACATCTTTTTAATTACTCTATCCAAACAAAAATAGTTGAATACTTAATTCTAATCAAATTTTGAATTTTTCTCCCAAAAAAATTAGAATTATTAGACAATATGTTAAATAATGTTAAAAGTGGAGACTTTTAACAATTTACTTGATTAATAATAAAGAAGTGTAAATACTAATGTTTTGCACTAAAACACACTTTATGATTTATTAAAATTAAAATGTTAGTTTAAAATTTAAGTGTTAGTAATAGTAATTCATTTTGTGATGTTTGCGTGGAAAATAATGTGTTTATACTAAATTAAAGTGTTAGTTTAGTTTTAATAGCATGTAATACATGATTTTGACTTACATGTTGAGTGTTTAATTTTTTATCTTAAAACTATGGGTAAATATAACGACCTTATGTTCCCAACTAACGATTATCACATGTTTAATCAAGGAATTAATCATGAGACGATCTTTAAAACAAAGGCGGATAAAAATAGATTTGTTAAGTACCTAAAGTTTTATTTGAAAGACATTGCGGACATTTACACCAAAAGTGTAATGCCAAACCATTTTCATTGTGTGATTAAATTAAAGTCGAAATACAAAATTCTGAAACTTATTAAAAAAGATAAAAAAATTAAGAATTTTGTGAAAAAATTTAAAGGTAAAAGTAAGGCGTATATTGCGAGCAGAATTGTGAGCGAAAAACTTAGAGGTTTCTTTATTTCATATGCACAATACTTTAATAGAAAACACAAAAGAGATGGAAATGTCTTTAGAAAAAACTTTCAGAGAACTCTGATTAGCAACACTATTTACTTAAAAAACTGCATTGTATATGTAAACAGGAACATTACAAATCATTTCCCCAATATAGACTACAAGGACTATAAATGGAGTGATTTCAGCTGCTTCTTAGACAAAACATATATTGACAGCCTAGCGGCTTTTTTCGATTTCTATGAACTATTCGAAAGTATAGATAACTTTATCAATCTGCATGAAAAGGGACATAGAGAGGATAAAGATAAAGAGGAAAAGAAAAAAATCGAGTACATCTTAGAATAGCGCTAGGCTAAAAAAATGGTTATTCTAAACAAAAATTTAATCTAAAATTTGTCTGAGAAGTAGGTGCCTTTAGATTTTGTTTAGATTAGTTTAGAATAAAAGAATTTATTTAAAAAAGACATTAAATTCTAAATTAGGGAAATGCAAAATTCGGTTTGAGACGAATAGCAATACGTATGCATATTTGACAAAAATATTAAACTCATAATTTAATTTTAACTAAAATTTCTCGTTTTTTTACTACAAAAAAAACATCCAATCGCATTTTTTTTAATAAAATTTTACTTTTTAATTAATTTTTTGATTCTTTTTTGAAAAGAGATAATTTATGGTGGATTTTTTTTGTTTTTAGAAGAATGAATCTCTATAAAATATTAATAATTAAATAATTAATACGCGATTCCATCGCGAATAATAATAGTAATTACCAAAACAACAATAGCTCCTACAAGCTAATTATTAACTAATTACACTTTATAACAATAATAAATTGCAAAAAAAAAAGTATAGTTGAATTTTACATGAAAATAAATTTCTTGGCGGGATAGAATCGCGAGATATAACGGGATAGAATCGCGCTAAATTAAAAAAATTTTATTGCGAGAAGTCTATAAGTTGTTCACGATACGCATCAAACAGTTTAGATCTGGAGATAAAACCTAAGTAATTATTCTCTCTATCGACTACAGGCAGGTTCCATGCATCGCTTTTATTGAATGTTTCCATTACTTGCTCCATGCTTTCATCTTTGTAAACTACATAGGATAATTTATGCATCAAGTCTTTAATAATAAGAGTATCATATTTAGAGATATCGAACATTACATCCCTAACATCATCTAATGTAACTACTCCTAATAATTTTTTGTTTTGGTCTACTACGGGAAATAAGTTTCTATGACTTTCCCTAATTGCATTTGTAAATTGTCCTAAAGTTTCTGTGTCTTGTACAGAAATAAAGTCTTCTTCTATTAAATCTTCGGTGTTTAATAGTGTTAATACAGCTTGATCTTTGTTGTGAGTAAGTAAGTCTCCTTGTAAAGCCAACCTTTTCGCATATATAGAGTTTGGCTCAAAGCTATTAGTTAAAATATAAGAAACTGCAGATGTTATCATTAGTGGCATTAACAAATCGTAACCACCTGTAATCTCTGCTATGAGGAATATTGCCGTTAGGGGAGCATGCATTACTCCTGCCATTAGTCCTCCCATCCCTACTAATGCAAAGTTTGGCTCGTGTAAATTTATCAAACCTGTTAAGTTTATTAGACGGGCAACTAAAAAGCCATTAATTCCACCTATTACCAAAGTTGGTCCAAACGTTCCTCCTACTCCTCCTCCAGCATTTGTAAGCGCCATTGAAAATACTTTTAACATCATCACCCCGAAAAGAAACAATAATAAAAACCATTCTTTTGTAACTAAATTTCCGTAGATAGTATTCCCAAACATTACATCAATATCATTATTTAATGCTGCTGATAATGATGAATAACCTTCTCCGTATAGTGGAGGAAATAAATATATTAATACACCTAAGGATAATGCAGAGATTATCCATCGTTTCGCAGGGTTTTCTATTTGGCTTACTAAAGATTCTACTTTCATAGTAGTTCTAATAAAATAAATAGACATAAACCCACACATTACTCCTAATAAAATGTAATAGGGGATATTATTAATAATAAATGGTGTTGTTGAGCTACTAAATGCAACTGTTTGCCCTAAAAAGATATATGGAATAGTTATAGCTGTTACACTTGATATCAGTAATGGTACTATAGAAGATAATGTTAAATCAAACATTAATATTTCTATAGTAAATACAATACCTGCTAATGGTGCTTTAAATATGCCTGCTAAACTACCTGCAGCACCACAAGCTACCAATAATGTTATGTGTTTGTAGCTTAAGTTTAACTTACTACCTATTACCGAACCAATGGCTGCACCTGAATGGACTATAGGTGCTTCAGCTCCAACAGATCCACCAAAGCCGATAGTAAAAGCACTAGATACTAATGGAGTCCAAATAGTAGATGGATGAATATTAGATTGTTTTCTGGAAATTGAATATAAAATTCGTGTAATTCCGTGACTGATAGGCTCTTTTGCAAAAAACTTAACTACGAACATTGCTAGTAGCATTCCTATTCCCGGATATATAAGATAAAATAAACTATCTTTATCAGTATTAAACCAGCTAGTCAACATCCATTTTACACCATCAATGGAAAACTTTAGTAATACAGCTGATATTCCACAAAATAGCCCAACAGCAACTGACAAGATTATCAATCTTTGTCGTTCCTGTAATGATAATATCCATTCTTTTATTTTAGAAATTCTTTTTTTCAATTCAATATAGATTAAAATATTGATTAGAAATACTACTTATCTTATAACAAATTACATGAATTAATTTATTATTAAGATTCAATCATATAACAATATATTAACTTGCAATATTTAGTTATAAGTTTTATACAACTAAATATTGCAAGTTATAACATAGTTCTTATAACAAAGCTTCTACACCCGGAAGCATTTTACCTTCAATATACTCTAACATTGCACCACCTCCGGTTGAAACATAGCTAACATCATTTGTATAACCAAATTTCTTAAGTGCAGATACTGTATCGCCACCTCCTATTAAACTGTATGCACCTTTAGAAGTAGCTTGTGCCACTGTTTTAGCAACGTATTTTGTACCTTCTGCAAAGTTATCCATTTCAAACACACCAACCGGACCGTTCCACAATATAGTTTTAGAATTTAAGATAATGTCACCTATTTTCATCTTAGATAAATTGCCAATATCTAATCCCAACCATCCTTCAGGGATTTGATTACTATTTACTAATTCTATATTGGCATTATTCTCAAATTTATCTGCAATAATAGCATCTTCAGGTATATATAAATTAACTTTTAAATCTTTTGCTTTTTGTAATATATTTCTAGTAGTTTCTAGATGTTCATCTTCGCATAATGAATTCCCAATACTACCACCCATTGCTTTTACAAAGGTAAACATCATCCCACCACCTATAATTAAATTATCAACTTTATTCAATAAGTTTTCTATTACAGGTATTTTATCGGATACTTTTGCTCCACCTAAAATTGCAGTAAAAGGTTTTTGAGAATTATTTAAAACTTGCTCCATGGCTGTTACTTCTTTTGCCATTAATAAGCCAAATGCTTTATGCTCTTTATCAAAATATTTAGCCATCACTGCAGTTGATGCGTGTGCTCTATGTGCAGTACCAAAAGCATCATTTACATAGAAATCACCTAACGAAGCTAATTTTTTAGCAAACTCTTCATCACCTTTTTTCTCTTCTTTATGAAAGCGTAAATTTTCTAATAATAAAACTTCGCCCGGTTTTAATCTTTCCGATAATTCTTTTGCAGATTCACCTATGCAATCATCTGCAAATTGTACTTGAATACCTAATTGATTAGCAATATAATCTACAACATGTTTTAAGGAAAATTTTTCTTCCGGCGCATCTTTAGGTCTTCCTAAGTGTGACATTAAAATAACAGAACCTCCATCATTTAAGATCTTTTTAATAGATGGCAATGCTGCATCTATTCGGTTTGTACTTTGAATTTCAAATTTGTCATTTAAAGGAACATTAAAATCTACTCTAATTAAGACCTTTAAATTTTTAAAGTTAAAATCGTTGATTGTTTTCATAAGACAATTAATAGTTATTAAGTTTTTTTTATAAAAATTTTCACCAAAAGAAATATTCCAAAACCTAATAAGGTACCAAATATAGCTCCTACGGTTACATCTGCAGGATAATGAACTCCTAAATAGATTCTACTATACCCTATTAAAAAAGCCCAAGCAAATAGCAGCCATACTTTAGAATATTTTTTATTTAACCACAAAAAAGTGTAAGTTGCTATTCCAAATAAGTTTGTTGCATGAGAAGAAATAAACCCGTAATATCCTCCACATCTTCCATTAACTGTATGAATTAAATGTGCAATTTCAGGATTATGACAAGGTCTGAATCTCATAAATGTAGGTTTAAAAATTCTGGCTGATACTAAATCAGTACTTGCCACTAATAAGATAAACCCTAACAAAATTAATAAAGATTTTGATTTATATGTATCAATTATCAGATAAATTAAAAAGGAAAAAAAGGGAATCCATAAAACAGTTAAACTTACACCTGAGAAAAAGACATCAAAATATGGAGTATTCCATCCATTTATGGCTAATAATATTTGTAAATCCAAATGCTTTAAAAACTCTATCATGATAAACTGTTTATTGACAATTAATTATGTTATATTTTTTCATTTAACATTAACCATAACTTATCTTTTAATTTATCTATATTCCTATTAGTCACTGATGAGATAAAAATAGTCTCGATATTTTTTGGTAACTTATTTTTAACTTTCTCAATTTCATCCTCCTGAACTAAATCTATTTTGGTAATTGCCAACAATTTAGACTTATCTAACAATTCAGGGTTATATTTTTGCAATTCATTAATTAGTATATTATACTCCTCTTCGATATTTTCAGAGATTATTGGAATTAGAAATAGTAAGATTGAATTTCTTTCGATATGTCTTAAAAACCGATGTCCTAATCCTCTTCCCTCGGCTGCACCTTCAATAATGCCAGGAATATCAGCAATTACAAAGGAATTCTCACCTCTATACTGAACCATTCCCAAATTAGGTACTAAAGTAGTAAATGGATAAGAGGCTATCTCGGGTTTTGCTGCAGATACAACAGACAATAATGTAGATTTCCCTGCATTTGGAAACCCAACTAATCCAACATCAGCTAAAACTTTAAGTTCAATAATTACCCACCCCTCATCTCCTTCCTCGCCAGGTTGCGCAAATCTGGGTGTTTGAAAAGTTGACGATTTAAAATGATCGTTTCCTAATCCACCTCTACCTCCACGCATAATTATTACCTCATCGTTTTCTTCTACTACTTCTCCAATCACAACACCAGTTTCTGCATCTTTTACTACAGTTCCCAATGGGACCTCAATATACACATCACTCCCATCTTTACCCGTTCTGAGATTAGCTCCTCCGTTTTCTCCATTTTCTGCAAAAATATGTTTTAGATATCTTAAATGAAGTAAAGTCCATTTTTGAGAGCTTGCTTTTAAAATAATGTTTCCTCCTCTACCACCATTTCCACCATCAGGTCCTCCCCTAGGATTTCGCTTAGTTCGAAAAAAATGGACACTTCCTGCACCACCTTCCCCGGCTTTACAAAATACTTTTACATAATCTATAAAATTAGACTGCGCCATATTTTTTTAACACTTTACACTTCTAATACTAATAATAAAATAGAAAAATAATTTATTTAAAACTTATCAATAACTTCTGAAATTAATTTAAAGATATCTTTTATTTCACCTACTCCATTAATCCCATAATATTTATTTTGAGATTTATAGTAATCAAATATTGGAGTAGTTTTATCTTTGTAAGATTGAAGCCTTTGTTTTACAGAAACTTCATTATCATCTGATCTGCCTGAATCTAGAGCTCTTTTTAATATTCTATCTATTAATATTTGTTCTTCTACCTCTAACATAATCAAGCCTTTAAACTCGATATCTTCTTTCTTTAATAGATTATCCAGCATTTTAGCCTGTCCTAAAGTTCTAGGATATCCATCAAATAAAATTCCGGTTTTTTTATCTTTTTTTGCCTTTTTAACCACATTCTCAATAATTTTTCCTACTATCTCATCCGAAACTAAATCACCCCTATCAATTATTTCTTTTACACTTTTCCCTAATTCGGTCTCATTGGCTATTTCACTTCTTAAGGCATCTCCTGTAGAAATATAACAAAAATCATATTTTTCTACTAATAAATTCGATTGTGTCCCTTTTCCAGCTCCTGGAGCTCCGGAAATTGCTATTGCTATCATAATTATAATTTGATGTTTTAATAAATTAATGTTTGAATGTTAATTTTTTATCTATTGTTTAATGATTAATAATTGTAAATATAATGCTTTTTGTTCAGAATTTAAATTTTCCCATCATTAAATTGCTATATAAACACTCTCATGATTTCGTCCGTATCCATCATAATCTAAACCAAAACCAACAATAAATTCATCCGGAATTTCGAATCCGATATAATCAATCTTATAATCTTGTTCAAATGAATCAGGCTTAAAAAAGAGTGTTACAATTGATATGCTCTTAGCACCTAATTGTTTTAACTGTTTTAAAATATATTTCATTGTAAAACCTGTATCTATAATATCTTCAATAATAATAATATCTCTATCCTGAATAGGAATATCAAATCCTATTAATTGCTTAATGTTTTTTGTAGATTCCATCCCTGAATAACTGGAAACTTTAACAAAGGAGATATGTGATTGTAAAGATATACGTTGATACAATTCTGCAGCAAACATAAAAGAACCATTTAATACACTTAAAAATAACGGTTCTGTATTTACGAAATTTTTATTAATTTGTAAAGCAATTTCGTCTATTTTATCTATTATTATTTGATGGGGTATATATAGTTTAAACTCTTTATCTTTAACTGTTATTATATTTTCCATAATTACTTCTATTATATGCAAAGGTAAAATAAAAAATATATTTAGATAAGATATTATTAAATAAACTGCTTACAAAAAAAATATTTAAATGAATTCTGTGATTTTCTTATTAAAAAAGTAATACAAAATTTACTATGGGACTTTCTAAAGTATATAGATTTAAAGATTATTCTAGATATATGGCTTTAGTCAGAACTTTTCCTACAACATCCAACATCTGTGGATCTATATTTTCTAAATTATCATTTACAGTATGCCAATGCTCATAAAACGGATTTTCTGAACTCTGTGGATTTTGATGAATAATATTAATCGTAGGGATATTGGCATATTTATTTACAAACAGATGGTCATCTGTAACATATATTCCTTCTCTATTAATAAAATAATCAGAATACCCCATCTTATATGCTAAATCCCAGATCTTATCAACTATTTCTTTTGCATAATAAACAGAAAACTGCTCTTTATAAAATTTAGAATTATAACCACCAACCATATCTAACAAAATACCATAATATGCATTATAATTATATTGATGTGGCTGCTTTGCCCAATATTGTGCTCCTAAGCCCCATTCTTCACCATCAGAAAATGTTTGAATAGATTCAGGGGGACCGTAATCTTCTAAATCAAAGAAAATAATATCTAATCCTACGTTAGGTTTTTTAAGTTTAGTAAGCCGTGCTATTTCCAATAAAACACCTACTCCACTGGCACCATCATTTGCACCGTCTATTGGTGTAAATAAATTTTCCGGATCTGGATCATGATCCGCATAAGGACGTGAATCCCAATGAGCACAAAGTAATATTCTTTTATTTGCCTCCTTATTAACAACTCCTATTATGTTTTGTCCATCAAATATTTTACCTGAATACACTCTAGCTTTAAAATCTTGAACTAAAACTGTGTCAACGTATTCACTTAATTTCTCTGTTAAATATATAGCGCATTGTGTATGTGCATCAGTGCCTGGAACACGAGGGCCAAAATCTGTCTGTTCCTTTACAAAATTATAAGAGCTATCAGAACTAAACTCAGGAATATCAAGCTTATCTTCTGAAAATGAATTTGGAATAGTTGTTGAAGTTTTTGTTTTATTTTTACAACTAACTGCTATTATTGATAGTAATAGCAAAAAAAGTATTATGTGTTTCTTCATAAGTTAATTAATGATATTAGTTTACTTAATTAGAAAATAAATTTCAAAAAAAATTTTATATAATTTATCTTAAGTTAATCATTTTAAGGATTATTCGTCATCGTTTATATAGATATCTCCATAAGGATTTTTAATAGTCCATTCATTAAATTCTTCATCTGATTCAAACCCTCCATCACCGTATATAACATCATCTTCTGTTGTTATCTTCACAAATTTATCAGTATAAATTAGTTTTTTATTTTGATCCCAATTCATCTCTTCGGTGTTTAAAGTTTCTTTAGTAATAAAGTTAGTTATCACAACATCTCCTTTTGCTACCATAAACTTTTTTCTCTCGATGTTCTCTCCATAATTAGCTCGAAGATACGATTTTTGATTATTTTCTTTATCAAAAAAAGTAACTTCAAAACCTTCTGGAAATATTAACAAGCCTTGAACACCCCAATTAACTGCTTTAGGACTATTTAATTCGAATAAGATGTTTCCTTCTTCACTATATTTTAACTCAAAATTATAAATAATTTCTGTAGGTAACGAATCAACAATACTATTATATGCTTTAACTTTTTCAATATCCGACTTATTTACACAAGATGTTAAGAAAAAATTAGAGTTAAATATAAAAAAAAGAAAGCACAAAAATATAAAATTTCTGTGCTTTATATTGTTAATTCTCATTGTTATACTCTATTTTGAAGCTCTAATAGTAGTAGATGCATTTATCCAACAACCTACTTGGTATGGATCACCAACTTTTAACCCTTGGAAGAAAATTTCTTCTGAAGATGGAAAATATTTTGAATAAATTGCAATATTTTCATTTGCTTTATCTGCAATGGAAGCGTCTACTCTTTTAGCTTTATTAAACATATCTACTGCTACCCAGAATACTGCTAATTTTTCTACTGGGGTAGAACCAGAACACATATTTGAACTTTGTGCATATAATTCACCAATAAATAAATACGGTTCGCCATTTGTAGGATCCTTTTCTGCTGCTTTATAAGCCATTTCCCTAGCTTTTGAAAAGTTGTTTTTCAATCTATGACATGCTGCCAATACATAGTAAACTTCATATAATTGAGTATCATTCTCTAATTTTGTTGCTTGTTCTAAATATTTAATAGCTTCGTTGTAATCTTCTTTTTTAAACATCATTTTACCTAACATATATGCAGACTCAGGAGATGGATTTAATTCGTGAAATTTAACTACAACATCCTCAAATAATTGAGATGAGTTACATCCAACTCTATCCAACATATAAACTATTTCCTTTAGATTTTGTTCGTCATCAGGGTTTTCTTCAAACTTTTTAGTATATAAAGGAATTAAATGTTCACAAGAAGCATATGGTGCAAATGCTGATTCTAATCCAACTTTAGCATTTTTATATTTTTCTACTTCCGCAGGTTTTTTATTGTTTTCAATATGATAATCTGCTATTTCAGAAAGTTTTTCGAAGTTTTCTACAATAATGGATTCATCAGCTAAACCATTTTTAAACATATCAACTGCAACAACCATTAAAGTCATTAACACACCATCGTTAGTCTCATTTTTTTGTTCGTCTACAGAAGCAGATAAAATTTTATAGATATTTTCTTTATCATCCGGACGATATTTTAGCAGATCAGTACCTTTTCGTGATAATACATTACCTTTATCTCCAAAGTAAACGATACGTTGATCGTAAACCATCATTAATGTATCTATATATGCTTGTTTTTCTTCCTCTGTTTCTGCTCTATCAATTTTATCATTAATTATACGTACACCATCTACGTATATATTTAAAGATGCTTTAGGACAGTTATCAAAAACCCATTTCCAATATTTATATGAAAAATCGAATTGTCCCGGTGCATAATTATTGTTACGCCATTGTTTGTATGTTTCTCTATACAACGACAAATTAGTAATACACTGAATACTGTCATTACCATATTTTGGCAATTGCTTAATTGTATCGTGAACTTGCGCTTTTGCAAAAAATGGTACTATCACTAATAACATTAACCAAAAAAACTTTCTCATATCTTTTATTTTTTATTTTTATTTAACTTTACTTATATTTGATTCTATAAAACCATGTATCTACAATTGATATTCCTATTGTAGCTTTGATATATGACTCTTGAACTAAATCATTAGATTTAGTTCCTAATCTTCCTATATCTACACCTAAATTTACACTAGATAATGAACGTGATATCGGAAAACATAATCCAAAAGTCATGCCAAACTGATTTATAATAGTTTCATCTATTACAATTCCAGGCTGTCCATAATAAGCACCGGCTCTATATCTAACCCATCTAAAATAGCTTCCTCCACCAGTTAGCCCCGATCTGCCCGCAGGTAAAATTTCCATACCAACAGATGTATTAAAACCATCTACTAACGGCCTATCAGAGGTAACTGATGAAAATTTGCTCCATTGTGTCCAATCAGCATTAGCCATTATTTTAAATGTATTTAGCTGTTTTATCATTATACCAAAACCAATTTTTTGTGGTAATATAGATGCAGCTTTTTCATTATTATTGAATGAAACCGTATCAAAAATTTGTTCTCCACCGGATTCCGTTGATAAAAAGGTATAATTAAATAAATAATCGGATGATTTTAATTTTATTTGAGGTTGGTAAGTAGCACCAACTGTAAGATATAATTTTTTACTCTCAGAAATTAGACCATAATATTGAAATCCAAAATTATACCCTGCACTAGATATTTTTGTGTTTTGTAATTTCTTTACATTAAAATAATAAGCAGAATCAGGATAACTTAACATTTGGTATTTATCAATATTTCCAAATAAATAAGACACATTAACACCAAAGGAAAAATTCCAAATTTGGAATCCTAATCCTCCATAAAAGTTATTAATACCACCTTGCCCATTAAAAACATGAAGTTGTTTACCTGCTAAATCGTCGATAACTTCTTGACGTATGTTATATCCTACGTTAGACATAGGTAATATTCCTACGGTTGCTTTAATATATTTCCAAATAGGAAAACCCATTTGGAAATGATTAAAATTAACATAATTACCTTTTTCGGAAAGTTTACTATTTGAAAGTGTATAAGATTGAAAATTTATACCTCCGTCAAAAATAAACGATAAAGTATCTATTGCAGTATAAGAAGCAGGGTTTTGATAGTTTATAACAGTATGATCTCTGTAGCCATAACCTAAAATACCCATACCTTCTATTACAGGGTGATTGTTTTTATACACTTGTCCATATCCAAAATTAGAATATGGAGAAAAAATTGTCTGTGCATTTACCCCTAATGTACTTGTTAATAATACTATCAACAAGAAAATAATATTTTTTATTTTTTTATTCAAAATATGAATAATTCATTAAAATTTTAATATTGATTTAGTTTTATTTCGCCCTTTAACATCATTAATCCGTTAATTGCTAAAGCTTTCATTTCATCTTCTCCAGGATAAACAGATATTGGTGCAATAAAACCAACCATATCTTTAACGTATTCAACAAGATATTTATTATATGCAATACCTCCCGTTAAAATAATAGCATCTACTTTTCCTTTTAAAACAGTTGCCATAGCACCTATCATTTTGGCTGTACCATAGCATAAAGCATCTTGGATTAATTTATATTTGGCTTCACCTTTTTCTGCTTTTTGCTCAACTTCTAAAGCACTATTAGTTCCTAAATGCGCTACTAAACCACCTTCGCCGTTAACCATCAACTTCATTTGGTCTTTAGTATATTTCCCGCTATAACAAGCCTCTACAATCTGACCAGGTGTTAAACCGCCCGAACGTTGTGAAGAAAAAGGACCTTCACCGTTTAAAGCATCGTTAGTATCTATAACTTTACCTTTGCAATGGGCTCCTACAGAAATACCACCTCCCAGGTGAACAACTATTAAATTTAAATCTTCGTATTTTTTCTTATTTTCTTTAGCATATAATCTGGCAATTGCTTTTTGATTTAATGCATGAAAAATACTCAATCTAGGGAATAGAGGATGACCTGATATTCTGGCAACATCGTTCATTTCATCTACAACAACAGGATCAACAATAACTGCTTTAACTTTATTATTACCATTATTTTTATTGATTTCTTTAGCAATATCATCAGCAATTAATGCTCCTAAGTTGCTTGCATGTTCCCCACGCTTTGCCTCGCGAAGTTCCTGCTTCATATTCTCGTTAACTTCGAATACTCCACTGGGTATTGGAGCTATTAACCCTCCTCTACCTACTATTAGGTCAAACTCGTTAATATTAAAACCTTCGTTTTTTAATTCTTTTATAATAATATCTCTTCTAAACTCAAATTCATCAGCAACTCTTTCGAAAGGTGCCAATTCTTCTGTTTGATGACGAATAGTTTTAATAAAAACTTCATTTTCATCATGATAAATAGCTATTTTAGTAGAGGTTGAACCAGGATTTATAGTTAAAATTTTATACATTTTAATTTCATTTAATTGTTATCAAATATTAATATCTAAGCTAATAATGCAGCTAAACCAATAGAATACAATTTAGTTTCAACTGTATCTCCACGTGACGATAAAATACAAGGACATTTAGCACCGGCTACAAAAGCACCAAGTTCTGCATCACATAATTTAGTATTTGCTTTATAAAATACATTGCCTGATTCTATATTAGGAAATACAATACAATCTGCATCACCTGCTACAGGGCTCTTAATTCCTTTAATATCTACGCTTTCTTGATCTATCGCCAAATCTAATGATAAAGGACCATCTATAGTTGCTTTTCCTAATTGACCTCTTTCACCCATCTTAGCTATAACACTTGCATCTACACATGCTTCCATATTTGGAGAAACTTGTTCTGTTGCAGCTAAAATAGCCACCTTAGGATTTTCTATACCCATTCCATGAGCAGTTTTAATTAAATATTTTGTAATAGCAACTTTTTGTTTAAAATCCGGAGCAGGTATAACTGCTACGTCACCAACTATTAAAAGTTTATGATATTTTGGTGTTTGAATAACAGATACGTGACTTAATACTGCCTTTGGCGGTACTAATCCATTTCCCTTATTCAAAATAGCACGCATATACTTATCGGTACTTAATAAACCTTTCATTAATAAATCGCCTTCTCCGTTATTGATCATAGCAACTGCCTTTGCTGCTGCCTTTACATCTACAGGCTCATGAATAATATCGATTTTGCTAATATCAATATTTTCATCTTTACTAACTTTTTTTATTAATTCTTCATCACCAACTACTGTAGCATCAATAAGACCTAAATTCACAGCATTGCTAATAGCACCTAATGTATGGCTATCACAAGCATAAGCTCCAATTAAACGTTTTGAAGGACGTGATTTTAATTCTACGAAAATATCATCTAACTTTTTAATCATAATTATTTTATTTTAAACTGCAAATATAACTATTTTATTATTAATTGCATAAAATACATTGTTAATTTCTACTTACAAATTTATTCAGTTTACATAGAATCAACTTTGATATATCCTTTGATAAATCAAAAAATGACTTGTTTTGATTAGTAAAAAAACTTGTATATTAAAAAATAAATTATAATTTTGTATAAAAAAATTATGATAGATCATTTTAACGATACAAACTGTGCAGTTACTATTTGCGATGTAAATGGTGTAATAATTTATATGAACAAAAAATCTATCGAAACTTTTGTAAAAGATGGAAAATCATTGATAGGAAAAAACTTAAAGGATTGTCATCCTCCTAAGGCATGGAATAAAATTTTAGAATTATTACAAACCGGTGGATCAAATGCTTATTCTATCAGTAAAAATGGTGTGAAAAAAATTATTTATCAAACTGCATGGAAAGAAGAGGGAAAAATAAAAGGTTTAATTGAGATATCCATGGTAGTTCCTGAGGAAATGCCTCATTACGTTAGAGGATAATTTTATTGATTTCTAACTCTTAAAAAAATAACCATACGTTGTGTAGTTGGGAACTACATTTAATAATAAGATTTTATATTAATAAAAATTATGATGAAAAAAGTTAATGTGTATTGTGAAAATACTAATCAAGAAAAGGAAGTAAGCATCGGTACAAGTTTATCTGAAATTGCAAAAAGTTTTAATATTGAAATAGAAGGGGGAATTTTAGGAGTATTAGAAAATAATAAATATAGAGAATTAAGTTATATAGTTACTAAACCTAGTAGAGTTAATTTTTTTGGTATAGAAAATATTGAGGGTGAAAGAATTTATTGTAGATCTTTAATTTTTGTATTATATAAAGCAATTTACGATTTATTTGGAAAAAAATATGAACTCTCTCTTTGCAATTCTGTTTCTTCCGGATATTTTTGCACTGCTACAAAAGGAAAAGTTACATTGACTGACGAGCAAGTTTTGCAAGTAAAAAATAGGATGAAAGAAATTATAGATAATGACATCCCAATTATTCGCTATGAAATCCCTACAGAAAAAGCTTTAGCTCTTTTTAAAGAACAAGGTTTAAACTCTAAAGCAGAATTATTTAAAACAAGAGGGCTAATTTATTCATCTGTTTATAAACTAGATAATGTTGTAGATTATTATTACGGATTTTTAGCTCCATCTACCGGTTATTTAAAAGTTTACGATTTAATTCCATATAAAAACGGGATGATTTTATGTACACCTGATCCTAAAACCAATTATAAAACTGTAAAACCATTTGTAAAGCAAGAAAAGATGCTCAAAAACTTTATTGCATACAACAATTGGAACCAGCTTCATAAATTGGATAATATTCCTGATATTAATAATGCTGTTAGAAGTGGTGAGATTAGTGATTTAATTAAAGTTGCCGAAGCTAATCAAGAAGTAAGAATGCACTATGCTGCTAAAGAAATTCATAAAAATAATAAAAACATAAAAATCATTTTATTAGCAGGCCCGTCATCGTCAGGTAAAACAACTACTGCACAGCGTTTATCTGTTCATTTACAGATGTTTAACATTAAAAGTTATAAGATATCTTTAGATGACTATTTTGTAAATAGAGACAAAACTCCTTTAGACGAAAACGGTGATTACGATTATGAAACTATAGATGCTTTAGATATAGATTTCTTCAATAAACAATTAAATGAACTTTTAGAGGGTAAAGAAATTGAATTACCTTCATACGATTTTATTTCCGGTACCCGAAAATTTAATAACAATAAATTAAAAATAAATAAAAACGAAATCTTAATAATAGAAGGTATCCACGGGTTAAACCCAAATTTAACTCCGTATATTGACAAAAAATATATATATAAAATTTACGTTTCTGCATTAACCACTGTTTCCATAGATTCGCACAATAGAATACCATCAACTGATAATAGGCTTATCAGAAGAATAGTAAGAGATTACAACTTTAGAGGATATTCTGCAAAAGATACTATTAGTAGATGGCAAAAAGTTCATGAAGGCGAAAAAAAGTATATTTTCCCATATCAAGAGGAAGCAGATTTTATGTTTAATTCTGCTTTAATCTATGAATTTTGTGTGTTTAAAAACTATCTAATCCAAATTTTAGATAAAGTTCCGGAAAATTGTGTAGAATTTGCGGAAGCACAACGTTTGCTTAAATTTATAAGTTATTTTGAAAGTATAGATACTCACGAAATACCTCCAACCTCATTAATGAGAGAGTTCTTAGGAGGAAGTAGTTTTATCTACTAAGATACACTTTAAAAGTAGTCAATTTTTTAAAAGAAATTTCTCTTATTAAAAAGCTTAATTGTAGGAATAATTGCTTCAGGTAAGCACATTACAATAACTTTATCATCGGGACGGATCTGAAAGTCGTTTGTTGCAATATGGCTTTCGTACCCACGTATTACACCGCCAATTAATATGCCATCGGGAAGTGATAATTTCCCTACAGGTTTTTTAGTCACATAGGAGTCTTGTTTTGCACTTATTTCTATTACTTGTGCATCTATTCCAATTAAGCTTTTTATATCGGAAACATCGGCTTCTAATGTAAAACGAGTCATATAACTGGATGTTATTAGCTTTCTGTTTAAAATACCATCTATCCCTATTCTTTGCGCTAAATCTATATATTCAATATTATCCATTAATGCAATAACCTTTTTTACGCCGTATCGTTTTGCTAACATACATGTAAGAATATTGGTTTCTGAATTGTCAGTTACAGCAATAAAACCATCCATTCCCCTTATATTTTCTTCTTCCAATACGTCCACATTACGTGCATCACCATTGATTACCAACGTATTAGACAGCATATCATTTATACTATTGCATCTTTCTAAATTACTTTCTATAATCCTGATATTAAATTTATCTTCTATCCTGGAAGCTAACATCCGTCCCACTCTACCACCACCTACTATCATTAAGTTATTTAATTCTTGATATTCTAATCCTAATAAATCTAATAATTCTTGCTTCCCTTTAGGTTTTGTCAGAGCATAAAAATAATCTCCTTTTTTTAATTCATCTCCTTCAATTGGAATAAACAAAGAGTTTTTATGCTTTGCTAACATTATTTTAAAATCTTTTGGAGTTGAATCTTCATTAAAAAATACCGATTCGTTAATCTCAATTTTGTTTTCTACCCTAAACATCATTAAAGATAGCATTTTTCCGGAAAAATCTTGAACTTCATTTGCTACTACATGCGAAATTAAATTTATACATTCGTCTACAGCAATCATTTCCGGACATACTAACTCGTCCACACCGGCTTTTTTAAAACTTGCCAATATATCTTCTTGAAAATATTCTAAGGAACTTACTCTTGCAATAGTTTTTTTGGCACCTAAGTTTTTACTAAGTAAACAAGATATTAGATTAACTTTTTCGTCATGAACTACAGAAATCATTAAATCTGCATTTCTCACATTTGCTTCTTCTAAGATTTTAACAGATGTAGCAGAGCCTTTAATAGCAATAATATCCGAATGGTCTTCTATTATATAGTCCGGTTTTTTTTCAAATGAATCTATAAAAACTATATTATGGGTTTTACCTACTAATAATTTAGTAAGTGAAATACCAAATTCACCATCTCCTGCTATTACTATATTCATAATTATTCTTTTACAACTTTAAATTGTTTAGTTTGGGTATTATTAGATATTTCTACTATATAAACACCTTTATTTAAAATGTCTAAATTAGCATTTAATTCCTTATTAAAGTTTGCAGTATAAACTTTAATTCCGTTAATATCGTAAATGTTTAGAGTGTTATTATTACTATTAGTAGATATATTTAATACTTCAACAAACGGATTTGGATAAATATCAATAAGTGCTTCTGACTCATCAATAAAACCATCCCCTTGGTTAACAATAAGATCGAATTTATGTGGTAATGTGTTATAATCACTTACATATAAAAATAATTTATCTTCATTAGATAATTGATTTTCTATATTAATAATACACACTCCTTTATCGTCTGTTACAGATACTCCTATTACATCGTTACCTTGATTTAAAATAATACATCTTGCACCTTCAATAGGGTTATTTTGATCATTAGTTACTTTAACCGTATATTGTTTATCAGTAAAAAAAATTTCCTGATTATACTCCGCATTCAATGTATATGGATTATCCCTCCAAATAGTTAAAGCCGGAAATCCTAAGGAATTACAATCGTAAAAACACCAACGTAAAGCTCCTTCTTCCCATTGCCCTGGAGCATTTACCCAAGGTGCCGTTTTAATTTTAGATTGTTTTTGAATTCTTCCGAATTCACTTATTTTATCAGTATAAAGTGCATTGGTAAATTCTCGATGTAGATGTAAGGAAGGTCCTTCCGTTTGCCCTTCATTAAACCAACCATATCTGGAATTAAAACAACCTGCAACTGCAAAATTATCTATCTTCAACATATGTTCAGCTATACAATCATCATTATCAAAAGCCCCACAAATACAACCTTCTGTATAAATTACAGGGAAATTATGCTGGATTCCATCCACTTTATTGAAATTAGTATTCGTAATATCTTCATTAAATAACATCATAGTATAATTCCAATTAGAATGTCCGAGATGATGAATAAAAGATGGTCCTCCATTTATTTTATTAATTATATCATCCGCCTCCCAATTTACATATTTAGCATATAATGTATCGTATGGATCTGTGGGAGGAATACCATTAGTAGTGTATCCATTGTCGTCTCTCAATCCTATTAATAAGTCTAAATAGTCTGAACCATAAGATATCGGATCCCAATATAAATGCTCTCCTGCAAGTAACGGTTTATTTAATTCGTCTAAAATTGGATTAAATTGGTACATTAATATTTTATTTTTCATTGAATTAAACTCATTACTATTAGAGAATGGCATTCTACCTACGGATATTTCCGGATATAAATCTTCTTCACCTATTTCTGCCCAAAGATTATTGTTATTATCATTCCAATTACCATCTAAGGAAGAAAAATACAAGTCTGACGGAATATTATCATCAACATATTGCGTAGAAGATTCTACGGAACAATAAAATCCTCTAAAGGGAACTATTTCTATATCACCACCTAACAAAACATATTCTATTGAATTATTTTTATATTTATCTATAATACAATTTCTTATTTTTTCCGGGTCATCTATTCCTTCATACTCTAAATAAATATCATTTACATTTTTAAATTCCGATATTAATCCGTATTTTTGATATTCATTCGCTATTTCCTCTAATCCATCTTTATAATCCGGTGTAGAGATTATTAAAATATCGTAATTATCATCCGATTTTTGCGAATAATATTGATTATACACTTCACACATATTCGGATTATCAACTATAGTTTTAATATCTGCAGTTGGTTTAATCATCTCTATTGTGTTATTGTACGAGTTGGATTTTCTATATTTTACAGTTACAACAACAGAAGAATAATAGGAAATAATATTATCTTTCGGGTTATATTTAATAGGGGTAAATGCAACATTAGCAATGGAGTGTCCCCTATATATTTGAGTAGTTAATTTGCCAAAAGATTTAATCGGATATTCATTGCTTTTATATACATCTGTTTTCTTAACAAAGTTAACAGAAGATGAAACCTGGGAAACCGGTTTTACAGATTGTTTAGGATAGATTTGTCGATCTGTTTTTAAGGTTACTAAATCCTTATACTCAAAACTTACATCATAAGCCTCTGAACCCGGTTCTAAAAGTAGTTGAACTGCCTTATAAGGTAAAATAGGCTCCCCTAAATACCCGCTTTGTAGTGTATTTTCAAAATTAATCGTAACATAATTATCTTTTTGTTCAACTTTGGGATTATCAAATGTATAAGTATAAGAAATTTCTTGTCCGACTAAAAATGTAGGAAGTAAGAATATTAGGAATAGAAATTTTTTCATCACGATATTATTAAGATAAACGCTTACGTTTACACGTAAGCGTTTATAAAAATTTCAGTATTAATATGATACTATTTAATTATTATTTTGCTGGATTGAATGTTTCCGTTTTGTTGAATTTTAACTATATATAATCCTAATGGGAAATTAGTTAAATCTAAATTAATAACGTTACTACCTTTAGAAACATTATAATTATTGGAATACATTTTAACTCCGGTAACAGAATAAACATCTACAAAAACATTTGAGTTGTTATTTGTATTAACATTTAAGAAAATTAATCCATCTGATGGGTTTGGATAAATTTCAAAATTTTCTGAAAAAGTTAAATCTTCAACTGATAAGTAACCATTGGCAGAAAATTGTAAAGATAAACTATCTTTAAACTCTGATGCTTCTAAAATTACTTTCTTATCATCTGTTTCTACACCTACAACTCCAGTGCCGTTTTCACAACATAAACCATTGCCACCTGCATCATATACTGTAAAGGTATAACAATCTTGTTCTGAAATGTACACAGTATCTTGAATAATAGCGCCAGCTTCTGTATACGGGCCTCCTTGAGCTATAACTTCGCCTGTCATTGTTTTTGTTACTTCCCATGTAGTTTCTTCAGGTGCATCATCAGTTAGAACAGTAACATAAAGTTTTTCATTAGTATTGTAAGTAGAATTGAATGTATAATTTTTAGTATTGTTTTTAGGATATTCATCATCCCCGCCATTAACGCTTACTATCTCTGCTGTAATAGTATTTTTTCCTGCTAATAAATCACAAGAAACTTCATTTAATGTAACAACTTCTGATTCTAATCTTCCTAATGATCCTTCCCAAGTATACTCATATTCAGTTTCATCATTAAATCTATATTTAATGACTGCTGATGTTAATGGGTCTTTTCCATTATTACGAATAGTTACTTCCGGTGAAAGTTGGTTAGCGCAAACATATTCCGGAATACCGCTTATACCTAAAACTTCAGCATCGTTATTGTAAGCTAATGCTTCTATATCACCTGTATAAAAGGTACCTTTCGTAGCATAATAAATATTTTTATTTTGACCTTGAACAAATGCCCTGGTATTTAATTGGTCTTCATCGTAAATAGTAAATCCCGAATAATCCCAATCGTAGTGAAACATATAATAATCACCTGCTTCCATTTCTTCTGGTAAAGGATTTCCTGATTGATTTGGCATAAATTTTACAAATACGTCTCTAAAAACTTTTTCACCATTACCACCAGGAGCTGAGGTAAAAGTAACTACATCTTCTACAGCAGCTAAATATAACTTAGGCATACTAATTTGTACATCCTCTAAAACATCTACAATTGCTGTGATGGAAAATATTTTATTTTCCTTATCTAATTTTTGATATACGTTTATATCAATAACAGGATCATTATTATATTGATTATCTACAACACTTTGATTAGGAGTAGTCAAACTTCCGTTAATATGTGATTGTGGAACGTAATTAACTTGATAATAAGACGCTCTGGAAAGATTCTCTCCTACATTGTTATTATGCATTGGATCATATCCCGGAAAATACCAATGATATTT
Organism: Bacteroidales bacterium; assembly: GCA_050953245.1. GTDB lineage: Bacteria > Bacteroidota > Bacteroidia > Bacteroidales > BM520 > RGIG7150. The sequence goes on along the minus strand of JBMNMG010000002.1, from coordinate 226,507 downwards.
TAAAACTACTAACTTGTCAGGATTTTGTGCAGCTAAATTATCAATACGCGGATTTTCACCGGCACATGGACCACAAGATGCATTAGTAAACATTTCCAACATTACTTTTTTTTGTGCGAAACTTCCTACACTAAAAAGTATACTTATTAATAAAACTGGTAAAATTTTTTTCATAATATTTAATTTATTGATTTTTTATAAATGATTAATTGCATAATAATAGGCACCTAAGGCAATTGCCCTTTCCGTACCTAATTTAGATATTCCAACTCCTATTCGCTTTTCTGAGTCGTAAGTAATAGTTCTTTCTGAATAAGGAACTTTGATTGTTTGTTTTTTACCTTGTAAAAAAGATTCAAAATCTTTTTTATCTTCTAAATTGTAAACTTTAACTTCCATACGAGTTAGTTTTTCATTAGAGTAAGGTAAATCATATGGATCATTCATTGCAGATACTAAATCTTCTAAAAATAAAGGCCAAGCTCTTGCAACACCTCCTCCTAAAACTACTAAACTATCTGTTAGAGAAGCAGCATTAGCTAAAGCATTTCCTGCAGACTTGGCAAATTTTTTAAAAGCATCTATTGCAGCTTGTTTATCTCCTTCTTTTTCTCCGATGCCTATTTCATATATATCTTTAGGCTCAAGCTTGCAATCTTCTGATTTCATACCAATATTTTCGGCATAAAAACGTTTTATTGCACGTATTGAAGTGCTTTCTTCCGTACTATAATTGGGGTTATAATAATCATAGAATCTGTTTATTTCTGCTTGTGCAGAATTATCACCAGGAAACATCTCTCCATTAGAGACTATTCCGCCCCCAAAACCTGTCCCAAAGGTAACACCTAATAAATTTTTATATCTTTTGGGACTATTGTGTTTTTCTAATTCATTATTGACATATGGTAATAAACCGGCTTTTGCTTCTCCATAAGCAAATAAGTCTCCATCGTTATTAATAAATATAGGTATTTTAAAAATATCCTGTAACATAGGACCTAACGCAACTCCACCTCTAAATAAAGGGAGATTTTGCAAATCGCCAATTATACCTAATTCGTATTCGGCCGGCCCAGGAAAAGAAAAGCTAATAGCAGAAGGTTTAACCTCTAAATTATTTTTTATTTTGTTAAACCCTTCAACTATCATCTTTAGCATTTCATCTAAAGAACTGCATTTTGCCGATAATACAATAGGCTTTACAACTTCTTTTTCATCTGAAATTGCTGAAAACACAAAATTTGTGCCTCCCGAGTCTAATGTCATTACCGTTTTTGCCATAATTTTATTTTTATTTGTTATTTCTTAATAATTTTACCTATAATTACATCTTGTTCACCAGTAATTTTGTAGAAATAAATACCTGAGACCATTGATGATGTATTAACATTATAATTTAAGTTATTTCCGGTTATATTTACATATTCCGAACTTATAATTTTTCCTGTTAAGTCTTGAATTTGAACTAACACTCTATTCGCATTAAGAATTCCTTGGATATTTAATTCATCATTAAAAGGATTAGGATAAACTATAATCTCAGATTTTGAAATATCTTCAATAAATGTTGATGTATTATTAACATTAACTATTACATTTAATTCCGGATTATTTGATGCATTACTACTTATAACAAAACTACCGGTATCTTCGAAGGAATTAGCATCTGATGGAACCATACAAACAACTTTTATCTCATCCGAAGATTGTTTTGGAATTGTTAATTGCATAGGTTCTACAGATAACCATTGATAATTTGGATTATTTACGGTGATGTTATCTATATTAATATTTAAGTCAGCTAAACCATTATTAGTAATAGTAATAGTTTCACTAACTTCACCTCCATTTTGTAAGCTAAAATCAATTTCTGACGGATCTATACTAATAGAAGCAATATAACCTACTGTAACGGTAAAACTAACGTGAATTACATTATTGTCTGCATCGTTACTATTAATATTAAATTCTAAATCGTAAGTTCCGTTTTCTAAACTATTTAAATCATTAAAGCTTAGTTCTATTGGTGTTTCTTGATTAGGTTCAACTACTCCGGAAATCGGAGAAATGCTAAACCAAGAATTTTCTGTAATATTTGTAATATTAAATTCTAAATTAGCAGTACCAACATTTTCTATATTCCTTGTAATTGAATAACTATCTTCTGTATCTACAGCAAAAGACAATCCGGAAGCATCAAATTCTATTTGAGGGTAAGTATTTACACCATGATCTACTGTAACGGTGAAATTAACATTAATAACATCATTGTTTGCATCGTTACTATTAATATTAAATTCTAAATTGTAAGTCCCGTTTTCTAAATTGTTTAAATTATTAAAGCTTAATTCTATTGGTGTTTCTTGATTAGGTTCAACTACTCCGGAAATTGGGGAAATGCTAAACCAAGAATTTTCTGTAATATCGGTAATATTAAATTCTAAATTAGCAGTTCCAACATTTTCTATATTTCTTGTAATTGAATAACTATCTTCTGTATCTACTGTAAAAGACAATCCGGAAGCATCAAATTCTATCTGTGGATAAGTACTTGATGTTACTAAAATAAAGTTATGTGGATCAGGAGCTCCAATATACGGATGACACTCACGACGACCGGAATTATCTGCTGCATAAATATAATATTCTATCTCGCCCGGTTGTAATCCGGTTACTGTAGCTGTCCAAGTATTGTTTGCCGAATTAGTTAAATTATAAGCATTAAAATTACCATTTCCTTGCTTTACATAAACAAAAACAGAATCGCTATAAATAGTATGATTACCATAAGAGTATAACTCTGTTGTGAACTCTACTGAACCATCTTCTGATTGAACTTCGCCAAAATAAGGTTGATGTTTAATATAGAGCATTTCTCTATCAATTATTTCATGAGTTCTACAGTGTAATGCATCTGTATCAAGCCATCCGTTATAATAAATACCAATTATTTCATAACCGGGCATAGCTTGTTGATAAGATTCGATAGCTGCAGCATCATGTGAACTACCTGTTAAAGCAACAAATACTTTATTGTTTAAGATTAAGGAGTTAGAATAAGGAGTAGCTTGCCCATAATATCCTTGAGCACCCGGAGTATAAACTCTATAAACTTCGAAAGGCATTCCCCAAGCAGAAGTAGTATTTGCAAATAAATTAGCTACATCTTCGAAGCTTTGATATCTAGGATCCGATTCCGGAACTTGACCAATAATTACTTTATTAGGTGCTAAAAATTTACCCCAACAATCTATATGTTTGATATAATCTGCTAATGGGTCTTCTGTAATCATATAATTTTCTACACCCAAATAATCATTGAAATGCTGACGAATTTGTGCTTCTGTATAATTAGTGTTTTCTTCTAATATTAAATCTGTTGAAGCAGCTAAATCCTTAGAATCTGCCATATAGTTTCCACCACAACCTTGTATTGAAGATGCATATCGATCTATTCCCAAATATTGGGCAACTTTTAGGTTAACATTATTATCGTTTGGACGTGGTCTATTATAAGTAAAATCATACATAGCAATATGGTCGTCATCTATTGCCATAAACCATGGTCCGTAATCTCTAGTCCAATAGCTATCTGTAGGAGCAATCATAAATTCTACATTGTTCATGTTAACGCCCGAATTAGACAATTGATTAGTAACATTATTTTGTGACCCGGTATTCGGAACAGCAATAATAACTTTAATGTCCTTTGCCATCTCTTTTATTAATGAAATAGGAATTCCAAATTGATAAGGATAGGCTATTAGAACAGCTTCAGAAGGCTCAAACTCACCAATTGGTCTGATTTGTCCTGTTGGAGGATCTGTAGGAGCTGTTCTTACATCATATATTTTATAAAGTTCTGCTTCTTCAGCAGTCATTGTATGTTTTAATTCGATACCAAATTCATTATAAATTGGCTGTCCAAATAACATAAAAGAGCTAAAAACTAATAATAAATTTATAAATAACTTCTTCATTTTAAACCTTTTTATTCTAATTTTTTCTTGTTATTTTTTTATTCTCGCAAAGATATAAAAGTTTTAAGAATATATCTTTATTTTAAATTTTTTTAAAACTAAGGAAATACAATACAAATTGCACTATTTATATATAATATTAATTTTATTTTAAATGTAAATTACAAACTTGATATCCTTTTTTATTGAAAATTAGATATAAAAAAAGGGGATAATTAATATCCCCTTTTTTTATGTGAAGTTTATAATAAAATAAAATCTTATTTATTCTATTGTCCAAACATTTCCATCATTCATTAAATCACTGGCATTTTTGATATGAGATTTTTGTTTTGCCTCTTCAATTTGATCATTTAATAAATCTGTATAAACTGGGGCATCTACATCTCTAATAACTCCAATTGCTAATGGGAAAGGTGGTTTCATTTGAGCTAACATTAAATGTACTCCTTTGCCCTTGCGAGTAGCATCATGGATTAAAATATCATCTTCTGTTATTCCATCTTCGCCGATAGTTACCATTTCTAAGGTTTGATTTTTTCCTAAGATTAAACCTCTATTGTTTTCTTTACCGAAAATCATTGGTTTACCTTGTTCCAAGTAAATTATTCTATCTGCCTTTTCATTTTTATCTTTATAATAATCATAAGCACCATTATTAAAGATAACACAGTTTTGAAGTACCTCTACAAACGAAGCTCCTTTATGGTTAGCAGCAGCTAATAATACATCGTTCATGATTTTTAAATCAACGTCTATTGTTCTTGCAAAGAAAGTACCTCCTGCACCAATTGCTAATTCCCCGGGATTAAATGGTTCTTCTATAGTTCCCATTGGAGATGTTACAGTAACTTTTCCGAATGGAGATGTTGGTGAGTATTGACCTTTTGTTAAACCGTAAATTTGGTTATTGAAAAGAACAACATTAATATCCATATTTCTACGTAAAAAATGAATAAAATGATTTCCACCAATTGCCAAACAATCGCCATCACCTGTAGTTACCCATACACTTAAGTCAGGATTTGCTATCTTTGCTCCTGATGCAATTGGAATTGCTCTACCATGAATAGTATGCATTCCATAAGTATTAATATAGTATGGGCTTCTTGATGAACATCCAATACCAGAAATAATTAATATATCTTCTTTTCTCTTACCTAATTGGGGCATAACTCTAGATAGCCCAGCTAATATGGCATGGTCTCCACATCCCGGACACCATTTTACCATTTGATCGCTTAAAAAGTCTTCTCTTTTTAAATTATATTTATTTTCTGCCATTATTATTCCTCCATTAATTTAGTGTAAGCATCTACAAGTTCTGCAACTGCAAAAGGTTGACCTTTTAGTTTATTAAATTGATGATACTCAAATTGTGGTAATGATATTCTCAAGAATTTAGCTAATTGACCAAAGTTTAATTCGCAAACTATTATTTTCTTAAATTTTGAAAATATATCTGCTAAATTGCTTGGTAAAGGATTAATATAGTTTATATGACATAAACCAACTTTAAGATCTTTATTTTCTTTTTTGTAAACATCAAATGAGTTTCTTAAGGCACCGTATGTACCACCCCATCCAACTATTAATAAATCACCTTCTTGATCACCAATTATTTTTTGATATTCAATTTCGTTAGCTATTAATTGAACTTTGGTATCTCTAAAGGTAGCCATTTTTTGGTGATTTTCAGGATCGTGAGAAACACTTCCCTTAATATTTAATTTTTCTAATCCGCCAACTCTATGACGTAACCCTTCAGTTCCAGGAATAGCCCATCCTCTTGCTAAAGTTTTTTCATCTCTGCGATATGGAGCATAATCCGGATCGTTAGCTTTTACTATTCTTGGAGTAATTGGAGGAAGTTTATCTAAATCAGGTATTTGAATTACTTCTGTACCATTTCCTAAATAGCCGTCTGTTAATAATATAACAGGAGTCATATGTTCTAAAGCTATTTTAGCAGCCATGTATGCATAGTAAAAACAATTACCGGGAGATGAAGCTGCAATAACTACAACTTGACCTTCTCCATTTCTACCATATAATGCTTGTAATAAATCCGATTGTTCTGTTTTAGTAGGTAATCCTGTTGATGGACCTCCACGTTGAACATCTATTAATACTAGTGGTAATTCTGTCATTACGGCTAAGCCTAATGCTTCACTTTTTAAGGATAAACCTGGACCACTAGTTGATGTAATAGCAAGTGCACCTGCATAAGCAGCACCAATAGATGAACATATACCTGCAATTTCATCTTCTGCTTGGAAAGCCTTAACACCTAAATCACGACGTTTTTCCATTTCGATTAAAATGTCAGTAGCCGGCGTAATAGGATAAGAACCTAAATATAATTCTAATCCGGCTTTTTCTGCAGCAGCAATAAAACCCCATGCAGTAGCTACATTACCCTTAATGTAACGATAATTGCCTTTTTTGTGTTCGTATTTGTTAACAATAAATGTTGTTGCAGCAACATCTGTATTTTCTGCATAACTGTATCCTGCTAATAACACTTTTTTGTTAGCTTCTACAACTACAGGTTTTTTAGCAAACTTTTTTTCAAAATACTCAAATGTAGGTTCTAATTCTCTGTTAAATAAAAAGAAAACAATTCCTAATGCAAATACGTTTCTACATTTATCTGCAGATTTAGTATCAACATCTAAATCTTTTTGTGCTTCTCTTGTTAATGATGTAATTGGAGCTGCAATTACATGATAATCTTGTAAAGTATTATCTTGAATTGGGTTAGAATCGTATCCGGCCTTTTCAACGTTTTTATCTATAAAAGTATCGGCATCAACTATAATGGTACCTCCACGTTTTACATTCTTTAGATTCGTTTTTAAAGATGCAGGATTCATTGCAACTAAAACATCTGCAATATCTCCTGAGGATAAAACTTGTTTTGAGCCAAAATGAACTTGAAATCCGGAAACTCCCGATACGGTATTGTGAGGAGCTCTAATTTCTGCCGGATAATCAGGGAAAGTAGCAAAATCATTTCCAACTAATGCTGTATTGTCGGCAAATAAAGTTCCTGCCAACTGCATTCCATCACCACTGTCCCCAACAAACTTAATAACCACATTTTCAAGTTCTAAGACTTTACCTTTCTTGCTTGTCATAATATTATGTTTATTAGTTTATTACATATTAAAACATCAAAAGCAGGACATCTATTAATAGAAATGTCCTGCCTTAATTATTTTTAATAAAGATTTATTTTATAAATTAAGTTTCTTTTTTACTAAATCCATTATATCGTCTGAAGGTTCAGCATATATTAAAATTCCGCCCGTGCTATTAAAGATATAGGTGTAACCATTAGCCTTTGCAACTTCTTCTACGGCTTTACGAGCTTTTTCAATTAATGGACTCATTAACTCAGCTTCTTTTAATGCTAATTGTTGTTCACCGGTAGCTCTAAAGTCTTGGATTCTTTGATTTAAATCGTAAATTTCTTTTTCTTTAGTTTGGCGAATAATATCAGACATTCCTGCTTGATTTTTTTCGTAATCACTCATTTTTGTCTGTAATTCTTGCCCCATAGCCATTAGTTGTGATTCAATATCTTTAATATAGTTTTCGTAAACTTTGGCTACTGAATCTTTTTCCGGCATTAAATCATATAAAGCTGCAAAATCTATATGACCAAATTTGTTAGCTTTTTGTGCAGATAATGTTGAAACACTTACCAATGCAACTACTACTGCTAATATTAATTTAATATTCTTTTTCATATTTTATATATTATTTTAAAGTGCAAAGTTAGCAAATTTTTATTAAATATCACTAAATAAATTCACAATTAATATGCGTAACCTAAATTTTCTAAAACATCATCACTAACATTGTATTTTATATCAGAATAAATAACAGTTGTAGTTCCGGCTTTGTCGAAAATTATTGCTAATTTTTGATCACGAGCAACGTCTTGGATAGCATTATAAACTCTTTCTTGGATAGGCTCTATTAGTTCTTTACGTTTTTTAAATAACTCTCCTTCTTCACCAAATTTCGAATTTTGGAATTCTTTAAGTTTTGTTTCTTTTTCTATGATTTCATTTTCCTTTTTTTGTCTCATTTCTTCAGGATAGATAACTCGATTTGCTTGATATTCTTTATACATTTTATCTATCTCTGATATTTTAGATTCTACTTCTTTTTGCCATTTGCCTACCATATCATCTAATTGTGCTTGTGCATCATTAAATTCCGGTATTTTAGATAAAATATAATCAGTATCTACATAAGCAAATTTTTGTGCAGTTGCGCCTACGCTAAACAATGCAACTAAAACGATTAAAAAATATTTTTTCATTTTCATATCTATAATAATATTTATGTTAACAAAAATTTAGTTCTACAAAAACTATGCCTTAACTTATTAATATTATTTTTTCAATTTCTCAAAGCATTAATTACTTAATGTTTTTATGATTTGGTTAGTTCCTATTTATATATAATATTAATCTATAGAGCCATTAATCGAGAAATGAAATTGACTGCCACCAGCACTCGGTTCTCCTGGAATATTATCAAATCCATATCCCCAATCTATACCTAATAAACCAAACATAGGCATAAATACTCTTAAACCTATACCGGCAGATCTGCATACATCAAAGGGTTTAAAGGAATTAAAATCGGCCCATGAATATCCTGATTCTAAAAATAGTAATGCATAAATAGTTGCATTAGGGTTCAATGATAATGGATATCTTAATTCTACTGTGTTTTTATTGTAAATTGTTGCTCCATCCTTAGGGCTCATACTTCCTGTAGTATATCCTCTAAATCCCACTATTTCTCTACCATCAGGAATAGCAAATGCCGATAATCCATCTCCCCCCATATAATATCTCTCGAAGCTACTTATTCCTAAATCTCTATTATAACAACCAAGGAATCCGTATTTGATACGCATCATCAATACTAAATCACCAATTAACCTTTGATAGTAAGATGCTTTAAAATCCCATCTGTGATATTCTATCCATTTGTTTTTTTGGCTTGACGACATTTGTGCATATTCTTCAGGTGTTTTTCTGTTAAACAATGAATATGGCGGAGTTGCTTTTATAGATAATGATATATCGGCACCCATCCTTGGATAATATGGTTGATCTGTTGAATTACGAGATAAAGTAATTCCATAAGATATGTTATAAAAATCACCTCCATCTCCTAAGTCCATAAACGAATAACCTGCATATCCATTTTTACTGTTATAATATATTAACGAAATATTTTGATATAAGGTAAAGAAATCATCGGGGCATTCCAGTCTTCTACCTAATCCAAATATTAACCCGTGTTGGCTAAATACTCCAAAACTATCATCTGATTTTGCAATGCTTAAAGGTGTTTGTCTTTGGTAAGTATAAGATGTTGTAAAAGCATTCGGTTTTTTACGACCTAACCAAGGTTCTGTAAAAGAAGTGTTTAATGCTATGTAACTTTTACCAAAAGTTTGGAATCTGAACGATAGAGTTTGTCCATCACCTACAGGAACAGGATTCCATGCTTCTTTTTTAAATATATTTCGGAGTGAAAAATTAGAAAATTGCACACCTGCAGAACCGATAACTCTACGCATACCCCATCCTGCAGATAATTCCAATTTATCTGAAGAAGTTTCTTCTACTTTATATATAATATCTACTGTTCCGTCTTGAGAGTTTTGTTGTACATCCGGAGTAATAGTTTCCGGGTTAAAATAGCCTAAGGAAGCAAGTTCTCTTGTAGATCTGATAATATTGGAACGGTTAAATAAATCTCCGGGTCTTGTTCTTATTTCACGCATTGCAACAAAGTCATTAGTTTTTGTATTACCTAAGATTTTAACTTTGTTGATATAAGCTTGAGGACCTTCTATCATTTGCATTTGTATATCTATAGAATCGTTTTCTATTAAAACTTCTACAGGTATAACTCTAAAAAACAAATACCCATCATCCATATATAAGGAACTTACATCCATACCGTTCATATTAAAGTTAAGGTTTGTTTCCATATGTTTTCTATTGTAAACATCACCTTTTTGAACTTTTAATATGTTGTTTAACTGTTCGGATGAATATTTTGTATTTCCTACCCACGTAATATTCCTAAAATAATATTTATGACCTTCCGAAATGTCAATATCAAGAAGTAAATCCTTTTTATCCGGGGTAAAGTAAACTGAATCGTTTAAAATTTTAAAATCTCTATAACCTAATGAATTGTACTTTTCTATTAATTTATGTTTATCTTCTTCCCATTTTTCCTCAACAAATTTAGAAGATTTAAATAAACGTATATTAGTATTATTTGCAGTATATTGATAGAAATTGTAAAGAATTTCACCGTAATCCAAAGTAGTAGATTTTTTTACTGTAGAGATAAACAATGTATCTAAATAACTAAAAGTTTTAAAATAACCTTTTTCTTTAGTGTCTTTAAAAGTTCTCTTAACTTGTTGATCGTCTAAGGCATCGTTTCCGTAAACATTAATTTTTTTAATTTTAATCTTTTTGTTTTTATTAATATCAAAAGTTAAAATTAAACTATTTATCTCTGCCGTATCAGGTGTTTGAATAATATCCAAATCTACATTATAATAACCTTTTTTAGCATAAAAGTCGTTTATTTTGTTAGTAGAGCTAATTAACATATTATCGTTTACAATATCGCCTCTAGATATATCTAAGATTTTACGAATATCATCAGCATCAGATTTTTTTATTCCTTTAAAATTAAATTTTGATAAACGAGGTTTTTCTTCTAAATTAACATCTAAAAATATTCTGTTTTCTACTATATTTACTATCCTTAAGGAAACTTTTGAGAATAATCCTTGATTCCACAAATTTTTAACTGCTTTAGTAGTTTTATCACCGGGAACTTTAATAGTATCACCTACTTTTATTCCGACAATCATTTTTAAAACGTTTTCGTCTAAAAATTGTACACCCGATATTGTAATACCGCCAACTACATATTCCTTTGGATTTGTATAGTCTACATTTTTATCAGTGGAAAACGTAACTTGAGCTTTTAAACTTAAGCTAAAACAAAAAATTGATAAGATTATTATGTATTTATATATGTACTTATATTTCATACTTTACTATTTAATTATTTACTTGTTTCCTTACCAAACCTTCTATCTCGTTTTGCATACTCTTCTACAGCATCTATTAAATGACTCTCTTTAAAATCCGGCCAAAGTATATCTGTAAAGTAAAGCTCAGCATAAGACGATTGCCACAATAAAAAGTTACTCAACCTAACTTCTCCTCCAGTTCTGATTATTAGGTCAGGGTCTGGGAAGAAATGAGTGTCTAAATAGGAAGATATTAATTGTTCATCAATATCATTTATTGTTATTTTATTATTATCAATATCTTGGTTTATTCTTTTAAATGTACGAACCAACTCATCTCGCGAAGAATAATTTAAAGCCAAAGCAACATTTAGTTTATCAAAATTTTTGGTCTTTTCTTTACATAATTCAATCTTTTCCACAACTTTTTTAGGAAGTAATTCAATTTCTCCTATTGTAAAGACTCTTATTTCATTTTCTATTAATTCATCTAAATTTTCATTAATAGCACTAACAAACAAGTCCATTAAGCCATCTACTTCTTTTTTAGATCTTTTGTTATTTTCTTTAGAAAATGCATACAAGGTTAAATATTTAATACCTAACTTTAAACTTCCCTTAATAACTTCTTCCACAGCTACTTGACCATTAGTATGACCATATAACCTGTCTTCCCCTCTCTTAGTTGCCCAACGACCATTGCCGTCCATTATTATCCCTATATGCTTAGGTAAATTTTTCATTTTATTATCTTAATTGTCTTTGTTCTTTACAATCGTCTTTTCTAAACAACTGAAAACTAAAGGAAAATCCTACTTCTACAAATGAATGATAATCCGGATTATCGGAATTACATATATAAAGTATATTATTTTCATTAAAAAACGGATATCCATCTTGTTGCTCTTCTATTGGAACAAACATTTCATTGTCTAAAAAATCATCGTAATTATAATAATACATTCCATCTATCCAGTCTGTAAATTGTCTGTAAAAAACCCACTCGGCATGCATTCCAATATATTTGGAGAATGAATATTTTAAACCTACACCAAAAGCTAATTGGATAGATACTTTATTATTAACTCCTATTAGTCCGTTTTGGTAATCAAGACCAATATTTTCATTTTGGATAATTATAGTACTCCCTCTTGAATCATGAAAACTTCCATGATGCGTAAGAGGGAAAGTAAAACCTCCTCCTCCAATTATATAAGGAGTAATATATTCTCGTTTTGCACCTATATAAAACGGCAAAAAGTTAATTTCACAAAATAAGTTTGTAGTCAATATTTGAGTATTAAACCACCCGTCTCTTGAGGGAAGTTCTCCTGAAATACTATCTGCAGCAAATAAATTTGCATAATTTAGAGAACCTCTTAATGCAATTCGTTTGTTTATATTTTGTCTTATGAATAACCCTCCTGTAAACCTTGGACAATGAAAGGGAGTTACAGGATTTAATTCTCCAAAATAGAAACTGATACCTGCAGATAATCCTACTTCAGTATTGATATTTCTATTTCCGGCATTTTGAGCCTCAATAGCAACACTAAAAATTATAGACAAAGTAATTAATACTATTTTAAAATAAACCTTCATAAGTAAATATCTTAATATCCTATTCTTAGATCCTAATAGTCACTAACAAACGAAAACTGGGATATTAACATAAAATTACAAATATACATCTTTTTTTAATTTCTTATATCAATGCCCCAATTTAATTTTTCTCGTATAGTATTAAAAAAGTTAATGCAATTAGGTCTTATTAAATTAAAGTTGAATCTATTTTTAGAGATAATGAACTCTGATCCGCTTTTAAAACATGCAGAATTAGAATCTATGTTTACGCTAAAGTTTTCTTCTCTACATTCAACAATTAATCTTATAATACTATTTTCAGGTATAACGATGGAACCAACCGTCAAATTGTGTGAAGAGATAGGACTTAAGACAAAACTTTTTACTTCCGGTACTAAAATAGGACCTCCACAACTCAAGGAATAAGCCGTAGAACCTGTTGGGGTAGCTATTATTAAGCCATCTCCCCAATATTTATTAAGATATAAATCGTCGACCCAAACTTTTACACTAAGCATAGAATTTGGGCCATTACGTTGAAAACTAACTTCATTTAATCCATAATTATTGTCTTTGAATAAATTATCAGAAGTTCTGATATTAACTAATGTACGTTCTTCTATTTCGTATTTTCCTAAAAATAATTCGTCAAGAATATCATCTATTTTATCTTTTTTTACCATAGATAAAAAACCCATTCTTCCAAAATTAAAACCTAAAACGGGAATATTAGAATCGTCAACTATACGAACGGAATCTAAAATGGAACCATCACCTCCAATAGAAAACAACATCTTAGTATTATGGAATAATAAATCATCTTTACACGAAAAAGGATAAGGGTTTTCTGAAAAATGAATTTTTGGAATTACCGTGTCAAATATACCTCTGTGTAATAAGACTTTATATCCATTATCTTCTATTTTCTTGACAATCTTTTTAAGTGAATCTATACTACCGGGAATAAATTTTCTGCTATATATTGCAATTGATTTTCTACTCATTAGAGTTATTGTTATTTTAATTATTAGTGATATTGCAAAAATACTTTTTTTTTTATTATTTTTGTGTAAAATAATAAATATATATGAGTGAACTAATAAAACACGAGTGTGGTATTGTTTTAATGAGATTATTAAAACCTATAGATTATTATTATAAAAAATACGGCACTTATTTTTATGCATTAAATAAAATGCATTTATTAATGGAAAAACAACATAATAGAGGTCAGGATGGTGCCGGAATGGCATGTGTTAAGCTAAATCTACCACCCGGTGTTCAGTATATGTACAATATCCGATCTAATGACAGATATCCTATTAAAGATGTTTTTACTCAAGTATTTTCTAATATTTCAACTATATATAATAATGTTTCAAAAGAAGAAATAGATAGTGAGTGGGTTAAAAATAACATTCCATTTGTTGGAGAAGTATATTTAGGTCATCTCCGATATGGAACTTATGGAGGAAATAATATTCAAAATATACATCCGGTTATGAGAACTAATAACTGGAAAACTAGAAATTTATTTTTAGCCGGGAACTTTAATTTAACCAATATTCCGGAACTTTTTTCACAATTAGTTCAAATAGGACAATATCCTCAACAAACTTCCGATACAGTAACTATTTTAGAAAAGATAGGACATTTTTTAGATGAAGAAAATGAAAGATTATATCAACTTTTTAAATCTCAAGGAGTAAATAAAATAGATGCTACTAATAAAATAATAGAAAACTTAGATATCTTATCTATTTTAAAAAATGCAACTAAATATTGGGATGGTGGATACGTTATTGGTGGGATGTTAGGTCATGGGGATGCTTTTATTTTTAGAGATCCTAACGGTATTAGACCAGCATTCTATTATCAAGATGATGAAGTAGTAGTTGCAGCATCAGAACGTCCTGTAATCCAAACTACTTTTAATTTAAAAGCAAATCAAATTAAAGAATTATTACCGGGACAAGTTTTAATAGTTAAACAAAATGGTAATGTTCAATTAGATTATTATACTAAACCATCAGAAACACCTAAACCGTGTTCTTTTGAAAGTATTTACTTTTCGAGGGGGACAGATAAAGATATATATTTTGAAAGAAAACAGTTAGGTAAATTTTTAGCAAAAAAATTATTAAAAGAAATAGATTACGACATTAAAAACAGTGTTTTCTCATACATACCTAATACGGCAATTGACGCATATTACGGCTTAATGAACGAAGTTACAAACTACTGTAATGAGATTAAATATCAACAATTAGCATCATTAGATTATCTAAATGATAAAGAAAAAATAAAAGATATTTTAAAAGTTCATCCAAGATTTGAAAAGATTGCTGTAAAAGATATTAAACTTAGAACTTTTATTACTGAAGACAAAGAGCGTGACGATTTAGTTGCACACGTTTACGACATCACTTTTGGGGTAATAAGAAATAATATCGATAATTTAGTAATAATAGACGACTCTATAATTAGAGGTACTACATTACGCCAAAGCATTATAAAGATCTTAGACAGACTTAAACCTAAACAAATCATTATAGGTTCATCTGCACCTCAATTACGTTATCCTGATTGTTACGGTATAGACATGGCTAAAATGGATGAATTTGTAGCATATAAAGCAACCTTAGAACTTTTTAAAGAAAAAAACATGATGGGTGTAGTTGAGGAACTCTATAAAAAAGTAAAGGCTATAGAAGATTCTGAAAAAATATTTGAAAAGAATTATATAAAAGAGTTTTATAGTTACTTTACTGCAGATGAAATTTCTGACAAAATAGCTGAAATTGTTACTCCTGATGATTGTAAAACAAAGGTAAAAGTTGTATTCCAAGATATTGAAAGTTTACACGAATCTTGTAAAAACAATACCGGTGATTGGTATTTTACAGGGAATTATCCTACCCCGGGAGGTAATAGAGTTGCTAACCTTGCATTTATTTATGCATACGAAAATAAAAATAAACGAGCTTATTAAATTAATCGTATTTGATTTTTATAATAAACATAAAAAAGGCTATCTAATTTACTCTTAGATAGCTTTTTTTATATTTAAACTAATAGTAATAAATAAGGTTATTTTTTCGAATTCAAAAATCTCACAAATTTGCACGAATCTCAGCAGCTATTTCCTGAAATTGCTCATCTGTAAATTTCATTGTTACTTTAGAAAAATCCATATCAGCAGTACTATTTAGTGGAACTAAATGTATATGTGCATGGTTTACATCTAAACCAATTACTGCCATTCCTACTTTTTTACAATTGTAAGTTTTTTTAAGTGCTGCAGCTATTTCTTTAGTAAAGTCTAATAATTCATGATATAAATTATCATCCATATCAAAAAAATAATCTACTTCTTTTTTAGGTATTACTAATGTATGACCTTTTGCTATTGGATTAATATCTAAAAAGGCATAGCAGTTATCATTTTCTGCAATTTTATATGATGGGATTTCGCCTTTTACTATCTTTGAAAAAATAGTTGCCATAATAATAAATTTATCTATTTATTTCTAATATTTTTAATTTTAATAAACCTGCCGGTATTTTTATTTCTGCAATATCACCTACACTTTTACCTAATAGGCCTTTAGCAATAGGAGATGTTACAGATATTTTAAGTTCCCTAATATTTGCCTCGTTTTCAGGAACTAACGTATATTCTGCTTCTTTATTAGTATTTAAATTTAAGACTTTAACTTTAGACAAAATAAGTACTTTAGACAAATCTAATTTAGACTCATCTATTATTTTAGCAGATCGAACAGTTTCCATCATCTTAGAAATTTTAAGCTCTAATAACCCTTGAGCTTCCTTTGCCGCATCGTATTCGGAATTTTCAGATAAATCACCTTTATCTCTTGCTTCTGCAATTTGCTTTGATATAGCAGGGCGTTCTACAGATATTAAATGATCTAACTCCTCTTTTAATTTTTTTAAACCTTCTTCCGTAAAGTATGTAACAGACATAATAATATAATCAATTTAAACAAAAAAGAAAGAACCCCATGGAATATAGGGTTCTTTCACTTTTAGTTATGTTAAATAAGTTTAGAAATCTAATAATACACCTATAGTATGAGCTCCTTGATTAATAGGATGCGTAAATCTATAACTATAGTCAAATTTAAATCCGTTTCTTGTT
Source organism: Bacteroidales bacterium (assembly GCA_050953245.1). Lineage (GTDB taxonomy): Bacteria > Bacteroidota > Bacteroidia > Bacteroidales > BM520 > RGIG7150. The sequence goes on along the minus strand of JBMNMG010000002.1, from coordinate 209,676 downwards.
TCTTTATTTGTAGGAATCTTAACTGATATACCACAGCTTGGACCAATGAATAAGTTTGTACGAGTGTCTTTTGAAAAGATACCGTCTTCATAAGTATAACCTCCTCTAATTTGTAAGTAATCTTTGAAGTCGAATTCGGCACCTAAAGCAAATTGGTCGTTAGCAAATGCGTTTGAAATAAACGAACCTGCAAAGGTTAAACGATAGTCTCCTTCGAAAAGAAAATCGTAAGCCAAACCTATTAACAATTGTGATGGTAATTCAAAAGGATTAGGTCTAACTTCCAATGTGAATTGGTTTTCCCCTTTACCTTTTAATTTAGTACGAATACTTGCACCATCACCGGTAAATTTCATTGTTGGTCCCCAGTTTTTTAAGGTAATACCGAACTTTAAGTTTTCTTTTTTACCTGTAACATATTGAATTCCAACGTCAAAAGCAACTCCTGTACCTCTTGTATTAGGTAGTGATTCGTTGATAATCTTAACCATAACACCACCATAAATACTATTAGAGAAAATTCTTGCATAAGAGATCCCTATATTTAAGAAGTTTGGATAGTAAGTACCTTGCCCTCCTTCGGGTAAATCTGTTGTAGTAATTGGAATTTCACCAAATGATAAATTCATAAGATACATTCCTAAAACACCTGCTGAACCTACTTGTTGATTTAATCCTATAGTGTAGATATTTACCTGTGATAAATATCTCATGTAGGTAAAGTTAACATCGGTTCCTTTTGTGAAAGCAGTACCTGCAATATTCATAAAGGTACCTTCGATACCTCTAACAGCTGCAGTGTTACAATTTCCCCAACCTGAACTAGATGCCCACGGATTCAGTAATAATTCCGAAGCACCTGCTTCACCCGTACGGTCCTTATTACCTGCAATAAGAACTGTGGGACTTATTATTAAAATTGCTACTAAAGCTAATAAATATTTTCTATATAATTTTTTCATCATGTTATAATTTTTAATAATAAACCATTAAGGAAATTAGAATGTATTTAAGTCAACAGGACGTAACTGACCAAACCATTTCAAAGTTCTCTCTCCTACACCGGGAGCATTAACATGTATTAGATACATACCACTGGAAATTGGAATATTATACATGTTTTTTAAATCCCAGTCTTGGTATGTTTGTTCACTATTCTTTGTAAATCGACGAACCAATTGACCACCTAAGTTGTAAATACTAATAGTACAAGTTTTTGGTAAATTAGTTATTTTAACTATGTTATCTAACTGAGTTGCATCGTAATCGGAAATTCCATAATATGGATTAGGTACAACGTTAATGTATTGTAATTCTTCAACTAATACTTCTTCAATGTCTTTTTCAGTTGCTAAATTTTCAGTTGAAAACTCGTATGCAGGATAGCATCTGTTGTATGATAGATTTGATTCTTCTTCTAAATCTAACGATACATTTGAGAAGTATCTTAAGTAAGGTCTATTAACTCTAAATTGAAGTTTAACTTCGTTATCTAAATAACTTTGATCAGTGTTATAATATGCTTTATTGATTAAAGGCATACCTACCCACATAACATTTGCATAAACATTTTGAATACGCATATCAATTAATGCTTCTGGTAAATCTGAGTTAGTTAAGTTAAAGTGAGCCCATAAACCTGCATCATAAGCCGGTGAATCAAAAGTTGGGTTTGGGATACCAGGAGAATATACTCCGGTGTTTGCACCAAATACATATATATAATGTTTACCTCCTAATAATAATGAAGATGCAGGAGGATTTGTGTAAATGCTTGGTGGATAATACATATCCAATACAATATTAGATGTTGGATTCCACTTCATATCTCTACCATTTTCTCCTACTAACCATGAATCTTCACCAAACATAATATTTAGTCTTTCTCCTGTTTCAACATTGATTGCATAACCAGGGAACCAACTCATACCCGTTGCACTAATATAGTTTGGAGATTCAGGATCATTATATACATTACCTTTTGCAGGATCTGCTTTATTACCATATTTATCAATTGAAGGAGCTTTTCTGATTAAAAATCTTTCTTGGTTTCCTTCTGATAATGTTGGATCAGGACACATTTCCACAACAGGACAACGAGTCCATTTAGATTTATCGGATGTTAATACAATATCAACACTATAAACATTGTCCATTAATGATCCAATTTTTGAATCAACATCGTAAGCAGGAGCTACAACATGTTGTCCGTGATGTGCTGTTAATAAATATGGAGCCCAAGTTCCATCAGCAACTTTTTCATATGCACCTGTTGGATCGTAAGCAGTACCTACCGGTGTACCTGCACTACCAATTGAAACTGACCAGTCATTGTTTGCTGGGTTATCCGGATCTGCGTTTTCACCTGATCTAATCCAGTTATAAGGACCATTTTCATCTATATCTGAAATTCCTGATAACCACTTTTTGGTACTGTCTTTATAAATAACTTGTGAGGTTAATAATCCACTTTCACGAACTAAGATATGTCTTACAGGTTTAGGTTGTCCAAGATCTTCGATATGACCTACAGCATAAGGTTTATTATGGAAAACTTGTTCCATTGTAACTGATATACCTAAATCTAAGAATAATTGTTCGTTCTTAATAACTATTGATGTATCTGAATGGTAAGTTTTACCTGTATTCATATCTACCAACTTCCAACCGCTTACTAACTTACTAGCTGTATCTAATACTCTTGTATCTTCACTAACATTATGTAATGTTTCATAATACATAGAGTCAAAAACAATTTGATATTTAGAGTCAATAACATTTAATGGATCAATAACTTTAATAGCTAATGGACCAAAGTTTCTCTTATACTTTAATTCATATGCTATTGGATATTCATCATCACCCATTTTAGTTATTTGCTGTAATGCACCTGGGAAAGTAACTCCATCATCTGTTAAAAATGAACCTATAACCAAGTTTCCATTTTCGTCAAGTTCGTATTTAATAGGTTCTTTAGATAAAATTTCATCTATAGATTCTTGTTCTAACTGAAGAACAAATCCTCCGTTACCATTACCTTGTAAACGAGTAATAGGAGGTTGTTCACCATATTTAGAATTTACTATTAATCCTCCTAATGGTTTGTGAGGGATTGCTTCGTAATTTCTAATATTTTTTCTTCCTGACAAGAATGGTATTTTTTGTCCACCTAATCCTACTTCACCTTCAACAAATTGTTCCGGTTGAGAAGAATACTTCATATACTCATTATAACCATAAGCAATTGCTGTGTAGTAATATGATTTGTGGTTAATTAAAGGTTGGTCTGTAAAGGCGTCTTTTGTTAATGTAATAGAGTGAGTAATACCTTCATCTGCACCGTCAACCATAACCTGTGGAACATCTGCACCAATATAATTATCATAATTATAGTTTACAAGTTTTTTAACTCCATTCTTAACATCGCATTGGAATACTTGTCTAATTTTATCACTATTTCCTAAATCTGAAATTGAACATTCGGCATCAGCTAATTGAAATACTATGTAACCTTCGAAACGATAAGCTGAATCATAAGATATGGAATCAGTACTTAATGTTGCAATATATGGATCAACTTCAAAATAAGATTCTGCAAAGTTATTTCCTGAATCGTTAGTTTTACGATTTGTAATATATATTACAACTGCATTTTCTAATTCTCTAATAGTTAAATCAGGAGCATTTGGTCCATTTACAACAGCAAAACAGTTGTCGAATAATGCTTGACATTTATCGTCAACTTTTCTCAATAATTCAACTGATGCCCAAGCACCGCCTGAAGTTGCTCTTGCCCATGGAATACCAACGGTAATATAGTTAACTTGGCCAGGTTGTAATTCGAAAGGACCGGCAGACTGCATAAAACGTCTATCTTCCGGTTGGTTACCTGCTGTTACTTCTGTCCAATATGGTTCATTAGGTTTTTTACCTCTTGTTCCCCATAAACATGGATCTGAATCGCCAGGGAACATAAAGTCTGTTTCTAAATCTTCAGCACCTGAACTTACGTGTGCATTTCCGCCATATTTCATCTTAGTATTGTCGTTCCAAATACCTCTTAATAAGTTGTAATAATCGGCAGCATAGTTTGGATCACTCATATAATCAGGACCTCCATTATTGTGATAAACAAAACGTCTCATACCAAAACGTTCATCATCTACAATACCGTTACCAAAGTTAACACCGTTAATAGCAGCTGAGTTAACTAAAAAAGTACCATATCTTGGACCTTGTTTCGGTCCTTCACCGTAGTTAAAGTTAATTAAAAAGCCGTCTTGTTCTACTATACTACAATCTAACTTATCATTTGAAGTTCCTTTAGCATTATATGAAGGACCTTTTAATCCATCTCCATAGAATGCAGGGTTATCATACCCATCCGGATCTAAGTATGGACCTTGGAAAAAGTCAACACCAATTGCAGGAGGCTGTGCACCATATGCGTTATATTGACCTTGACCGTCTACATCGTAACCATTATAACAATATCCTAATCCTCTTAATACATCACAACCTACATAGTCGTCTTTTGGGAAACCTAAGTCGGTATCAACCCATTGACTAAAATAAGTATCTCTTAAAACATATGTAGAACGGTTAATAATTTCGTATGAATAGAATGTCATGTTGTTGATTTCGTCATTTGAAGCAAAAGCAAATGCCTGAGCTCTAATTTCAAAACCGATTTGTTGTCCGAAAGTTTCTGTGTGAATATTACCTTTATCATTAAATACCCACCATAATGTTTCGTCTCCTTTAATTACTTGGTCAACTAATAATCCATTACCTTCCATTGTAGGTTGTGGACGATATGAAGTATCACCTGCATAATTAATAGGACATAACACATTACTAAAATCATAATATGGATAATCACCGGCATAAGGATCATAATTTCCATCATTATCATTATCATAGAATGGAGCTAAATAATAGCTTTGATTTTTACCCGGGCTTGGATCACCATGAGCCGGCCAATCTATGATTTCTTGTGGAATAGTATATTCAGGATCTATGTATGGATCAAAAATACCTGTTTCAGGATCACAATGAGCCAAAAATTCTGAAACCATCGCATTCGACATATAGAACAACTTATCGTATTCTAAGCAAGTTGAAGGATCGATTGTTGCTTTATCGTCTGTTGATAATGGACCCGGCCAATAATCATTACCACCCGGTAATCCTAAGGCTGCAGGCCCTTGACGGAATCTAACTGCAGCAAGTTTTAACTGATTGTGGAGATCTATACCTCCAATCCACAACCCCGCAGAGAACATTGAGGTTTTATTAGACCCTGCAGGAATTTCGTACATTGGGTTTTCAAAATCCCACCACATGTCACCTCCTGTGTTAATACGGCAGCTTACATTATTAACTTGTAGCATTTTATATCCCGCTCCTGGAGCACATCCGGCAGAGTTTGATTTAATTGTTTGTGGTGATTTACTTCCACCCTTAACTTCCTCTGCGGAAACATTAATGGATAAAGCAAAACACAAAACAATTGATAAAAACAAACTGTAAATATTTCTCATAATTATATTATTTTTCATTTTAATGAACTTCTTAAATATTTAACTAAAAATTATAACTTAAACCAACACGTATTAATCTAGGTCCTGCATAGTGTGCCGGATTATTACATCTTATCGAATATAATAATCTATAAGACTCTTCACTCAATTGTTGTTGAATAATATTCTGATATAAATCAGATGTTAAGTAACCGTCATCATCGGGGTTACCTGTAGCTGAATAAACAGTTAAAACGTTAGCGGAATTAAATACATTTAATACTTGTAAGAATACATTAATATATGATCCGCGACCGCCTTCTTTAATAGGATCTAAGAAAATATCTCTATCTAAACGTAAGTCTGCTTTAAAGAATGATGGCATACGTGAACCATTAATAGATCCATCAATAACTCTACTTGGAGCAGTTAATGGGAATACTTTACTTGATTTTGTATATGGTGTACCTGTACCACCAGCAAAAGAAACGTTTAAACCGGTACCTTCTAGCCATCTTATAACTTTTTCTTCACCTTTTTTATTTGTTTTATAAGTTTTAGGACCATTGTATTCTTTTCCATGACCATAACGATAGTCAATGTTTAAAGTAACTCTGTGTCTTTGGTCTTGATCTAATGGTGTTAATGTTCTTAAGTTAGGTTGTCCTGAAGAAACAATTGCTCTTGTTGCTTCGGGGTCGGAACCTGTACCATTAGCAAATTGTAAAGTATAAGAAGCTTTTAATCTAATATTTCTTGTTCTTCGTAAGTCATATGATAATGTTAACCCTTTAATAGTACCAAAGTCTAAGTTTTCAAATGAATAATATGTTTTAGGATAAGCACCTGTAAAACGATATATTTGAATTTGATCTCTTAACTCTCTGTAGAAAGCTGAAATTGTTAAAGCAGATGAAGCAGTTAAAGCTTGTGTAAAACCAACTTCATATTCAATAGTAGTTTCCGGCTTTAAGTTAGGGTTACTAATAGTTTGTGAAGTTTTTGTCGGTAAATAGTAATAATCTGTTATACTCAATGTTGAATACGACATAGGTCTTTGAGTTAAAATATCGTAGTGAGCAAAAAATAACGCTTCATCGGAAATTGGGAATGAGAACGAAATTCTAGGCATTACGTTTATTTGACTCTTATAATCTGTAAACATACTAGCATCTAATTGACCTGCTTTTGCCGGATCAACTAAGTAAGGAGCAATACCATTACCTGCGTTTAATGCTGTTTCAGGGTCTAGTGTAAAAGTACCTGTAGCATCGTACCATGTACTTCCGGAACGATAACCCATAATAGCTTTAGGATCGTTCACATTATCGATATAAACGACAAAATCGTCACCCATATTAGTTGGAATAGAAGAACTTATTATAGATTCGGGTAAATTTGGATTACCTTTTATATCTGCAACTGTATAGGCCGGATATAATAAGTATGGATCTTTTAATACTGCTTGGTTAGCATCATAAGCATCAACACGAACACCTACGTTAAAAATAAGATCTCTAAAAGCAAATACGTCTTGAATATAACCGGCAATGTACATAGGTCTAGAAGCACCTATTAATCTTGATAGGTCACCTCTTTCATCTGTACCTGTTAAGAATTCTTCTATAGATTTTATACCATTTACTTTGTTACCGTAAGCGTCAAAACCACTATAACTTACTAATTCATTATCTAATAGTTCTGATGGTGAGAACATATCTAAAGATAAATCATCACTTAATGTTCCTACTATATAATTACCTGCATTATCATAATAATTCATAGTATTATTAACAGGATCGTAAGAATCAATATCTATCCACTCTCTACCATCAATAGGTAATCCTAATAATTGACGAATACTTTTATCGACTGTAAATTGTGAACCTTCAGAATAAGCGAAATTATAATCTACTTGTCCTAAAAATACTCCATCTTCACTATATTGTAAAATTGGATTACTTAAATCTAATTCTGAAATATGGCTATTCATAAAATTTCTCATATAATGCCACATTGGGGTTGGTGATAATGAGAAAAATGAATTAATTTTTTGTTCAAATTGAAATCCTAATTGGAAGGCATGATCTTTAATATCGGCATTAATCATAAAGTTAACTCCAATTTGATGGTTTTCACTATATCCATATCCTGATCTGTTTGAACCCGGAGAAGCAAATAAGCCATATATTGACTCAGGACCAAACCCGTTTAATAAACCATTAGCAGCTTGAATGCTGTTTTTATTATCATAGAATCCTTCTGGTGAATTAAAGATACTGTAATATTGGTTCATATAATTTACTAAATATGGATTAGCATCGCCACCTGTAAAGTTAATTATAGAATCGGCATAACCTGTAAAAACTCTAACATCATTTAAGATTAATGTATCACCATCAATAATCACTCCATAGGATGGAAGTTCTGAGTACTGCCTTGTCCTGATAGTTTCATATTTTCCTATATATCCGTAATTAAACAAATTATCTTTGTGCTTAGCACTTTGCCACTTACTGGAATAGTTAGTATAATCGGCTTGTAATTGTACGTATATATTTTGAAGTAGAGCGTCTTCATCAGTTTTAAACCTTTGTGAATATCTACCGTATGCTCTTATTGTTCGACTACTTGACCATGGATTTTCATCATAATTCATCATAGAAGAATAAAACTCATAATCTGAACCTGTAGAATAATTAAAGTTTCCTCCAAAGATAAGGTTAGCTGTTGGTGACGTTTTAACATCTAATTTACCTGATAATGCAACTGAAAATCCTGATGTGTTTGGAGTTTGTTTCCTTTTAACAAGATTTTCTTCTTTAATAAAGTTAGCATTATGCCAAACGCCGGTCCCAGCATCTGATAATCTAATTGGATTTTCTTGAAGTGATTTTAAATACTCATCTTCAGCAACCCAAACACCACCTCTACGAGGAGCACCATCCATTCTATAAATAAAGTCTCCTGCAATAAAATATCCTAAGATAGAAGTTGGATCTGCAGGATTTTTACTCTTAATTAGCGGACCGTTTAAGTTTATACCTAATCTATTGTATCCAAATGGATCTAAACCTGCTTTTTCTCCAAAACCGGAAGTTTGGTACTCAACTCCCATTCCAAAATCACGGCTTGGCCCTTTGGTGGTCATGGAAATAACACCTCCTGTTACGTCTCCGTATTGTGCAGGAACCCCACCTAATACAACTGAAATTTGATCGTATGCAGATTGAGGCAACGAAACAGATCCTGTAACTTTAATACCATCTATGTAGTAAACAGTTCCCGAAGATCTTTGACCTCTAATACTACCTACTTCTCCATCTCGTGAAAAAACTCCACCGACTGATGTTGCAACGGCAGCAACTGATTTTTCAGGTAATTTTTCAATTTCTTCTGAAGTCATCGTTCCTCCTGTTTGCGTTTTATCTTTGCTAATTAAAGGGACTTCGTATTCTACAATCTCAAAAGCTTCCAAACTAACAGTTGTTGCTTTTAATGTTAAGTCTTGCCAGTTAATTTGTTCTGCAAGAATTCTAACATTATTCATCTGTTGTGTTTGGTAACCTACAGCTGTTACAAGAATTGTATAAACTCCAGGTTCAATAGGTTTAATTGTGTAAACTCCATCAAAATCTGCTGCAGCACCACCCTTTTGAACACCATCAACTTGTAATACAACACTTGCTAACGGTATAGGTTCTTTGGTGTCTCTATCTACCACCGTACCTTTCAATGTAGCACTTTGTGCAAATAAACCGACACTTAGAATAAATGAAAATCCTAGTGATAAAAGTAATCTTTTTAACATACCATATAGTTTTACATTATTATTTTTTTTAATAAACAACAATAAGGACAATCCTTATTTTAAAAATAAAGAGTCCTGCTTGCAAAATTAACTAATTTTTATTATAATCTATGTATTGAGAGCTTAAAATTTCAGAAAAAATTATTCCTTTTTTTATTGATTCTAAACCTAAAGATATAATTGCCTGATTGTCAGCTTCTTCATTATCAATATCAGTATTTAACTTTTCTTTATTTTCTTTATTTTCTTCTATTTTATTTATAATTTCTTCATCTTTTATTAAACTTTCACGTTTAAGCAAAGGTTTTTCTAATGCAATATTATATTTTTGAGGTAATTTTTCACCTAAGTTATCAACAATTTGTTCACCATTTCCAACTGTAATTTGTCTTTTTTTTAAATTTTTATTTTGTCCCGAACTTTTGATTGGAGAAGGTTTTTTCTGCTGAACTTTCTTCTTTTTGTTAATTAATACCGGAATTGTAGGCAAAAGCACCCACATAGCTCCGATTAACAACATAATTATTACATCTTTCATACTACTACCTATTAATTTTCAACTGATACATATCGCCCATCGTAATAAGTACTATACCTTTTTAAAGGTGTTCCCGATGCTGATACATTTCTATTTAATACAGAATCGTTTAACGTTGTTGGAAACCCATAATTGTATAAATCATAAACCACCCCGCAATTGCTACATGTAGCAAACAAACTAAAGCTGGGAACCGATATTTTATAATTAAAATGACAGTCAGGATTTGTACAAGTTAAATCAAAAGTAACAAAATCATCATAATACTCATCATAAGCTCTACGAAACACTACTATACCTTTGTAACCAACTGTTGAGTCAATTACCGAACCGGCAAATTGAAGTAAATCTACATTGCTGGACATAAATAAGTCAAAGGTTTGTACAAACCGAACATAAGGAAATTCTTTATTGTACTCTTTGCAACCACTAAAAAATAATGTAAAACTTAATAATACTATGTTTAGTTTAATTATATAAGGTATATAGCGTTTCATTTTTTAATATTTATAATGGTCAGCTTTATAAGGACCATCTACCGGAACTCCAATGTAATCAGCTTGTTCTTGAGTAAGTTTTGTTAATTTTACTCCTAATTTTCCTAAATGCAAACGTGCTACCTCTTCATCTAATTTTTTTGGTAACATGTAAACTCCTATCTCATGTTTTTTATTCCATAACTCTATTTGAGCTAAAGTTTGATTAGTAAAAGAATTACTCATCACAAATGATGGATGGCCAGTTGCACATCCTAAATTTACTAATCTTCCTTCTGCTAATAAATAAATACAATGTCCGTCAGGGAAAATAAACTTATCTACTTGCGGTTTAATAGTAATCCTTTCTATACCTTTATAATCAATTAATTCATCTACTTGAATTTCGTTATCAAAATGACCAATGTTACAAACTATAGACTCACTTTTCATTTTTAACATCGTATCTAATGTGATAACATCCTTATTACCTGTACATGTTACAAATATATCGCCTTCTTTTACAGCTTCTTCTATAGTTGTAACTTCATAACCTTCCATAGCAGCTTGTAAAGCACATATAGGATCTATTTCAGTAATAATAACTCTAGCACCATAAGAACGCATAGATTGTGCACAACCTTTACCAACATCACCATAGCCTAAAACTACAACTACTTTACCTGCAATCATAACGTCTGTAGCTCTTTTTATACCATCTGCCAAAGATTCTCTACAACCGTATAAATTGTCAAATTTTGATTTTGTGACTGAATCGTTTACATTAATCGCAGGGAATAGTAACTCTTTATTTTCAGCCATTTTATATAAACGATGTACACCTGTAGTCGTTTCTTCTGAAACTCCTTTTAAATTTTCAACTATTCTATGCCATTTCGTAGGATCTTTTTTATACTCCTCTTTTAAAATCTTTACTATGATTTTTTCTTCTTTGTTTAAGTCAGAGTTATCCCACTCCCCATTATTTTCTTCTAATCGATAACCGTAATGAACCATTAAGGTAGCATCACCTCCATCGTCCACTATTAAATTCGGACCTTCATCATTAGGAAAAGATAACGCGCTTAAAGTACATCTCCAATATTCTTCAAGTGTTTCACCTTTCCATGCAAATACAGGTATATTAGCTTTTGCAATAGCAGCTGCGGCATGATCTTGTGTAGAAAAAATATTACAACTTGCCCATCTGATATCTGCACCTAAACAATTTAATGTTTCTATCAATACTGCTGTTTCTACAGTCATATGAAGAGATCCTGATATCTTAGCTCCTTGTAGGGGTTTATCTTTAGAATATTTATCGCGTAAAGCCATTAATCCGGGCATTTCTTTTTCAGCAATATCTATTGCATTTCTGCCCCAATCTGCTAATTTTATATCTTTTATTTTATAATCCATTTTATAAGAATTTTTGTATAATAAATATTATTTAGGTTAAATAATAAGCATCGCATCTCCATAAGCAAAGAATTTATATTTTTCTTCTACAGCTATTTTGTATGCTTTCATTATTAAATCGTATCCTCCAAAAGCACATGTCATTAGTAACATTGGAGAACATGGTAAATTAAAGTTTGTAACTAAACTGTCTACAACATTAAATTCGTAAGGAGGGAAAATAAACTTGTTAGTCCAACCTTCAAAAGCATTTAATGTCCCTCGAATAGATGTGGAAGATTCTAAGGCTTTTAATGTAGAAGTACCTATTGCACAAATATGTTTATTGTGTTTAATAGCTTCATTTACTTGTGAAGCAGTAGATTCACTAATAAACACTTCTTCGGAATCACTTTTATGTTTTGTTAAGTCTTCAACTTCTATATCTCTGAAATTTCCCGGGCCTATATGAAGAGTAATATCAGTAAAATTAATCCCTTTAATTTTCATTCGCAAAATTTGATGTTTAGAAAAATGCATTCCTGCAAATGGAGGAGCTACAGACCCAACTTTTTCCATAAAAATAGTTTGGTACCACTCTTCATCCTCAGGCATTATAGGTCTTAACTTCTGAATTTCATCAGGCAAAGGAGTTTTTCCATATTTATATATTATTTCAGAAAACTCTTCATGAGACATATCATATAAAAACCTAATTGTTCTCCCTCGAGATGTAGTATTATCTATAACTTCCGCTACTAATTCTTCGTTATCTCCAAAAAACAATTTATTTCCAATTCTGATTTTTCTGGCTGGATCTACTATAACATCCCATAAACGAGTTTCTCTATTTAATTCTCTTAGTAAGATTACTTTAATCTTAGCTTTGGTTTTTTCTTTTTCTCCTTCTAATAATGAAGGGAAAACACCGGAATTATTGTAAACTACTAAATCACCTTCATCTAAATAATTAATTAGATCTTTAAATTGTTTATGTTCAATAGTTTTGTCTTTTTTATTAACAACCATTAAACGCGCCTCATCTCTATACTTGGGAGGCTCAGTTCCGATTAAACTTTCGGGTAAATTAAACTTAAACTGAGATAGTTTCATTTGCTCTATATTGAATTTGCAAAGATAATAAATTATTAACCGTTTGTCAAGAAAATGTTAATAATTTTTCATTACTACATCTCTAAACTTTTCTACTTCGTATGCATCTTCCACTCTATAATTACCTATAGCAGTTCTTCTAAGCTCCTCTAAATAGGCGCCACAGCCTAATATTTCACCAAAATCTCGAGCTAAGGAACGTATATACGTTCCTTTACTGCAGTTTACTTTAAAATAAACTAATGGAAAATCAATTTTCTTTATAGTAAAATCAAAAATTTCTATATTTCGTGGAGATAGTTTCTTTTCTGCAGCTTTATTATTTTCACGTGCATGAACATATGCTCTTACACCATCTATTTTAACTGCAGAATATAAAGGTGGGTATTGTACTATTTTTCCGGTTAATTTTTTTGCAGCATTATAAACATCCTCTTCACTAACAAATTCGCATCCTAAGTTAGAATCTATACTTGTTTCCTTATCGAAGGACGGCCTGGTAGCCCCTAAATAAAATATTCCTTCATATTCTTTATCTTGATCTTGTATTTTTTGAATCTGTTTAGTTTTTTTACCTGTACATACAATTACTAAACCTGTTGCTAGAGGATCTAATGTGCCGGCATGGCCTACTTTTATTTTAGGATTGTGACAATAATATTTTAAAAAAACTTTAATTTTATTTACTACATCAAACGACGTCCATTTATAAGGTTTATCAAATAAAAGTAATTCCCCTTCTTCGAAGTTAAATGTTTTATCATTAATAATTTCCACCATTTATTTTTCCTATACAAAGTTAATGATAATTGCTATTAATCCGATTATTGAACAGTAAACTGCAAACCATATAAGCTTACCCTTTTGTACTAATTTAATCATTACTTTACAAGCAAATAAACCTGATATAAAGGCAGCTAAAAAGCCAATTAATAAAGGAGCAAAACCTATCTGACTAACAAATAATTCTCCACTTATTACATCTAAAAAAAGTTCACCAACAATAGGGATAATTACCATTAAGAATGAAAATTTCGCAAGATCGGCTCTGTTATTTCCTATTATCATACCAGTAGCTATAGTTGCTCCGGATCTGGAAATACCAGGGATAACAGCAACTGCTTGTGCTATACCGATTACAAAAGCATCAACCCACCCAATTTTTCGAACTCCCGGCTTCTTATAATAACTTACAGTTAGCAATAGCGCAGTTACTAATAACATTGCCCCAACAAAAACTATATTTCCATCGAATAATAATTCTACTTTATCTTTTAAAAACAATCCTACTAATAAAACGGGAATTAACGATAATAATAACTTCCAAACGTAAATTTTTGTGTCGTTATGACCTTTCGAGAAAAAACCTACAAATAAATTTTTTATATCTTTTCTAAAAACAAAAATTGTACTTAATACGGTAGCAAAATGCACTACTACCGTAAACAATAAACTACCTTCTACATCAACTCCAAATAAAGCTTTACCTAATTCTAAATGACCGGAGCTACTGATTGGAAGAAATTCAGTAAGTCCTTGTATTAACCCTAAGATTAATGCGTGTAACCAATTCATCAATAATTATTTTTTCTTTTTATAAAATATCGCAATAAACTCAATTACTATTCCAATTATTAAAACTATAGGTGCTAATGTTAATCTTCTAAAATTAAACATTCCCGGGTTAAAAACATCAGGATCTTCAGAGCCCCCACCTACCATTAGTAAATATCCTAAGATAATAACTGCTAATCCAACAAAAAACAATATATAATTTGTTTTTTCGAAAATCAATTTTTTGTTAGAATCTGTATTTGTTTTTTGAGGATTTGATTCTTTAACTTGTTTTCCCATATTTAGTGATTGTTTTTTAATTAATATAAAATTTTTGTTTTTACATCTAAATATTTATTAACTGCAAAGTAGGATGTGAAAAACGATATTAATATTCCTAAGAAATATAGTAATACTACTATTAGTAAAAATTGGAATAAACTTAATAACACTTCAATATCTGAGTAATAACCTAGTGTTAAATATATAGTTATGGAAACCATAATTACGGCAATAGTTGCACCAAGAACTCCTTGTAAAAAACCTTTCTTTAAAAACGGTTTCCTTATAAAGTTGCCTGTTGCACCTATCATTTGCATTGTTTTTATCTGATGTCTGTTAGAATAAATAGATAGTTTAATTGTGTTATTAATTACTACTATAATTATTATTAATAATATTACATTTAGGATTAAGAGAAATGCACTTAAACGTGTTTTTGTCTTGTTTAAGTTGTCTATCATATCGTATTGTGCAGAAACAGAATCGATAAACTTATTACTCATTAAATCTTTAGTAATAACGTCTAAGCTGTCTTTATTAGAATAATGTGAATATACATTAAGCTCTATGCTTGATGGCAATGGATTAAACCCTATAAAATCTATAAAGCTTTCTCCTAAATCATCTATCATTTCTTCAGCAGCTTCTTCTTTTGAAGTGTATTTCACATCTTTTGTGTATTGTTCTAAAAACAAATCTTTTACAAAGTAGTGTAATTCGTTGTCAGTAATATTATCTTTTAAAACAACTGTTATTCCTATATTTTCACGTAAATTATCAATAATCCTGTTAGTGTTTAATACAAACAGCATTAATAAACCAGATAAATAAAGCATTAAGCTTATACTCCCCACTACACTTATATTTGAGGATCTTAACCTTTTCTTGTTAAATTTTTCTTCTTGGTTCATAATTGCAAAGATAATTTATTTTTTCTATAATATTTTTATTTATTATTATAATTAAATTAACGCTTCCAAAATGCTTTATTAAAAATGATAAATACAGTAAAAACTTCTAATCTGCCTACTATCATTAAAAATGATAAATACCAAACAACAAAATTAGACACACCTGCCATACTTCCACTTGGCGATGCAATATCCCCTACTCCGACTCCTATATTGGCGAAACATGAAATAGTTGTTCCCATAGATGTTAGAAAATCTAATCCCCCAAATAATGATAATATTATACTACTTACAAAAAATATTGCTAAAAAGAAATAAAAAAACGCAGTAACATTATAAACTGCATTGGGGTGTAATGCATGTTTGTTATATCTTACAGGAATTACAGCTTGGGGGTGAAGCTGCCTTTTTAACTCCATTTTATAATTTTTAAACAAAACAATATGTCTCCATACTTTTACACCTCCTGTAGTAGAACCGGAACATCCACAAATAAATGAAATAACAAATAAGACTATCCAAATGTTGTTGTCCCATAATGTAAAATCAGAGATAAAAAAACCTGTAGTCGTTAATACACTCACAACGTGAAACAATGAAGTTCTAAAATTATATTCTATATCTCTTAAATGACCTCCAAATAATAGTACGACAAAAATTAATAATGTAGATGCTAATATAATACCCCAATAAACTTTTAATTCTTCGTTTTGAAATGCTTTTTTCCACTTTCTTTTAAGGAACAAATAGTGTACATTGAAGTTAGTTGCTGAGATTATCATAAAAAAGATTACTACGTAATGTACATATTTAGATGCATATTTTAAACTAGTATTTTTTGTACAAAAACCTCCTGTAGATATTGTGCTAAAAGTGTAACAAACAGAATCTACCAAGTTTAATCCTCCGATTTTTAATAAAATAAAGCATAATAGAGTTATGCCAAAGTAAATATACCAAAGTTTTTTTACTGTTTCTTTAATACGAGGATGTAATTTTTCATGAATATCCCCGGATGCCTCTGCAGAATATAACATACCGCCTTTAACTCCAATCATGGGAAACAATGCTAAATACATCATCATAATACCCATACCACCTATCCAGTGTGTTATACTTCTCCATATTAAGATTCCTTTTGGTACTGATTCTACATCTGAAATAACAGATAACCCGGTAGTGGTAAAACCTGAAGCAGTCTCAAAAAAAGCATGAGTAAATTTTGGAATAACTCCGGAAAGCAAATAAGGTAATGTGCCAAATAAGGAAAGGAATATCCACGATAATGTTACTAATAAAAAACCTTCGTGTTTATCGAAATGCTTATTTTTACTTTTTTTGGAACCAAATAACAATAATAAACCTACTACCAAAACTATAAGTGCAGATAATACAATTGCCAATAAATCATCTTTACCATTAAAAAGTGTATCGAAAGTCATTTTCTTACTTCCATAATAAATAGAAAACGGTAGCGATAACAACATGGCAAATGACTCTACTAGTAATAAAGCACCAATAATTTTAATTACAAATAGATAGTTTATCCTTTTGAGCGTTGTCACAGTAAAATAATCCCTTATTATTAAAATAGCAAATTTACATATTTTTTTATTTTTAAAAGTAAAATAATAAAATTTTACTTACCTTTGTAAGTTACAATTAGTATTAATAGTTTTAAATTAAAGATTTAGATAATGCAATATAATATTATTCAATTAAATGATATTAAATTATGGGGATTTCATGGATGCTTGTCTAATGAACGTAAAATAGGTTCTTATTTTACTATTAATTTAACTTTATTTTATGATACAAGTAAGGCTGAAGTGTCTGATTCCTTAACAGATACTATAGATTATTCTGCAATTTACTCCTTAGTAGAAAAAGAATTTAAACAACCTTCTAATTTGTTAGAAAATGTTTGCAGAAGAATTTTAAATAGTATTCACACAGAATTTTCTGAAGTATTGAATTCTGTAATCAAAATAAATAAATTAAACCCTCCTATAAAGGGAGAAATTAATAGCGCTTCCGTTACATTATCCTTTAATGATGTATTCCCTGAAAAAATTAATTTTATCTTATAAGAATAAGAATAGCTAAATATGAAAAAGATAATTTTTATAGCTTTTAATCTAATAATAAGCATTTTTTGCTTTTCTCAAGAAAATAAATATATAGGCGGTTGGTCGGGTCACTTTTCGTACGATAAATTAATTGGAGTAGCCAGCGATAATGAGAATTTAATTTATGGTGCATCTAAATTTGGTGTTTTTTCTTATAACAAAGAAACTTTTGAAATAAGTAAAAAAACTAAAATTAACGGATTATCAGATATAAATATCAGTTGCATTGAATATGACAATAAAAATAAATTGCTTTTAATTGGTTATAACAATGCTAACATCGATATTTTAAAAGATAACAAGGTGATCAATATTCCTGATATTTTACTTAGTAATTTAATGGCTAAAAAAACTATCAATAGTATTTTATTTTTGGATAATTACGCTTATTTAGCTTGTGGTTTTGGAATAGTTGTGGTTGATGTTAAATTGTATGAAATTAAAGATACATATTTTTTAGGTTTCGAAAATAGTACTTTAAATGTTAATGATATTGTTTACGATTTTAATAACGATATGTTCTATGCTACTACCGATAGCGGACTTTATGTAGCTCCTAATGCCTCTAATGCTAATTTGGCTTTTTCTGAAAATTGGAATAAAATAGAAATTCCCAATAGTGTAAGTTCAATTTATAACCATATAGAACTTTTTCATAATAATATTGTTGTATCTAATTTAAATACGAGTGATAATAGCAATATACTATTAAATTATGATGGGAATAATTGGAATAGAGTTTTAGAAGATAAGATATTATATATCAGAAATATGGGAGTTTACGATAATAAATTGATATTATCGTTATACGGGCAAATAGTAACTTATGACCAATACTTTAATATGTTGACTTTAAAGTATATGTATAACGAAGATACTTATGCTATGCCCAACGAAACTATTATTGATAATGAAGGGAAATATTGGTGTGCCGATAATTATAACGGTTTAGTGTATGTAAAAGATTCTTTTAATGGAGATTTTCATTATCCTCAAGGACCAACTATCCAAAACCCTTTTAATATTAAAACTAATAATAATGTTGTTTTTTTATTAGGTGGAGGATACGATGTTTCTTGGGTTCCGACTTACAGTTTTGGGGAAGTTAATTTCTTTAAAAAGAATGAATGGGTAAATTTAGTAAATGATATTCCGGAATTACGTGATATATTAGACATTACGGATATTGCCGTAGATCCCAGAGATAATACTCATATTTACATTGCATCTTATGGACGCGGCTTAATTGAAATAAAAGACAATAAAATTCTGAATATTTTTAACGGCACAAACAGCCAATTAACACCTCCGCCAAGTTTACCTTTAGAGGAAGTTAGAGTTGGAGGATTGGCTTATGATAAAGATAACAATTTATGGATTACCAATAGTTTAGGGGAAAAAATCTTACATGTAATATTAGCTGATGGGAGTTGGGGCGATGTAAAAACACCTTCTTCTTTAAGCATTAAAGAAGTCTCTGAAATTACTATTGATACTTACGGACAAAAATGGTTAAAAGCAAGAGAATCAGGAACTATATATGTAATTAATGATAATGGAACTCCCGAATATAGTGGAGATGATAAAGCTAAGGCATTAAATTATGCTCCGGGAAATGGAAATATTCCAGGCTCATTAATAAACACAATAACTTGCGACCAATTTGGAGATGTTTGGATTGGTACTGAACAAGGTGTCGCAGTTTTTTATTATCCTGAAAATATTTTTAGTGGCGGAAATTTTGATGCGGAAAAGATTATTATTAGTAACGAAGAAACTGCAAATCAACCGCTTTTAGGTAATGAAACAGTTAAAAAAATTTTTGTTGACTACAATAACAATAAATGGATTGGAACTGCAAGTTCCGGCGTTTATTATGTAAACCAATACGGTACTGAAGAAATTTATCATTTCGATAATAATAATTCACTTTTATTATCTAATAATATTCTTGATATTTCTATTAATGATATTGGAGATGTCTTCTTTTTAACAGATAAAGGATTATGTTCATACAGAAATTATTCTGCAAAACCAAGGGAATCTTTTCAAAATATTTATGCATATCCTAATCCTGTTAGGCCCAATCATTTAGGGCCTATTGCAATAAATGGGTTAAAAGATAATTCATATGTTAAAATAACTGATATGGAAGGTAAAGTCGTGTTTTCCGGGACTTCCGATGGAGGACAAATAGTTTGGGACGGAACGGACGCTTCCGGGAATAGAGTTTCTTCAGGAGTTTACATTGTATTTGCAGTATCGCAAGACGGAAAAGATAGAGCAACTACTAAGATATTGTTTATTAAATAAATGAAATCAATTAAAACTAAAGGTATTGTATTAAAAACATTTTCTTATTCGGAATCCAGCTGCATAACTAAAATATTTACTAAAGATTATGGTGTAATATCGTGCCTTGTTAGAGGTGCTAAAAAATCTACAGCAAAAGTAAGAAAACCTTATTTAAATGAATTATCTATCTTAGACTTAGTGCTTAAAACTTCTGCTAAATCCGATTTATATTACATTTCGGAAGTAAAATTTGATTACAATTATAGTTTTATTAATAGTGCCGATAAAGATCTGACAAGAAATTGTATCTTTATGTTAATAAATGAATTTTTATTGAACATTATTAATGATGCCAGCTCTACTGATGAACTTTTTGATTTTATTTACGATGCACTTATAGAATTAGATACTGCTAAAGAGATTTCCCCCGATTTTCATATTATTTTCATCACTAAGATAATGTATTTTTTAGGGATAAATATTTCGTTTGAGAATTATGAAAAAGGTAAAATTATTGACATTAGAGATGGGGAATTAAAATTTCAAACTGAAACTGAAGATGCTTTAAATGTATTTAATCCATATATTATTCCTTGTGAATTTGTAGAAATTATTTCTCAAGCCAATCATAAAAACACAAATTTAAATGATAGATTAGATTGTTGTAAATCGGGTAAAGTCAGAAGAGCTACTGCTGATTATATTTTAAAATTTTATCAATATTACTATCCTAATATTAAAGATTTAAAATCGCTCGATATTTTAAAAGAATTATTTTCGTAATCAGAACTATTTCAGCACTTTTAAATATTTTTTTCTTTAGTAAAAACAAAACTTACGTGATTATTTTTTTAGTTCGTTTGTGTGAATTTAAAATTTTATGCTAAATTTGTAGTTTTAGATGTAAGTTATTTTAATAAAACATAATATGAGAACAAATTTTATTTTATTTACAGTAATTATTGCAGTACTAACAGTTTCATGCAATAAGAAAGTTGATAAAGAAACTGCAGAAAATAATTATCCGGGTAGCGTTGTTTTACCTGAAGAATGTAATCCTACAGATGCAAATTATGTTGCTGAAAGATTAGCTTCTTATGCTCCTTTTAAATTGGAAGCAGATATTTCTTATCTTTCTGAAAACGAAAGAGAAATCCTAAAAATATTCAAAGAAGTAGCTGATATTATGGATAATTTATTTTGGAAACAAACTTTAGGGCAAAAAGACGAATTCTTAAATAGAATTTCCGATCAAAACACTAAAGATTTTGCACTTATTAATTATGGTCCATGGGATAGATTAAATAATAATTTGCCTTTTGTAGAAGGTATTGGAAATAAACCTCTTGGTGCAAATTATTATCCTGTAGATATGAGTAAGGAAGAATTTGAAGCCTTTAATGATCCTAATAAAACATCAGGTTATACTTTAATTCGTAGAGATAATAAAGGAAACTTAACTACCGTATGGTATCATGAAGCTTATAAATCGGAATTGGAAAAAGCAGCTAATTTACTAAAACAAGCAGCTGATTTATCTGAAAATGAAGGTTTAAAAAGATATTTAGAGTTACGAGCCGATGCTTTAGTTACTTCTAACTACCAACCTAGTGATTTTGCTTGGATGGAAATGAAAGATGCAAATATAGATTTCGTAGTTGGTCCGATAGAAAATTACGAAGATGCATTGTATGGTTATAAATGCTCATTTGAATCTTTTATTTTAATTAAAGATTTAGAATGGAGTCAAAAATTATCTAAGTTTGCTGCTATGTTACCTGATTTACAAGCCGGTTTACCTGTTCCTTCAGATTATCAAAAAGAAGTTCCGGGAACAGATGCTGATATTAATGTTTACAATGTAATTAATTATTCAGGTGATTGCAATGCAGGAAGTAAAACTATTGCCATTAACTTACCTAACGACGAAGAAGTTCATTTAAAATACGGTTCTCGTAAACTTCAATTAAAAAATTCTATGAAGGCTAAATTTGACAAAATTGTTGTTCCTATTTCTGAATTATTAATAGATGAATCTCAATTAAAACACGTTAAATTTGATGCATTCTTTGAAAATACTACTTTCCACGAAGTTGGTCATGCTATGGGTGTTAAAAACACTATAGATGGAACTCAAACTGTTAGAGAAGCATTAAAAGAACAATATTCCGCATTAGAAGAAGGCAAAGCCGACATAATGGGATTATATTTAGTTTCACAACTTTATGATAAAGGTGAAATTACTTCAGGAGAATTAATGGATAACTTTGTTACTTTCTTTGCCGGTATTTTCCGTTCATGCCGATTTGGATCTGCAAGTGCACACGGTAAAGCTAATATGATGTGTTTTAACTATTTTGCACAAAATAATGCATTTACTAAAGATCCTATTTCAGGAAAATATAAAGTTAATTTTAACGAAATGTACACAGCTATGATAGACTTAGTTCAAAGAATATTAACTCTTCAAGGAGATGGTAATTATGAAGCTGTGAAAACTTTAATTGAAACTGATGGTATCATTAAACCTGATTTACAAAAAGATTTAGATAAAATTGCCGATGCAAATATCCCTGTTGATATCGTTTTTGTAAAATAATATTTTAATAAAATAAAATAAATTAATATTAATATGAAAAAAAGATTTTTATTGTTAATCAGTTTTCTACTGATTTCTAATTTCTGCATTTTTAATGCTGCAGAAGCAAAACCTGTTCCTGACGAAGGAATGTGGTTGCCAATATTCGTAAAAGACCTTAACTATCAAACTATGAAAGATATGGGTCTTAAATTAACTGCTGAGCAAATTTACAGTATTAATAATTCAAGTTTAAAAGATGCAATAGTTAACTTTGGGAACTTTTGTACTGCTGAAGTAGTTTCGGATAAAGGATTATTATTTACTAATCATCACTGTGGATATAGTGCTATTCAACAACATAGTAGTGTTGATCATGATTATTTAACAGATGGTTTTTGGGCTAATTCCTTTGAAGAAGAATTACCTTGCGAAGGCTTAACTGCTACTTTTTTTGTTAGAATGGAAGATGTAACCGAGAGAATCTTATCTAAAGTTACAGATGAAATGACTGAAGAAGAAAGATCCAAGGCAATAAGAGAAGAAGCTAAAAAAATTGAAGAAGAAAATTCTCAAGATGGAAGATATTTTACAGAAGTAAATAGTTTATTTGCCGGCAACGAGTATTATTTATTTGTTTACGAAGTGTATAAAGATATTCGTATGGTAGGTGCTCCTCCATCATCTATCGGTAAATTTGGCGGTGACACTGATAACTGGATGTGGCCGCGTCAAACCGGTGACTTCTCCATTTTTAGAGTTTATGCAGATAAAGACAATAACCCTGCAGAATATTCGGAAGATAACGTTCCTTATACTCCAAAACATGTTTTACCTATATCTATTAAAGGCATAGAAAAAGACGATTTTGCTATGATTTGGGGATATCCCGGTTCTACAGATAGATATCTTACTTCTTACGGTGTAAAACACGTTTTAGAAATAGAAAACCCTGCTATAGATGAAATTTTTGGAGTAATCTTAACTAACATGAAAAAGGGTATGGAAAGAAGCCAAGCTGTAAATATTATGTATGCTTCCAATTATGCCAGCTATGCTAATATGTATAAAAACAAACAAGGTTTGACAAGAGGCTTAAAACGTTTAAAAATATACAACAAAAAACAAGCTTTAGAAAATAAATTGAGAGCATGGCTCAGACAAAATCCGGAGCAAAATAAAAAATACGGTGAATGTTTGTCTATTTTAGATAAATCTTATAAAGAATTAACTGAAAGTAAATTTTACAGTGATGTTTGGAATCTTCAAGGTGCATTTATTGGATCTAAGATATTAAATAATTCTCTAAATATTGGTGCTACATTATCTACAGCTTTAAGTTCGGATATATCTAAGGAAGAACGTACAGCTACTTTAGAAAGTTTAAAAGCTGAACTTCCTACAACATACGAAGAATATGATCAATGGACAGAAGAAACAATTTTAAGAGAAATTATCAGACATTTATATGCTAAATATAATAACACTGACAACATAGAATCTTTCAACACTATTAAAAATAAATATCAAGGTGATGTAGATAAATATGTAGATGATATTTTAGCTAAATCCATATTTGCTAATCAACAAAATTTAGAAGCATTTATTAATAAACCAAATGCTAAAAAATTATCTAAAGACCCTATTAATAAATTATCATCCGAATTTATCGGTGCAATAATGGGTCAACAAATGGGTGTCAGAAATATATTTTCAGAATTGAGAAAAGGCGAAAGGTTATTTATTGCTGCTTTAAGAGAAATGGATAGCGAAAAAGCTTATTACCCAGATGCAAACTTTACTATGAGATTAACTTATGGTAAAATCTTAGATTATTATCCGGCAGATGCAATTCATTACGATTATTACACTACTTTAGAAGGTGTAATGGAAAAAGAAGATCCTAATGATGAAGAATTTATCGTTCCTTCTAAATTAAAACAATTATTTTTAGCTAAGGATTACGGTGAATATGCAGATAATAAAACAGGTAAAATGCACGTTTGCTTTTTATCTGATAACGACATCACCGGTGGAAACTCCGGTAGCCCTGTATTAAACGGAAACGGCGAATTAATCGGTTTAGCTTTTGATGGTAACTGGGAAGCTATGAGTGGCGATATCACTTTTGAACCTGATTTACAACGTACAATTTCTGTTGACGTTAGATACGTTTTATTTATCATTGATAAATATGCAGGTTGTCAAAGAATTATCGATGAATTAAATATAGTTAGATAATTTTACATAAATAAACATTTTTTTAGCAGTAGAATGATTATTCTACTGCTTTTTTTATGTAATAACTGAACTAAATAAATATTATTTGTAAGAACAAAAAGCACCGTGATATTACAATTATTTGTAAAAACGAAGTGGTTAGTGCCACTAACCGGTTGAAACTTCGAGTATGTAAACTATGGGTTTAGTTAAAAACGATTATTTATGTGCCATGGATAGGTGATATACCTGAATACTGGGAGATAATATCATTAACGGCATGTATTTTGTACGATTGAAAAAATTTGGTTAATATTAAAGTTATATGATGAATAACGAATTGAAACAAATAGTTAAGCAACCTTCTTACAAAGAGCTTGTTGAAGCTATTGGAAAAGTATTAAACGAAGAACGCAATAAAGCCATTCAGGCGGTAAATTTAGCATTGGTACAAACAAATTGGCAGATAGGTCGTTACATAGTGGAATACGAACAAAATGGGAGAGAACGTGCTGAATACGGGGCAGAGTTGATAGACCGCCTGTCACATGATTTGACGGCTGCATACGGTAAAGGATTCAGCCGAAGTAATGTATTTCAAATGCGACAATTTTATTTAGCATTTCCAAAAATCCAGACACTGTCTGAACAATTAAGTTGGAGCCATTATTTGGAAATATTAAAATCCACAGATGAACTTGAAATGAACTTCTATATCAAGCAGTGTGAGATAGAGCGTTGGAGCGTACGTGAATTAAAACGACAGATGAAAAGTTGTCTTTTTCAATAGAAGTGTAATCCATGTTGCCAAGACAAATGGAAAGGTGAGTTTTGGAATCCCTGTTTTATCTATCAGTAGACTGATGACAAGAGCCAGAATAATTGAAATTAGGACCCACAAACCATCTTTTACTTTCGGTCCGGCAAAGACAATTGCACATAAAACAGCATTGAACCCATAAAGTCCAAGATAGATTTCAGTAAGCGGTACAGAGAGATAGAATGCCAGAAGAGCAGAGACAATTGCCGCTACAAGTCCATAGAGAGCCGCAATCGGAGAACTGATGAATACAGCTAAAAAGAACAACAAACCCGACAGTAATTTATCTTGAAAAATCACCTGCCCGAAACTTTTGAATCCTATGGTCAATGAATCGCATGCTTGCGCTATAGCCGGTGTAGAAACAGCAAGGATATCATTCCCAAAATAATTGCAAATCAAGAGTATCACCCAAGTTACAAACACAAAAGGGAAGGTATATGCTGGGAATTTGCGTTTAATGGCAAAATGTTGCAACATAGCAGCTACCACCGAACCTAAAACAACTAACAGCCAAGCCCAAAACACGGGCTTTAAAAATAACATTACTGCCACACCTACCAACGCAGCACTAAATCCATAAAGCCCCTGTTCGATTTCAGCCTTTGAGTATTTAAACAAATATGCCGTAGCCGTACCACAAATCGTAGCCAAAAGCGCTGCCAATCCCATAATATAGGAGCCATAAAAAATTCCTATTAAAAACAACAAGCCTGTAATAATATTGTCTTGAAGCATTATCTGCCCAACTCCTTTCAGAATTGTTGAGATAAAGGATGCTGTTTTGCAGTTATTTAGGTGTGTAGTGCAATGTTGTTTCATTGTATTACTATTCTTTATTAAAGAGTCTTAACTATATCTCTTCTATTTAACAATATCTCTTCTCTTTTGAATTGATACTGTTTAAAAAGCTTGAAAAATTTTGGTGCAAAAATATAAATAAATTTTTATTTTTTGCAAATTTCTTGTCAGTTAAGGAAAGTTTTATCCCTTAGTGCAACTAACCGGTTGAAACTTCGAGTATGCAAACAATGTGTTATATATACTCTTAAAAAAATTGGTTGGGAGTTAGAATTTTTGTAAATTTGTAAAGTGTTTAATTCGTATTGTAATACTATATTACAATAATAAATAATTTAAATTATGACAAGCACAAGTCAAAGAGAAAATCTACAGTCTGCCATTTGGAGAATTGCCAACGAAGTACGTGGTGCTGTGGATGGATGGGATTTTAAGCAGTTTGTTTTGGGAACTCTTTTTTATCGCTTTATTAGTGAGAATTTTGCTGATCATATGAAAGGCAGAGACGAGAGTTATAACTATGTAAATTATCCTGAAGATAAGATTACTCCAGAGAATATAGATGAAGCAATAAAATCTAAAGGATATTTTATTTATCCGAGTCAACTTTTTGTAAATGTAGCCAAAAATGCAAATACTAATGAAAATCTAAATACTGATTTAGCTTCGATTTTCAAAGCAATTGAGAATTCGGCATCCGGATTTGCATCAGAGCAGAATATTAAGGGATTGTTTGATGATTTCGATACTACAAGTAATAGATTGGGAAATACGGTAGAGGAAAAAAACAAACGTTTAGCTGCTGTTATTAAAGGTGTAGATAGTTTAGATTTCGGAAGTTTTGAAGATCATAAAATAGACCTTTTTGGTGATGCTTATGAGTTTCTGATTTCAAACTATGCCGCAAATGCTGGCAAATCGGGAGGCGAATTTTTTACACCTCAAAATGTGTCGAAGCTGATTGCACAACTTGCTCTGTTTGGACAAACTTCGGTCAATAAGATTTATGACCCTGCTTGCGGGTCAGGCTCCCTACTTTTGCAATCAAAGAAACAATTTGATGAACATAATAAAGTAGTTTTTTTTGGACAGGAAATCAACCATACTACTTACAACTTGGCTCGTATGAACATGTTCCTACATAATATCAACTATGATAAGTTCAACATTTCCTTAGGAGATACACTTCTCAACCCTAAATACGGCGATAAAAAACCTTTTGATGCTATTGTATCCAATCCGCCATATTCCATCCAGTGGATAGGCAAAGATGACCCCACGCTTATAAATGACGATCGCTTTGCCCCTGCAGGTGTGCTGGCTCCCAAATCGAAAGCGGACTTTGCCTTTGTACTCCACTCCTTGCATTATCTATCTGCCAAAGGAAGAGCTGCTATTATTTGTTTCCCCGGAATCTTCTATCGAGGTGGTGCAGAACAGAAAATTCGAAAATATTTAGTGGATAACAACTTTGTGGAAACAGTTATCGCTTTGCCTCCTAACTTATTTTACGGTACAAGCATAGCAGTTAATATTCTTGTACTTTCCAAACATAAAGCTGATACTAAAACGCAGTTTATAGATGCAAGCGGCGAAGATTTTTTCAAAAAAGAAACTAACAATAATATTCTCACTGATGAGCATATAAATCGTATTGTGGATATTTTTGGCAACAAGAAGGAAGTGCAGCACATAGCTACTTCCGTGGACAACCTTAAGATTGCAGAAAATGATTACTACCTCTCGGTAAGTTCATATGTAGAAGCAGAAGATAAACGTGAAATAATCGATATTGTAAAACTCAACGAAGAAATTGAACAAACAGTGCAAAGAATTGATACTTTGCGAGCAGATATTAACGAAATAATTAAGGAATTAAGTTAAGTATTGATTGATTTAAAAGATAGACGATGAATAAGGAATTGAGATATTTGATTTACAACACACCGGAAGAGGAAGTATCTATTAATGTAGTAATTAAAGACGAGACCATTTGGCTCACGCAAAAAGCTTTAGCTGAACTATTTGGTGTAGGAGTTCCTGCTATCTCCAAACACCTCAAAAACATCTTTGAAGAGGGAGAATTAATGGAAGATGTGGTAGTTTCCAAAATGGAAATAACCACTGAACATGGGGCTATTAAAGGTGAGACACTGTCTCACTTTTTGAGATTAAATCAATATTTGTAAATTTTAAAATCCCCCAAATGAACTTGATATGAACTTCTATATCAAGCTGTGTAGATAGACGTTGGAGTATTCGTGAATTAAAACGACAGATTGCATAAGATAAAATAATAAAAAACTAAAGAGATGAGCAACATACAACTATTTGATAACAAATTGATTCGCTACGAATGGGATGCTGAAAATGAGAAATGGTATTTCTCCATTGTGGATGTCATAGCTGTATTGACAGACAGCCCGAATCCACGTAAATACTGGAGTGTACTGAAGACAAGGCTGAAAAAAGAAGGTAATGAGTTGGCTACAAATTGTAGTCAACTGAAAATGCAGTCAGCCGATGGCAAGTACTATAAAACCGATGTAGCTGATACTGAACAACTTTTGCGACTTATACAATCGGTACCAAGTCCAAAAGCTGAACCATTCAAACTATGGTTAGCGAAAGTGGGCAGCCAACGATTAGATCAGATACAAGACCCGGAACTGAGCATTAAACAGGCACTTCAAGACTATAGGAATTTGGGATATTCCGAAGACTGGATTAACCAACGGCTGAAAAGCATTGAAATCCGTAAGGAACTGACAGACGAATGGCAACGGGTGGGCATACACGAGAATAAGGATTTCGCCATTCTGACCAATATTCTAACGCAAACTTGGTCGGGAAAAAGCGTAAAAGAATACAAAGAGCACAAAGGTTTGAAAAAACAAAACTTACGCGACAATATGACTAGTACCGAGCTAATTCTCAATATGTTGGCTGAAGCCTCTACCAAGGATATATCGCAAGCCAATAATCCGGATACCTTTGAAAAAAGCAAAACTATTGCCCGACAAGGAGGAAATGTTGCTAAGGTCGCACGCGAAGAATTGGAAAAACAAACAGGTAAAAGTGTGATAAGCAGCGATAATACAAACACACTGAGGCAATTAACATCAAAACAACAAGAAGATGAATAATATAACAAATAAACTTCCTTTTATTGAACGTTTGTTACAAGGATCAGAAGTTGAATGGAAACCATTGGGGGAAGTTAGCACTCAAATTAATGGAATGAGTGGTGTTTCAAATAAGTGGGCAGAAAAAGGAAATTGCAGATTTATTGATTATCTTAATGCTTACAATAATATTAAGATTGATATAAATGACCTTCCATTTGCAACAATAAAAAACCTTAATCAAACGGAATTAATACAAGGGGATATTCTATTTACGAGTGCATCTGAGACTCCAGATGAATGTGCAATATCATCTGTAATAGAAGATAAAATAAATGCTGGGATATTTTTGGATGATCACTTGTTTGGTATTAGAATTAATAACGTATATAAGGATATTATTAATCCCATTTTTTTAAATTATTATTTCCACTCACCTGATTTTAGGAAAATAGTGAATAAAACTGTAAGAGGAGTTACAAGGTTCTATATTTCCAAAGTCGCATTTATGAGATTATTTGTCCCCATCCCTCCTCTCCATGTTCAGGAGGAGATTGTACGTATTCTTGATAAGTTTACAACGCTGGAAGCGGAGCTGGAAGCGGAGCTGGAAGCTCGTAAAAAGCAGTATGAGTATTACCGCAATAAATTGCTGTGTTTCAATAAGTTAGATGGGGGGGGGATAGGCTAAATTTAAATAATGTAAAATGGATGATGTTAGGAGAAGTTGCTGAATTGAAACGTGGAAAGTCTATAACTAAGAAGACTTCAACTGTCGGTGAATATCCGGTTATTTCTGGTGGACAACAACCTGCATATTATATAAATAAATTTAATAGCGAAGGTGAAACTATTACAGTTGCAGGTTCTGGTGCATATGCAGGTTTTGTAATGTATTGGAATGAACCTATATTTGTAGGTGATGCTTTTTCTATTAAGGCAAATGAAACCAAAGTGTTAACTCGCTACATTTATCATTTTTTGCTAAATATTCAAGACAAAATATATGAATTGAAAGCTGGTAGTGGGGTTCCTCACGTCTATGCAAAAGATGTAGCTCGTTTTCAAATGCCTATTCCGTCAATTGCAGAGCAAGAACGTATTGTCCGCATCCTCGACAAGTTCGACACTTTGACCACCTCAATTAGCGAGGGATTACCAAAGGAGATAGAATTACGCAGAAAACAATATGAATATTATCGAAATGAATTATTATCATTTCCTAAAAATAAAGTAACAGCATAAAACATTTAAGATTAAACAACAATGACACAGTACAATACCATTGCCGAATTAAATAACTTTATCGTTCTTGAAAATTACGAGAAAATTGATACGTTTAATGAGCCATCAGCAGGTTATCAGACAGAGGCTGCTTTGGAACGCGAGTTAATAGAAGATTTAATACGACAAGGTTATGAATACTTGCCGAACATCAAAACTCCAAATGCACTTTTGGCTAATGTTAGAACACAATTACAGACGTTAAACAATATTACTTTCACTGATGTGGAATGGCAACGTTTTCTTAAGGAGTATCTGGATAAACCCAGCGATGGTATTGTAGAGAAAACACGTAAAGTGCAAGATGATTATATCTACGACTTTGTGTTTGATGACGGGCATATCCAAAACATCAAATTGGTAGATAAAGATATTGTAACCCGCAACAAGGTACAAGTTATCAAACAGTTTGAACAGACAGGAGTTTATGCTAATCGCTATGATGTAACCATATTGGTGAACGGACTGCCTATGGTACAGATAGAGCTAAAGAAGCGAGGAGTGGCTATCCGCGAAGCTTTCAATCAAGTTCATAGGTACAGCAAGGAGAGTTTTAACAGCGAAAGCTCGCTTTACAAATACTTGCAAATATTCGTGATTTCAAATGGCACCGACACTCGCTATTTTGCTAATACGGTAAAAAGAGATAAAAACAGCTTCGATTTTACGATGAACTGGGCAACTGCCGATAATACGCTGATAAAAGACCTTAAGGATTTTACAGCCACTTTCTTTCAAAAAAACACTCTACTTCAAGTTCTCCTAAGCTATTCGGTATTTGATACAAGCAATACGCTTCTTGTTATGCGACCTTATCAGATTGCTGCAACGGAACGTATTTTGTGGAAAATAAAAAGTTCGTATCAAAATAAATTATGGAGCAAGCCGGAGGGAGGAGGGTACATTTGGCACACCACGGGATCCGGCAAAACGCTAACCAGCTTTAAGGTAGCACGTCTTGCTACACAACTCGATTTCATCGATAAAGTATTTCTTTGTAGTTGATCGTAAAGATTTAGACTATCAAACTATGAAGGAATACCAACGCTTTTCGCCCGACAGTGTGAACGGCTCCGAAAACACGGCAGGACTGAAACGCAACATCTATAAAGATGACAACAAGATTATAGTTACAACTATTCAGAGACTAAACAACCTCATGAAGAGTGAAGACAACCTACCTGTTTACGGGCAGCATGTAGTCTTTATATTTGACGAATGTCATCGTTCACAATTCGGTGAAGCTCAAAAGAATCTGAAAAGGAAATTCAAAAAATATTACCAATTTGGATTCACCGGTACACCTATTTTCCCGGAAAATGCTTTAGGCACTGAGACTACTTCCGGAGTTTTCGGTAAAGAGTTGCATTCGTATGTAATAACAGATGCTATCCGAGACGAAAAAGTGTTGAAATTCAAAGTTGACTATAACGATGTGCGTCCTCAGTTTAGAACTTTAGAGACGGAAAAAGATGAGAAAAAACTGACTGCAGCTGAAAATAAGAGGCTTCTGCTTCATCCCGATCGAATCAAGGAAATCTCGCAATACTTATTACAGAACTTCAGGATAAAAACTCACCGCAATCAAGGAAACGACAAGGGTTTTAACGCCATATTTGCCGTAAGCAGTATAGAGGCTGCAAAACTCTATTACGAAGAACTAACTAATCTGCAAATAGGAAGTGAAAAACCACTGAAAATAGCCACTATATTTTCATTTGCTCCGAATGAAGAGCAAAATGCTATAGGGGAAATAAAAGATGAGAATTTTGAGCCATCTGCAATGGATAGTAGTTCCAAGGAATTTTTGGCAAAGGCTATAAACGATTACAATGAAATGTTCAAAACAAGTTTTGGTGTAGAGAGTAATGCGTTTCAGAACTATTATCGGGATTTGGCGAAAAGGATGAAGAACCGAGAGATAGACTTGCTGATTGTAGTTGGCATGTTCCTCACAGGGTTTGATGCACCTACAATGAATACGCTGTTTGTAGATAAAAATTTACGATATCACGGACTGATACAGGCTTTTTCACGTACCAATCGCATCTACGATTCCACAAAAACATTTGGCAACATCGTTACATTCAGAGATTTAGAACAAGCTACAATAGATGCTATCACTCTATTTGGTGATAAGAATACTAAAAACGTAGTTCTTGAAAAAAGCTACAAGGAATATCTTGAAGGTTTCAGTGATACAATAACCGGGGAAATCCGAAAAGGATATATACAGATAGTCAAAGAACTACAGGAAAAATTCCCACATCCTGATAAGATAGAAACAGAAGCTGATAAAAAAGCATTTGTCCAACTCTTTGGTGAATACCTAAAAATCGAGAATATCCTCCAAAACTATGATGAATATACACATCTGAAAGCATTACAGAAAATAGACAAAGAGAACGCTTCTGCTTTAGAGGAATTCAAGAATACTTATTTTTTGACTGATGAAGATGTATCGGTTATGTTAAATGTTAATGTACCGAGTGAACGATTAATACAAAATTACCGTTCTACCTACAATGACATTCGTGACTGGTTTAGACGAGAGAGAGAAGGTGCAGCATCCGAGAAATCCAATGTTGATTGGGACGATGTTGTGTTTGAAGTGGATTTGCTTAAATCACAAGAAATTGACTTAGACTATATTCTTGAACTAATTTTTGAACACAATAAGAAAACAAAAGACAAAGACACTTTAGTAAATGAAGCACGTCGAATAATTAAAGCCAGCATTGGGAACAGGGCAAAAGAGAGCCTTATTGTTGATTTCATCAATGAGACAAATCTGGATTCCATCCAAGACAAGGCAGGTATTTTAGATGCTTTCTTCACTTATGCACAGGAAAAACAAAAAGAAGAAGCTGCTGCACTTATCGCTGAGGAAGAACTAAATGAAGATGCCGCAAAAAGATATATTGAAATTTCATTGAAACGTGAGTACGCCAGCGAATATGGCACCGACCTCAATGATGCACTTCCGAAGATGAGTCCACTTAACCCTAAATACTTGCCAAAAAAACGAAGTGTTTTTCAGAAGATAGTTGCTTTTGTTGAAAAATTTAAAGGAATTGGTGGAAAAATCTAAAATCAATTCTTAATTATACGCTTTATTCTTTATTTTCTTCTTCGTATTCCTCATCATCATTCAATAAAACGGAATCCGAAGTCGAAAGTATTGCTTGTGCTTCGTACTCAGTCAAAGATCCAACAGTTCTCAATTTTCGTTGAATAGCTCTAGTTCGTATACCTGCCAGCGTATCCAGTTGATCGAGACCTGTCCGGATATTCTTTTGAGCTTTATCGATTAAACCTCCAAATTTCTCAAATTCTGTTTTTACTGCACCCAATACCTGCCAAACTTCACTACTTCGTTTCTGAATTGCTAATGTTTTAAAACCCATTTGTAAACTATTCAAAATCGCAGCCAGAGTAGTTGGTCCGGTTACAATCACCTTACACTCTCTTTGCAAATATTCCAATAGATCTGCTTTGCGAACTACTTCGGCATAAATTCCTTCGAATGGTAAGAACATAATTCCAAAGTCGGTTGTATAGGGTGGATCCAAATATTTCTCACTAATATCTTTAGCCATAGATTTGATGGTATCTTCTAAATTTTTCTGTGCAAGCAGAATTTTACCTGGATCCCCATCATCGTAGGCTTCTTGAAGTTGCTCATATTTATCCTTAGGAAACTTAGCATCAATCGGCAACCATACTTGGGAAACTGTATCATCTCGACCCGGTAATTTAATAGCAAATTCTACAATATTATTGCTATTTGCTTTTGTTTTTACGTTGGCTTCATACTGATCGGGGGCAAGAATTTGCTCTAATAACATCTCAAGTTGAATTTCTCCTATCCCGCCACGCATCTTAACATTACCTAAAACTCTCTTTAAACTACCCACTTCAGAGGCAATATTTTTCATCTCACCCAATCCTTGCTGAACAGCCTGCAATTGCATTCCAACAGTTTCAAACGATTTACTTAATCTCTCATTTAAAGTTTTTTGCAGTTTTTCATCTACAATATCTCTCATTTCGTTTAGCTGTTTAGTATTGTCTTCACGAATATTCTTCAACTCAGTTTCAACAGATTGTTTGATCTCTTTAGTTTGCTTTGTAGTTTGCTCGCTAATTTCAAGTTGTCGTGTTGAAAATTCTCCGAAATTAAGTCTCAACAAGTCCTTTAATTCTTTTGTATTTTCTGTAAATTGATCTCCAAATAATTTCAAACTATTTGAGAGTTCATCGCGATTTTTTTGAGTAATATCAAGTGTTTCTGCTCTATTTCTCTGAAATTCATCTTTAATTAGTTTGTCAATCTTCTCCAAAGATGCTTCAAACTTAGTTATGGAATCTTCCAGATTTTTTATTTGCTGATTCACCTCATGATTTCTCTTTTTCGATAAAGAAATAAATATATTCACAATAATCAGCAGAATAATAACAATGGCTAAAATAGTTAATGTCATAACGGTTCAATTATTTGTTTTATGGAAAGATTAATTCACAAAGATATGGATAAAATATGAATTTTACTACAAGTTTAATTGCTGGTATTTTGGAGAAATCTTATTTTGGAAACTACCGAAAGCATGTGTAAGTTATTAAAAAGAATTTAGGTGCAAATGCGGATAATCATAAAATATTTTATGTTATCTTTGCATCAGCATCTGAATTCTTCAGACTGCGGACATAATTGTTGAAAGACTTCAATAAGATATGGCAAGCATTTTTCTGTATATTATTAGATGGCTTTGCATGCTGCTAATAGCATGGTATAGCGGAAAGTTGATTACAAAAGTCAAAATGCCGGCTATTCTCGGATGGCTGATTGCCGGTATGATATTCGGTCCGTATGGAGTAGGACTGCTTCCACAGCCACTATTGGATACTGCATGGTATAAGAATATTATTATTTGGATGCAGTGTACATTCGGTCTTATGCTTGGTACGGAACTCGTATGGAAAAGGATTCGCTCTTTTGGCAAGGCGTTGGTTGTTTCCACATTAACGCAGTCGCTTGGAACTTTTGTAATTGTATCGTTAGCGTTTGCCTTAGTTCTTGCATTAACACATCAACCATTGTGGCTTGCTTTGGCATTTGGAGGCATAGCGCTTGCAACTGCACCGGCTCCTGTTTTGTCGATTGTTCAGGAATTTCGCACAAAAGGACCTGTAACCGACACGCTTTTGCCAATGGCAATTTTAGACGATGTAGTTGCAATAGCAGTCTTCTTTACTATCAACTCTTTTATAACAAGCAAAGTGTCCGGTGGGGCTATTCCTCTTTACATGATCCCTGTCATGATATTATTGCCTATTGGCATTGGTGTTTTAACAGGAGTACTTGCAGGATTCTTGCTAAAAAAGAGACCCAGCAAAGTAAAGACTTTGATTATACTTGTTGTTGGCATTACTGCAACAGCTTTAATCGGAATGTTGGTACAATCCTTATTTCCAAATATTATCCTGAATTTCATGTTGATGGGAGTTGCTTTTTCCGCTGTATTTTCAAATATGATACCAGAAGAACAACTTGAACAAACAACGGAATGGTTTCAGCCGATATTAACAGTCAGCCTACTTACTGCCATTGTTGACCTTGGGGCTCCTCTTGACTATCGTTTGATTGTTGGTGCAGGCGTGTTTACACTCGTTTACATGGTGTCACGTGCTTTTGGAAAATACTTTGGAGCAAGAGTAGGTGCAAAAGCATCCAACATGCCAAAACCGGTTCAAAAATATCTCGGACTCACACTACTGCCACACTCGGGGGTATCACTTGTTTTTACAGGTATTGTATGCTCTGTACTAGCTACTCCTGAACCGGAACTTTCTTCACTCGTTAAAGGTACAATTGCAGCTGCTGCAGTCATCAATGAAATAATTGCCGTGATTGTCGCCAAGAAAGGTTTTGAATTAGCAGGTGAAATAACTTACAGCAAACAGAATAAAAAGCAGTGATGGCATTCGGTATAGCAATAGAAGTCTGTCATTTTTGAATACATTTTTCATCGCACAGCTGGCAGTAAACTATTGTATCATACTTTTTTCACCGATAAAAGGAATAGTTCAATCCTCATTACCGATAATAAGCAAAATATATTGAAGACTTCTTAGGTTATTTGTTTCACTATTAGATCAAATGAAACATGAACGATGTAATAACACCTAACATGTTTCCTCCCATGTGAACGATGATAGCAAAAGCATGGTTATCATACTTTTCCTGATAATACCCTGCCACCAAACCAAGAAACGTAGTGAAAATCACTGTTTGGATTATAAAAAATGCACTTGCACCACTAGTGATGAGAATCAAATGTGCTAATCCAAAAACAACGGCACTAACCAAAACCGGAATGGATATTTTTCGGTTGAAGATGCGAATACCTTTGGCTTTTAACGGTTTCAAAATGTTCATAAGAAAACCGCGAAATAAAAATTCTTCTGCAATGCTGGCATAGATAAAGACGAAAACAAATACTTGCAGTGGTGTCATGGTGGTAAAAACAGGATGGATTTCACCTCTGTTTCCAAGCAATTGTCCAATGATTGACAATGGTACGTTGACGATGATAGGCATTAACAATCCAAAGAAAAAAGGTTTTAAGCTTTGTTTGAACTTTGGCAAGGAAATCTTGTAATCCACTTCTTTTTTCAATATGAGAATCAATCCTATAGAAAATAAGAGCATGAATGAATGTGCTACGAATGAAGTAGGGAT
Organism: Bacteroidales bacterium; assembly: GCA_050953245.1. Taxonomy (GTDB): domain Bacteria; phylum Bacteroidota; class Bacteroidia; order Bacteroidales; family BM520; genus RGIG7150. The sequence goes on along the minus strand of JBMNMG010000002.1, from coordinate 172,077 downwards.
GAATATCGTATGCCAAGCTAATTTTCTACTCATATAGTTTGCCAATGCAAATACTAAAATGGTCAAAGATAATCCGTAAACCAATCGCTTGCTGTTATTCATAAAAATTAATTATTGTTAATAGATATGCAAAAATACTAAATTAAAGAGAAAATTTTACATCAAAATGATTAAGAACTAGTTAATTATACAACGTGATAAAATCTTATGTAACTTTTGTTGCGTAGGTGAGTTTAAGTAAGAAAATTCAGAAAGGTTTATAATTATGAAGAAAAATTGTTTTTATGTTTTATCAGAAATAGTGAAAAATCATACAAAAAATATTTTTAGTAAAAAGGCAGGTTATTTTGAACCTGCCTTTGTTTTAACTTAAAACTTAAAGATTATAACTTAAACTATGAAATAAGTTTTTTTAAGTCGCTATCTACATCGGTAATTCCTGCAATACCAAAATTGTTAACCAAGACATTCAATACATTTGGTGATAAAAATGCCGGAATTGTTGGTCCCAAATGTATGTTTTTAACACCAAGTGAAAGCAGTGCCAACAAAACAATAACAGCTTTTTGTTCGTACCAAGCAATATTGTAAACTATAGGAAGTTCGTTTACATCATTCAATCCGAAAATTTCTTTTAATTTCAAGGCTATTAGAGCAAGCGAATAGCTATCGTTGCATTGTCCTGCATCAAGTACACGTGGAATTCCGTTAATATCGCCAAGGTTTAATTTATTGTAACGATATTTTGCACAGCCTGCTGTGAGAATAACGGTGTCGGAAGGTAGTTTTTCTGCAAATTCAGTATAATAACTACGGCTTTTCATACGTCCGTCGCAGCCTGCCATTACTACAAATTTACGAATGGCACCTGATTTTACTGCATCAACAACCTTATCGGCTAAAGCGAATACTTGTTCGTGAGCAAAACCGCCTATTATTTCACCTGTTTCAATTTCTGTCGGTGCTTTACATTTTTTTGCATGTTCTATAAGAGCTGAAAAATCTTTTGGTTTTCCATCTACTCTATCAGGAATATGCTTAAATCCTCCAAAACCGGCAGCTCCGGTAGTATAAACACGGTCAGCATATGTGGCGGTGCTACGAGGAGGAACAATGCAATTAGTAGTAAACAAAATAACACCGTTAAATGTTTCAAAATCATCGGTTTGCTTCCACCAAGCACTACCGTAATTACCTGCAAATTGTTTGTATTTTTTGAATGCAGGATAATAATGTGCAGGAAGCATTTCGCTGTGAGTATAAACATCAACACCTGTACCTTCTGTTTGCTCTAAAAGGTCTTGTAAATCGCGAAGGTCGTGACCTGAAATTAATATTCCGGGGTTATTTCTTACACCTATGTTTACTTTGGTGATTTCAGGATTGCCATAAGTTGATGTATTTGCTTTGTCAAGCAAAGCCATCGTTTTTACACCATAGCTACCACATTCAAGTACTAACGAAACAAGTTCATCTACAGATAAATCTTGTGTTGTTGCGACTAAAGCCTTTTGCATAAAAGCATTGATCTCTTCTTCATCGTATCCGAGATTTGAAGCATGTTCGGCATATGCTGCCATACCTTTAAGACCGTAAGTTAAAAGCTCTCTGAGCGAACGAATATCTTCATTTTGGGTACGTAACACTCCAACTGTTTTTGCTTTTTCTTCCATTTCGGTAACTGAATCTGTTTTCCACGAAGTGAAATCATTTATTGTTGGTGTTATTCCTTTGTTGGTTAGAATTTCTGCAAGTGATGTACGCAATTTTAGGGCTTCATTGATACGTTTTACAAATCTTTCTTTATCGAAATTTGCATTAGTAATAGTCATAAACAATGACTCCATAACAAAACGATTAGTTTCAGGGGATACCTCTATCCCATTTTCACGCATTTTTGTTGTGTGAAATGATATACCTTTAAGCACAAATATCAATAAATCTTGTAATTGTGCTACGTCTGCGGTTTTTCCGCAAACACCTCTTAATGTACAGCCTTTATTTTGGGCTGTTTCTTGACATTGAAAACAAAACATAATTAATAAATTTTAATGTTAATATTTTTAGTTAAATAAATAGCAAAGTTAATAGTTTTAGTTAATTAAATCCAACTTTCTTCAATAATATTTCCTTGAACACCGATGATTATACGTTTTACCGGCACTTTTCTACTTGCCTTTTGCACTGCCATTTCCACAAGCTTTAGAAGTCCGCCACAACAAGGAACTTCCATCATGACAACCGTTAATGTATTTATTTTTGCATTATCGATAAGGCTCGTAAGTTTTTCAACATACGAATCTTTATTGTCATCTAATTTTGGACAAGCAATTGCAAGTTTATGATTACGAAGTAGTTTACTGTGAAAACTTCCCAAGGCAAATGCCGTACAGTCGGAGCTTGATTCAGTAACAATTAATAATCAAATAAGGTTGTTTCAGACTACAAAGATACTAATTATTGAAAGCAATTCACAACACGCAATCGGCTTCAGGCATTGCATGATGCACCCCGTTGTTTCAGACTACAAAGATACTAATTATTGAAAGCAATTCACAACACGTAGAGACCCCACACTCTCTGCGTAGGGGGTTGTTTCAGACTACAAAGATACTAATTATTGAAAGCAATTCACAACTTCTCAATTATTTATTCTATAAAGGTAGAAGTTGTTTCAGACTACAAAGATACTAATTATTGAAAGCAATTCACAACACGCAAAAGCTTCAGGCATTGCTGATGAATGTTGTTTCAGACTACAAAGATACTAATTATTGAAAGCAATTCACAACCAGCGACCGACTCAGCTTCTTCAACGAGTGGTTGTTTCAGACTACAAAGATACTAATTATTGAAAGCAATTCACAACTATACTCAAACACACGAGTTGCCCGGCAAGTTGTTTCAGACTACAAAGATACTAATTATTGAAAGCAATTCACAACACTATCTTGTACAGCTATATACACTTTGCCGTTGTTTCAGACTACAAAGATACTAATTATTGAAAGCAATTCACAACGCTGCTAAGTGCTCTGTTCAGAGCTCATGTTTAGTTGTTTCAGACTACAAAGATACTAATTATTGAAAGCAATTCACAACTTATCGGACCGGCCGTTCTGTTTCTATGCAGGCAAGTTGTTTCAGACTACAAAGATACTAATTATTGAAAGCAATTCACAACGAAAGGGCCCCCGTGTCTGTCTTCGTGCAGGCAATGTTGTTTCAGACTACAAAGATACTAATTATTGAAAGCAATTCACATTATTCCTGAGAAGCCATCCCTAATTTTTCGGGAAGCCATCTCAGAAATTTGGAGAAGCCATCCCTAAAAATAAAGTTTCTATCTTGTTAACAATGAGCTAAATATAAGGTAGATAATTTAAATTTTCGAGAAGCCATCTCCTATTTTTTGAGAAGCCATCCCTAAATTCTTAACAAAAGCAGTAGTTTGATTAAATTCTATATCTTTGCAACATAATAGTGTTGAAACAAAAGAAATTAATGATGAAAATAAATGTAATAGGAAGAAAAATTGCTTCCATAATATTGTGTTTTGTAGCTGTATTAGGATGTATGGCACAAGATTATTACGTGCCAACGGCAGAAAATCTTGAAGCAAGAAAAGAATTTGAAGGATTTCGTTTTGGAATTTTTATTCATTGGGGGATATACAGCACCTATGCACAAGGTGAGTGGTACCTCAACTTCGGAAAATTGAATAAGGACGAATATGCCAAGGCTGCATCCTGTTTTTATCCGATAAATTATGATGCTGATGAATGGGTAAGTGCAATTAAGCAATCGGGAGCCAAATATATTACATTTACTACACGTCATCATGATGGATTCTCTATGTACCACACGGCAACAAGTGATTATAACATTGTAGATGCTACACCGTTTAAACGTGATGTACTGAAGGAACTTGCCGATGCATGTGAAAAACAGGATATCAAGCTACATTTATACTACTCTATCCTCGATTGGATTCGCACTGACTACCCTTTGGGAAGAACAGGTTTGCATACAGGACGCGAAAGTAAGCCGGATTACGATTCCTATTTCAATTTTATGAAAGATCAGCTACATGAACTTCTGACAAATTATGGAGATATCGGAGCTTTGTGGTTCGATGGCTATTGGGATCATGACAGCGATAGCATCCCTTTTGATTGGCGTATGCCCGAGCTTTATGCTTACGTTCATGATATAAAACCGAACTGTTTGATAGGCAATAATCATCACATAGATCCTATTGAAGGAGAAGATTTCCAAATGTTTGAACGTGATTTGCCCGGAGAAAACAAGGCAGGACTATCAGGACAAGACATCAGCACACTCCCACTTGAAATGTGTCAGACTATGAATGGCATGTGGGGATATAAAGTAGCTGATCAAAATTATAAGACAACCGAAGAATTAATTGAACTCTTAGTTCGTGCAGCTGCAAAAGGAAGCAATCTTCTGTTGAACATCGGACCTCAACCTAATGGAGAACTTCCTGAACTGGCACTGGACAGATTAAAAGGCATAGGCACTTGGATGGATGTTTACGGAGAAACCGTGTATGAAACAAAAGCCGGAATCGTTCCCGAGCAATCATGGGGAGTAAGCACCACTAAGGGACAGAAAACCTACCTACATATATTCAATAAGGAAGATATCATCAAAGTACCTCTTGACAAAGCACCACGTCAAGTAGTTGATTTCGTATCCCGAAAGAATATTTCGTACAAATACGATAAAAAGGACAAAGTTCTGACTATCACATTGGATAAAATTCCGCAAGAGTCGGATTACGTTATAGAGATAGAATTATAGTCACATATTTGTGATAGAAAGTATATGTCAGGATTGGAATTTGGCGGCAACTAAGGAATTGCCGGACAATATTCGTGAATGTTTTATTTTACCGTTTAACCTCACTATCAATATCAAATTTACTAAATCTTTTTTTCATTTGAATATTGGTGTACAAAAATATGCTTATCATAAGCCATAAAAAGCTGAAGATTACTGCAACGGAAATGATTATTTTTATGAAATCGGATGAAAACAAACTTCCCTTGCCGGAATTAAAGTAGGTGAAAATAGAAATAACTATTAAAACGATATACATAATGCCAAAAACGATAAAATAATCTTTTGCAACATTCCCAACCTCAGGTTTTAAGGTTTTGCATTGTTCTGAACGTATTTCACTTGCTTCAATCTTATCCATAACAAAAGGCTTTATATCTTCGGGAGCAGAAAGTTTTGCATGTTTCATCAGTTGACGCATTTTCTCATCATTGAGCTGTGTTTTGCTATTGAATTTTAAGTCTGTTTTCATAGATCGTCAATATTAAAATTGTTTTTGAATAATAGTTTTTTGAAATTTTTTCTTGCTCTAAAGAGCTTGACTTTTACATTAGATACTTTCAGCGAAGTAATGTCTGCAATGTCTTTAATGCTGGTATCTTCCAAATAATAAAGAGTGAGCAACAGTGCTTCCGTATTCGGCATTTGTTCCAAAATAGTATTAACGAGTTTTTCTTGCTCATTGCGAAATAAATATTTCTCCGGTTCTATTCCTTTGTTTTCAATATCTTTCGATAAATTTTCAGTTTGCCTGTTATTTCTCTTTACAAAAGAGATTGCCGTATTATACACAATTTTGTAGAGCCAAGATGAAAATTTGGAATTGCACCGAAAATCGCGTAAATTTTGATAAGCTTTAATGAAACTCTCTTGGGTAATATCTTCCGCATCATGCTGATTGTTACAAATTCTGTAGGCTACAGTAAAAGCCATATCTTGATATGTTTGCACAAAATAGTCGAATGCGGAAGTATTGCCGTCAAGAATTTCCTCAATAAGTGATAACTCGTCCACCATCTATTTGCGTTATTGCAATATTTATTCCTCTTCAATAAAGGCATTCTCCTTTATTATTTTTTTCATAATAAAGAAATTAATCAGAAAACCGATACCTAAACACACAACTATGAGAGTTACAAAAAACAAGAACTCATATTTCCCAAAATCGTAATTGCGAGCAATAATAAAAGCAATTATTAGCCCAATGCCTATCGACAAAAGTATTATAGCATTTTGTAAACTCATATATCTGTTGGGTTTCTTTGGTTTCTTGTTGATATCAATCCCCTTTTCTATCATCAACAATCGTTCTTGGTGTCGAGCACTTAGAGCTTTTAACCCTATAACAAAACCAAGACTCAAAGGTAATGCAACCGCACTTAAGATTGCAATAATTCCTGTAATTTCATCCATAATATTATTTTTTTAATTTAATATTTTGTTTAACTATTCTGATAATATGACTCAATTTTTTACATTTTGGTTACACTAAAGTGGGAATATATTTATTTTATTTCGAGCTATACTCTTGCAATCATTGCAACTTAATAAATTAGTAGAAAACTTTGGAATAATTTTGTAATTTTGAATGTCTGATTTGGGGAAATTCTGAAAAGTCGGATTACGTGATAGATAGAGTTATGAACTACCTGGAGAGAAGATAAATAAAAATTAAGTATCTTTGTAACTACTATAAATAATAACTATTAATTTTTTGCATATGAAAACAAATGAATTAAAGAAAAAAAACATTAAGGATGATAAAGATGTTAAGTGTCAAAACCCCGTAATAAAAGGCTTGTTCGCTCATGAGCGTGAAAACTGGAAAGAAGATTTTCAAAAGGATATGGGTAATGGCAAAGGATGCATTTGGTGGAATTCTTTGCCGGTACAATATAGAGATGAAATAATGGAACAACTATCAAGGATTATTGATGATGGCAATAGCTTTGATTTCTATTGGATTGAAAATAATAAAGCAAGATTTAAAGCAAGGGTTGTGGATTTTGCCACTAATAATAACTATAAGGACAAATATGCAAAGTGGAAAAAAGAAAATCCTACAGGAATAGAAGAAAACTTTTCTGATTATTCAGATGAAAAGCAAACTGCTGAAATAGTGTTTCTTATCGATGAACTAATCGAACTTGAGAAGCAATTTAGTGTCGATTACTTTGAAAAATACAATGATATGGGCTATAACCTACGGGGAGGAATAGCAGCATTTACAGGAATAATTAACGAAGAGAAATAAATAAGATAAGAAAAATATTATTTGTTGGTACTCCGTTTTTTAATTATTATCTATAGGCTATTTAAGCTATAACAAATCCATCTTAAGATGGATTTGTTTAAGATTTATTATCTTCGTAACTACATAAAATAATATCTTATCTATATTTATTTTCAATATGGAAACAAATGAATTAAAGAAAAAAACATTAAGGATGCTAGAGATATTAAGTGTCAAAATCCAGTAATAAAAGGCTTGTTTGCTCATAAGCGTGAAAACTGGAAAGAAGATTTTCAAAAGGATATGGGTAATGGCAAAGGATGCGTTTGGTGGAATTCTTTGCCAGTACAATATAGAGATGAAATAATGGAACAAATATCAAGAATTATTGATAATGGAGATAGCTTTGATTTCTATTGGGTTGAAAATAATAAAGCAAGATTTAAAGCACGTGTTGTGGATTTTGCCACTAAGAATAGCTATGAGGACAAATATGCAAAGTGGAAAAACGAAAATCCTACAGGAATAGAAAAAAAGATTTCTGATTATTCAACTGAGAAGCAAACTGCTGAAATAGTGTTTCTTATCGATGAATTAATCGAACTTGAGAAGCAATTTAGTGTCGATTACCTTGAAAAATACAATGATATGGGCTATAACCTACGGGGAGGAATAGCAGCATTTACAGGAATAATTAACGAAGATATAAAAAAGATGAAAGATAAAATAACTGAAATGAAGGAATTGCTCCTTAACAAAAAGAACATAATATTGCAGGGAGCACCCGGAACAGGCAAAACCTATTCAACCGCAAATATTGCCGTAAGTATGTGTAATGAAAATTTTACTAATTTTACTAATCGTGACGATGTCATGCAGGAGTACAAACGTTTAAAAGATGCAGGACAAATAGATTTTTGCACTTTTCATCAGTCTATGGACTATGAAGATTTTGTGGAAGGATTGAAACCTGAAGTCAAAGGTAATACGGTAGTATATAATATAGAAAATGGTATCTTTAAGAGAATTTGTGAAGAAGCTCGAAATTCAGATAAGCCCTATATTCTTATTATCGACGAAATAAATAGAGGTAATATATCCAAAATATTTGGCGAACTAATTACCTTACTTGAAGCTGATAAACGTTATGAACGTGATAAACATAACGAGATAAGTTTGAAATTACCATACTCCAAAGAAGATTTTTCTGTTCCTTCCAATCTTTACATTATTGGTACAATGAATACAACGGACAGATCTACAGGAACAATTGATTATGCTGTACGCCGTCGTTTTGCTTTCAAAACTCTGGAGTCAGATATTGAGGTGATAAAGAATGTTGAAAAAGAAGATGTTCGTAATGCAGCACTTGCTTTATTTAAAGAAATTAATGGTAATCCAAAAGACGATAAACAGTCATTTATATTTAAACATAAGACATCTGACTTTGAACTTGAAGATTTGAAAGTGGGGCATAGCTATTTTCTTGCTAATGATATGGAAACACTTAAAATGAAGATGCAATATGAAGTTGTTCCTCTTATTCAAGAGTACATAAAAGACGGTATTCTAATGAAAATGGAGGGTGATGAGTTGTATTTCAATAAATGGATGAATGCCGCGTGCTATAATAACAAAGAAAAACAAAGTGAAGGAAAACAAAAAGAATAAGTATGTAATTCAGGAACACTTTCCAATACCATATGACTCCTATAAGCTTCTTGATATTTGGCGCCACGGTATGCGATTACCCGGGCAAAATCAAGGCTTGGATAGGTGGTTCTTTCAATGGCAGTTTAGTAATCCATTGAAGGAAGAAAATAATGAAAATAGTGATAAGGAATATGGGTATTATGCTTCTTATGTTATTGGAGCCCAATGGGTTGACAAAGAAAACACCAAGCCTCTTGTTATCACAACAAAGGGTGGATGCGACAATATTGATTTCTTAAAAATGTTTAGTACATGTTTTAATAGTGGTATTGCAGCAGAAGATTTCTCTAAAATCTACGAAGTGGACATGGAACAACCACGTATTGAAGCACCGGAACTTAAAAGTGTATTAAGTCCATTGATAATAGTACATTTTCTGACTGTTGTTCAAGAAGTTTTGAAACATGGGCTAAAGAAAGACTACATTCAAAAGGAGAATAATCTTAAGAAAGTTAAAGGACATATTGCAATTGCTAGAAACGAACGAACCAATATTATTCAAAAACGTTTTGATAGATTTTTTTGTAAATATCAGGAATATTCTGAAAACATTCCGGGAAACAGATTAATTAAGAAAGCTTTACTATTCTCTCGTGAAATACTTAATCATAGTGCTATAAGTCAAAGTATTTTGCCATTACAACAAAATGTCAATAAATATTTATCTGAATTCCGTAATGTAGATGACCAGATTGAAGTATGGGAAATAAAAAACATCAAACATCATAAAGTCTTCAAAGGATACGATGAGGCGATAAAACTTGCAAAAATGATACTTCGTCGATATGACTATAGTATTTCAAACGTAACTTCGGAAGAAGAAAAATGCCCAGTATTTTGGATAGATATGGCATTACTTTATGAGCATTACGTACTTGGGTTATTGAAAGAGGCTTATGGAGATAAAATTAAGTATCAATCACATGGTTATTCAGGTTATCCCGACTTCATATGTTTCGAACCACAAATAGTTATGGATACAAAATATATTCCAAGATTTGAGAAAACAGAAAATTATATCAATGTGGACATAGTAAGACAACTTAGTGGATATTCACGTGATCGTAAATTGTTTGATATTCCTCCGAGCAAAATGATCCCCTGCATTATCATCTATCCTAAAGAGGGAGAACCTCAAAATCCTTTCAAGAATATACCCTTAGAACAACTTATAAAAAAAGAAGATAATCAGTATTGGAAATTTTATCGAGTAGCTGTACCACTACCTACACTTTCAGAATAAAATATACACCCTCCAACATAATATAACCTCACCCACCATTCCCTCAACTTACAACACACTCCATAAATGTTAAAAGGGTTATCTACCACAACAATAGATAACCCTTTTATCATGAATAAACAAAAATATTATATTATATTTTTACATCATTCCAGGCATTCCGCCAGCCATTTGAGGAGGCATCATAGGTTCTTGTTTTTCTTTAATTTCTGCGATAGCACATTCTGTAGTTAAGATCATGCTTGCGATTGATGCAGCGTTTTCTAAAGCAATTCTTGTTACTTTAAGAGGATCTACTACTCCACTTTCGAATAAGTTTTCGTAAGTTTCTGTTCTTGCATTAAAACCAAAGTCACCTTTACCTTCTTTAATTTTTTGTACTACTACTGAACCTTCGTTACCGGAGTTTTCTACAATTTGACGTAATGGCTCTTCTAAGGCTCTCATAATAATACCAATGCCTGTTTTTTCGTCTTCATTATCAGCTTTTAATTTGCTTAAAGCTTCGATAGCTCTGATATAAGCAACACCACCACCTGGAACAATACCTTCTTCTGTTGCAGCTTTTGTAGCATTTAATGCATCTTCGAAACGATCTTTATTTTCTTTCATTTCAACTTCACTTGCTGCGCCTACGTAAATTACAGCTACACCACCTGCTAATTTAGCTAATCTTTCTTGTAGTTTTTCTTTATCGTAATCAGAAGTTGTTTGATCTATTTGTGATTTAATTTGCTTAATTCTTTCATTTATATTTTCTTTATTACCTTTTCCGCTTACTATTGTAGTATTGTCTTTGGTAATAGTTATTTTTTCTGCTTCTCCTAAGAATGATAAATCAGCATCTTCCAATTTATAACCTTTTTCTTCGGAAATTACAGTTCCACCTGTTAAAATAGCAATGTCTTCTAACATTTCTTTTCTTCTGTCACCAAAACCAGGAGCTTTTACTGCAGCTATCTTTAATACTCCACGAATTTTGTTAACTACTAAGGTAGCTAATGCTTCGCTTTCTACATCTTCTGCAATAATTAAAATTGGACGACTTGCTTGAACTGTTTTTTCTAATATTGGAAGTAAATCTTTCATATTAGAGATCTTCTTATCATAAATTAAGATGTAAGGTTGTTCAAATACAGTTTCCATTTTTTCTGTATCTGTAACAAAATAAGAAGAGATATAACCTCTATCGAATTGCATACCTTCTACGATATCTACATAAGTGTCTACACCTTTAGCTTCTTCTATAGTAATAACACCTTCTTTTTTAACTTTTCTCATAGCTTCTGCAATCATTTCACCTATTTGTAAATCATTATTTGCAGATACACTTGCTACTTGTCTTATTTTTTCGATATCGTCACCTACAACTTGTTTTTGTCTTTGTAAATCTTCTATTACAACTTTAACTGCTTTATCTATTCCGCGTTTTAGATCCATTGGGTTTGCACCTGCTGTAACGTTTTTTAAACCTGCATTTACTATAGCTTGAGCTAAAACTGTTGCTGTGGTTGTTCCGTCACCGGCTGCATCATTAGTCTTAGAAGCAACTTCTTTAACTAATTGAGCTCCCATATCTTCAAATTTATCTTCTAATTCTATTTCTTTTGCTACTGAAACACCGTCTTTTGTAATAGCTGGAGCACCATAAGATTTTTCTATGATTACATTACGTCCTTTTGGACCTAAAGTAACTTTAACAGCATTTGATAATGTATCAACACCTGTTTTTAATTTACTACGTGCATCTATATTATATATTATTTCTTTTGCCATCTTATTATGTTTTTAAATTTATTCGTTATAGTTTATTATTAAATAATTGCTAAGATATCTGCTTCACGCATGATTAAATAGCTATCACCATCTAAATTTAATTCTGTTCCGGAATATTTTCCATATAAAACTTTATCACCGCATTTAACTGTGATAGGTTCATCTTTTGTACCTGGGCCTACTGCTACTACAGTACCTTTTTGAGGTTTTTCCTTAGCTGTATCTGGTATGATAATACCACCTACTGTTTTTTCATCAGCTTTTGCAGGTTCTATTAAAACTCTGTCTGCTAATGGTTGAATACTTAATTTTTTTGTCATTTCTAAAATATTTAATAATTTATAAATTCAATTTTTATTAAAACAAAACAATTTTTTAATTAAACATAAAGCATGCCACCACAAGAATATATATAAAAACATATTTATTGTCACTTAAGTTCTGACAATTTGGCACTAAAATGCGACTCTATATTTCATTAATTAATTTCATTAATATAAATAAAAAAAGCTGCCTTAGGGTATTAAGACAGCTTCTTTAATATTAATCTTATATAAATATTTCTCAATCTTTCTTTTTCATTTGTGGAAAGAATAGAACATCTTGAATGGAATGAGAGTTTGTCATTAACATTGCCAATCTATCGATTCCTATTCCTAAACCTACGGTAGGAGGCATTCCAATTTCTAAAGCATTTAAGAAATCTTCATCTAATACCATAGATTCGTCATCACCTCGCTTACCTAACTCTAATTGAGCTTCGAATCGTTCGCGTTGATCTATTGGGTCGTTTAACTCAGAGAACGCATTACACAATTCTTTTCCGTTACAAACGGCTTCGAACCGTTCTACCAACCCAGGTTTTGACCTGTGTTTTTTTGCTAATGGCGACATTTCTATAGGATAATCAGTGATAAATGTTGGTTGAATTAAATGGGGCTCACAAGTTTCGCCAAATATTTCATCTATTAATTTACCTTTTCCCATAGTTGAATCTACTTCGATATTCAAACTTTTAGCTGTATCAAATAACTCTTTTTCCTCCATTCCGGATATATCTATACCGGTGAAATGTTCTATTACCTCGAACATAGTATAACGCTTCCACGGACGTTTAAAATTTATTAAATTTTCACCTACTTTTATTTCTGTAACTCCGTGTAAATCCAAAGCAATTTTTTCTACCATTTCTTCTACCAATTCCATCATCCAGTAATAATCTTTATATGCAACATAAAGTTCCATCTGAGTAAATTCCGGATTATGGAAACGGCTCATTCCTTCGTTTCTAAAATCTTTAGAAAACTCGTAAACTCCATCAAAGCCACCTACTACTAATCGTTTTAAATAAAGCTCGTTAGCAATACGTAAATAAAGAGTCATATCTAAAACATTATGATGTGTTTTAAATGGACGAGCAGCAGCCCCACCGTACAAAGGTTGTAATATTGGCGTTTCTACTTCTAAGTAACCTCTTTCATTTAAGAATTCGCGCATAGAATTTACTAATTTGGTACGTTTGATAAAAACGTCTTTTACTTCAGGGTTAACTATTAAATCTATGTAACGCTGACGATATCGTTGTTCCGGATCTTTAAACGCATCAAAAACTTTGTCGTCTTTTTCCTTTACAATTGGAAGTGGACTTAAAGATTTTGTCAATAATTTAAATTCCTTAACATGGATACTTATTTCACCCATCTTAGTAACAAAAACAAAACCTTTAACTCCAATAATATCGCCTATATCCGTATATTTTTTAAAGACTTGGTTGTATAAGGTTTTATCTTCTCCTTCACATATATCATCTCTCTTGATATAGAGTTGAATTTTTCCATAAGCATCTTGAATTTCAACAAATGATGCTGCACCCATAATTCGTCTGCTCATTATTCTTCCAGCGATAGAAATATCTTGAAATAATGAATTATCTTGAGGAAATTTTTCTTTAATTTCTGTTGAGGTCGCATTCACTTCAAATTCTGCGGCCGGATATGGATTTATCCCTAACTCTTTTAAGGCTTGTAACGACTCGCGTCTTATTTTTTGTTGTTCATTTAAAACTGACATATATCTGTTTTATTTTAGATTCTTTATATATTTTAGTGAGTTGATTAATTTGACATTTGCCAAGGATATTCGTATAATCCTTTCATTAATCTTGCTGTTTTTTCTTCTTCGGACATTGCTTCGTATTCTGCCCTGGCTTTACGATAACGTTCAGCTTCTTCTGCTTTAATTTTATCGTATTTAAGTTGTAAACAACCTGTTAAGAAAGGCTTAGCAACTGCAGGGAATAACTCTAACAATAACATATCTTGTTCCGTTTGAGCTATTTTTTCTTCATTAAATTCTTTGATTGGAGGATTTTCCGGAGCAACGTAATCTGCCTCAGTAAATGGTTCTTCTTCCGGGCTTCCTGTAATAAATTCTCTGAACTTAGGATCTACCGGTATAGGAGTTTCACCATATTTTCCTTTTACTAAGTTAACATATTGTACTGATGTTGTAGTATAAGGTCTTTTTTTATTGGCTCTGTCTATTACAACATTTACTGCCTGACTTCCTACTATTTGGCTCGAAGGAGTAACAAGCGGAGGACATCCTGCACTAACACGAACTTCAGGAACTGTTTCCAACACTTGTTTTACTAAATGATCTAATTTAGCAGTTTTTAGTTGAGCTAACATATTAGTGTACATACCTCCCGGAATTTCTGCTTGTTTAACCAATTCATTAGGAGCAGGATAATCGTAATAACGCTCTATAGCTTGTGTATTTTGTAATAATTCATCGAAATTCTTAGCTTTTGCTGCTTCTATTGCTTTATTAAAGTAATTATCTACTTCTTGAGGTAATTTATCCCAATTTAATATATCTAATTTCTTAGGTAATTTGTCTTTATAATTATCGAAATCTACAAGTTCTTTACGAACATCATACAAGATATCACTAATTTGGGAAATAACTTCAGGATCACCGTCTATTTCTATACCTAATTTTTTACAAAATACATACATTATTTCGTAAGGAGGAGCAGCCGGACCACCTGCAAATGGTGTAATTGCAGTGTCTAAAATATCTACCCCGTTAAGAATCGTAATGAGTGCTGAAGCAACACCATAACCTGGTGTACAGTGAGTATGATAATCTATCGGTATCTTAACTTCTTTTTTTAAGGCAGTAATCAATTCGTAAGCAAACTTAGGATGAATTAAACCGGCCATATCTTTAACAGTAATCATATCAGCACCGGCTTTTTCATGACCAACAGCTTTCTTTACAAAATAATCTACACCAAATACATTCTTAGGAAGTTTTTTACCTTTGAAAAAAGCATTTAATTTTTGTTTAAATGTAAAACGAGGGTCTATAGTGTAGCAAACTGCACAATCTGCCAATCCGCCATTTTCCTTTACATACTTAATAGTAGAAAGCATATTATTAGTATCGTTTAAGCAATCGAATATTCTCATAATATCTATTCCGTATTTTACGGAATTTCTATTAAAACCTTCGATTACTCTTTCAGGATACGGATTATATCCAAACATATTTCTACCTCTTGAAAGTGCTGTTAATTTAGTGCCGGATGTAATAACATTATCAATAGATTTAAGCCTAGTCCAAGGATTTTCTCCTAAATAACGCATTACGGAGTCAGGAACGGCACCTCCCCATACTTCCATAGCATAAAAACCGGCTTTATTAAACAATTGCAAAGTTTTATCTACTTGACTTTGCTTCATACGTGTAGCAAACAAAGATTGTTGACCATCACGTAACGTTAAATCACGAATTTTCAAATGTTTATTCATTGCAAAATATCCAAAAAATTTAGGCAAATATACAACTTTTTCTTAGAATATCCTACCTTATATCGATACTAATTTAGCAATATTAACAAAATCTGCCCATTCAAGTTGCTCGGGACGTTTTTCTAAATATTCGTTTTGTTCTAAATTAAATTTTGATAAGGAGTTTCTAATCATTTTACGCCTTTGATTAAAAGCTGTTTTAACTATATCAATAAATAATTTTTCTTCTACTCCTATATCAGTAATATTATTTCGAGTAAACTTAACTACTGCAGATTTCACTTTTGGAGGGGGGAAAAATGAACCTTCTTTAACTGTAAATAAATATTCGCAATTATACCAAGTTTGCATTAAAACACTTAATATTCCATAACTTTTATTATTAGGTTCCGAAACTATTCTATCTGCAACTTCTTTTTGAAACATCCCAACTACAGTTTTAATTTTCTCTTTATTTTCAATCACTTTAAATAAGATTTGAGATGAAATATTATATGGGAAATTACCTATAAGTTGAAAATCAGTATCAAAAATAGTACTTAAATCTGCTTTTAAAAAATCAGCATTTAGAAAACTCTCGGAAAAACTTGGAAATATTAAATTTAAATAATCAAAAGCCTCATCATCAACTTCTATTGCTTTAAAATTATTATTGTACTTATGCAGTAAATACTTTGTCAACACACCTTTGCCCGGACCAATTTCCAGAATATTTTGAGGT
Organism: Bacteroidales bacterium; assembly: GCA_050953245.1. GTDB lineage: Bacteria > Bacteroidota > Bacteroidia > Bacteroidales > BM520 > RGIG7150. Next base: position 155,710 of record JBMNMG010000002.1, on the reverse strand, counting down.
TCAGGATCTAAGGAGTTGCAAATTTTTTGAGCAATATTTTCATCGGTCAAAAAATGTTGTCCCAAATGTTTTTTAGGCCTTACTTTCATAATTTATTGTACTTGAGGAGCATAAATAATATCATCATTCACATTATTTATTTCTTTTATATTATCGCCACGTAAATCTCTATACCTATTACGTGCTAACACTGCAAAAACACTACTTGGATAATTCATATACAGCTCTGTGTAATATTCTTTTGCCTTTTCTAAATTATTCAAATAATAATCATTTATATATGCTGAATAATATAAAGCTTCATCGATTAACATTTCATACGGATATCTTTCTATTATTATTTGTAATAAACTATCAGCTTGTTCAAACTTATTTAATTTGAAATTAATTTGAGCTTTTTTATATAAAACATCGTCTTCTATAATCCCATAAAACGTTGAATTATTTGCAGAATCAAGATAAATAAAAGAAGTGTTATAATCTTTTCTGAATTCTGCTAATTCTGCCTTTGCAAAGTATCTTAAAGATGTCATTACTGTATCTTCTGTCATATTGTCTTTTATAAATAAGCTCAATCGCATTGCATCGTTAGCAATTAAATTATTAGTTGATGTTTTTAGTATATCCAATTTTGTATATGCCCAATTAAATTCTCCTAAATAGTAAAACAATTTAGCATTTCTAAATTTTGCTTCTTGCCCTAATACATCGTCTTTTAGTAGTTTTTCTACTTGCGAATATAATAAAGTAGCCTCCCATAAATCGTCTTCCAATACATATATATCAGCTAATAACAATTTAATATTGGCAATCTCTTTTTTATTCCAATTGTAATTATCTAATAAAGAATTTAATATATCTATAGAAGTATCATAATCTTTTAAATAAAAACTTTTTAAAGTTGCATGCGTCAAAATTAAATTTAAAGTTTCATTACTTACACCTACTTCGTCTATTAAAGAAGTAAACATTTTATCTAACTTCTTAGCTTCATCAATATTATTACTATTGCTTATTACATACAAATTGTACTTAACTTCTAATAACCCAATATTTCCACTTAATTCTATAGGAGTATCTTTATAATTTTTAGTTATAAACTCAAAACATTTTAAAGCTGTATTATAATCTTTGTTTTGCATACAGATAGATGCTAAATCCAACATTAAGTAGCCATCAAAATCGCCTTTCTTTTCAATTGCAACTGTTTGATTATAAGCAAATTCAAAATCTTTTAATTGAATATAAAACCATCTGGCCTTTTCTGCATAATAAGTTCCCTCCTTTTCTTGTTGAGCTCTATATAAAAACTCCTCACGAAGGGCTTCGGCAATTTTACCATCCGTATCACCTGATAAATAATACTGAAATCTACCTAATACATAATTTTCTTGACCCGGAATATTCTCTGCAGCTCTTAAATACTCTTCTACCATGGCAGGATAGTTCTGTATTGAATAATAAAAACTTCCCAATTCCAATGAAAATAAATTGGGATTATTTAAACGTTTTCTACCTTCTTCATAAGTATATACTACATATTCGTTTTCTCTGATAGATCTAAATAACGATGCTACTTTCCGCACATGTTGTTCTGTATATAACATCTTATCTAAACCTTCTTGATAAAGTTTTTCGGCTTTTTTTCTGTTGCCCATTATTTGATATATATATCCTTGATCTATATATCGTCTTAAATTGCTTTTATCTAAAGTATTTACAAGTTTTAACGCATCTTCATAATCACCATTTGCAATTAAAGAGTAAAGTAAATATTGATAATCCAATTCTGATTTTGAATTTTTATATAATTCTTGATATAAAACTATGGCTTTATCAAATTGTTGAGTTCTATAATATTCTTGGGCTAACTCTCTATCCGATTGTTTTGATTTATCTCCCAACGCACTGTATATTTTTGATGGTTGTAATATGGAGTCGGTTCTCTGTGAAAACACATCATTGCCATTAGAGATTAAAATAATAACAAAAATAATATATATAAGTTTATTTATAATTTTCATTGTCAATAAATTGATAAAAAACACATAACGCAAAAAAATATTTTATTTATAACTATTAATACAAAAGTTTAATTAAAAATATTTTTGATGTGTTTATTTTTTGATGTATTTTTGCAAAAATACTAATAAAGTACAAAAATATGAAAAAGATATTAAATACAATTGATAATAAAAGAATAAAAATATTTGAAGATAAAGTTTTGGCATCTAAAGAGATAGCCGGAGAGATCGCAGATCTTATTAAAAATAAAAATGAAAAGAACGAAAAAACCGTTTTAGGATTGGCAACAGGTTCTTCACCTATTGAAGTATATAAAGAACTTGTTAGATTACATAAAGAAGAAGGGTTGAGTTTTAAAAATGTTATTACTTTTAATTTAGATGAATATTACCCAATGGAAGATGAAGACGTGAATAGTTACCATTATTCTATGGATTATCATCTACTTAATCACATAGATATAGACAGAAATAATATTCATATTCCAAGTGGAAAAATCCATAAAGAAGATATAGAAAATTTTTGTTATTTATATGAGCAAGAAATTAAAAAAGTAGGTGGAATAGATTTTCAAATACTTGGTATAGGTAGAACAGGTCATCTGGGTTTTAACGAACCTGGTAGCGAAAGAAATTCAAGAACTAGATTAATAACTTTGCATGATATCACTAAAATTGATGCAGCGAGCGGCTTTGGTGGATACGAAAATGTTCCTAAATTTGCAATTACTATGGGCTTAGAAACTATTATGAATGCCAGAAGAATAATCTTAATGGCGTGGGGTAAAGGTAAGGCTGATATTATTAAAGAAACACTTACATGTAAAATTTCAACTGCTACCCCGGCATCTATTATTCGGTTACATAAAAATGCAACTCTCTATTTAGATAATGACTCTGCATCTAAGCTAGACTAACTTTTCAAATATTACTTAATTATTATTAGTTTTGTAGAAATCCTTATTAAAATCAAAAATATCTAAACCTTAAGAGCAATTTAGAAACCATGATCATAGAATTTTTAGACTTTATTAAAGAAAACAATTTACTCAATAAAGACGATAAAATCCTTTTATCTTTAAGTGGAGGAAGAGATTCTGTTGCTCTTTTCAAATTATTTCTTGAAGTTGAAATAAACTTTGAATGTTGCCACTGCAACTACAATTTAAGAGGTGAGGATTCTATTGAAGATATGAAATTTGTTGAGGAATTATGCAAGCAGAACAACATAAAACTTTATATTGCTAATTTTGATACAAATGCTTATGCCGAAGAAGAAAAATTATCTATAGAAATTGCTGCTCGAAACCTAAGATACAATTGGTACGAAGAGCTTTGCATTGAACACAATTTCACTAAAATTGCCACTGCTCATCATTTAAACGACCAAGCCGAAACTTTTTTTATCAATTTAATGCGTTCTACAGGTTTAAATGGAATTTGCGGAATTCCCGTGATTAGACCTTTAAATAAGGAATCCACCAACAATTATATAAAAAATTGCCATATAATTAGGCCTTTACTATTTGCAAGTCGAAATCAAATTGATGACTTTTTAAAACGAACAAAATATCAAGACGATTACACAAATTTTACAGACAAATATTTACGAAATAAAGTTAGATTGAATGTAATTCCTGAAATAGAAAAAATTACTCCAAATTTCATTTCACAATTACAAAAGTCCATCAATAACTTTAAAAACACTAATAGCTTTGTTAGTAGAGTTATAAATGATTTTTTCCCTATTATCGTCTTAGAAAACGGTATTATAAAACTAAATATTCCCAGTAGTTATAATAAGCAAGAGTTAGAAGGTTTTCTATATTTAGCTTTATATGATTATAATTTTAACTTGGCGCAAATTTCCGATATTACCTCATCTTATATCAATAATTCTATTGGAAAATTATTTTATAGCAAAAATTTTTGTTTAGTTATAGATAGAGGATGCGTTTTAATAGAAAAAATTAATATTGACAACTCTTTTTCTATTCCAATTCCTTATCAAAATTTAAATGAAGATTGCAATTTTTTTAAAGATAAAACAATTATTCCCCAAAATTCATTTCACAAAGAAATTCTAAAAAACTTTTTTTTCTCTGTTTTGAATATCAATGAAATAAGTACTTATATAACTCCTAATAACATTTCATATTTAGATATGGATAAAATAGCTTTTCCTATTAAAATAACTAATTGGGAATATGGTGATTACTTTTATCCATTAGGAATGAAAAACAAAAAAAAGGTTAGTGATTTTTTAATAGATGAAAAAATCAATATGTTGGAAAAAGATAAATTACAAATAGTAAAAGACAATAACAACAACATTTTGTGGATTGTAAATTATAGAATAGATGATAGATATAAAATAACTAACAAAACTAAAAAAATTCTAAAAATAACTTTTTCAGGATGTTAATTCAATTAAAATGTTAAATTTGCACCGTCAAAAAAATAAAAAACTTTTTTAATTAAAATAATTAATATTAAAATATAGGTTTAGTAGTTATGAAAAAAATAAAATCTTTTGCTTTACTCATCATTCTTTTGATAAGTGCAAAAACAACTGCTCAAATAATTGATCCTATAGATTGGTCTTTTGAAGCTCAAAAAGTTAGTGAAACAGAATACAATCTTATCTTAAAAGCAAAAATGGATGAAGGATGGCATATATATTCACAACATATTGGTTATGATGGTCCTATTCCTACAACTTTTACATTTAATGAGTCCGATTCTTATTCATTAAAGGGTGAAACGGTAGAACCTACTCCTGAAAAAGAATATGATGAAAGTTTTGAGATGGACTTATTGTTCTTTTCTGACGAAGTAGAATTTATTCAACCCATAACTATTAACAATAATAAAAACGTTAAAGTAGAAGGTAGTGTAGAATTTATGGCATGTAATTTAGGTCAATGTATGCCTCCTGAAACTGTAGAGTTTACTATAAATGTAATAGGAGATGACGAAGCAGACCAAGATGCAGTTGCTACTACTCCACAAGAAGGTGGCAAAAAAAATTCATTACTAAGAATTTTCCTCTTAGGATTTTTAAGTGGATTAATTGCCCTTGTTACCCCTTGCATTTGGCCTATGATACCGGTAACAGTAAGTTATTTTTTAAAATCCTCACAAGACAAGAAAAAAGGTGTTAGAAAAGCTTTTGCATACGGAATTTCTATTGTTATAATTTACGTATTATTAGGTCTGGGTATTACATTGATTTTTGGTGCCGATGCATTAAACTCTTTAGCTACAAACCCATGGTTTAACATTGTATTTTTTGTGTTATTTGTGTTATTTGCAATAGCTTTCTTAGGTGGATTCGAATTAACACTTCCATCAAGCTGGGTTAATAAGATGGATAGCAAAGCAGATAAAAGCGGGGGGTTCTTAGGAATCTTCTTTATGGCATTTACCTTAGTGTTAGTTTCGTTTTCATGTACAGGTCCTATTATTGGAACTTTACTTGTAGAAGCCGTTATTAGAGGAACTTTAGCACCATTTATCGGAATGTTGGGATTCTCATTAGCATTAGCAATTCCATTCACCTTATTTGCAATATTCCCATCATGGTTAAGTAGTTTACCAAAATCAGGAGGATGGTTAAATTCTGTAAAAGTAGTCTTAGGTTTTGTTGAACTTGCTTTAGCTTTGAAATTCTTATCTATCGCCGACTTAACAATGCACTGGAGAATATTAGACCGTGAAACTTTTGTTGCATTATGGATTGTATTGTCAGTATTATTAGGATTATACTTATTAGGTAAACTTAAATTTAAACATGATAGCGATTTACAACATATTTCAGTATTCAGATTATTCTTGTCTATTATTTGTTTTTCCTTTGCAGTATATATGTTACCGGGATTATGGGGAGCTCCATTAAAATCCATATCAGCTTTTGCACCTCCAATGTACACTCAAGACTTTGACATAAACAGAATAGTAAGAGAAAGTACAGAAAACTTAACAATAGCTGCACCTAATCAAAATGTAATTTCAAATGATAAGGATGAAGATATGTGCGTAGAGAAACCTAAATATAGTGACTTCTTACATATTCCTGGAGGCTTAAAAGGTTATTTTGATTACGAAGAAGGTATGTCTTGTGCAAGATCTTTAAACAAACCTGTATTAATAGATTTTACCGGTCATGGTTGTGTAAATTGTAGGAATATGGAAGTAGCTGTATGGCCTGATCCTCAAGTAAAACAAATCCTAAAAGACAATTTTGTAATTATAGAATTATACGTTGACGATAAAACTAAATTACCGGATGACGAAATCACTACTGTAGAATTAGGTAACAAAACTAAAAAAATTAAAACTTTAGGTAATAAATGGAGTTATTACCAAGCATCTAAATTTAATTCCAATTCTCAACCTTTCTTTGTAATAGTTGATCCGGAAACAGAAGAAATTTTAACAGACCCTTACGTTTATAATTTAGATCCGAATAATTTTGTAAAATTCTTAAATAAAGGATTAGAAAACTATAATAAATAAGTAGTTTAATAAATTAATTGTTAGTATTTTATGATGAATATAACTCCCACTAAAAAATTAACAGTAATAACAGGTGCTGATGGTTTTATTGGGAGTTATCTTATCAATTATTTAAATAATAGAGGATATTCCGATATTATTGCTGTAGATGTTTTTAAAGACGAATTTTCACTTAAAAACTTATATAAATTTAAAATAAAAGAATTAGTCCACAAAGACGATTTTTTAGATTGGTTAATTCACAATAGAAAAAATGTTGATGTAATAATTCATTTAGGTGCAATTAGTGATACTACAGTAAATGATAAAGATTTATTAAACGAATTCAATACTGAATACACCAAGCAAATTTGGCAATATTGCAGTGTTTTTAACTTACCTTTAATTTATGCATCATCAGCAGCAACTTACGGAGATGGAAAAAATGGATATGATGATGACCATAACAAAGTAAAAGAACTAAAGCCTTTAAATTTATACGGAAAATCTAAAAACGACTTCGACATTTGGGCTTTAGATCAAAATGCGACACCGCTATTTTGGTATGGTTTAAAGTTTTTTAATGTTTACGGCCCTTTTGAACAACACAAAGGCAAGATGGCTTCTGTTGTATATCATGCTTATAATCAGATAAAAGAAACAGGAAAAATGAAGCTTTTTAAATCTTATAAAGATGGTATTGAAGATGGTTATCAAAAGCGTGATTTTATTTATGTTGACGACATAGCAAAGATTATTGAATGGTTATATTCTAACAAGCCGGAAAATGGAATTTATAATGTTGGTACCGGAAATGCTCGTACATTTTTAGATTTAGTAAATGCTACGTTTAAAGCAATGAATATTAAACCTAACATAGAATTTATTGATATGCCGGATGTTTTAAAAGATAAATATCAATATTTTACTGAAGCTAATATGAGTAAACTACTAAATGCCGGATATAATAACTCTTTTACGGATTTAGAAAAAGGTGTTTTAAGTTACGTAAACTTCTTGGACAAACAAAACAAGTAATTTTTCAATGAAAAAATATTTCTTATTTTTTTGTTTTATAGCTTTATCTCTTAGTGTTAAAGCTCAAATTTGTCATGGAGAATATCCAATTTCTTTTTATTATAATAATATTTTTAATGAAAAAGACATATCTACTACAGAAGTAAAAATAGATATGGATTATATAAATAATTCTAAAGAAACTAACAGTAACGGTTGCTTATACCACATAGGGACATTTATTGAACAAAGATATAAGAGTAATGAAGTCGGAAGATGGATAAACATTGATAATTATGATATTTATATAGCAAAATTCAGAGTTGGGGAAGCTCATGGAACAAGCATTTCTTTTTCTGAAATCAATATACCTGAAAATGGAAAATTGTTTATCTATGATGCTACTAAACAAGTTATTTTAGGATATTACGACTGTAATAATATTTTAGAAGACGGCTCCTTTTCTTTTGAGCCTTTATATGGAAATGTTATTTACTTAGAATATTATTCGGAAAAATCAAGTGTTTCGAAGGATTTTTATTTTACAATAGATGGCTTCTCTTATTTTTTTGAATCTAATTTTTTTAATACCAAGCAAACATTAAATTTTGGAGATTCTGGAGATTGTCATGTTAATATTAATTGTCCTGAAGGAAACTCTTTACATGATATTTCAAATGCAGTTGTGAAAATATTAGTTTTGGGATCTAATAATTATTATGTTTGCACCGGTACTTTAATGAATAATACGAAAGAAGATAGAACACCCTATTTATTAACTGCTTGGCATTGCTCTCAAAATACCAGACCTGCAGAATATAAAAAGTGGGTTTTTTATTTTAATTATGAATCTACTTCGTGTGAAACTCCAAATACAGAGCCGGAACATAAAACTTTAGTTGGGTGTATCCCTATTGCTACATCAGAAAAGTATGGTTTTATCCAAAATTCGGATTTTTATTTATTTAAATTGATAAATGATGTTATTCCTGAGGATTATAACCCCTATTTTGCCGGTTGGGACGCTACAGGAACTAAGATTAATAGCGCAAATTCAATACATCATCCAAAAGGAGATATAAAAAAAATATCTAAAGCATATAATATTACTGAAAGTGCATGGGAGGACGGATCTACCAAAAAAACACACTTAAAGGTAAATTGGCAACAAACTCAATCAGGATGGGGTGTTACAGAAGGTGGTTCTTCCGGTGCTCCATTAATTAATAGTAAAGGGTATGTAATTGGAACTTTATCCGGAGGGAATTCTTCTTGTGACAACTTAAATGGTTTTGATAAATTTGGAAAATTATCTTTTCCCTGGGATGGCATAGGAAACGATTCTACAAGTAGATTGGATTATTGGTTAGATCCGCGTAATACAGGATTAAAAGAATTTAATGGGTATTCCGATATTTTAAATGTTCGATTAGCTACTTATTTAGATAATCCTTCAGATTACAATTATAACAATCCAACTATAGTAGTTGGTGATGCATTGTCGTTTAAACCGGAATATACTACATATCCCGATTCTTGTAAGTGGACTTTTTACGGTGGCTCACCCGAAACATCTAAAGATATTGAACCTAAAAATATTGTTTACAATAGTTATGGAGCTTTTGATGTAAATCTAATTTTATACAAATCAGGTCATACTCCTAAAGAGATAAAGTTTGATAAATTTGTAAATGTAGTTCCTCAAATGTATCCCGTACCTTTTGAAGAGAAAATAACAGTAATTTTAAGTAATAATTTAAATGAAAATACTGATGCTAATGTTTTTAAATATTTCAGATTGATATCTACTAACGGTAAGGAAAGTTATTTGCCTAATAATGTAGAATTTTTATATAATAAAATAGTACTTTACTTTTACAATATTACAAAAGGTGTTTACGTTTTACAATTAATATCTGACACAGACAAAATTAACTTACTTATTAGCAAATAATAATATATTTTTAGTATTATTTCAATAAAATATTTAAATAATTTCTTGCTAATTTTGCAATAAAAAGTTAGAAAATAAATTATATACAAAAGTGAAATTTAAATTACCAAAAACCAGATGGAAATGGACTTTATCATTAACTGTAATAATAATTATTACAGTATCTTTATGGTACAATAATATAATAGTTCATCAATTTGCCAAAAACGAACAAAATAACTTGATTATTTGGGCAGATGCTATCCGTCATAGAGCAGAGCTGGTTAAATCTACCGAAGTCTTTTTTGAAAAGTTAGAAGAAGAAGAAAGATCCAAAGTGGAAATTTTAGCTGAAGCTACAAGGATGTTAGAAAATGAAACTAACTATAAAAATTTATCTTTCTATTTAAAAATTAGCTCTAATAACACTACTATTCCTGTAATACAAACAGATGAGTCTTTAAATATTATTGGTGCTAGAAATGTAGATTTTAATGTTGATACTGTTCCTGTTTTAGAAGGAGATTTATTAAAAGAATTTACTAAGTACAAACCTATTACTATTTCGTCTTTTGGAGTTAAGAATTTTATGTTTTATAAAGATTCTAAACACTCTACACAACTAAGGCAATATTTACAAAGTTTAATAGACGATTTTTTTGCTGAAACTGTAATTAACTCTGCATCAGTACCTGTAATAATCACAGATAGCACAAAAACTAATATTATTGCTACAGGAAATATTCCGGATAACCAAAAAGCCGATACTGCTTTTTTACTAAATAAAATTCAAAAACTATACACATCAGGCTCGCCAATAGAGTTGGATTTTGCTGATAATAAAAATTTTATTTTTTATGAAGAATCGCCTTATATATTTAGGTTAAAAATATACCCAATAATCCAATATGGAATATTGATTTTGTTTTTTGTAATAAGCTATTTTTTATTTAGCACAGCATGGAAATCCGAACAAAATCAGGTTTGGGCAGGTTTAGCCAAAGAAACTGCTCACCAACTGGGAACTCCATTATCCAGTATTATGGCTTGGGTAGAATTACTAAAAATGAAAGGTGAAGATGAAATTGCTTCTGAAATTAATAAAGATGCTTTAAGATTAGAAACTATTACTTCAAGATTTTCTAAAATAGGTTCCGAACCAAATCTCGAATCTGCCGATGTAGTTTCTGTTGTAAATAATTCTATCAATTATCTAAAAAAACGAACATCAGATAAAGTAAATTTCCATATTAATGAAACAGAACCTATATATGCACCTATAAGCGTTGTTTTATTTGAATGGGTTATTGAAAATATTTGTAAGAATGCTGTAGATGCAATGAATGGTAAAGGTGATATTAATATTAATATAAAACGTCAAAATAGCCATTCTGTTATTATAGATATATCCGATTCAGGTAAGGGAATCCCCAGAAAATTACAAAGAAAAATTTTTAACCCAGGTGTTACATCAAAAACTAGAGGTTGGGGATTAGGATTATCGCTTGCCAAACGTATTATAGAAGATATTCATCATGGAAAAATATTTGTAAAGTGTTCTATTCCATATAAAGAAACAACTTTTAGGATTATTCTGCAATCAGAAGATTATTATAAATAATAAATGAAAAACAACATTTATATCCATTTTCCTTTTTGCAAAACAAGATGTGACTATTGCAATTTTTATTCACAAACCTCAAAAAGTAATTATAAAGATTATTCTGAATATATTAATCTTTTATTGCATGAAATTCAACTTCAGAAAAATTTTCTTACTTCTAACAATATAGATAACTTGTATTTGGGAGGAGGAACTCCTTCTGTTTTTAATATAGAGTTAATTATTAAATTGTTAGACTACATTTATAAAATCTTCAATGTGAGTTCCAATGCTGAAATAACAATAGAAGTTAATCCGGACGACATTACTCCGGATTATGTTAAGGAATTATCGCAAAATAGCCCAATTAATCGAGTTAGTGTTGGAATACAATCGTTTAATGATATAGAACTAAAATCAGTAAATAGACGTCATACATCTTTACAGGCTAAAAAAGCATTAGAAAATATTAATAAGTATTTTGATAACTTTTCTTTAGATTTAATTTACGGATTACCGTATCAAACTCTTAAATCTTTTAAAGATAATATTGATACTGCATTATTATTTAATCCTAAACATATTTCTGCTTATGCATTAACTATAGAAGAAACTTCTCCACTATACAAAAACATTTTAGCAAATAAAAATAATCTTAAATTAAATATACCATCCGAAGAATTTACAATTGAATGTTATCACTTAATAAATAATATTCTAAAAGATCACGGTTTTATTCAATACGAAATTTCTAACTATTGTATTAAAGACTATAAAGCAAAACACAACTCTTGCTATTGGGATATAGATAATGGTTATTTAGGATTAGGTGCAGGTGCACACTCTTATAACGGCGAATTGAGACAATATAATATTCCATCTCTAATAAAATATAAATCTAATTTATCAAATAATAATTATTATTCTCAAGAAAAAATAACTAAAAAGATGAAATATAATGAATACATTATGTTAAAACTTCGAACTAATAATGGCATTAACCTTAACTATATAAATAAAAAATTCGGGACAGATTTTTATAATAATACATTAGCCGAATTAAAAAATATTAAACCTGAACATTTAGTTAATAATCTTTCCACAATAGAGAATAATGATAATATTATTTTAAATACAGAAGGTTTATTATTTGCAGATTACTATGCATCTTTATCTTTTGAACTATAAATATTGTATATATTTGCACAAATATTTTACATAGTAAAATAAGAAATTAAGCAGTAAATTTAAGAAAAAAATGTCAACTATATCGATTATCCTAAATGGCTTATTATTGGGATTGATAATTTCTTTATCATTTGGGCCCTCTTCTTTTGCATTAATCCAAATAGGAATGCAAAGAGAATTCAAATACGGTATTTATATGTCGATAGGAGTGCTTCTTAGTGACTTAACTATCATTATAATAGGATATTATAGTATAGGTAAAAACTTACTTTTAGAAAAATATAGATTAACTATAGGAATTTTAGGAGGCATTGTTTTAATATCTTATGGATTATTTTCTTTTATCAGAAAAACAACAAATGTTGAGAATAAACAATTAGAGAAAAAAAACAACTTTATCAGTAAACTGATAGGATCTAATGTTGGCACACCTAAATACTTTTTAAAAGGATATTTTTTAAATATATTTAATTTAATAACTATCACTTTTTGGATTGCATCAATAGTATTTATAAGCTCCAGAGTTGATAATATTAAAGATATTTTACTATTTTTGGGTTGTTGTTGTTTTGCAGTTTTTGTTTTTAACTTAATTAAAGTTTTTTTAGGTACTAAAATTAAAAAGATTCCAAATACAAAGTTTGTAAATATAATAAACAAAGTAATTGGACTTATTTTATTAATTGCAGGAATATCACTTATTGTGATTTCTATTTATAATTTACATATTAATTCATTTCCTTTTACATAAAATCAATTATTAATAAGAATATACTATTTTTGCAATATAAAATTATCTATTATGAATAAGTTTTTTAAAAAATCTTACCAATCGCTACTAATAAGCGGAATTATCGCCACATTGCTGGGAATTGTTTTGTTTTTTATGCAAAATGATTTTATCGAAACATTAATTAAATGGACAGGATTTGTATTTATCGTGATGGGAGCAACCTACGCATTAATTGATATTTACAACATTTCTAAAAAAAGAAACTGGGGCGTATTTTTATTCTCCGGAATTATTTTAATTACTTTAGGAATATTATTTACGGTAAATCCTACAGGTATTAGAAACTTTTTAGCTTATGTGCTTGGTATTTGGGCTATTATATCCGGAGCATATTCTATAATAATTTTACTGAAATTCAGAAAAAACATTCAAAAGGCTTTTATTTCTGTAATTTCAGGAATATTTTTAATAGTAATAGGTTTTATATTTTTATTTAGACCTGAAATACTAAACCCAATATCTAATGCAATAAAATATTTATTAGGTGCTTTATTTTTAGTAGTTGGGCTTTGGAAAATATTTAACTCTTTTAGACTTAAAAAAATTATTAAATCGATTGTTTTAGAAGAAGAGAAAGCTAAACACAAAGTAAATACAGAAAATATAGAAGAAGCACAAATAGAAAAGGAAGATCAGCAACAAGATAGTGCTAAAGAAGAAAATAATAAGAGCGGCTTTAGTTCTACTTCAGATGATTCTTTTGAGTACGAAAATAATTCTAAGTAGTAAAATAAGATAATAAATATTGATAATACAAGAAGGGGATTGTCTAAGAAATATTAGGCAATCCCTTTTTATTACTGGGAAAATAGGGATGGCTTCCCTGATTTTTTCTAAAAGCTACAAGCTAACTGCTTGAATTTAAGCCATTTACAAAAATAAAATAGGGATGGCTTCCCTAAATTTGCTTAAAGTTACGACTTAACCATCTGAAAATAAACTGTTTATAAATGAAAATAATTGGGATGGCTTCCCTAATTTCTAATTTTGTAAAACATTTAGTAATAAAAATATCTTTTCTAATCCGTTTCCTCTTCCAAATGTCCATACTTCGTCGGGAAGTGCTAATCTACCATCGGAATAAATTGATTCATTGGGTAATTCTAAAATAATTTTACGAATTTCATCTTCACTTTTATCTTTAAGTGCTTCTCTTGATACAGGGTTACGCTCAAATGTCGCTTTTGAAAAATATTCCCAATTTATATAATCCATATCTCTATAAACATATCGTGCTAAGTGTGCCGTCTTAGACTCTGAACTTTTATCGTTGATATAGTTGATAATATCTGTTCGAGACATATCTGTATTTAAAATTAAAGGGACATCATCGTTTTCGTATTGTTTATCGCCGGATGGCAGCCTTGGAATAATAGTTAAAAATTTGGCTAACTCATCAAACAATTTATCCATTTTAGGACAATGGTCCGTCATGTACATATTATAGAATTTCTCTTTTACATCATTGTAGCTATCGTTAGGATTTTCGTTTAAATATTCCTCAAAACTATTAATTAATATTTTTTCTTCATAGGGAGTTAAATTAAAATTTTGAGCATCCATTTCTTGTATTAATGCATCTTGGCTATTAGTTGCAAATTTGTTTTTACTGGATAATTCATACTTGTAAATAGTATTAAACGATATGTAACACTTCTTACCATTATGTTCGATTTGATATTGAAAACAATTCCAATGGTCAGGTCTGGTACGTAAAAAGTTAATAAACATTTCGAATGTTAAGCTTGTAGTTAAATAGCTTCTAAATTTCTCTTCAAATAGTTTATAATCTTCTTTATTTATTGTCGCTTTGTTATAATAAGTATGAATATAACCTGATAAATTAGATACAATTGTAATTTTTTCATTTTCTACTGCTCTACGAGCTTTACTAGATAATTCCGTACCATTATACCACATGTTTTTAGTAACTAATCTACGATTATTAGTTATAAACCCATCTCCTTCTA
The DNA here is from genome assembly GCA_050953245.1 of Bacteroidales bacterium. Taxonomy (GTDB): domain Bacteria; phylum Bacteroidota; class Bacteroidia; order Bacteroidales; family BM520; genus RGIG7150. The sequence goes on along the minus strand of JBMNMG010000002.1, from coordinate 140,685 downwards.
CAATAAATCCTTGTGAATGTAATGGAGTTGCATAAATGAAGATTTTATCTAAGGGTATTTTTCCTATTACAAATAATGCTGCTGCATATAATGCTACTAAGGATACACATTCACCAGCACCTGTATTATATTCTTCTTTATGCTTAAAAGCCACCATAGCTTCTAAAGTTTCTGTTTTCCAATATGGTATAACATCTGTATTATATTTGTCCAATCCAAAATGACGTCGTATATCTATATCAAAATAGTATTTATCACCTTCGTACCCAAATAATGCGTTAGAATTTTTAAGGATATCCATATCTATAAAGTCTTTAAATCTGCCTATTCCCGTTTCTTTATTAGTTAAGCCCCACGTTTCCAAATCTAAATTAAACACTACATTATCCATAATATATTGTTTAATCCTATTGATTTTAAAGTTAAACGATCTTTTTTCTATATTCTTAAACCACTTATCTTCTGCCCATTCCCACAAAATTGGGGACATGATATTTGCTATTACTAAAGGATAAAATAATTCCGGGAAAATAAAAATTTCCATATCGGATAATGTAAAGGATGATGATAATAATTCTGCTTCGCGTTTTTTACTAAATATGTTACTCATTATGTTTTATGTATTGATTACTTTATTAATAGAATTTATTGAATTAATATTATATTATTATTACGATAATTAATTGTTTAACAAGGTTTTTAGTTCTTCTACAAATACACTCCACGATAATTTTTCTTTCTCAACTTCTACTTGTTTGGAAAATTCCTCTTCTCTATTATTTGTAAAGAAATCTACTAAAGCATTTGCAATATCTGTTGGATTTGGTTCAACTACATAACCTATCGAATTGTGTTTAACTATTTCAGGTAACCCGCCAACATTAGTAACTAACATAGGTCTATTAAAATGATATGCAATTTGTGTTACACCACTTTGTGTTGCAGACTTATATGGTTGAGCTATAATATCGGCTCCGCAGAAGTAGTATTTTATTTCGTTATCTAAGATAAAAGCATTATTAATTAAGATGTTATCTTTGATATTATACTCTTCTATAATATCATAATAAATTTTAGGATCATCATAAAACTCGCCTGCAACTAATAATTTAATCCCCATTTTTTTTATTCTCTCATCTGCAAAGGCTTTTAATAATAAATCTAATCCTTTATACATCCTAACTAAACCAAAAAATAATACGTATCTTTTGCTTTTATCTAATTTAAGATAATCTAAGGCATCATTTTTATTGATTAATTCTCCGTAATGATCATAAACAGGATGAGGTGAAAAGACTTTTGGCTTGTTATTTTTATCAAACCTTTTAATATCTTCTACTACAGATTTAGATAAAGCAATAAATCCATCCATTTTATTTACAAAATATTTAGGAACAGTTTTATCGAATATGGAAGGCTCATGAGGCATCATATTATGAATTAACCCTATACATTTTGTATTAGTTTTCTTTTTAAGAATTGATGCTATTTTCCCAAAACTGTAACTCATAAAAAATGTCCAATAAGAGAAGATAACAACATCGGGGTTTTGCTTTGTAATAAAACGTGCAGCCTTTCTCCAACTTATCGGATTAATCGAGTTAATTATACGTGTTATTTGATAATTCTTTGGAGCTTCTCCGTTAGAGTATTGTGTTTTCCCGGGGAATAACAATTTTGGATATTGCAAAGTAAAAGTTACTATTTGTACTTTATCGCCTTTTGCTAAAAATTCTGATGCTAACCTCTCGTTAAAGGCTGCAATACCTCCTCTGTATGGATAAGCTGTACCTACTATTATTACATTCATTTATCTAAAATATATGCAAATATACGATTAAATGTTTTTCTATATATAGAGAATTATACTTTTTAAAATAAAAATCCTTAATAAATAAATTATTTATATAACTTTGTGAAAGTAAAAGAAAAAGAAGATTTTATGAAAATAGCTATAATAGGAGTTGGATATGTAGGATTAGTAACAGGGAGTTGTTTTGCAGAGATGGGGGTAAACGTTGTTGGTGTAGATATAGACAAACAAAAAATAGACAAGTTAAATAATAATATAATACCTATTTATGAGCCGGGATTAGCAGAAATGATAGAGCGCAATAGAAATGAAAATCGTCTGATTTTTACGACTAACTTAGAAGAACATATTGACGATTGCAAGATAGTTTTTATTGCTGTTGGCACTCCTCCTAACGAAGATGGAAGCGCTGATCTTCAACATGTTTTAGCTGTAGCTAAACAAATAGGACAATTAATAAATAATTACACTATTATTGTTGTGAAAAGCACTGTACCAATAGGAACTTCTTTTAAAGTAAAAAATGTTATTCAAAATGAATTGGAGAAAAGAAATTTATCTTCTGAGGTAGATTTTGATATAGTATCTAATCCTGAATTTTTAAAAGAAGGTGATGCTATCAAAGATTTCATGAGCCCTGATAGAGTTGTTATCGGATTCGAAACAGAAAAGGCTAAAAATGTAATGGAACAATTATACAAACCATTTACATTAAACAATTATAGAATATTATTTATGGATATCGCATCGGCAGAAATGACAAAATATGCTTCGAATGCCATGTTAGCTACAAGAATTAGTTTCATGAACGAAATTGCCGGTTTATGCGAATTAGTAGGTGCTGATATCAATAATGTTCGAAGAGGAATGGGTAGCGATAAACGTATTGGAAATAAATTTTTATATGCCGGATGCGGTTATGGCGGATCTTGCTTCCCTAAGGATGTAAAGGCTTTAATAAATATTGGGAAAGAATACAACTACCCTATGCATGTTGTAAATGCGGTAGATAGCGTTAATAACAAACAGAAACTAATATTAGTTGATAAGATCTTAAAAGAATTTGATAATAATATAAAAGATAAAACTATTGCTATATGGGGCTTATCGTTTAAACCTGAAACTGATGATATAAGGGAAGCTCCATCTATAGTAATTATCAAGGAACTAATAAAAAATAAAGCAAAAGTTGTAGTATATGATCCTATGGCAATGGACTTGGTACGGAACATTTTTGGAAACAAAATAGAATATGCAGATGATATGTATGAAATGCTAAATGATGTAGATTCCTTAGTTTTAGTTACTGAGTGGAAAAACTTTAGAATACCAAATTGGAAAATTATTAAAAGTAAAATGAGGGGAAATTTAATTTTTGATGGGAGAAATATTTACGATAAGGACGAAGTTTTATCTTATGGATTAAGATATATAGGAATTGGAAGATAATTTTAATAATAACCAAAAAAAAGGGCTGTTTTAATAAAATTAAACAGCCTTTTTTAGTAATCTAAAAACTTATTTTATTCTCTTTTTGATAACATACTATCAAAGAACAATAGTTTCTTTTCACCGAATAATCTGCATTGTTCTAATAAATTAGCAGATGTTGTTTCTTCTTCTATTTGTTCTTCTATTCCCCATTGGATCCAATTCCAAGTTAATAAATCTTTTTCTTCGAATGCCATTAAAGCAATATCAGAAATCCATTGACTAACTTTTTGTTCGTGTGCTAACACTTCTTCGAACATTTCTAATACAGAATTAAATTCTACTGGTGGTTGTTCTATTGCAGGTACTATTGCTTTTCCACCACGATCTAAAATGTAGTGGTAAAATTTCATACCATGTTCCATTTCTTCTTCTGCTTGTTTTTCTAACCAATGAGCAATACCATTATAGCCTAATTGTGCTACCCATGAGCTCATTGCTAAATATAAACCTGCTGAGTAAAATTCTCTTTGAACTTGAAGGTTCAATTCTTTTTCTAATTTTGTTGATAACATACTCATTTTTTTGTAATTTTAAATATTAATAATTTTATTGATTGACTATTCTTTTATATCTAATTTAATTCCTAATTCTTTTAATTGTTCTTCTGACACTTTTGACGGTGACTCTGCCATTAAGTCTCTCCCACTATTGTTTTTTGGAAATGCAATAAAATCACGAATAGAATCTTCTTCGCCCATCATTGCACATAATCTATCAAAACCAAATGCTATTCCACCATGTGGAGGTGCACCGTATTCAAAAGCTTCCAATAAGAATCCAAATTGTTTTTTAGCTTTTTCTTGTGTAAAGCCTAACGCTTTAAACATTCTATTTTGTAATTCTTTATCATGTATTCTGATAGATCCGCCTCCTAACTCTACCCCATTCATTACTAAATCATATGCATTAGCTTTTACATTTCCCGGATCATTTTCTAATTTACATATATCTTCTTCTTTCGGAGATGTAAATGGGTGATGCATAGCATAATAACGTTGTGTTTCTTCGTCCCATTCCAATAATGGGAAATCTGTTACCCATAACGGAGCAAAAATATTTTTAGAACGTAATTCCAATCTATTTCCCATCTCTAACCTCAACTCACATAAAGCTTTTCTGGTATTATCCAAATCACCGGCTAGTATTAGTATTAAATCTCCTTTATCTGCCTTACAAAGATTTGCCCAATTTTGTAAATCTTCTGTATCATAAAATTTATCTACCGAAGACTTAAAAGATCCATCTTTATTGTATTTAACGTAAACTAAACCATTTACACCAACTTGAGGACGTTTAACAAAATCTGTAAGCTCATCTAATTGTTTTCTGGAATATTCGCTACAATCTTTTGCAACTATAGCTAATACAGCTTCTGCATTATTAAATACCTTAAAATCTTTATTTTTAACCGTATTAGATAAATCTACAAATTTCATTCCAAAACGAATATCCGGTTTATCACTGCCATAATATCTCATTGCATCGTCATACGAAATCCTTGGAAATTCGGTATCGAAATTTACATTTTTTATTTTTTTAAATAAATATTTGATTAATCCTTCAAAAATAATTAGGATATCTTCTCTGTCAACAAAAGACATTTCGCAGTCTATTTGTGTAAATTCCGGTTGTCTGTCAGCTCTTAAATCTTCGTCTCTAAAACAGCGAACTATTTGAAAATATCTATCTAAACCGGCAACCATAAGCAATTGCTTAAATGTTTGCGGTGACTGTGGTAGAGCATAAAATTGCCCCTGATTCATACGAGATGGAACAATAAAATCTCGCGCACCTTCCGGAGTAGATTTAATTAGCATAGGAGTCTCTATTTCTAAAAACCCTAACCCATTTAAATAATTTCGAGTTTCTATAGCAATTTTATGTCGTAATTCTAACTTATTACGGACTACATCTCTACGAATGTCTAAATATCTATATTTCATTCGTAATTCTTCACCTCCGTCAGTTTCATCTTCTATAGTAAAAGGAGGTATTTTTGAAGTGCTTAAAATTTTTATTGAATCTGCGACTATTTCAATTTCGCCTGTAGGTATATTTAGATTTTTATTAGAACGTTCGTTAACTACACCTTTAACTTGTATTACAAACTCTCTATTTAATTTATCTACTAAATCAAATAAATCAGCTTGTTTATCCAAATCAAAAACTAATTGTGTGATACCAAATCTATCCCTTAAATCGATAAATACCATACCACCTAATTTTCTAATTTTTTTTATCCAACCGCAAAGAGTAACATGTTTATTAATATCTTCTATTCGTAACTCTCCACAACTATGACTTCTTAACATATCTTTTTATTTATTTAATAACTACAAAAATAATGATTTAATTGCAATTAATATGATTTTTTAATAAAAATTAAACTATCTTTGTAATATTAAAAATATATATATGAAAAAGGTGAAAAAAACTAGACTTATTACTTTAATAGTTATAGCTATTTTAATAATTTCATTTTTTTGTTTGCCAAAATACGCTCGTAGAGCATTAATTCATTTATATCCAAATATAGATGATTTACACTTATTCCCTTCAAATACTGTAGTAGCAAATAACCATCAAGAAGTTAGATACGATAAAAATTACAATACAGCTACCTTGGAAACTAATGATAGAAGAGAGTTTGAAGATTTAAAAACTACTGCTTTTTTAGTTATGAAAGATGGGAGGTTGTTATATGAAGAGTATTGGGGTAAATATAACGACACTTCACTAAGTAATATATTTTCTGCATCTAAAAGTATTATCAGTTTATTAATAGGGATTGCTATTGATAAAGATTACATTGGAAGTACTTTGGATGCAATTAGTATGTATATTCCTGAATTAGGTAAAGAATATGATCATATTACAATAGAACATTTATTAACTATGAGTTCCGGCTTAGATTGGGACGAAAGTTATAAATCTTTATTTAGTACTACTACCGAAGCTTATTATGGAACTAATTTAGTAGGTTTAATTTTAAAACAAAAACCTGCTGCGCCTGCAGGAAGAGAATTTTATTATTCCAGTGGAACTACTGCTTTATTGGGATTAATTCTTAAAAATGCCACTAATATGACAATTAGTGAATTTGCCTCAAAATATTTATGGACACCTATAGGTGCTGAGCATGATGCAAAATGGAGTTTAGATAAAAAAGACGGAATGGAAAAATCTTACTGTTGTTTCTACTCTAATGCTAGAGATTTAGCAAGAATTGGGCAACTGATTTTACAAGATGGGTTGTGGAATGGAAAAAGAGTTATATCTAAAGAATACTTAGACAAAGTTTTTACTCCTGCAGATTATTTAACAGATAAAGATGGTTATAAAGTTAATTATTACGGTTATCAATGGTGGCTTTTAAAATATAAATATTATAATATTAAATATGCCAGAGGTATTGGAGGGCAATATATTATAGTTGTTCCGGAACTCAATATGGTAGTAGTACGTTTAGGTGAAAAACGTGACGATGTATATATAGGAGCACACCCAAAAGACGTATTTTTATATGTAAATACAGCTGCAAGCTTTGTAAAAAGTAAATAATATTTATCAATTTTATTTCTAAGTACTGTAAAATAATCATTTCCTTATTTTACATTTACACATAATAAGTTTTTATATATATTTTATTTTTTTAAATTTGCAGATTAATTTTAATAAAAGAACAAAAATATTATACTATGACAGAAAAAGTTGAAACTTTAAGAGATAAAGCATGGGCGCGTTGGACGGCCTTATTGCTTTTATCATTAGCAATGTTTTGCTCGTATATCTTCATGGATATACTATCTCCTATTAAGGACCTTTTAGAAAGTACTCCCTATTTAAGATGGGATTCGGAAGCATTTGGAACTTATGCAGGATCTGAAACATTTTTAAATGTTTTTATCTTCTTCCTTATTTTTGCAGGTATTATCCTAGATAAAATGGGAGTAAGATTTACTGCACTTCTATCCGGAGTGGTAATGCTTGCTGGAGCAACTATTAACTGGTACGCAGTTACAGAAAGTTTTGCAAATTCCGGTTTACACACTTGGTTTACTAATAATTTAAACTACATTCCACTATTTGATGAATTAGGCGTTTCACCTTTCTACAGAGGAATGCCACCATCTGCAAAATTTGCAGCATTGGGATTTATGATATTTGGCTGTGGAGTTGAAATGGCAGGAATTACCGTTTCCAGAGGTATAGTAAAATGGTTTAAAGGAAGAGAGATGGCATTAGCTATGGGCTCAGAAATGGCTTTAGCACGTTTAGGTGTTGCTACCGTTATGATTTTCTCACCTATTTTTGCACATTTACATGGCGAAGTTAGAGTTTCTCGTTCAGTTGCATTTGGTTTAGTATTGTTAATGATAGCATTAATAATGTTTATAGTTTACTTCTTTATGGATAAGAAATTAGACTCACAAACAGGTGAAGCAGAAGTTGCAGATGAACCATTTAGAGTAAAAGATATCGGAAAAATTTTATCCAGTGGAGTTTTCTGGTTAGTTGCATTATTATGTGTATTATATTACTCAGCTATTTTCCCATTCCAAAAGTATGCAGTAAACATGTTACAATGTAATATCTCGTTTATGGAGCTACCTGAAGGTTCAATATGGGCATCAAACACCATAGCAATTATTCAATATATAATAATGTTATTTGTTGCTATTAGCGCATTTATGAGCAACTTTAGCAAAAAGCCTCTAAACATTATATTAATAATTATTTCTGTCGTGTTTTTAATTGGCTTCTGTTTTATAGCATATAAACGTCAATCTGCAGAATCTATTTTTGCTGTATTTCCATTATTAGCAGTAGGTATTACTCCAATTCTTGGAAAATATGTTGATAATAAAGGTAAAGCAGCTTCTATGTTGACATTAGGTTCTATATTATTAATAGTTTGTCACTTAACATTTGCATTTATTTTACCTTTATTTAAAGGCAATTACATTGGTGGTGTTATCTTAGCATTTGTTACTATTTTAGTATTAGGATCTTCATTTTCATTAGTTCCTGCAGCTTTATGGCCAAGTGTTCCAAAACTTGTTGATAGCAAAGTAATAGGTTCAGCATATGCTTTAATATTCTGGATTCAAAATATTGGATTATGGTTATTCCCATTATTAATTGGTAAAATCTTAAAGGCATCTAACCCAGCAATAGAAACTGCTGTTATGAACGGAACATTAACTCCGGCTGAAGCTGCTATCTCGTATAATTACACTAATCCCTTAATTATGTTAGCAGCTTTAGGTGTACTTGCATTAATTATGGGATTATGGCTAAAAGCTTTAGATAAACGTAAAGGATACGGATTGGAACTTCCTAATATTGTTTCTGAAGAAAACAAATAACAGAATAAAAGATTGATATAAAAATAAATTCTAATAAGTTTTTAAAAAGCGGATAATTTAAATTATCCGCTTTTTTTTATCTATTTTTTTATTATATTTGCAATCAGAAACACACACAAATCTACTCTTATTTATTAATCAAATCATTTAATACTTATGGAAAAATCCAAGTTAACCAAGGATTTTATGGCTAATTGTGCCATAAAAGAAGCTATTAACAAAGATAACTTCATTCAATTTGAAGTTAGGGGGAAAGTCAAATCAATTAATTTAAAATTATTGGCAGCACACCGTAATACTCCAATTTTAATTAAAGGGGAAACCGAAGTTGAACACACAATTGATGATAATTGGAGTGAAAACATCAAACTCTCATTAAACAATGAAATCAAATCTTTTACTATTTATGGAGATGTTATTGGTTTTGATTGTTTTGAATGTCATCTAACAAAATTAGATGTTTCTGAGAATAAAATTTTAGAAATATTAAAATGCTCATTAAATGAATTAGGATCTTTGGATATCTCAAAAAACATTAATATAAGGCATTTGCAATGCGATGCAAATAGCCTTTTTGAATTAGATGTTACTAATAACATTAATCTTGAGAATTTAAGTTGTGAAGGAAATCATTTAAACAAATTAGATTTATCTAAATGCAAAAACTTAATGAGTTTATTTTGTTCAATAAATCATCTGGAAGAAATAGATATAAGTAACAACATCAATTTAAGATTGCTTTATATGAGCGATAATGAAGTTTCGGAAATAGATTTGTCGAACAATCCTAACTTAATTGTTTTTGAATGTATTAACAACAATATTTCAACATTAGATTTCTCAAAAAATACAAAAATAGAAAGGGTTGATTGTTGTGGAAATGACTTATCTATGGAAGCTGCAGAAGAATTACTAAAATCTTTACCTAAAAAAAGCATTTTTGATAAATCCGAGATCGCAATACTTACAATAAAAAAGAAAAATTTAGAAAGTAGAAAGAAAGATTTATATAAGCTTAATAAATTAGGTAAAATAAAAAACTGGAAAGTATTCTATGCCAAAGATGATCTGGAAGACGATGAATTTATGATTTTTCCGGGAGTAGTTGCTAAAAAAGCTTAACAAAAAATTTAGTGTGAGAACACACTTGATTAATAATCTTAAAAACTTATATATACACAAAAAAATCTTAAAAATGAATAAAAAAATAAATTTAAAAGAAGAATTAGGTGATCCTAATGCCCTATTACAAAAAGTAAATAAAACAAATGTAATAAAAGTTGGAGTCCAACCAAAAGTAAACGAAATTAGTTTGACGTTAAAAGCAAAACAAAAAGATACTATTATTATGATAGATAAGGAACCTGTTGTAGCTTTTTACTCCATAAATGAAAATTGGCAAAATCAAATAACTATTAAATTGCCAAAAACGGAAAATGTGTTTGGCAAATATTTCTATATCTATGGAGATGTTATAGGAATAGATATTTTTTGTTTTGATATTGCAATTATTGAAATAGATATTTCTAAAAATCAAATCTTAGAAGAATTACTATGCCCGGGAAGCGGTCCTATAAGTATAGATGTTTCTAAAAATAAAAACTTAAAAAATTTAAACTGTAGTTCTAACTGGATGGTAGAATTAGACGTTTCTAATAACGAAAATTTAATATTTTTAAATTGTGAAGGTAACAATATCGATAAATTAAACGTATCTAATTGTAAAAATTTAAAAGGTTTATATTGTTCTATGAACGATATAAAAAGATTAAACTTAACTAATAATACTGAATTAGAAGATTTATATATCGGGGACAATGAATTTACCAAAATCAATTTATCTAAAAATACTAAGTTGAAAAATCTTGCATGCCCTTATAATTATATATCTAATTTAGACATATCTAAAAATAAGGAAATCTCTAAAATAGATTGTATGAACAATGATATGTCGATAGAAGCAATGGATTTATTAATAAATTCACTTCCTGAAAAAAGTAAAATTGATAAAGGGGAAATTATCTTAACAGCATACGAAAATCCGGAAACTGATGTAAAATTACAGGAACTCAAAAAATTGGGGGAAAATAAAAACTGGAAAGTAAGTTATGAAGAAGATGATTCCGATGAAGATGATTTATTTGTAATAACAGGGTATTTGTATAAACGAACTTTATAAAATAAAAAAGCGAGTTGTTTATACTCGCTTTTTTTATACTCACAAACTTTTTTGTTATAAGAGATTATACTTAAATGAATCTAATTTTATAAAAATAAACAATAATATAGTGAATGCCATTAAACTGGATCCTCCATAACTAAAGAAAGGCAATGGAATTCCTATTACCGGCAATAAACCTATTGTCATACCAACATTAATTGTTACGTGCATAAAAAATATTGATGCAACGCAATAACCGTATATTCTGCTGAACTTTGTCCGCTGATGTTCTGCTAAATATATCACTCTTAATATTAAAGCTAAAAACATGCAAACTACTATAAAAGTGCCCAGGAACCCAAATTCTTCCCCGACTGTGCAAAAAATAAAGTCTGTTTGTTGCTCCGGAACGAAATCGAATTTAGTTTGAGTTCCTTTTAAATATCCTTTACCGAATAATCCTCCGGAACCTATGGCAATTTTAGATTGATGAACATTATAACCTGCACCTTTTATATCTTGTTTAATCCCTAATAAAACTTCTATTCTATCTTTTTGATGAGGGCTTATAACATTATTATAGGCATAATCTGTTACAATTATTCCAAATCCTGAGATTAAAAAATATTGCAAGTATTCTGAGAAATAATGCTTTTTTTCTACGAGTATGACGTCTAAAATAAAAATATGCAAGTATTAATATTCCCCCAATAACGCTAATTAATATAACCTCATCAATTATTAATGATAAAATTACAATAACTATTAAATAAAAGCCTAACAATATGATATATAAAGGGAAGCCTTCTCTAAATAAAACTATAATAAACGATAAAAAAACTAAAGCCGAGCCTGCATCAGGTTCTAACATTATCAGTAATACAGGTATAGCTAATATTCCATATAAAATTAATTTTTGTTTAGGAGTCATTTTAATATAGTCGTACTTACTTAAAAATTTTGAAAATGCTAATGCAGTGGCAAACTTAGAAAACTCTGAAGGTTGTAGCGAAAAATTTCCTATTTGAATCCAGGATTTTGCACCGGATATTTCTGTTCCTATAACTACTACTAATGCTAATAATAAACAAGACGCTGCATAAAAAATATAACCGGTTTGCTCAAAGAAATGCCCATCTGTAAGTAAAATAATAAATGCTATAAGTAATGATACACCAATAAATATTGCTTGACGACCATAATTTGTTGATAAACTGAATTTTATATTTTCCATATAAGGATCGCATGTTGACGAGAAAATGTTCATCAACCCGGCTATCATTAGAAATAATATAAATTAAAACTAACAAATATCTACATTCCCTAAAAATAAAACCTCTCTTACCTCCCATATTAATAATCTATCAATTTTGTATTTAATACATGCTCTTCTACACTTTTACGTTTAATTTCACCTTTTAGATATTTTTTCTATCATCAACGAAGCTATTGGAACGGCAAATGTACTTCCATAACCGGAGTTTTCCACAACTACTGCAATAGCAATTTCCGGGTCTTCCATTGGAGCAAACGCAATAAAAATAGCATGGTTTTTCCCAACATTTTGTACTGTTCCTGTTTTACCACAAACATTTATACTATCTATCTGACCGTACCACCTGGCAGTACCTGTTTGAACTACTTGTAACATACCCTCCTGAATGCAATCAAAAAATATTGGATTTACTTGAGTTTTTATGAATACTTTTTTCAAATGGATGTATAGTATCTGTATGAGAAGATACAGATTGAACAAAATGAGGTTCTATATAATACCCTTTATTTGCTATAGTAGCAGCTATATTTGCTAATTGCACCGGAGTAACAAGAACCTCGCCTTGCCCTATAGATAAAGATCTTATAGTACTGGATTTCCAATCTTTATTAGGATAAATTTTATCATAATAATTGGAATTTGGAATTAATCCCGCCCTATTATAACCAATATCTGAGTTAAAAGACTTTCCTAAACCAAAACTTCTAACTATAGTAACACCATTTATCCAAACCTTTAGCAGGTGTTTGATGAATTATTAATTCCATTTTCAAAAACTCTTCTAAAATATGGATTACAAGACTCTCGCATTGCAGAAATAACATTTAAGGAGATTCATGAAAGTGAGTACATTTTATCGGAGTAGCTCCGGGACCTGCACAACTAAATTTTGTGTCTTTAGTAATTACTCCTATTTCTAAACCATATAACCCAATAACTGTTTTAAAAGTAGAACCTGGAGAATATTCACCCATTAACGCTCTATTTAATAGAGGCTTGTTTTCCAAATCATTAACAAGTTTTAAATAATTTGCACCTCGCTCTCTACCTACTAACAAATTAGGATCATAAGATGGTGCTGAGACCATTGCTAAAATACCTCCTGTTTTGGGTTCAATAGCAACAACACTACCCCTTTTATATTTCATCAATTTTTCACCATAAACTTGAAGGTCTATATCTAAAGATAAAATTAAATCTTTACCTTGAACTGCTTTAATGTCTTTCTCTCCATTTTCGTACGGTCCCATCTCAACATTATATACATTTGCCAAGACGTAATGAATTCCTTTAATTCCCTTTAAATCATTTTCATACGCTTTTTCTAACCCGCTTAATCCAATATAATCACCCATCCTATACTCAGGATTTTTTTTAAGGAAATCTTCACTAACTTCACCTATATCACCTAACAAGTGAGCACCTGCGACATAAGGATAGCTTCGAACTGTACGTGGCTGAATTTCAAATCCTTCGAACTTATATAAAGATTCTTCTATAACGGCAATATCCTCTTTAGAAATTTGTGAAATTAAAATAGAAGCCTTATATCTGGAATACTTTTTACACTTTTCAAACTTAGTAATAAAATCTTCTTTATCGATATCAACTAACTTGCAGAAGGCTAAAGTGTCAAAATTTTTTTTTACCATCCGCGGAGTAACTAATAAATCGTAAACAGCCTCGTTACAAACAATTAAATTGCCGTTTCTATCATAAATTAATCCCCTACCCGGATAAACTATCTTTTCTTTAATAGAATTATTATCTGCAAACTTTTTATACGATTTATTAATAATTTGAATAGCAAATAATTTTAATATAATAACTGCAAAAACAACAATTATAAATCCCATAATAAAATGCTTTCTTTTCTCAAATAAATCGCCTGCCATAATAATAGTATTATCTTACAAATTTAATCTTAATATTTGAAACTATCAATAAATTAAAAAATTTTTAGTAACAACTTTTTAAAGGAAACAACTTTTTTCATTCTTAATGATTTTCTCGTAAAGTAGATTTTTTTTGTAAGAACATTTTATCTTTATTCTTATTATTTTTATAAAAATAATGTAAATTTGCACCATGGGAAAACAAGAAGATCTTTTTAAGAATTTAACTGCTCACTGTAAAGAATATGGATTTATTTTCCAATCCAGTGAAATTTATGATGGCTTAAGTGCTGTTTACGATTATGCTCAATTAGGTATAGAGCTTAAAAATAACATTAAAAACTATTGGTGGAAATCTATGGTACAATTTAATGAAAACATTGTAGGTTTAGATTCTTCCATATTCATGCATCCTAAGGTTTGGAAAGCATCGGGACATATAGATGCATTTAATGATCCTTTAATTGATAATAAAGACTCTAAAAAACGTTATCGTGCAGATGTTTTAATAGAAGATTATGTCGCAAAAATAGAGGAAAAAATAAATAAAGAAATTGCAAAGGCTGCAAAACGTTTTGGTGACAAATTTGACGAACTACAATATAGAACTACTAACGAAAGGGTTTTACGTTATCAAAGTGAAATTGACAGTGTTCTTCAAAGAATGAGTAAAGCTTTAAATGATAATGATTTAGTAGCTTTAAGAGATTTAATAATAGATTTAAATATTGCTTGTCCCGTTTCAGGTACTAAGAATTGGACAGACGTTCGTCAGTTTAATTTAATGTTTTCTACTCAAATGGGTTCTACTAACGAAGATGCTTCCACAATTTATCTTCGTCCTGAAACAGCCCAAGGTATTTTTGTTAACTTTTCGAATGTTTTAAAAACCAGTAGATTAAAAGTTCCATTTGGAATTGCACAAATTGGTAAGGCTTTTAGAAATGAAATTATTGCACGACAATTTATTTTTAGAATGAGAGAATTCGAACAAATGGAGATGCAATTTTTTGTTAAGCCCGGTACTGAGCTAGAATGGTTTAAATATTGGAAAGAGGAACGTATGAAATGGCATTTGGCATTAGGGTTTGGAGAAGAAAATTATCGATTTCACGATCACGAAAAACTTGCTCATTATGCTAATGCTGCTACAGATATTGAATTTAATTTCCCATTTGGATTTAAAGAATTAGAGGGAATTCATTCACGTACAGATTTTGATTTAAAAGCTCATCAAACATTATCCGGTAAAAAATTACAATATTTTGATCCTGATATTAATGAAAGTTATATTCCATATGTAATAGAAACTTCTATTGGTCTGGATAGAATGATATTATCCGTATTGAGTAAGAGTTATAATGTTGAAACTTTAGAAGATGGATCTGAAAGAGTCGTTTTAAATATTCCACCATTTTTAGCTCCAATTAAAGCTGCTGTTTTACCATTAACTCGTAAAGACGGATTACCTGAAAAAGCTAGAGAAATTATGGATATCTTAAAGTACGATTATATGTGCCAATATGATGAAAAAGACGCTATTGGTAAACGATATCGTCGCCAAGATGCTATTGGAACTCCATATTGTATTACTATAGATTATCAAACTTTAGAAGATAATACCGTTACTATTCGAGAAAGAGATTCTATGGAACAAGATAGAATATCTATAGATAAAATTTCTGAAATAGTAAGTAACCGAATGAAAATCTCTAATATCTAATTAAATTAATATCTATTTTATAAAATTTATTTTTGCAGAAAAATAATAATATAAAATATGAAACATAAAATACTCATTATTAGTGTTTTAATTCTTGGTTTTGCAATAACAGGTTGCACTAATAAAGACAAAGAAAAGATAATAGACACTATTGAAAATTTTACTGATGCTTTTTATTCGGGAGATATTAATAAAGCAATGGATTATTGCACCCCACAAGCAGCTCATGCTTTAAAATTTAATGAAATCATAATAGAGGAAGATGTTAAATCTATTATGGAAAACTCTAAGCATACTATTACCTTTAACAATATTAGTATTGATAAAAAAAACAATACTGCTGAGGTAGTATTAATTTTAGAGAATTTTTTTGATATATCAACTATGTGTTTTGAAAAATCGGATACAACAACTTACTCATTAATTAAGATTGATAAAATATGGTATATAAAATAACTTTATCTATTTAAACCTTTGATTTTTAAGTAACTTTTGTATCTTTGCATTTTATTGTAACAAATTGTTTTATGGATAAGAATAATAAATTATTTTCAAATTTTCCACCTATAACTACAGAAGCGTGGGAGGAAGTTATTCAAACGGACTTAAAAGGCGCCGATTACGAAAAAAAATTAATATGGAAAACTGATGAACAATTTAAAGTAAATCCATATTATCGTATGGAAGATATGGAAGATGTTTTTCACCTTTCAGAAGATGGAACTTTTCCATATCCAAAAGATGATGCGTCCAAATGGAGAATAAGACAAGATTTTGTTGTTGAAAATCCAAAGGAAACCAATGCATTAATACATAATGCGGTAAAGGGAGGAGCTGAATCTATCGGTATTGACGTTAAAAAATTTGCCGAATTTACTAAAGATCATTTATACGATACTTTAAAAGGCATTTGTCCAGAACAAACAGAAATTAATTTTATTTGTAATCAAAATGCACTTTCTGTATTAGAAACTTTAGAAAAGTTTTTTAAAGAAGAGAAACTCATTGCAGAACGAATATATATTAATATAGAATTCGATCCATTTGAAGAGTTTGTAACAAAAGGCGAAAGTTATCTGGATGGTATAGATTTACTTCGCGAATTAATTACAAAATGTAGCTTTGCTCCAAATATGCGAGTTGGTATATTAAACGGAGCATTATACGGGAACTGCGGTTCCAGTATCACAGAAGAATTGGCATTTACATTTAACGAAATTGCTGATTTACTTGACTTTTTAACAGAAACCGGTCTTACAATAGACGAAATTGCAAAACGTATTAAATTTAAATTTGGTGTTGGATCTAATTATTTCTTAGAAATTGCAAAAATTAGAGCTGCCAGATATATATGGGCAAAGATTTTTGAATCTTATGAACCTAAAAATTTAGAAAATGGAAAAATGTATATCCATGCCGAAACATCATCATGGAATAAAACAATTTATGATCCATATGTTAACTTGTTAAGAACTACTACAGAATCGATGTCGTCTATTATTGGCGGAATAGACTCATTAACTGTTTTACCTTTTAACTTTATTACTTGTAAAGACGATGATTTTGCATTAAGATTAGCAAGAAATCAACAAATTTTACTAAAAGAAGAATCTAATTTTAATAAAGTAACTGATCCGGCAGCAGGTTCTTATTACATAGAATTTTTAACGCAAAGTTTTATTAATAATGCATGGAATCAATTTCTAAAAGTTATTGAAAAGGGAGGTTTTATTAAATGTTTTAAAGAAAACTTTATCCAAGATATTATTATTGAAACTTCTGAAAAACGAAACAAAAACGTTGCTATACGTAAAGAAAGTTTTGTTGGTGTTAACCAATTCCCTAATATTAGCGAAACTATCGATTTTGAGCCGGAAACTCTAATAGAATCAGATGAAGATAATGATTCTAACGAAGAATGTGCTTGTTGTTGCAGTGATGGCGAACAATTTAAATTATTAGAACCGTATCGTGGACCTGAATGTTTTGAAAGATTGAGATTAGAAACTGAACTATATACTAAAAAATCAGGTAAACGTCCAACTGTATTCTTATTTACTTATGGAAATTTAGGAATGAGAATAGCACGTGCAGGATTTACAACTAACTTTTTTGGATGTGCCGGATTCGATATTATAAATAATAATGGATTCAGCTCTGTAGAAGTTGGAATAGAAGCTGCAAAAGCATCAAAAGCTGAAATTACAGTAATTTGTAGCTCTGATGAAGAATATGCAACAATTGCTCCTCCTATATACGAGGGATTAAAAGACAATTGTATAGTTATTGTTGCCGGAAATCCAAAAGATAGTATAGACATGTTAAAGGAAAAAGGAATTGAACACTTTATACATGTTAAAACTAATCTTTTAGAAACTCTTACAGAAATTCAAAAACAAATAATAAAATAAATTTAAAGTCATGCAACCAAATTATAAAAATATAAATATAAATAACCATTCCCCTAATAAGCAAAATAAAGATAAGAATAAAGAGCATTGGGTTACTGATGAGCATATAAATATTAAACAAAGTTTTAGCAAAAAGGACTTAGATGATATGGAACACCTGCATTATTCTGCAGGGTTACCACCGTTTTTAAGAGGACCTTACTCTACTATGTATGTTATGCGTCCTTGGACCATTCGTCAGTATGCAGGTTTCTCAACTGCAGAAGAATCTAATGCATTTTATCGTAGAAATTTAGCAGCAGGTCAAAAAGGGCTTTCTATTGCTTTTGACTTACCTACTCACAGAGGATACGATTCCGATCATCCAAGAGTTATTGGTGACGTTGGGAAAGCCGGAGTAGCTGTAGATTCTATCTTGGATATGAATATATTATTCGATCAAATTCCATTAGATAGAATGTCTGTTTCTATGACTATGAATGGTGCAGTTTTACCTATTTTAGCTTTCTATATAGTTGCTGCATTAGAGCAAGGTGTTAAATACGAGCAAATGTCGGGTACTATCCAAAATGATATTTTAAAAGAATTTATGGTTAGAAACACTTACATTTACCCACCTGAACCCTCTATGAAGATAATTGGTGATATTTTCCAATTTACTTCACAAAATATGCCGAAGTTTAATAGTATTAGTATTTCCGGATATCATATGCAAGAAGCCGGTGCTACTGCAGATATAGAGTTAGCTTACACATTGGCAGACGGCTTAGAATATATTAGAACCGGTTTGAAAGCAGGTATGAGTATAGATCAATTTGCACCACGTTTATCATTCTTCTGGGGTATTAGTATGAACCACTTTATGGAGATTGCTAAAATGCGTGCTGCAAGAATGTTATGGGCTAAAATTGTTAAACAATTTGATCCGAAAATGAATAAATCTATGGCATTACGTACTCATAGCCAAACATCAGGATGGAGTTTAACGGAACAAGACCCTTTTAATAATGTTACACGTACTTGCATAGAAGCTATGGGTGCAGCATTAGGTCACACACAATCGCTTCACACTAATGCTTTAGACGAAGCTATTGCTTTACCTACAGATTTTAGTGCTCGTATTGCACGTAACACTCAAATATATATTCAACAAGAAACTAATATTACAAGAAGTGTAGACCCATGGGCAGGTTCTTATTATATAGAATATTTAACTAATGAAATTGCACACAGAGCTTGGAATTTACTTCAAGAAGTTGAAGAGTTAGGAGGTATGGCCAAAGCTATTGAAACCGGTGTTCCTAAAATGCGTATAGAAGAAGCAGCTGCAAGGAAACAAGCAAAAATTGACACAGGTAAAACTACTATAGTAGGTATTAACAAATACAAATTAGAAAAAGAAACTCCTATAGAAACTTTAGAAGTAGATAATACAGCTGTATTACAAGCACAAATAAGAAGATTAGAAGAACTTCGCAAGAACAGAAATAACGATGATGTAAGAGTTGCTTTAGAAGCTATTACTAAATGTTGTGAAACCGGCGAAGGTAATTTATTGGAATTAAGTATAGAAGCAGCTAAGAAAAGAGCCTCACTCGGTGAAATTTCAGATGCTTGCGAAAAAGTTTTTGGAAGATATAAAGCAGTGATACATTCAATATCAGGAGTTTATTCATCAGAATCTTATGATGACTCCGAATTTAAAGAAGCTCAAGAATTATGCGATAAATTCGCAAAAATGGTAGGACGTCAACCTCGTGTTATGGTTGCTAAAATGGGACAAGATGGACACGATCGTGGTGCAAAAGTTGTATCTACAGGTTATGCAGATATAGGTTTTGACGTAGACGTAGGTCCATTATTCCAAACTCCTAAAGAAGCAGCAAAACAAGCAGTTGAAAATGATATCCACATTTTAGGAGTATCCAGTTTAGCAGCTGGTCATAAAACTTTAGTTCCTCAAGTAATAGAAGAATTAAAGAAATTAGGAAGAGAAGATATATTAGTAACTGTTGGAGGTGTAATACCGCCACAAGATTATCAATTTTTATATGATCATGGTGTGGTAGCTATATTTGGTCCTGGAACTAAAGTTACAACATCTGCTATAAAGATGTTAGAATTACTAATTGAAGCTTATTCATAATATATTGATAACTAACACAATAGCTTAATAATTATTTTTTTTCTTAAGGAAATGTTAATTATTAAGAAAAAGATATTATATTTGCATATTATAATTAAGCTTTAAGGTGTCGTGGCCGAGTGGTTAGGCAGCGGTCTGCAAAACCGCCTACAGCAGTTCGAATCTGCTCGTCACCTCTTTTTTTTATCCATTTTTAAACAATATGTATCAACATAATAATTAGCAAAAATGCTTTTTAATACTATTCCTTTTCTAATTTTTTTTCCAATAGTTACGCTGATATATTTTGTTTTACCACATAAATTTCGTTGGTTATTCTTATTAATAGCAAGTTGTTATTTTTATATGTATTTTATTCCAAAATACATTCTTATTCTATTAATAACAATAATTGTAGACTACTGTGCCGGGATTTTTATAGAAAAACATAATAAAGACAATAATACTCGAAAAAAAAAATTTTGGTTTCTATTTAGTATAATAGTTACTTGTTCTGTATTATTTATCTTTAAATATCTTAATTTTATTAATGATAATATAATCTATTTGAGCAATAAAATAGGCTTTAAATATCCTCAAAAAGCTTTAAATATAATACTTCCGATAGGGTTATCATTCCATACGTTTCAAAGTTTAAGTTATGTTATAGAAGTATATCGAGGACATCAAAAAGCAGAACATCATTTTGGATATTATGCATTATATGTGATGTTTTATCCTCAATTAGTTACCGGTCCTATAGAACGTCCTCAAAACTTATTAAAACAATTACACGAAGAACAATACTTTAAAGTAGATAATCTGGTATTAGGCTTACGATTGGTTTTATTTGGATTATTCATTAAAATGGTAATTGCAGATAATGTTGGAGCTCAAGTAGACCTAATTTACGAAAACCCCTCATCATTTAGCACTTCAAGTATTTTAACAGGTATATTTTTATATTCGTTTCAAATATATTGCGATTTTTTTGGTTATTCTACAATTGCATTAGGCTGTGCTAAATGTTTAGGATACGATATTACAGATAACTTTAAAACTCCATATATATCAAAAAACTTAACTGAATTCTGGAGAAGGTGGCATATATCTTTATCTACATGGTTAAGGGATTATGTTTACATTCCTTTAGGAGGTAATAGAGTTAAAAACAAATGGATATTTAATACTATGGTAGTATTTTTACTAAGTGGAATTTGGCATGGTGCTAATTGGACATTTGCCATTTGGGGTTTGCTTCATGGTTTTATATTAGTAATAGAAAAATTATTCCGTAAAAGAAATAAAAAAATCGATAACAATTTAAACAACGATAATAGTACATTAATAGATAACAGTCCATTAATAAAGGTAGGTAATGTATTTAAAACTCTATTAACATTTGTTGTAGTATCATTATTATGGGTAGTATTTAGAGCTGTAAATCTTAATCAAATAAAAGAAATATTTACATCAATATTTACTAATACAAATGTCACAGATACATTTAAAGTTCCAATTAGAGTTTGGATATTTTTAGGTATATTTATCATTATAGATGTTGTATTAAAGAATACAAGATTTGACAAATGGCTAAACAATAAAAATGTAATATTTAGATGGTTTATATATTTATTCTTAATATTCTCAATAGTAGTATTCGCTAGTGTAGAAAGTTATCCATTTATATATTTCCAATTTTAATAAAATGAAAAAAGATATATTAAAATTAACATATAAATTTCTTATACTTTTTATCCTAATAATAGGACTGGGAATACTATATAAATACACTTTTTACGAAAAAGATTTACAAAAGGAATCTCCAATTATAAATCTATCTAGAAGAGCAGTTGATGAACGTGCTAATATAATTTACACAGGAGAATCTTCAAATTTAACTATCCGAGACGATGATATAGATAAACGCTATATAAGCGATTTTATAGGAGATCACTTCCCTAACTTAACTTTGGTAGATTTAACTAAAGAAGCTTCACATGCAGGAATTTATTACGAATTAATTAGAAATATTCCTGATACTTTATCTTCATTAAGCACAGTTATTGTAACATTAAACTTAAGGTCTTTTAATGCCGAATGGATTTATTCTACATTAGAAACAAGTTTACAAAAAAGTTTAGTCCTAATAAAAGATAACCCTCCTTTTTTTAATAGATTTTTACTGTCATTTAAGGGTTATTACATAAAAAATGAAAAGGAAAGTTGGGATCTAATCCATAAAAAATGGAAGAAAGATACTTATAATTTAGATATTCCAATTCCTTACAATAACGTAATAGAATGGGATAAAGACGTTGCAACAAAAGGAGTAATCATAAACGGTGAACGTAACGAAGAAGCTACACAACTTGCTACTTCTTATGTTAAAACATATGGATTTCAGATAGATACTAACAACAATCCCAGAATTAAAGATTTTGATAAGATAGTTAAATTAGCAAAAGAACGGAATTTAAACTTAGTATTTAATCTATTGGCAGAAAATGTAGAAAAGGCACAAAAATTAGTTGGTGACGACTTAGTATCTCTTATGAAATACAATAGAGATTTATTAGTTGATAGATATACTAAAATGGGAGTTATAGTTGTAGATAATCTGGAAAAAATAGAAGATGAACAATTTATAGATCAAAATTGGACTACTGAACATTACGCAGAAAAAGGTCGAAAAATTATAGCTAAAAATGTTGCTAAAGCAATTCAACATATTTATCCTGACGATTTTGTCGATACCGTATATATTTACAAAAAGAAATACAATTACTTTAACGATTGCGAGGGAAAAATTTGGAATCAAAGCCATACATTAACAGACGAAAAAGCCTATTCGGGCAAGAAATCCTCCAAAATTAACAATGAAAACCCATACAGTGTGACTTTTACATATCCAACAGAAAATTTGCCTGATTCCTTACAAAAAGTAAACGTAAGTTTCATGGCCTATCAAACTAAAATAAATGAACACACTGCTATTATAATGGAATTAAAAAATGACGAAACTAACAATTCTCATTTAGAAAAAATAAATTTAAGTGAATTATCAAATATAACTGACAAATGGGTTAATATTTCTCACACTTTTGAGTTTAATGGAAATCTCTATGACTATAAACTTATTAAATTATATGTTTATAATCCTACCAATGATAACTTTTATATTGATGATTTTATGATTGATTTTAAATAAATTTTTGGGATGGCTTCCCCAATTTATCGGGATGGCTTCCCGAATCTTTAACTTATCTACCTTATATTTAGCTCATTGACAATAAGATAGCATCTTTATTTTTGGGGATGGCTTCCCCAAATTTCTGAGATGGCTTCCCCAATTTGCCACTTTTGCATGATATTTGTATGTTTCATCTTGAAATTAACATGTTAAATTACCTTATTATGAAACGTTTTATTTTATTTTATACAACTCTAATTTTACTTCCATTAGCTTTACAAGCACAAGTTACAGATCCAAATGATGATTCTGGTTTTATTCTTGATTCCGTAAAGCTTGAAAAGGGCGTTCTAACGCGATATGGCAGATATAATGGTAAATACTGTTTGAGGTTATCAAATATAAAAGCTCCTGTAATAAAAGCAATAAGGAAGAAATCATAGAAATCAAATCAGATGGACCACGACCGGACTTAGACCTTGAATACTGTACATATAAAGGAATACCACTAAAAGGCGATGTTAAAATAGTTGAACATAGCAGTGAAGCTGATTTTACAGTTAGTTTTGTGTGTTCTAGCCCTTTAGCAGATATTATTGTTGAATCTACTAACGGTGTAGCAACCTCCGATCCATGTTGCACATGGAAGTTTGTTACAAGCGGTGCAGATTTTACCATTAAAATAGACAACAATTTTCCTGATTTAAATGTATATGTAAATGACTCTAACATTGATTATTACGAAAAATATAAAGATTACTAATCATCAATTATTAAAAACTCATAATCCATATCACTTCGAAACTCTAATTAATGAGATGGCTTCCCCAATTTATCGGGATGGCTTCCCCAAATTACCGAGATGGCTTCCCGAATCTTTAACTTATCTACCTTATATTTAACTCATTGACAATAAGATAGCATCTTTATTTTTGGGGATGGCTTCTCCAAATTTACCACTTTTGCATGATATTTGTATGTTACATTTTAAAATTAACATGTTAAATTACCCTATTAATTACCCTATTATGAAACGTTTTATTTTATTTTTTACAACTCTAATTTTACTTCCCGTAGCTTTACAAGCACAAGTTACAGATCCAAATGATGATTCTGGTATTGTATATGATTCCATAAAGATTGTAGATGGCGTGCTAATGAAATATTTTAATTTAAATGGTAGAACTATCATTGAAATCGTCGAACCTAATAGCTTTCGCAATAAAAGCAATGATGAAGAAATCATAGAAATCAAATCAGAAGAACCACGACCGGACTTAGACCTTGAATACTGTACATATAAAGGAATACCACTAAAAGGCGATGTTAAAATAGTTGAAAGTAATGCTGATTTTAGAGTTCGTTTTGTACGATATAGTTCTTCTGCAGACATTGTTGTTGAAACTGCATCATCTGTAGTTAACTCTGATCCATGTTGTACATGGAAGTTTGTATCAAGTAATGCTGATTTTACCATTAAAATAGTAAACAGCGCTCCGGATTTAAATGTATATGTAAATGATTCTAACATTGATTATTACGAAAAATATAAAGATTATTGATTATCTATTATTAAAAACTCATAATCCATATCGCTTCGAAACTCTAATTAATGAGATGTAATTTCCGAGATGGCTTCCCCAAATTACCGAGATGACTTCCCGAATCTTTAACTTATCTACCTTATATTTAGCTCATTTTTAACAAGATAGCATCTTTATTTTTGGGGATGGCTTCTCCAATTTTCAGGGATGGCTTCCCCAAATTATCGAGATGGCTTCCCGAATTTTATTTTTTAATTAAAATTTTGTAAAATATATTAACTTATATCCTTTTATAATTAATTATATATTTCTATCTTTGTAAATAGTATTAAAACCTAAAATAAACATCTAAATGGAAACTATTGCCATTGCATCTGATCATGCAGGTTATGAATTAAAAGAATACATTAAAAAAAACTTTAACGATAAATTCAATTTCAAAGATTTTGGAACTAATAGTTCCGAAAGTGTGGACTATCCTGACTTTATACATCCTTTAGCTCACGAAATAGATAAAGGAAATATTAAATTTGGTATTATTATTTGTGGCTCAGGAAACGGAGTTAGTATGACTGCTAACAAATATCCTAATGTTAGAGCCGCAATATGCTGGAATACAGAATTAGCAGCTTTAGCTCGTAAACATAACGATGCTAATGTTTTAGCCCTCTCTGCAAGGTTTATTACAAAAGAAACTGCCATTGAAATTGTAAAGTCATTTTTTAGTACCGATTTTGAAGGTGGAAGACACTTACGCAGAGTAGAAAAAATAAATAAAGTTATTATTTAATAAAATAAACATCTATAATAGTTTAAATATGAATGTAGAAGAATTTACTTTTGCAAATATGATAAATACTGATTATTATAATCCTGAAAGGAGTAAAATAATCAATGATAATTTAAATAGATGGGAAAAATCGTTTAATTACGCAAAAGATTTAAATATTAATCTAAGGATTGCTAAGGATAAACTTGCTGAAATTAAAGATAAAGCAACTTATAATTTAGAAAAATTAATTTTTGATTTTTCAGAGAAATTTACTAATCAAGGAGGAGAAATATATTTTGCTCAAAACGAAAAAGATGTTTACGAAATAATTTCAAGATTAATTAAAAGTTACAAAATAGAAAAATTTGCTATTTCTAAAAGTAATATTGTAGATGAATTAGAATTAAGAGAATACTTCGATAAAAAATCTATTCCTTATGTTAATACTAATATTGGGGATTATTTGACACGATTAAATAAAAAAAATTCTTCTCATTTAGTTTCTTCTGCAATTGATTTAAACTTAGAAGATATTCATAATTTAAATATACCTAATATTAAAGATATAACTAGTTTAGAAGAAACTATTAACATTATTTCTAATAATATAAATAACGAAATTAAACAAAATGTCAATTGCACTTTATCCGGTGCTAATATGTTGATATCGGAAACAGGTTCTATATTATTAGTAGAAAATGAAGGAAATATAATAAAATCAAAATCATATACCAAAAACCACATAGTAATTGCCGGTATAGATAAAATGATACAAAATTTAAATGATTTGGATCTATTATTACCTATGCTCTCTATTTATGGGAGTGGAGAGCCTTTAAATACTTTTTCTTCTATAATTTCATCTCCAACTAAAATATCTAATACGGAAACGCAAAATTTAATATTAATTTTAGTAAATAATAACAGAACAGAATTATTAAAAGATAAAAAGTTAAGGGAAGTTTTTAGATGTATTGGATGTGGTGCTTGTACTAACGTTTGCCCTATTTATAGGCAATTTGGAGGCAATAAATATGATAATGCTTATCCCTCCCCTATTGGCTGCATAAAAATGCCTTATATAGGTGGTTATAAAAAATATAAACATTTGCTAAATGTAACATCGTTATGTGGTAAATGTACAGATATATGCCCTGTTAATATAGATCTTAACAATTTGTTTATTAATGCACGTCATAATTTAGTAGAACGAGAAATTAACAGTATAGAATATGAAAAAATCTACGAGCGCTTTTATAGAAAAACTATAAAACGTAGGTCAATGAATGGTGCTAATTATAAAATAAAACAATGGCGTTTAGAACGTATTTTAGCTAAACGATGGGGTATGTATCGAAAACTTCCGCATTTTGCTAAAAGTAGCTTTTCAAAACAATATACAGAATTACATAATAAAAGTGAAAAGTAAATAATATTTTTTACTTTGATATTAAATAAATTAACTAATATGAATTTAATTGATTTGGTAACAACTCATATTGGAGCAATTATTAATTTATCAGGCTCAAATTTTAGTATTTTTGAAATACTTATGTTATTATGCTTTGCCTTTAGTTGGCCTTTTTCAATAATTAAGGCTTTAAAAACTAAGATGGTAATAGGAAAAAGTCCAATTTTTATGATTATTATCATCATTGGATATATTATGGGAATAATACATAAGTTATTATATAACAATGATTTTGTCTTATATCTATATATATTAAATGCATTAATAGTAAGTTTTGACTTATTTTTATATTATAAATACAAAGACAATACTGCTGTTAATTAATTTATAATATGATGTTAATAACTGTTTAATAATTGTGAATTGTTTTTAATAAAATAAATAATTAAATAATTGTTACAATTTATTAACAGAATCTTATATTTTTATAAACATGTTAGTAAATGTAAGATATTAACAATTGATTTGTGGATAACTTTCATTAGATATAAATCTATTAATTATCAATTATTTATAATAAAAGATATAAACAATTAATTTGTGAAAAATCTTAGTAATTATTTAACTAACAAATTAACAACATTATTATTACTATTAATTTTATATATATATTATTAATTATTATTAATAATGTTTGTTTAAAACTTTTTTTTTGATGAATTTTTCCGATGATAATTATTTTATGAAAATTGCTTTGGAAGAAGCAAAAATCGCTTTTGATGAATCTGAAATTCCTATAGGTGCAGTTCTAACTATAGAAAACAAAATAATTGCGAAATTTCATAATCAAACTGAAAAGTTAATAGATTCTACCGCACATGCCGAGATTCTTTGTTTAACGGCAGCTTTTGGGCATTTAGGAGTAAAATATTTACCTAATGCAACTCTATATGTTACCTTAGAACCTTGTATTATGTGTGCCGGTGCTTTATTTTGGGCTCAAATAGGAAAATTAGTTTACGGAGCTAATGATAGCAAAAGAGGTTATACTACTGTTAATAACAATATATTACATCCTAAAACAGAAGTTATTAGTGGTATTTATAAAGAAGAAAGCAAATTATTATTGAAAGAATTTTTTGAAAATTTACGCAAATAAATTTTTAGAATATTTCTTTTTCTTTATTTGTTAATGGTAATATTATTCTAAAATGTGCTCCTTCTTTTACTTGTAAACATTCTATAGTGCCATTTGCATTTTTTATTATATTACTTACTATTGCTAAACCCAAACCTGATCCACTATGTTTAGTAGTAAAGTTTGGTAAAAATATTTTTTTTAATAAAACATTATCGATCCCGGGTCCATTATCAGTAAAATCTATAACACATTTATTATCAATTATTTTGGAATATATATTAATTTTTAATTTTTTATTATTATCTTCTGATACAAATGCTTGCATAGAATTACTAATCAAATTGTTAAAAACTATAGTAAACAAATTAAAATCTATAAAAGTATTTATTTCTTTTTCTGAATAGTTAAAATTAATATCTACGTCTGTTTGATCATATACTTCCAATGCATTTTTTATTACTTTATTGATATTGTAAATATCATTTTCTGCTTCCGGCATTTTAGCAAAATTATTAAATGCAGTAGCTATGTCAGATAAGGTATCTATTTGATGTACCATCGTATTAATATATTTAGATAGATGTTCATCAAAATTTTCTTCATCTTTCTCCCAAATTTTGTATAAATATTGAGTTGATAATTTCATTGGAGTTAGTGGATTTTTTATTTCATGAGCTACCTGACGAGCCATTTCTCTCCAAGCGCTTTCTCTTTCTGATTTAGCTAATAATTCTGCACTTTTTTCTAATTCATCTACTTTATTATTATATACTTCTACTAATTTACCTATTTCATCATTAATTTCGTAAGTTATTTTATCATTTTTATTAGATAATGATACTCTTGCAAGTTTACCAGTTAGTATAGATAAAGGTTTTGTTATATAATTACTTAAAAAATGAGTCATTATAATAATAATGAAAATAATAATAGTATAAATATTAATAAACAAAATTAAATAATTGGAAATTTCTTTTTTTAATTGGCTTTGTTTTGTAAAATATGGGATGTTCAGATAATATATATTGTTGTATTTATCTAACACAATCATATAAGACGACATATACTTATAATTTCCAATAGATTCGTTATTAATAAATCTGTTAGTATTTTGTATTTTAAATAACGCATTAGGATTTATTAAATTAGAAGTTAGATTGTTTAAAAACATATTTTCATTAGATGTAGAAACTAAATATCCATCACCATCGTATAAATTAATATCTACGAAAAATATATTTGCAATATTAAATAAAGTATTTTCTAATGATAATAGTGAATTACTATCGTTATTTAGATATTTTTCAATTTCTTTACTGATAGAATAAGTTTTTTCTATTAATCCACTTTTGTTTTTATTATTATTGATATTTATTATTAAAAAAATAGAAAAAATACCAATAAATACAGATACAGCAATAAAAAACCAAATAGATGAATTTTGTATTTTTTGACTTAATGAATTTTTTCTGGGATTAGTAAAAGTTGCATCTCCATTACAAATAATAAAAGTTAAAAAATAAATTATTAATAGAAAGACAAAAATGTAAGTAAAAGGAGATAAATAATATTTTAAAACATTATAATTTTTGCTTATTACTAAAACTACATTTTCTATGCTTTGTTCTTGAAAAAAATAATGTTTATAATTGTTATTAACTAAATATTTATCATTGTTTAAATATTTTATATAATTGTAATCTAACTCATTATAATATAGATAATTACCCAAATTTCTAATTAAATAGTTATCTTTATAAATACCTATTGATAGTTCAGATAAATTGATATTTTTACGTTGATTAGATAAAGATGAAAGTAATTCCGGATACCCTATTCCATCTATATTGTACTTCGGAATAATATCTATCCAAACTGTATAATCCTTAGATTCTATTTTATAAATATAATAAGGAACTGTCATTAAATCGTAGATATAATACAAATTCTCATATTCTGTGTTAATTCCATTTTCTTTTATGTGATTGTTAAAATAATCGTTACAATTGTAAATAACAGTATCGTTATTAACTCTAATAGTTGTTATAGAATCTGCAATTATGTAATTTGTAAAAAATTTAGATAATTTGTCTTCTCTAAATTCATCTCTTAGTAAATTATTAATTTCTATAGATTTATTATTCTGAATAATATTTGCTTCCGATAAATTTTGAAATGCTTCTGTTTGTTTAATTTTCAATAATGATTGAATTAAAGCATTTTCATCAGTTTTATTTCTAACAAATATATTTTCTGTTGCTGTTTTAGAGATAAAATTGTATTCTTTTATTTTGTCTACTTTTGATAGTACGTAGGTCATACCTATCGAAAATATACATATTATTAAGATTACATGTCCCGATAATATTTTAGTTTCGTTAATATGATATATTAATTTAAGTAATGCAATTGTTAGTATTATTGCTGCAGTTGTAAGAAAAAATATAGACATTAATAGTAAAGATCTAAGTATATCTAAATCTGTAAACTTTAAGAAGATAATGTCATTATCGCTGCATATTAGCATGTTATATATTAATAAAAATATTAATGTATTTACTACAATTACTATTATCCATGTTATTAAGCGATATATAAATTTATTGGGGAGGTAGATATTTTTTAAATTTATTAATATTATAAAACTAAATATTATTAAAAATATAGATGAAATAAAAGCGTCTCCGGGACTATTCAAGAAGGTTACAAAATTTAAAAAATTGTATTCAAATATCTCTGTATCAAAGAATCTGGCTTTAGTTATTTGATAAAATATTATTCTAAGAAATAATAAAAATAAACCTACACTAAGGATATTTAAGAATTTCTTTTTTCTTTCAAATAAATTTGTGTAAAATACCATCATAATGGTAAAACATGACACAAATAATATGAAGATTATGTTAGAAACAGTCTGCGATTTGTAATTTATATTAGATTTCTTTTTATAATCAAATTTAAATAAAGGTTCAGAATTTGAATTATATATTAATTTATTATTATTTGTATTATTAGTTGTATTTTCATCATCTAATAGATATATTTCGTATTTATCGGATATTATTAAATATTGACTAAAATTATTGTTAATATACTTATTTTCAATATTATAAGTATATTTTATAGGTAACTGAATAATTATATCTAAACTATCCTTAGAGTATATTTTATTGTAAACTATAGAATTATTAGTGTAGGATATTGGAGTGTAAAAATCTGAAGTTAAAAACCATGTGTGGCTACTATTATTGTTAGACCAATAACTTAAGGTGGAATCTTTATATATTAAAATATTAAAAAATTTAGTTTTATATTTTTTATTTATTAGATTATTAAAATCCTCATCTATATCACTAAAGTTGTATGTATCAATAATTTCATCTGCAATTTTATCAAATTTGTATATTTTATTTTGAATTTTCTTTTTGCTAATAGGATATAAGTTGTTTACATAATTATATATCTCTATGGATAAGAGAGCTGTGATTAAACAAATACAGATAATAGCAAAAAGTTTAAAGTATTTTTTCATAATAGTGTTTATAGTAAAGGAGCAAATAATCTAAAAAATGATTCAGCAAATTTTTGTGGAAAAGGCCTTTTTTTCCATTCAGATGGAATTAATTTCTCACAATCTAATAAGTCTTGCTCAAACATTTCTTTAAATTTGCTGTTCATTTTATTACTGTAAAATATAGCGTTTAATTCATAATTGGCAAAAAACGATCTAAAGTCAAAATTTGTTGACCCTACACTAGATAAAGTATCATCAAAAATAAAAACTTTTGAATGTAAAAATCCTTTTGTATAAAAATAAAATTCAACTCCTATATTTGCAAGTCTTTCTAAATATGATCTGCTTGCGTAAGTTACCATTTTATAGTCGCATACCTTAGGAATCATAATTTTTATTTTAATACCGCTTAATGCAGATGTTACTAAAGCTGAATACAATTCTTCAGGAGGTAAAAAATATGGAGTTTGAATTAATATTTCCTTTTGTGCATTAGTAATTGCAATTTGTAGAAAATTTAATACAGATTGATATTCCGAATCAGGTCCGGAATCTACTAATTGTGTTACAACTCTATTAGTTGTTATCTGCTCGGTACATGTAAATATTTCGTTAAAGAAGTCTTCTTTTTGTTTTGAAACAAATTTCCAGATATTAAAAAATTGTAATTCAAAAGATTTTACTGCATCTCCTGTAATTTTTATATGAGTGTCGCGCCAATACCTTTTATTATTGTATTCTTCTAAGTTAGAATATCTTTTAGATATATTTATTCCACCTGTATACGCAATTCTTCCATCTATTAATATTAATTTTCTATGATCTCTTATATTAACGTATCTAAAAAGTTTTGGAGTAAATAAAGGTAAAAATGAATAAACCTCTATATCGTTGTCTTTTAATAACTTAAATGTTTTTTTGTTAATTGCTCGTGATCCAAAACTATCTATAATAAATCTAATTTTAACACCTTCTTTTGCTTTTTGAAATAAAATATTTAAGATTTCATTACCTACTTCATCTTGTTCGAAAATATAATATTCTATATGTATATGATGTTTAGCATTTTTTAGGTCTTCAATTATTTGAGGAAATGTATTTTCACCATTTATTAAGAGTTCTACGTCGTTATAATAAGTTAATGCAGCATTATCATTAATATATAGCATCTTAATTATTTTATTCCATTCTTTGGAGGGATCGTGAATTTCATGCTGTTGTTTTTGAGAAATCTTGTCGTACATAGTTGTTTTCCATTTTTCGATTTCTCGTCTATCTTTGTGCCATTTTTTTGACACAAATTCAGATTTATTCATTTTGTAGCCTACAAAAAAGAATAAAATTAAGCCTACTATCGGAATTGCAACAATCATCGTTATTAATGATGCTGAATAAATAGGTTTTCTATTTTCCAATAAAATTTTAATGACTATTGCAACAATTACTATGTAGTATGCAATAGTTAAAATAAGAATAATTAAATTTCCCATATTTGAGTAAAATGTTCCACGTGGAACGTTTATATTAATTTAATCCTAAAACTACTATTAAAGCTGCTATATCTGCAGGAGATACACCTGAAATGTTTGCAGCTTGTCCTATAGAAGTAGGTTTTATTTTATTTAGTTTCTCTCTACATTCATATGAAAGAGAGTTTAGAGACATATAATCTATATCTTTATTTAATTTTATTTCGAATAGAGAATTCATTTTCTTCGCTAATGCAGTTTCTTTTAGAATATAACCTCCATATTTTAAATTAATTTCTGCTTGCTCAATAACTTCCTCGTTAATATTATTTTGTTCTAAAAAGTTATCTAATTTAGTAGATAATTTTTTAATTTCGTTTAATGATATCTGAGGGCGTAGTAAAATTTTTGATAATTTTACGCTTTCGTTAATAGTTCCGGTATTTTTTTGATTTAATAATTCATTTACTTCATCCGGTGTAATATTAGTACTTTCTAAAAAGTTTATAAGTTTATTTGTTTTTTCTTCCTTTTCTCTTACCCTATTGTATCGTTCTTTAGATGCTAACCCTATATCGTAAGATCTTGGAGTTAATCTAAGATCAGCATTATCTTGTCTTAATAATATTCTATGTTCAGCTCTGGAAGTAAACATTCTATATGGTTCATCAACACCTTTAGTAATTAAATCGTCTATTAATACGCCTATATATGCATCTGATCTTAATAATTCAAAAGGAGGCATATTATTATTTTTTAAATAGGCATTAATCCCTGCAATCATCCCTTGTGCGGCAGCTTCTTCGTACCCTGTAGTTCCATTTATTTGACCTGCAAAGTATAAGTTTTCTATTAATTTAGTTTCTAAAGTTCTATTTAATTGCGTGGGATCAAAGTAGTCGTATTCGATTGCATACCCCGGTTTAATAAATTTTGCCTTTTCGAACCCCCTTATTTTATGAATAGCTTTATATTGAATTTCTTCCGGTAAAGATGAAGAAAAACCGTTTAAGTAAACCTCATGAGTGTTCCATCCTTCCGGTTCAACAAAAAGTTGATGTTTATCTTTATCTGCAAACTTATTTAATTTATCTTCAATAGATGGGCAATATCTTGGCCCTACTCCTTCTATTTCTTTATTAAACAATGGAGAGTCTTTAAAACCTGTTCTTAAGATATCGTGTACTTCTTCTGAAGTATAACCTAAATAACAACTTTTTTGTTTAGTTAATTTAGGAGTATCTGTATAACTAAATTTTTCTGGATTTTCGTCACCTGGTTGTTCTATTAATACGCTATAATCTATAGTTCTTCCGTCTACTCTTACAGGAGTACCTGTTTTTAACCTACCAGTACTAAAACCTATAGATACTAATTGAGATGTTAGCCCTTTAGAGCTACTCTCCCCTATTCGACCACCTTCGAAAGAAACTTTACCTATATAAATTTTACCATTTAAAAAAGTTCCATTACATAAAATTACACTTTTTGCTTTAATAGTTTTGCCGATAATAGTTTTAACACCTATTGCTTTATTATTGTCTATGAGAATTTCAGTTACATTATCCGATATATAATCTAAATTATTTGTATTTTCTACTATTCTAAGCCATTCGGAGGAAAATAACATTCTGTCATTTTGTGAACGTGGACTCCACATAGCAGGTCCTTTAGATCTATTTAACATCCTAAATTGGATCATAGATTTATCTGCCACAATACCTGTATAACCGCCTAATGCGTCTATTTCTCGTGCTATCTGGCCTTTGGCCACACCACCTATTGCAGGATTACAAGACATTTGTGCAATATAATCCATATTCATAGATATTAATAATGTTTTAGATCCTAAATTTGCAGCAGCACAAGCTGCTTCGCATCCTGCATGGCCTGCTCCAACAACTATAATATCGTATTCTCCAAACATATATTGTTATTAATTTATTTTATAATAGAAAAATTAGAATGTTCCACGTGGAACAATTGGTTAGAAATTTAATCTATATATAATTTTAAATATTTTTCTTGTCTATTTATCATATCTTTTTTCCGATCATTATCTTCTTTATCTTTATAACCACATAAATGAAGAGTTCCATGAATAATTACTCTTACTAATTCAGTATGCATCTTATCTTTATATATTTTAGCATTTTCTTTTATTCTGTCTATACTAATATAAACATCACCCCAAACTTCATTTTTGTTAGTATTATACGGAAATGTTATTGTATCTGTAAGAGTATTATGGTTTAAATATTTATTATTAATTTTTAGTAAAGATAAATCATCAGTTAAAATGAAATTTATTTCTATCAAATTTTTATTTTCTTTTAAAATAATTTCATTTAGAAGATTTCTAATTTTTCTTTTATTTCTTATTGTATAATTTATATTTTCTGAATAAAAATTAATTTTTGGCATTACTAGATTCTTGCAAATTGTACAAATATTTATTAATTTTTTGTTTGTAATAATTATTTAAATTAGGTGGAATTGTTTTTAGAATATCATCACTCTTATGTTTAGAATCTTCATTTTTATTAAAAATTTCTTCAGGAGAAGGACGTTTAATATTTTGTCCTTGTTTTGAAGTTCGCTTATTATCTTTTTCTCGTTCCTTCATTGATTTTTCAGATTCTAACATTCTAGTTAAGATATCTTGCTGACGTTGCATTAATTGCTCTGAGAGTTGTTTGTTTATTAATTGTTGTTCAGTTTTTTCCATTTTTTGTATGATATCTTGTAAAGATCCATCTAATGCTTCGCCGCTACTTCTAAGTTCTCGTTGTAATTCTTCTAATTGGCGTCGTATTGCTTCTTGTTGAGCAGCCATTCTAGCAAATTGCTCGCTGGATATTTTTTGTTCTCCTCCTTGTTTTCCATCTTTCCCTGTTTTTCCATCTTTCATGTCTTTTAGCTGCTGCATTTGTTGGTTCAATTGTTCTTGTAAACCTTGTAAAGTTTGCATGCTAGGCTTACCTCTCGGATTCATTTCTTTCTTTTTACCCTTTCCATTTTTGCATGAAGAATTGCACATACCTGAATCTTCTTCTTCCATCATATCAATAGAATTATCTATTAGTAATGCTAAATCGTTTAATGATTTCATAGAATATTGCATATCTTTTGCTGCATTGTATATTTTTCTATCCATTAAGTTTTTAGCTACAGATGATGTTTTATTATTTAAATTTTCTAATTCAGAAAAAATTGAAAAGCTTACATTAAAGTTTCTACGAGCAATGGCTTTTAAAGAATCTTCAACAATTGTAATTTGTTGATTTATTTCAGATTGTTTTTGTATAACATTGATATAGCTAGGATCATTTTGTTTGATAGAGTGGTGGGTATCTATATAATTTTCTTGCTTAAAAGATAAAAGTAAAATGTTATTCAATAAACGTCTCATATTTTCAATATCTTCTCCTTGTTGTTCTCCAAAATTTTTATCAAATTGCATTTGTAAACTTTCAGATAGTTGATCCATTTTTTCTTTAGCAGATTCTTGAGATTTTGATGCCCCTGATTTATTCATTTTTTCTAAATTATCTTTGGCATCATTTAGGTCGTTAGAAATTTCTTCTTGTAAGAATTTTTCAAAATCCATATTCATTTTATTTTCTAACTTTTCATTAAGCTCATTTGCCTTTTTAAGTTGTTCCTTAACATTATCAAATTTTTTGTTTATGTCTTCTTGTTTTTCTTTAATGTGGGTTGATAAACTATCTTTTTGAGCATTTAAAGTTTCTTCTTTAAGTTTAGCCTGATCTTGGGCTAAGCTGTCTAATTTGCTTATTGCTTTATTAAATTGTTGTTCAAATTCTAATTGTTTAAGCAATTCGTAAGTATTATCCAATTGTTCTTGAACTTTATTACTATCAAATTGTAATTGTTGTAATTTTTGTTCAATATTATCTTTATAAAATTCTTCTAACATTTTTTGAAGTTCTTCAATCATTTTTTTCATATCTTCATTCAAGATTTTATCGAACAACTCATTTATCTTTTCTTGTTTTTTAAGAATATTTTCGTTAAAAGAATTATTTTCGTTTTGAAGAAAATTGTCATTGTTTAACTTATTAATTTGATTTTCAAGATTTTCAAGCATCTCTTCTTGTTTTTTTAATAAGTCTTCAATTTTTTCTTTATCTTGGAATGTTAAAGATTCTTTTTCTTTTAAATCTTTTAGTAAATCTTCTATATCCTTATTAATTTCAGGAAATTTAGTTATTGCTTCGTTCACATCGGATTTAAAAGATTCTCTAGTTTCTTCGCTAATAGCATCTAATTCTTCTTCTGTTAGTTTTTTATAAACTATATTATTTGTTTTATTGCATTTATAACCTTTAATAGCATCATTATCACAAACTTCAAAGTAATATTCTAAATTCGATCCTGAAGTTAAATTAATTTCATCTAAGTTTAAAGTCCAATAAAAATCTTGGATGATAAGTTTCTTGTCAATAGGGATGTCTATGCTATTAAAACTATTATTATTAGAAATTTTATCAAAAACTTTATAGTAAAATTTTAAGGATGAGAACCCGTAATCATCAGATATTGTGCCTTTAAAGTATATGTTTTTATAGTAAATAGTATCTTTTACTTCTTCAACTTCTATTGAAGGAGTTAAGTCATTAATAATATTTATAAAATATTTTAAAGTATCGTAATTAGTTATGTGTTGATTATAAAAATTAACAGCAATTTCAGAATTTTCGTAAAAATATGTAGTATAAACATAAGAACCCATGTTAGACTTATCTAATAAAGTGTCAACTTTTATAGTATCATTAAACTTATTAGTAAGAATTATCCCTTTTGTATCTTTGGTTTTAAGCTTTAAAGTTCCCTTCGTTCCATAAATTACACTAATTATGCCTGAATTTTCAATAGTTTTAGTTTCTAAGCCTGTGTAATTAGGGAAATCTAATATTAATTCAAAATTTATTATTACAGGTTTTGGTAACATTTTAATAGTACAAGTATCTGATTTTACATTCTCAGTATATGCATAAAAGGTAATATCTTCGTTAACTCTTTTAAATGTATATTGAAATGTTGAATCATTTATTTTAACCATGTATGCATCATTAAAATTATTTCCATTACCTTTAAATTTTAATGAAACATTATTGGGGAACTTATCACCGGATAATAAAAACTTTATAGTGTAATCGGAATTTTGAACTACATTTAAATTATTGTAATCTATTAAGTTAAAGTAATAATCTTGAGGTCGTTCATATGTTTTATCATAATTGATAATTCTTTCTGTAGGTTTTGTAATTAACTTTGGTTTAAATGAAATTATTAGTAAAAAAATTATTAGAATAGGTAAAACATAGAAAAATATCTTTTTTGTAACCGAAAAATCTATTGCTTTAATAAAGTTAATTGGATGTAATTTTTCAGTTTTCTGATTTAAACTTTCCAAAATTAAATCATCGTTAATATTGGATTTACCTTGCATTTCCTCTAATTGTAGGTAGT
This sequence comes from Bacteroidales bacterium, assembly GCA_050953245.1. Classification (GTDB taxonomy): domain Bacteria; phylum Bacteroidota; class Bacteroidia; order Bacteroidales; family BM520; genus RGIG7150. The sequence continues at coordinate 101,878 of JBMNMG010000002.1, read as the reverse complement.
TTAACAATTTGTCGTGAACTTCAGGAAAATGTTTACCTACAATTTTAGCCGCTTGCTTATATGATAATGTTTTACCTATATTTAATAATTTTAAAAAAGGTATGAGTATAAATATTATAAATATTACAACAGATAAAATAATAGTGAACCAAAATATTATAGCACGCCATTTTCCACTTAACCAAGAAGTATTTTCGATAGCAGATGTAAGCAGTAAAATGGCTAAAAAAATTCCAATAAGAATAATAAATCCTTTAGCTATTTTATTACTATAATACTTACGTATAAATTTATCAAGTTTATTCTTAATAATACTCATCTATCTTTTTTATGCTTAAAAATTATTTCTTTAATAAAGCAATTAAACACTTAAAAAGTAATTTTCATGCTTTAATTATACTGAGTGTTAGCTAATTAAAGAAAAACTTTTTTTAATTCACCAATAAATTCTATATCAGCAGTTTTCCCATTATCTAATAAATATTTCATTGTAATAGTATAAGTCTGATTATCTTTAGAAATATTTAATAATCCTCCGTTAAACTCTAAAATTTTAACTTCGTTGTCTTCGAAAATTCTAATTTCTGCAAAATCAAAAGTTAAAGGTGCATGAGAAGTATTTAATGTATATTCTCCACACTCTAAATCATCCGATAGGTTAGAGTATAAGCTAACAGTTACAATATTATTTCCATGTACATATATGCTATCGTTACTAACTACTAAATTTTTATCTGACAAATATAAATAATAATTATGTGCGTTAGTTTCTTTACGCATTCTAACTGCATATGCATTTTTTAATTGATAAAAATTTTTTTCAATCATTATACCATTTTTGTTAGTAACATCGATAGTTTTTATTGAAAAATCAGCTTCTTCACCGCTACTTGATAGTGCTGACAATTTAACTTCGTATTTACCTATATCTTTGTAAACATGATAAGGATTTTTAATTGTAGAAGATGAACCATCGCCAAAATCCCATTTATATCCTGCTGCATTTAAAGATTTATTATAAAATTTAACGGTATCACCGGTAGTTACTTCTGTGTCACTTACTTTAAAACTTGCTGTAACCTTCTTTTGACAACTTGCTAATAATAAAGCAAATGTCGTCAATAATAAAATAATTCTTAGAAACTTTTTCATAACTAATGTATTTTAATAGATCAAATTAATTTTAATTATATATTTTTATTTAATTACAAAAATACACTTTTTTTAATATATATAAGTGATTATATATGAACAATAAACTATAAATTTAGTATCTTTTGTTATATTTGTATTTTAAATTAATTAATTATTAAGATGAATAAAAATTATTATGCCATAATAATGGCTGGCGGGGTAGGGGCAAGGTTTTGGCCTATGAGTCGTAGCAAAAATCCAAAACAATTTTTAGATATTTTAGGCACTGGAGAGTCATTAATACAACAAACATTTAATAGGTTAAATAAAATTTGTGATGAAGCCAATATTTTAGTTGTAACAGGTGAAGAGTATAAAGATCAAGTCTTAGAACATTTACCCAAAATTAGGGAAGATAATGTTTTATGTGAGCCATTACGCAGAAATACAGCTCCTTGTATCGCATATGCAAATTATAAAATCTTAAAAGAAAATCCTAATGCTCAAATTATAGTAGCTCCTTCTGACCATATAATTACTAAAGAAGATGTTTTTTTAGATGTTGTTAATTATTCTATGGAGCAAGCAGCTAAAAATAATTGTTTAATTACTTTAGGAATTAAGCCATTTCGTCCAGATACGGGATATGGCTACATTCAAGTAACAGACGATTCTTTAGACAATGGTGAAAATAAAATATTTAAAGTTAAAACATTTACAGAAAAACCTAACTTGGAAACTGCCATAGAATTTTTGAAAAGTGGTGAGTTTGTTTGGAATTCAGGTATTTTTATTTGGTCATTAATGTCTATTCAAAAAGCATTTAATAAATATTTGCCGGAAGTAAATGATTTGTTCGCAGCAGGTATAGATGTTTACGGAACTCAAGACGAAAAAGAATTTATAGAAAAAACATATTATATGTGTCCAAATATTTCCATAGACTATGGTATTATGGAAAAAGCAACTAATGTTTTTGTTTATCCAACAGATTTTGGTTGGTCAGATTTAGGAACTTGGGTATCATTATTTGAAAATTCTAAAAAAGATGATAATAATAACGCAGTACTTGCTTCTAAATTCTTAGGTTACGATACAGAAAACAGTATAATTTCTTCTAAAAAAGGCAAATTGATTGTTACTCAAGGGTTAAGCGATTATATTGTGGTAGATGAAGATGATGTATTGTTAATTTGTAAAAAAGATTGTGAGCAACAGATTAAAGAAATCTTAGAAATAGTAAAAAGTACTTACGGAGAGGAATTCATTTAAAATATAGTTGTTGTTAAATTTGCCACTTAAATAGTTAATTGTTAATTAATTAAGAAACAAATTTCTCTGCTAACCATTTTTAGTTGTTTTAAATATTCTTTTTCTTTTCCATTAACAAATTCATTCACTAATAAATGAAATTTTTCTTGATGGTTGAGATGTATTAAATGACATAACTCATGAATCATTATATATTTAATTAAATGTTCTGGTAATAAAATTAAATTTTTGTTTAAACTGATACCTTTACCATTGCAAGTTCCCCATGAGGTTTTTGCAGATGATATAACAAGTTTCTTATAAGGAATATTAATATTATTGCTTACTTCTTGAAGTATAGGTGGTAATATCTGTTCTGCTGCACTTTTTATAATACAATCTCTTATGTAATTAAAAGAGTTTATTGTTGATTGTTTTTGAATATCTGCATTTAAAGGAATTTTTATGTTACCTTCTTTAGTTTTATTATTATAAGACCCCATTATAGTATTACCATTAGTTTGGGCTCTTTCTATAATTAAGATAAAATAATTATTGCAAACAAAAGTTCCAAACTTTATTTTAGTAATTTGTTTTATATTATCTAATTTATCAATAATCCAATCTTTTCTTCTTGTAACTAAATTAATTGCAAATTTTCTAGTTCCTCTTTTAGGTATGGTAACTCTAACATGTGGATATGTTCTGTTAATTTTGATGATATATTGTTTAGCATTATTTTTAAAAGTAAATTGTACATTTCCAATTCCTTCTATATTGATAATAGAAACCCCTTTTTTCATACTACAAATTTAGTTTAATTTTATCAATTTATTTTATCTTTGCATTAAGATGTTTATTAATAAATGATAGAAACAAAGACCAAAATAGAAAGGGGTATATTAGTAGGTTTAATACTTCAAAATCAAAAAGAAGAAACGTTAAACGAATATTTAAATGAATTATCATTTTTATTTAATACTGCAGGTGGAGAAGAAGTTGGAAGAATTTATCAAAAAACGTCTTATCCCAATCCTCAAACATATTTAGGTAAAGGAAAAATTCTTGATCTTAAAAAATTAATTCAAGAGAAAAATGCTGATGTTGCAATTTTTGATGATGAATTATCTCCTTCGCAAATTAGAAATATAGAACAAACCCTAAAAGTTAAAGTTTTAGATAGAACAAGTTTAATCTTAGATATTTTTGCTAAAAATGCTAAGACTGCACATGCAAAAATCCAAGTAGAATTAGCTCAATGTGAATATATGCTCCCCAGATTAGCCGGCTTATGGACACACTTAGAACGACAAAGAGGCGGTATTGGAATGAGAGGTCCCGGTGAGCGAGAAATAGAGACTGACCGTAGAATATTGCGTAATAGAATATCCACACTTAAAACGAAATTAGAAAAAATAGACAAACAAAAGAGAACTCAACGTAGCAATCGAGATAACACCTTTAGAATTTCCTTAGTAGGTTATACTAATGTGGGAAAATCTACTTTATTAAATTTATTATCTGGAGCGGATGTTTACGTTGAAAATAAACTATTTGCAACGTTAGATACAACCATACGTAAAGTAGTATTTAACAATAAACCGTTCCTATTTGCTGATACTGTAGGTTTTATAAGAAAACTTCCAACTTTATTAGTAGAATCTTTTAACTCTACTTTAGATGAAATAAGGGAGTCTGATTTGTTATTACACGTAGTAGATGCTTCGCATCCTGACTTTATACAGCAAATACAAACTGTTTCTAAAACTTTACATGATATTGGAGTGGGTGATAAAATTGTTATTTATGTTTTTAATAAAATAGATTTACTAACAGATGAGCAATTAAATAATTTACAGAATTCTTGGGTGATTAAAGAATATTCTCCATTTTTTGCTGTTACAGCAAAAGACAAAGATTCTGTAACAGACCTACTTAATTATCTTTCTAAATATAATAATAAGACCTTATATTAATTATTTGTTTCTTTTGAGTTTTTTTATAATCAATTAATAATGAATAATTTAACTGTTGAAAAACTTAATGAATATGGCAGAAAGTCAGTACCATTTGTGGCTCTTATCAGCTACGACCGTCCCGATGCCGATGTAGTCTGTCCTTTGGAGATGGCTTCCGAACAAGGAATAAGTTTCCGATATGAAGATGATACTCTCTACAATATTGAAAATGTCCAAAATCCTCCCAATTATATTCTTGATATTCAACCTGTTGATTTTGAAACTTACAAAATTGCTTTTGACAATGCACAACAACGTATGAAAAAAGAAAATGTAGCGCTTATAAACTTGTGCATGAAAACAGATTTGCAAACAAATCTGTCGTTGTCAGATATTTATCGACATTCACGAGCAAAGCTTGTAGTTATGTACGATAAGCATTTTGTTTGTTTTTCACCGGAGATTTTTGTAGAAATAGAGAATGATAAAATCAGTACTTATCCAATGAAAGGTACTATTGGAGCCGATATTCCAAATGCCTGCGAGGTGCTACTAAACGACCCGAAGGAACACAACGAGCAGGTTGCAATATGCCAATGTATGCAACAAGAATTATCTGCTGTTAGCACCAACGTGGGAATAGATAAATTTCGATATTTTACTAAGGTAAAAACTGTAAAAGGGGATATTTGGCAAACAAGTTCACAAATTTCCGGAACATTGAAACCAGAATATAGAAGGGAATTTGGCAATTTATTTGAGAAACTGCTACCTGCCGGATCGATAAGTGGAACACCAAAGTCCAAAGCTAAAGCTATCATAAAAGATGTAGAATTATGTAAACGAGGATTTTATAGCGGAGTTTTTGTTCATTTTGATGGAAAAATTTGCAAAAGCTATGTACTGATACGTTTTGTTGGAATAAACGAAGATGGCACCCAATACTATTTCAGCGGTGGTGGAATTACAAATAGTAGCAATGCAAAAAAGGAATACGATGAGCTCAGAAAAAAAATCTATCTTACTTTTTGAAACTATCAGAGTGTCACAGTTTAAAGCTTGCAATTTGGATTTTCATATCCGACGAGCCAATGCATCTTCATTAAGCGGACTACGCTTTGATCTTGCCTCACAGATGAGCGTGCCTAACAACGGTCTATTCAGAGTAAAAATTATTTATGATGAGAATGGGAATTTTGTTGAAAAACAATGCTTTGAATATAAGAAAAGGGAAATAAAATCTATTCGTTTACTTTCATCAGATATTAGTTACAACAAAAAATACTTGGATCGTAGCAACATCAACAGTCTTTTTGCAAAACGAGGCAATTGCGACGAGATAATAATTGTAAAAAATGGTCTCGTTACCGACACTTCCATTGCTAATATAGCAATACGTTCGAGTGGCAAATGGTTTACACCGCGTAAACCACTGCTAAAAGGCACTACACGCCAACGACTGATAGAACAAAATGGTTTGCTGGAAAAAGATATCAGCATTGATGAATTTCTGAAAGCAGAAAAAATAGCCCTTATGAATGCAATGATAGGCTTTTATGAACTTGAAAATTTGAGTATTGAAAAAGATTAGCTCTGATAACAACTTTATTTGGATAACTCGATAGATATTAAAGTTATGGATCGGTGAATTTGATAACTTTGACTTATTGACTTAAAAAGTCAATGAAATTAGGACTTTTAATACCTATTTAAAATAAAAGTTGCTTATTATAAAACGTTATATAAAAGATTCTGCTTTAGGAATGGCTTTGTTAATGTGATCGAAAATAAACTCTTCGCCTAATTCTTCTACAAATCCCGCTTTTTCAAGAGTTTGATAGACATCGTCAGTTACTCCTGAAAGTATAATTTGTATATTTTCCTTTTTAGATTTATGATATAAGTTTCTAAGGTTTTTTATTCCGGTAGAATCAATGAATGGGACATTTCTCATTCTTAATATTCTAACTTTAGTTTTTGTTTTTCCAACGGTAACATCAACTTCATCAAAAATATTAGCTAATCCAAAGAAGAAAGGTCCGTTAATTTCATAAACTACTATCGACTTATCTAACTTAGTTCGTAAAGCAGTATCATCTTCTGCGTCTTCACTTCTATGAATTTCTTCTTCTATTACACTAATCTTGGAAGTTTCCATTACTCGTTTAAGGAATAAAATAATAGCCATTAATAATCCAACTTCTATAGCAATAGTCAAATCGAAAATAACAGTTAAAAAGAATGTTACTAATAATACTATAACATCTGATCTTGGATTATTAAACATTTGTACAAATGTTCTCCATCCACTCATATTATATGAAACTATTACTAATATTCCTGCTAAACATGATAACGGTATATGGACAGCTAAAGGCATTAAAAGCAAGTAAATAAGTAGTAATACTATAGAATGAACAATGCCTGCAACAGGAGTTTGCCCACCATTGTTAATGTTAGCCATAGTTCTTGCAATTGCACCGGTTGCAGGGATACCACCAAAAAAAGGTATAACTATATTAGCCATTCCTTGTGCAATTAATTCTGTATTTGAATGATGCTTTTTACCTGTTACATTATCTGCAACCATTGCGGATAATAAAGATTCTATTGCACATAAAATGGCAATTGTAAATGCAGGTTGGAGTAATAACCTAATAGTTTTCATATTAATATCCGGAGCTACAGATTTAGGTAATGCAACTCCACCGGCTAATTCCGGATATTTACTACCAATAGTATCTATATTTATGCCTAAATTTTTTTGCAAAATAAAACTTATTACCGTAGTTATTATTATTGCAATTAAAGTACCCGGTATTTTTTTTGTAACCTTATTCCATAAAATAGAAATTACTATGGTTAATATACCAATGCCTAATGCCCAATAATTAATAGTATTAAAATGTTTAAAATATACTATCCATTTATCAATAAATTCAGATGGAACTTCGGCAATAGATAATCCAAAGAAGTCTTTTATTTGAGTAGAAAAAATAACAACTGCAATTCCACTAGTAAATCCAATAATAATAGGGTAGGGCATAAATTTTATTACTTCACCTAAACGCAATATTCCCATCAATACTAAGATTACCCCTGCTATTATAGTTGCTATTAGTAATCCCTGAAAACCAAATTCGGCAATTATTCCATAAACTATTACAATAAAAGCTCCGGTTGGTCCTCCAATCTGATAATGACTACCTCCAAAAACAGAAATAATGAAACCTGTCACAATAGCTGTAATTAAACCTTGTTGAGGGCTAACACCACTGGCAATACCAAAGGCGATTGCTAACGGTAATGCAATTATTCCTACTATTACACCTGCAATAACATCTGATATGAATGTTTTTTTGTTGTAAGATTTTGAACGAAATATTTCAAAAAATTTTGGACGGAAAATATCATTTAAGTCAAAACGTTTCATATATCAAAACAATAAACGATAAATCTGTGATTTTTTGAAACAACAAAAAATCAACTAAAGTTACAATAGAAATTTTCTTAAAAAGAATCTATGCAAATATATAAAAAAATCTGAATTACAGAAGTTTAGAAGATATCTAACTACCAAAATTTTTTAGGGACAAATGGATATAATTCTTCTATTTCATTTTGTTTTGTTTTAATGTAATTTAAATATTTAATATATTCTTCAGTATTAGTATCTGTAACTTTATGATTCATAGCAGTGATAAGTTTATCTATAGCTATCATTGCTTCGAAACAACTATCATTAATGCAATTATTCTTGAATAATTCCCAAATATAATTTAAAGCTAAATTATTAGGATGTTGCATATCATCTGCATAAAATCTATAATCTCTTAAATCGTCGTTAACTATTTCGTATGCAGGAAAGTAATAAATATCAGGATGGTTTTGTATTATTAAATCTATTGCTAATAATAAAGTAGCTTTACTAAGTTTATTTTCAATTGCACCATCTCTAAAATGACGAATAGGACTTACGGTAAAGCATATAATAGGATCATCCATATTTTCCTTTAGCATATTTACAATATTTTCTAAACTATTAGTAGTTTCTTCTAAAGTTAATCTCTTAGAGTAAAATTTGTCTGATGGCATTTTATGACAATTCCCAACAGCTTTATCATTGGTAATATCAAAATAAACAGTAGAAGTTCCTAATGTTAAAAAAACGTATCTTGTTTTTTCAAAAAAAATATTGCTTTTATTTATAGTGGAGTTAATATCAATTAAACATGTTTCTAAATCAGTATTAGAAAAATCACCATGATGGTTTAGACTATGATATTTACTATTGAAAAAAATTAAATCGTTTTGTGTATATATCTTATTATCAATTATTTCGGATATTGCATTTTCTAAAGATAAAGGATTGTATAAAATACCATAAGGATTTACTAAAATATCAAAAAGTAAATTTTTAAGTTTATTTCCTATATTTTGAGTAAAACAAGAACCCATCATTAAGATGGCATCCGAATAAGATAATTTTTTATTTAAAGGTTTAATGCTAAAAGTAGTACGAAATTGCGTCATATTTTTGAAATTATTTATTGGGGAAAACCCATTTTAAGTCTATAATTCTATATGGAAATCTTTCGTGCAAATGTTTTGCATTAGGACAGTCGTATTTATGTACTTTAATATCGGCAGTAGTAGAAATAAATCCAAAAACATCATCTCCCGGTTCTACTTCGCAGCAATTAGCAAAAATAGGTTTAAAACGCTTTTGGTCTTCCGCCATAATTAAGTAAGCATTATTTTTAGATTTTATCTTTATAGGTTCTAAATTTTGTTGAACCTGAATTTTTTCTGTTTCTAAAGTTTTTTTATTATCTAAAAATTCCTTTACCTTGAGCGTATTAATTTTTGATGAAGCAATATCGTAAAAAAAGTCAGATCCGTATTTATAATCAAAATATATAATTATGTCATTAATATTTTCTTCAAAATCATACTTCCAATTTTTAAGTTTTCTCCGTAAAATTGCTTTTCCTTCGTTAGATTGATTTACATACTTTTCATTTAAACTTTTACGAATATTATATTTAGCTTTAGTACTATTAACTAATTTAAGCCATTCTACAGTAGGAGTCTGATTTTTAGAAGTTTCTATAAAGATAATATCTCCATTTTGTAACTTATATGCTTTGTCTACATGTTTATTGTTTACTATTCCCCCAACACATTTGTTTCCTATTTCGGAATGAATTTCATAAGCAAAATCTAATAAAGTAGCACCATTATTAAACCTTTTAATTTCTTTATTAGGTGTAAATACAAAAATTTCATCGTTAAAACTATCCGGTTTAAAACTTTCTACTACATCTCCTAAAGCTAAAACATCATCTTCTAATATTTCTCTAATATTTGCTAACCATTTTTCGAAAGATGATTTAGTGTTATCATCTTTATTACTCTTATAAATCCAATGAGCTGCAGGTCCGTATTCTGCAATTTTATCCATCCTCTTAGATCTTATTTGTACTTCAACCCATACACCATTAGTATGTTTAACAGTGGTATGTAAAGATTCGTATCCATTATCTCGAGGGTGACTTATCCAATCTCTGGTTCTTGATATATTTGGGGGATAGATATCTGTAATTATAGCATATATTTGCCAACATAATAACTTCTCATCTTCAATATCAGAATCAAAAATAATGCGTATGGCATATAAATCGTTAATTTCTTCTATGGTTATTTTTTGTTTTTCCATCTTATTCTTAATAGAATAAGGTGATTTAATACGATTTTTAATCTGATATTTAATATGTAATTCTTTTAGTTTTTTTTCTATTGGGGCAATAAAATCCGGTAAGAAATTTTTATTTCTAAGAAGAATTTCGTTTAAATCTTCCGTGATTTTATTGTATGCTTCAGGTTCTATTTGCTTAAAAGCTCTAGTGCTTAGTTCCGAATAAACATTATATAATCCCATTCTGTGAGCTAGAGGTCCATAAAGGAACATAGACTCTTGACTTAATTTTTTTTGAAATTCTTCCGGAAAGCATGAAACTTCACGCATAGTTACTAGCCTATCTAATAACCTAATTAATACTACTCTGATATCTGTAGAAATATTAATTAACAGCTTTCTAAAGCTATCTGCATTTGCTTCAATATCAACTAAATCTAACGATGATATTTTATTATAATTTTCAATTAACTTTAAAGTTGACTCTGTATATTTTTTACTTAAGTTAATTGCTTCTTCATTATCTTCAGGTGGGAAATTACTATTAGAAACTAAAGCAGCAATAATACAGTCACTTTCTAAGTTTAATTCGTAAACTAATAAAATAGCTGTTTTTAGATTATGTTGATATAAACTTATTTTAAAATCTTTAGAAATACAATCGTCTATATATTTAGATATAACTTCACATGTTTCTTTAATAAGATCATAATCTTCCTTTGTGCATCTTATACTACATTCTCTAAAGAGTATTTCTTCGAGTTCTGCAATAGTTTTCATTTAATATTATGTAAACTTCTTAATTATTATTTTTTTTCCATGTGTCGCGTAAGCCTACAGTTTTATTAAATATTAATTTCTCATCTGTAGAATTTTTATCTAAACAAAAATATCCTAATCTTTGAAATTGGTAACCAATTCCCTTTTTTGCATTAGCAAGAGATGGCTCCATTTTACAATTAGATTTAATATTTATAGAATTTGGGTTTATAAAATCTAAAAAGCTTTTACTTTTATCTCCATCCGGATCAGGGACTGTAAATAATCTATCATAAACTCTAACTTCTGCATTAATAGCCGTAGGGGCAGATACCCAATGTAAAGTGCCTTTTACCTTTTTATTAGATTTAGGCATTCCGCTTTTAGTTTCAGGGTCGTACTCACAATGAACAACGGTAACATTACCATCTTCATCTTTTTCGAAAGAAGTACATTTAATAATATATGCACTTTTTAATCTAACTTCTCTGTTAGGACCTAATCTAAAGAATTTTTTAGGTGGATCTTCCATAAAATCTTCACGTTCAATATATAGTTCACGAGAAAAAGGAACTTCACGTTCACCGGCATTAGGATCTTCAGGATTATTTTCTGTAGAAATCATCTCAGTTTTACCTTCAGGATAATTGTCTATTATTAATTTAATAGGATCTAAAACTGCCATAACTCTGGGAGCCTTTTTGTTTAAGTCTTCTCTAATCATATGTTCTAACAGCTCTAACTCTATTATGTTTTCTCGTTTTGCAACTCCAATTTTTTCTTGGAAATTTCTGATAGATTCAGGAGTATATCCTCTTCTTCGTAACCCGGAAATAGTTGGCATTCTGGGATCATCCCAACCATCTACATAATTACCATCTACCAATTGCATTAATTTACGCTTACTCATTACAGTATAGCTTAAATTAAAACGTGCAAATTCACGTTGTTTAGTTCTAATAGTATTAGGAACATAAACTTGATCTAAGAACCAATCGTATAAAGGTCTGTGTACTTCAAATTCTAAAGTACATATAGAGTGGGTAATATGTTCAATATAATCGGATTGACCGTGTGCCCAATCATACATAGGATAAATACACCATTTATTACCGGTTCTATTATGTGGAACATGCATGATTCTATACATAATAGGGTCGCGCATATGCATATTGGGAGATGACATATCTATTTTTGCTCTTAAAACTTTTTCGCCATCTTTAAATTCACCAGCTTTCATTCTGCGGAATAAATCTAAATTTTCTTCCACTGAACGGTTGCGATATGGGCTTTCTATACCGGGAACTGTAGGGCTTTTGCGCTGTTCACTAATAACTTCAGCGGGTTGGTCGTCTACGTATGCTTTCCCATCTTTAATTAGCATTTCTGCCCATTCGTATAATTGATCAAAATAATCAGAAGCATAATACTCTCTGTCGCCCCAATCAAATCCTAACCATTTAATATCTTCTTTAATAGCTTCAACGTATTCCTCTTCTTCTTTAGAAGGGTTAGTATCATCGAAGCGTAAATTGGTTTTACCATTATATTTTTGAGCTAAACCAAAATCTATACAAATAGCTTTTGCATGGCCTATATGCAAATAGCCATTAGGTTCTGGCGGAAATCTAGTTAAGATAGTATTATTATATTCCGGTTTTTTAAGATCTTCTTCAATAATTTGTTCTAAAAAATTTAAAGATTTTGTGTTTTCAGCTGGTTCCATAGAATTATTTTTTTATGTATGCAAATATATACCTTTTTTTATTAATAATAAGGCATATCAAATATAAGCAATATATTATTTTTTCAATACAAAATAAATGATTTTCTTATAAATAAACTATTTTAATTTTTTTTCAGTTGTGCAATTGATAGAATTAACCCTAAAGCAATACTACATAATGCAGCAAATAATACTTGAAATTCTTGTGGTAAGATGAAAGTAATAGTGTGAGCCGGTATCCAAAATAATGGGATAGTTTTTTTAAGTACAAAATTCCATTGAACTTTCCAATCTAAATCGGAAATTATTTGTCCAATTGGGATAGCCTTAAACAAACTACTAAACTTTCCATTATTTAAAGCAATATGGGTATCTGTAATTTTATGAAAAGTCATAAATACCGGAGCAAAAAAAGTGTTCATTACAACACTAATGCAAAATGCACCTAAAAGTTTTTTACCGCTAAATCCTAGTAACATAGCCGATGAAACACCATTAGCCGATGTAAAATTATCTAAAAATGCGGGAACACCTACTTTAAAAATAGCCATTGCTACTGCAATCCAAATTCCAAATAAGCCCCAAATAATTGCCTTAGGAGCAAATCCATAATTAGGTTGAATATACTTTCCGGTTTTTATTCTTAAAGCAAGCATCTCTCCAAATGTTGCTAAAATTGCAAATTTTATAAATGCCATTAATAGTGGAATTTTGCTATTAATATATAAATATCCATTAAAGAAATTCTCAAAAATAAAAAATGGAACTAAAATAATAATTAATAGAAAAATAACTAAATAATCAGACTTTTTCATTCTTACATAAATTTATTGATAATCATTATTCTGCAAAAATACAGCATTCTTACAAACTTTGTTGAAATTCTCTGCTCTTATTTTTTTTAGGAATAAAATTCTATTAAATAAAATATTATTAATTAAGAAAAATAACATTTAATCTGATTTTCTGTTTTAAAAGTATCTAGAAATTTTTTCTTAAAAGTTGCAAAAATATTATCTTTGCAAGAATAAATTTTCTTAATAAAATGAACAGTTTAAGCTTATCTGTAAACACAATAACTAATATTGTAAATGGAACATTATTGTTTGATTGTCAGAGCAGTAATGCTATTAATAGTGTTATAACCGACAGTAGATTAATAAGTGGCAATCCAAAATCAACTTTATTTATTGCTATTAAAACATCTAGGAACGATGGTCATAAATATATTCAGAATTTAATTGATATTGGAATTAATTGTTTTTTAGTTACAGATATCAATATTGCTAAAAAAATATATAATAACAATAAAAGAGATAGAAAGCTAACCTTTATTTTAGTAGATAATGCAATAACTGCACTTCAGCAGATTGCCAAATATTATAGAAGCACCTTAAAATTTCCAATAATTGCTATTACCGGAAGTAATGGGAAAACAGTAGTTAAAGAGTGGTTATGGCAAATTTTATCAGATAAAAAAGTATCGAGAAGTCCAAAAAGTTACAATTCACAAATAGGGGTTCCATTATCTATATTAAAGTTAGATCCGGAAAGTGATTATGGTATCATAGAAGCTGGGATTTCAGAAGTTGGAGAGATGGATATCATAGAAGATATTATTAAACCGGATATAGGTGTTATTACTAATGTTGGAACTGCTCATTTATCTAATTTTAAAGATAAAGAACAATTAACAACAGAAAAATTAAAATTATTCAAAAATGCAAATCTTTTAGTATATAATGCAAATGATTCCTTTCTGAAAAATAAAATAGAATCCACATTTCAAAATACTGATTTAATACTAAAGGGATGGGAATATTCAGATATTTCTAAATATATAAATAAGAGTATATTAGATAATAAATTTGCAGATAAAGCTTCGTTGCAAAATATAGGTCATTGTATAAATGTTATTCAAAGCTTAGGACTAAATGTGAATAACTATATACAAAATCTATTAAACGTTACTCCTGTAGAAATGAGATTAGAAGTAAAAGAAGGAGTAAATAATTGTATTATAGTGAATGACAGCTATAGTTTAGATATTGATTCGTTTGTAATAGCTGTTGATACTTTAATGAAACAAAGTAGATACAGCAAAAAAACTGTAATAATATCAGATTTTCAAAAAATAGAGACTAATAATGCTAATATTCACAGTTTAGCAGAAATTATTAATACTCGAAATATTTATAGAGTTATTTTAATAGGCGAAAAGTTAATTGAAAATAGTAATTTATTTAGAGTTAAGAAGTTAGAAAAATATATAGATACGGAAGATTTTATAAACAATTATAATACTTCTAACTTTAATAACGAAGCAATTTTGATCAAAGGGGCTCGAAAATTTAATTTCGAAAAAATCAGTAGTTTATTACAAGAAAAAGAACATGAAACTGTTTTAGAAATAAATGTAGAAGCCTTGATACATAATTTAAATCAATTTAAAAAGCTATTAAAACCTCAAACAAAACTTTTAGTAATGGTAAAGGCTTTTTCTTACGGAGTTGGGAGTTTGGAAATGGCAAATATCTTACAAGAAAATTATGTTGATTATATGGCTGTTGCTTTTGTAGATGAAGGTATAGAAATTAGAAGCGCCGGGATAAATGTTCCAATAATAGTGATGAATCCTAATTACCATTCATTAAATACTATGATTAAATACAATTTAGAGCCGGAAATATATAGTATTAACAGACTTCAACAGTTTTGCGATATAGTAAGAAGTAGAGAACTTAATAAACAATATCCCATTCATGTTAAGATAGATACTGGGATGCATAGGTTAGGTTTTGCCTTAGATGAGATAGATAAATTAATAGAAATTTTACTTAATAATAAAGATATAATAAAAGTGTCGTCTATATTTTCTCATTTAGCTTGTGCAGATGATCCTGAAAAAGATGATTTTACTCAACTTCAGATTAACAGATTACAACAAGTTGCCAAAAAAATTGAAGATTCTTTAAATTATAAAATTAATCGTCATATATTAAATTCATGGGGTATTATGAGATTTCCGGAAGCTCAAATGGAAATGGTTAGGTTAGGTATTGGTTTATATGGTACAGAACCTGAATTAATACAAAAAATGAATTTAGAAACAACTCTCAGATTGAAAACTATAGTATCTCAAATTAGATATATTCCTAAAGGAGATGGATTAGGGTATGGACAAACTTGGGTTGCCGAACAAAATTCCAAAATTGCAGTTTTACCTATTGGGTATGCGGATGGTTTTAGGTTATCATTAAGTAATAGTAAATATCAAGTTCTTATTAATGAACATAAAGTGCCTGTTATAGGTAGAATATGTATGGATATGTGTTTTGTTGATATTACTAATTTAGATATAAAAGAGGGTGATGAGGTTGAAATATTCGGTCCAAATATTCCAATATCTAATTTAGCAAAAAGTGCCGATACAATTACTTATGAAATTATATCGACACTTTCTCAAAGAATAAAACGTGTATACTTACACTAGTTTATTCTAAAAAATATTTTATTATACTTTATAATACTTTTTTAACAGTACCTGAAGTAATTACTCTTACAAAGATATCACCTGATGCATATTCTCCTATAGTGCTATTCCCTTTACCTATAGATGTAGCTTCGAAGTTAATTTCATCTTCTACAAATGTTCCAACTACATTTGT
Organism: Bacteroidales bacterium; assembly: GCA_050953245.1. GTDB lineage: Bacteria > Bacteroidota > Bacteroidia > Bacteroidales > BM520 > RGIG7150. The sequence continues at coordinate 85,684 of JBMNMG010000002.1, read as the reverse complement.
ATTTGTTGACAATGTTATTCCGGGGATTTCTATGTTATAAGCAATATCATTTAATAAGATTTGATCATCTATAATAACACCATTAATAGTATTTGGTAATGGATCGCTTATTTAATTATGTCTTTATTGGCAACGCCTTTACTATTTATCTCTAAAACAGCAATAGTTCCTACATTGCCATCTGTTATCGCATTAAAATTTAATGTGTTTCCATCTAAAGTCCCGGAAGCATTGGTCTTTGTATCTACTTTAATGTCGGGAGCAACTTCAATGGAAAAATTTACTTCATCAAATACAATTGTATTTTTAGTCACAGTTGCATTGAAAGTTGTTGGAATATCAATAGGATAATCCATATCTGATTCTACTTTAACAATCACTCTATCATCTTGAGATCCTAAAGTTACACTAAATTTAATATCTTCAATATCAAATTCGTTTGTATTTTGAGTGGAATTGCCTGTCAAAGGATCTATTAAAGTAACAGATTCCTTTGAATTCATAGTTCCAGTGTATGATCCGACAAATTTCTCACTGTTTTTTAAATCCTTATTGCATGCACTAAAAAGTACAATAATACTACATGCAATAGTTAATAATTTTCTCATAACTAATTATTTTTAAATATTCGAATAAATACACCTTACCTCTCTAATAAATAATAACCTTTTTTATTAATGTTTTATTGTTTTTGAATGTTATCTTTAGTAAATATGTTCCTTTATTGTAATCAGTTACATTTACCGTTACGAAATTTGTATCTATTTCATGGAAAGTATCAATAATCAGACCAAATATACTATATAATTCAATAGATTTTATATTTTCTGCTGAAATGTTAATAATATTTCTTGCAGGATTTGGGAAAATATCAACATCATTAGCTGATTTATTGATCCCTGAAACGGGTGTCAACATTATGGAGTCAGAAGTAGCTGAGCATCCGTCAGTGTACATTGCAACCACATTGTATTTATACTCTTGATCAAGTACTAAATCTTCCGATGTATCAATATACTCATAATTAATTCCATCAGATAAATCTTTTATTTCAATACTATCAATTATTTCATCATTACGTAATATTAATAAATTCTCCGCTAAATCCGTATAATAGACGTATTTCCATTTAAATCCCAATATGCCTTCTTTTAAAATATAGATAGAATTAATTAAATCATAAGGTGCAGTGCATAAATTTATTTCTTTGGAAATACATTCTTTGGGTGATGTATTATCATCTTTAATTGTTTCTATACAATACTCAATTTGTACTGTAGTATTTGGTTGATTAAATATATATTCCTGTAATGTTAAATCTTTGAAAAATGTTTCAGTAAAATTAGATTCTAATAAATCATTATTTCTGTAAATATTGTAACTAATGTCTTCATTAGGATAAGGAGATTCCCATGAAATGTTTGCTATTTTAGTCCCTAATTCTTCGCCTTCTTCAATTTCTAAATTTACATTTAATGGTGCAGAAATGCTATTGCAATCGTGTTCTTCGATTCCGTAAGGTGCTAGTGCATTAATAACGACGTATTCACTTCCAATAGGGTATAAATCATCAATAACAATTTCTTTATCAGGAGAAATCAATTGAACAGTCGGATAAAGTTGAATTCCATAAGATATGCAAATATCTAAACCACCGCCTTCTTGACTAATTGTAGGATATTCAATACCATAATTGTTACACCAATTCTGACATGCAGCATTGTTATCGGAAGGGGAGATTTCAATAAAAAACACATCATGTTCATTACAACCTAAAGCTTCGTAGGCTTTTTTAATCTTAGGTGTTACATTTTGACAAGGTCCGCAAGTAGTAAAAAAGAAATCTATTAATACGTATTGACCGCCATCTAAAATTTCATATAAATTATACTCGTTGCCATGAATATCTGTGGCAGTAAAATCCGGAGCTACTTGAGCATTTACTATAAAAGCAAAAAAAATTGCTAATATTAAAGTAAAAAATTTTTTCATAATTCAATTATTAAGTTTGTATATTTTTTTATTTTTCTATGAATTTTTTTTGTAAAAAATTATAAAGTAATCTTATACCTATACCTGTACCTCCAGTACCATTGTAATTATATCGTTTATTTATAAAAGCCGGTCCTGCAATGTCTAAATGTATAAAATTAGATTCTACAAAATTGGATAAAAATTTTCCGGCAGTAATAGCTCCACCAAATCCGCTCTTACCTGAATTGTCTAGATCGGCAACATCAGATTTAATTAAGCTATCGTATTCAGTCCAAAAAGGAAATTCAACTATACGTTCATAAGTTTCTTCTCCACATTTTTTTAATAAATCAAAATCTACTTCTTCAGCAGTACCCATTGCAACTATACCAAAATGCCCAATAGCTCTTGAAGCAGCTCCTGTTAAAGTTGCAAGGTCTATTACTAACTCAGGATTATATTTATCTGCAAAGCTTAATGCATCTGCTAAAATAAGTCTTCCTTCAGCATCTGTATTAGTAATTTCTACAGTTTTTTTGTTAAACATAGTAATGATATCTCCACTTGTCATAGCATTACCATTTACTCTATTGTCAGTCGCAGGAATTAAACCTATTGTATAAACCGGTAATTCGTTTTTTGCAATTGCATACATCAACCCACCAACAATAGCACCACCCGACATATCGCTTTTCATATCATTCATATAATTTCCAGGTTTTAAATTCATTCCACCTGAATCAAAAGTCAGACCTTTGCCTACAAATACGATGGGTTTTTTGTTGATGGCATCTTTAGGATTATGCTTGATAATTGTAAAAGTTGCGGGAGTAACACTTCCTTTATTTACTGCCAATAAACCACCAAACTTTAAGGTTTCTATTTGCTTTTTATCAAAAACGTCAATTTCTAAATTCGTTTCTTTTCCCATCTCTACAAATTTTTTAGCTAAAGAAACGGAATCTAACACGTTTGCAGGTTCATTAATTAAATCTCTAGTAAAGTATATCGCGTCACAAATATTATTTAAGCTATCTAATTGCTTTTTTGTAATCTTGGGATTATTAATATCGATGTGTTCTAATTTTGTAGCTTTTTTAGTTAAGTATTTATCAAAGCTGTACGTTCCTAAAATAGCTCCTTCTAAAAATGCATATTCAATTTTCTCATCATCAGCTAAAGATTCTATTCCTAACTCAGTTTGTTTGTCGTTACAAACTTTTGCTTGAATTTTATCACCAATTTGTCGCCAACCTTCTATATAGTTGTAGTTTTTCTTTTCGTTAACTATACAGATGTAATAAACTTTAGACAATTTATCAATTGTAAGAATATTTATTTGATTGTCTGTATCATATGCATTATTAATAAATGATACTTCATCATCGTTAAAATCGTACTTAGAAACATCTTCAATTTCTTTAAGAAGAATAGCAATATGCTTATTATTTAAGACTTTAGTAAAAGAAAAAATCATTTTAATATTTTTTATTTAGAATTACAAATTTACTAAAATATTAACTATTTCTTAGGAATTTTTTAATTTTTATGAAATATTTGAATAAAAGTAATTTAAAAAAATTAGAAATTATAATATTGTAAGAAAATTTTGTATATTTGTATTTTATATCTCATTTTATTATGAAAAAAGATGTTTTTAATAATATTAAATTACTTTATCTTTCTTTTATAAGTGATATTAGATATTTAAATATCAAACAAAGAGATAGTTACACTTCTTAAAAAGAATAAAATTATAGTTTTGAACAGTTTTTCACTACTAGATTTTATACTTTTTCCTTTTACATTATATATTTTATAGAAATTAATAATTGTCTAAACTATAAGTTTGAGATAATTTTACGATATCAAAAAAATTAATTATAAATCAAAAAAATAATATTATGAAATTACCATTTGCAGAATCATGGAAAATTAAAATGGTTGAGCCTATCAAAAAAAGCACATTGGAAGAGAGAAAACAATGGATAAAAGAGGCTCATTACAACGTGTTTCAACTAAAAGCAGATCAAGTTTATATAGACTTAATCACAGACTCCGGCACCAATGCTATGAGTGATCGTCAATGGTCTGCTATGATGTTAGGTGATGAAAGTTATGCCGGTGCAAGTTCATTTTTTAAAGTGAAAGATGTAATTAATAAAATTACCGGTTTTAAGTATGTTATTCCTACTCACCAAGGAAGAGCAGCAGAAAACGTGTTATTTTCATGCTTAGTTAAAGAAGGTATGTATATACCGGGCAACTCGCATTTCGATACAACAAAAGGTCATATTGAATCTCGTAAAGCTTTTGCTGTAGACTGTACAGTAGATGCTGCTAAGGACACTCAATTGGAAGTTCCTTTTAAAGGAAATGTAGATCCTGAAAAATTAGAAAAATGTTTAGCTGAACATGCTGATAACATTCCTTTTGTAATAGTTACCATTACTAATAATACAGCAGGTGGTCAGCCGGTTTCAATGGAAAACTTAAAAGAAGTTCGTAAAGTAGCTGATAAATACAACAAACCTGTATTATTTGACTCGGCTCGTTTTGCTGAAAACGCATATTTTATTAAAGTACGCGAAAAAGGTTATGAAAACAAAACTATTAAAGAAATTTGCAAAGAAATGTTTTCATATGCTGATGGTATGACAATGAGTGCAAAAAAAGATGCTGTAGTAAATATGGGCGGTTTTATTGCAACTAATATCGAAGATTGGTACGAACAAGCTAAAGTTACTTGTATTGTAAACGAAGGATATGTTACTTATGGTGGCATGAGCGGTAGAGATATGAATGCTTTAGCAGTTGGATTAGACGAAAATACTGAGTTTGACAACTTAGAAACACGTATTAAACAAGTAGAATATTTGGCTTCAAAATTAGACGAATATGGTATTCCATATCAACGTCCTGCCGGAGGTCATGCTATTTTTGTTGACGCTCCAAAAGTATTAACACACGTTCCAAAAGAAGAATTTCCAGCACAAACATTAACGATTGAGTTATATTTAGAAGCAGGAATTAGAGGATGTGAAATAGGATACTTATTAGCAGATAGAGATCCTATTACTCGTGAAAATCGTTTTAACGGTTTGGATTTATTACGCTTGGCAATACCACGAAGAGTTTATACTAATAATCACATGGATGTGATTGCAGCAGCTTTAAAAAATGTTTATGACAGACGTGAAACTATCACAAGTGGTGTTAAAATAGCTTGGGAAGCACCTATTATGCGCCATTTTACAGTTAAATTAGAACCTATTAAAAGATAAATATAATTTATGAAAACATATAAATATTCATATTTTCCGGGACCATCATCTGTTCCTGAAAATATTTTAGAGTTAGGACTAGTAGATTATGGTTCTGCAGATGTAGAATCTGACTTTTTAGAATTATATAATAAAACGGTCATTAATTTACAAGGGTTATTTAATACAGATGATGATGTTTGTATTACTTCGGGAGAAGGAATGCTTGTATTATGGGGAGCACTTAAAAGCTCTTTAGTGAAAGGAGATAGAGTATTAGTTATTGCTACCGGTCTATTTGGTAGGGGAACTGCCGATATGGTTAAAACTTTTGGTTGTGAAGCAAAATTAATATCATTTCCAAGCAATTCAACTTTCGAAGATTACAATATCATTGAAGATGCAATAAAAGAATTTAAACCTAAAATGATTACGGCAGTTCATTGCGAAACACCAAGTGGAATACTAAATGACTTGTCCGTTTTAGGAAAATTAAAAGAGAAATATAACGTACCTTTATTTTACGTTGATGCAGTTTCATCTGTTGGCGGGGCACATGTAGATGCTAAAAAGAACAATATTGACTTTTGTTTAGGCGGATCTCAAAAAGTATTATCATGCCCACCTAATTCATGTTTTACAACAGTAAGTGAAAGAGCATGGGAAATTATTACAGAAGTTAATTATCAAGGATATGATGCGTTATTACCTTTTAAAAATGTTAAAGAAACAGGAGCATTCCCATATACTCCGAGTTGGGTAAATATTGCACAACTGTATAAGGCTTCTCAAGATATATTAGATGAAGGTTTAGATAATGCTGTTAAACGTCATTACGAATGTGCAGCTTTAGTAAGAAAATGCGTTCAAGAAAAAGGATATAAATTATTTCCAAAATCAGAGTCTATTTCATCACCAACCGTAACTGCATTCTATGTTCCGGAAAATACTACATGGGAAGAGTTTGACAAAAAGTTTAGAGAAAAAGGAGTAGTATTTGGAGGAAATTATGCAGATTTAGCAGGTAAAGTGTTTAGAATAGGTCATATGGGTAGTCAAGCAAATATTGAACATATTCAAAAATTATGTTCGTTAATGTAGCATATTTAGTATTATTATTAATACCATTAGTAATGGGATTAATTTTTGGAATGCAAAGAAGTATCCCATTTGGAAAAAGTTTAGGTTTTGCCGTTATATCAGGTATAACGTTATTACTATGTGGAATGTTAGGCCTCTTAATCGTTAATTTATTATATAAACTTAATGATATATCATATTTAGCAGGAGTAATGTTATTATTATCGAGCGTAGTAATATTTCTTAAAGGTAAAAAATCTAATACTTTTATTATGTCAGCAGATAGCAGTACTGCCTTAAATTGTTTTTTAGCTAATTTAGGAGTAGGGATGAACGTACTGATTTCTGTAATAGGCATTTCATTATATGCTATAGGGAAAAACCAAAGTTTCAAACTTCACATTTACTATTTATTACTATACGGATTATTTTCTATAATATTTTACTTAATGGGTAGTATATTAGGAAAAACATTAAAAAGTATAAAACCAATTAAAATAATATTAAAAACATGTGGTATTTTACTTTTTTTATTAGGAATAATAGTAATTTTTGTTATTAAATAAGTAGTTTGATATCAAATACTTGGACGTCCTAATAAATTATCAGGACGTCCAAGTTATTAATAAATACATCTTTTTTTCATCCGGAACTATTTTTTTTCAATTAGACTTTAAAATAAAACTTTTTTCCTAAGTTTGCTTATAATTAAAGTTAGGAGAAGTAGTTAAATTTTAAAGAAATGAAGTCATTAAAAGATGTTTTTTATAATTCGTATTTATTAAATAAAGAAAAAGTAATTTTAGAAACACATTCTAAAGATAGTGATGAATCTTTTACCTTTTATGAATTTTATGAGCGCATAAAATTACTTCAAAATTGTTTCTATTATTACGGAGTTAAAAAAGGAGATTCAATTGCTATCTTAGCTCAAGATATCCCAAGATGGAATATTGCTTTTTTTGCAATAGTTAATATGGGGTGTATAGTTGTTCCAATAAGTAAATTTAATAATAAAGAATTTATTCATAGAGCAACGGAAGCTACTAATTGTAACCTTTTGTTACTCCAAAAAGGTTTAATTAGTGACTCTGTTTTTTCACAATTGCGTGAAGATACTCATTTAACTATTATAGATATAGATACAAGAGAATGTATTTTATCTCCTATTAAAATGTTTCAGAGAATTTCTACCCAAGATAATATTGCTTATAGTTTAACAATGCCTAAAATAGAAGTTAATGCTTTAGACATTGCAGCTATAGAAGTTAAAATAGATCATTATTCAGTACATACTAAACAATATACTCATGAAGAACTTATTAATTTAGCAAAACAAGAGTCTTCCAAATTGAACATGACAGAAGATGATACTTTTATGTCTATTATCACAATGTCTTATATGAATAGAAAAATCTTAGGTTCTATTATTCCTATTTTAACTGGCACAAAAACTGTGTTTAAACCACGTAATTCAAGTTTTAATGAAATAGTTTCTCTAATATCTGAAGTTAAGCCGGATGTAATATTTACAGTACCCAAGATTATTGAGTTAGTCTACAAAAGTGATGTTGTAGATGAGGATTTAAGAAGTTTAATGGATATAGGGGATAAGAAATTATCTTTATTAGATAAACTAAAATTGAAAATTCAAGGGATTAAAATTTATAAGTTATTAGGTGGTAAACTTAGGATTTGTAGTTTAGATAAATCTTCTTCCAACTCAAAAATTTTAAAATTTTTGAATGCTTCCGGATTGGGGTTTAAAATTAATTTTGATAAGATGTAAGATAAATTAAATTTTAATTCTCTAATTTATTAATAGAATCAACATATTCGGAAGGAGTTATTCCGGTAAACTTTTTAAATATACTATTAAAAGTAGATTTGGAATTAAAGCCTGAATCTAATGCAATAGACATAATAGTCAGATTCTGATTCTTTTTATCAGCAACTCTCTTTTTAAATTCGTTCACTCTATATTCATTAACAAAAGCATAGAAGTTTTTCTTAAGTACTATGTTAAGTGCTTGAGTTATATAGTGTTTAGGATAATTTATAGATTTTGCAACATCCTGAAGATCTAAATTGTTATCTAAATATAATTTCTTGGTTTCCATTACATTAATTAGATCTTTTGCACATTTTTCTAAAGTTTCTATTGGAATGTTGGATTTAGCATAAGTATTAATAGTATTTGAATTGTTTATGTCTATAACAGGACTTTGATCCTCAGTAAATAACTCAGGACTATTGATCAAATAATAAATTATAGAAAAACAGAATAAAATTATTCCTAATACTTTAAAATTATTTGTATTAGCAATTTCTATTTTAGTGATAATGCTTGTTAAACCTGTAATAGTTTGTAGCATATACATTACAAAAAATAATACAGTAATATACTTAAACCAATAAAGTAGTTTTTCTGCTAATTCGTAAGAATATAAATTTTCTATATTTCGTTTTGCTCTGTTAATAAGTAAAATATTAGTTAAAGTATAGAAAACAATAGATGCATAAGCTAGTGAAAAATAAACTATATATAAGTTTTCTTGTTTTCCTTCTAAGTTTGCAAAAAATTGATATCTAAAAACAGCAGGTTCACCGTTAATAACTAATGATACACTTAAAAAGAAAAAGAAAGGTAAAAAGTGAATAAAGTTAGCTAACGATAATGTTTTCACTCTAAATATTGTAACTCTTATATATAATAATATTAATGGTCCATATAAAAAGATAAAAAAGTTTATTGGGAGTTTCCCTTTTAGAACATTTGGAAATACAAAATTTAGAGTATCTAAAATTAAATCTGCCGTACATGTCAATAAGATAAGATAAAGTAAAGTACTGCTATTAGTTCTATCTTTTTTATTTAGAAAAATAAAACCTGTAAAAATTACTTGTACTAAAGCAATATAATATATTACACTCTCAAATATCATACAACAAATTTCTACAAAGATAAATATAAAATCCGAATATTTCATTATCTTTGCAACTTTATATGATTAATTATGAGGAGATATTGTAAAAATATAATAGTATTATTTTTCATTTTTATTCTTTACAATTCTAATATTTATGGACAAGTTTCCGTAAGAGATTCAATAGTAGGAGTACATATTTTTGGAATTTCAGGAGGAGGTGAATTCCCCTTAGGTAGTTTATCTAAAAACTATGGAATGAATGCAACCGTAGGTGCAAATTATTATTACAAGACTAATAATAATTTGCTTATAGGTGTAGATTGGACTTATCTTTTTGGTAGAAAAGTAAAAAATGTCGAAGAAATTTTTGATATGGTTCTAACTTCTAATAATGACATTATTAATTATTTAGGCCAATTTGCAATAGTTTCTTTTTATCAAAGAGGTCATTCGGGACTTGTAAAAGTTGGAAAAATATTCCCTGTAGGAAACTATAATGATAATACGGGTATATATGTTTCCGGCGGTTTAGGAGCATTATTTCATAAAATTAGAATAGAAGTTAAAGATAACGATACACCGCAATTAAATCCGGAATATAGAAAAGGATACGATCATGCAAGATTGGGCCCTTCTATAGGTTTTGAATCAGGATATATATTTTTTGATAATCAAAGGTTAATTAATTTTAAAATAGGGTTAGAAGCATCTTATAGTTTAACAAAATGTATTAGACCATACAATTTTGATAGTATGAGCAAAGATGAAAATATCTATCATGATATCTTAATAGGGTTAAAAGCTTCGTGGTTATTGCCTTTATATCCAAAAACCCCTAAAAAGTTTTACTATTAATATAAATTTCACGATTAATAAAGCATCTATACACAAAAATCTTATTGATGTATAATTTTATAATATTATCATATTATTTTTTTATAAAAATTGGTTCTTTATTCAATAAAAAGGCTAAAGATTGGATAGAGGGAAGAAAGAATCTTTTTGATTCGTTAAATATAATAGATAAATCTAAAAAAACTATATGGTTTCATTGTTCATCTTTAGGAGAATATGAGCAAGGTATTCCTATAATTCAAAAAACAAAAGAAAAATTTCCTGATATTCAAATTTTACTTACCTTTTTTTCTCCATCGGGATATAATTATAATAAAAAGATAAAAGAAATAGATTATGTGTTTTATATGCCGTTAGATACGAATAAAAACATATCTAAATTTTTAGACATTGTAAATCCTGTCTATACAATTTTTATTAAATATGAATTCTGGTATAATACAATAAATCAATTACATAGGCGAAATATTCCCATAATTTATGCATGCAGTTCCTTTAGAAAGTCACAGTACTTTTTTAAATGGTATGGTAAATGGTTTAGAAATATATTAAGAAATGTTACACATTTTTTTGTTCAAAATCAAGAATCTAAATTATTATTAAATAATATTGGAATAACAAATGTTACAATATCCGGTGATACTCGATTCGATAGAGTATATAGTATTGCCAAAAGTGATTTTAATGATCAAAAAATAGAAGCTTTTATTGGAAATAATCCAAATGTTATAATTGCAGGTAGTACATGGCCAAAAGATGAATCAATAATAAAGAAATTAAGTTTAAAGCATAAAAATTATATCTTTATAATTGCCCCTCACGAAGTAGATAATGAAAATATTCAAAGAGTCCATAAATTGTTTAATGGAAATTTAGTCTTATATTCTAATTATAATCAAGTGGAAGATACTAATAAACAAGTTCTTATAATTGATTGTATAGGGTTACTATCCAGAATATACAGATATGCAAGAATAACTTATGTTGGTGGTGGTTTCGGTAAAGGAATACATAATATTTTAGAGCCTGCCGTTTATAGTTTGCCTGTTGTTTTTGGTCCTAATTATGAGAAGTTTTCAGAGGCTATTACCTTAGTTTCAGAAAAAGGTGGGTTTGTTATTAAAAACTGTAAAGATTTTTCAAAAATAATATCTTCAATGGATGATCCTGAATATTATAGCAGTACTATTGAAATTTGTGATAACTATATTAATTCAAATATAGGAGCATCCAAAATTATTGTAGATTTTATTAACTTCTAATCGATATAATAATACAATATAAATTTCGTTGTAATAACATAACATAACATAAATAATATAAATCATGAAAAAGAATCTTTTTTTATTGCCATTATTATTAGTAATATTTTTTGCCTCATGTAATGGAGACGATGATAACCCTCAAACAGACGGTATTATGGGAAATGGTGATGTTGTAGTAGAAACAAGGCATCAAACGGAATTTGTGACTGTTAAAGCAAATGGTTCCATAATTGTAGAATTATACCGAGGTGAGAGATATTTAGTAGAAATTGAAGCTGAATCCAATATTATTCCTTATATTTTAGTTAATCGAGATAGCCAAGGGGCTTTATCATTAGGCGTTCAAACAAACATTGCTATTAATAATACTAAGCCTATTATCCTAAAAGTATATGCTCCAACAGACGTTAGAGTGGAAATGAATGAAACATCAAAATTAATAATAGATTCATATACGTGTAGTAAATTTGATGTAGTTTCTAATAATACAAGTAAAATTAATTTAAACGATTTAACTTGTGATGTGTTATTAGCAAAAGTTAATAATACAGGTACTATAGAGAGTAAAAAAATAGAAGCAAATAAAATAGATGTTTTATCAGATATTTCGGGAAAATTTAAAATGTTTGGTATTCAAGCTGAATTAGTTAATATAAAAAGTGAAAGTGCTTCAGATTCTTATTTTGGAGGTACTACTGAAAAAATAGTTATTGTATCTAAGAATGCAGGTGATATTAACGCCTTTGATTTATCTGCTAATATTTGTAATTTTAATTTAACTAGTTCAGGAAGCATTTATGTTAATGTTACAGAAAAAATAGAAGGTAAATTGTCCGGTTCAGGCGATATTCATATTAAAGGGAACGTTTCAACAGAAAACATTGTAAATACCGGAACAGGTGAAGTTATTATTGAAGAACCTTAATTTGATTTGCAACTATTTAGAAATTAACTGATATGTTTTTTGTTTTTCACGAACATAATATTCAGAAATGGGGAAAATACAGAACAAAAGGGGTATTTTTGTTCTGTATTTTATATGGTCTAGTTATGTGTGCTTTTTTTGTTGGTTTAAAAATGTTAGTCAATCTATTGCCGTTTAGTAGATGTAATAGTATATTTTCATGCATATTAGGACCGTTAATCGGAGGTTTTGTTTGTGGGTGCTTTTTTGGTATTGCAGTTTGGAATGAAAATGAAAAAAACTATAAGAAACTTGTACTAAAAGAAGATTCTGACAAGAAAAAACAAAACGATTAATCTAAAGAGAATTAAAAAACTTAATTATTCCGACACTTTCCCCTTAAGTGTGTATTTTAATACTTATCAGCTACTTTTTGTAAAGCCTCGCCTTCCAATCTGTAAACTGTCCATTCGGAAAAAGGTGTTGCTCCCATAGATAAATAAAAGTCGATACTTGGTTTGTTCCAATCTAAACATATCCATTCGTATCTTCCGCATTTACGTTCTACTGCAATTTGTGCTAATTTGGTAAATAAAGCTTTTCCGTAGCCGTTGCCTCTGTATTTAGGATATACAAATAGATCTTCAAGATATAAACCGGATCTACCTTTAAATGTAGAAAAATTGTGGAAGAATAAAGCAAATCCAACAGGAGTTCCGTCAACTTCTCCTATTAATACTTCGGCTCTTTGTTTATCAAATATCCATTCGTTTAAAATTTCTTCTGTTGCTACTACTTCATTTAATAGATGTTCGTAATCTGCTATTGCTTTTATTAAGTTCAAAATCAAGCCTACATCTTTACGTTCTGCATATCTAATGTCTAAATTCCCTTTATTCATAACACAAAATCTTTTTATATTTATTAATTGATGTGCAAAACTAATAATTATTTCTTTAAAGAAATATTATTATAGAGTTTGTTTAATTGTTTTATCTAAAAAACATGTAACTTTGTAGCATTAACATAAATTTATTTTTAAAATGAAAATTAGAAACTTTTTTTTACCTTTATTAATTCTTATAGCAATATCATTAAGTTCATGTAAAGACCATTTTCTTAAAGACACAAATTACAGAAATACAGTTGAAGAAGATTATCAAAAAAGAGCTGAATTAGCTAATAGAAGAGCAGAAACTCTTTTTTCTGTTATGGATAATGCAACTTTAGAAGAAAAAGAAGCTTTAAAGTTTTTATATGCATATATGCCTTATAGCGATTTAGCAGATTATTCCGGAGAATATTTTTTAAATCAAGTTCGAGGAGCTTTTAGAGCAAGAGATTATTTTTCGTGGGGAAATACAATACCGGAAGATATATTTCGTCATTTTGTACTTGTGTATCGTGTTAATAATGAAAATTTAGATTCTGCTCGTGATGTAATATTCGAGGAACTAAAAGATAGAATTAAAGATATGTCGATGTACGATGCTGCTTTGGAAGTTAATCATTGGTGTCATGAAAAAGTTACATATAAACCTTCCGATAGTAGAACATCATCTTCGTTGGCAACTATTAAAACTGCATATGGAAGATGTGGCGAGGAGTCTACATTTACTGTTACAGCAATGAGAGCTGTAGGTATCCCGGCACGTCAATGTTATACCCCTCGTTGGGCTCATACAGATGATAATCATGCATGGGTTGAGGTTTGGGTTGATGGCAAGTGGTATTATTTAGGTGCTTGTGAACCTGAACCGGAATTGGATATGGGTTGGTTTTCAATCCCGTCTACACGTTGTATGATGGTTCATTCTAATGTTTATGGTAAATATAAAGGTGACGAAGAAGTTAACTATCAATCTGATCTTTTCTCGAGGGTAAATATGTTATCTAACTATACTAAAACAAAAAAAATAAAAGTAATAGTTACAGATTCTGCTGATAATAAAGTAGAAAATGCTACAGTTAAATTTAAATTGTATAATTATGCAGAATATTATCCTATAGCTTCCGCCAAAACGGATAAAAACGGTGAAGCTTTCTTAACTACAGGTTATGGAGATTTGCTAATTTGGGCTTATAAAGATGGTATTTATAATTATGAAAAAATTGATGTTCGAGAGCAAGATGATATTACTATAAAGTTATTATGTACAGGTCGTGAGAATTTTGTTGGTAATATTGCAAGAGAAGATATTTTCTATTCTTGCTGTGAGGATGGAGATGAATACGTTAAAGTCTTAGATATTAACCCTCCTATAGAAGGGAAAAGAGCATTTGATGTGCCACAAGAAAAGATAGATGAAAATAATAGAAGTTTAGCTTACGAAGATTCTATCAGAAATGCTTATCTAGCTTCGTTCCCAACAAAAGAAGATGCAGCAAAAATAGAAAGCATTCATTTATCTCCGGAAAGGGTATGGCATTATATAAGTATGAGTCAAGGAAATTATAAAGAAATAGAAAAGTTTATTAAACAAAATAATAAAGATATAGAAGGGTTATTTTTAGATGAGTTTTTAGCCGGTATATCTGAAAAAGATGTAAGAGAAATGCCTGCTGATGTTTTGCAAAGTCATGTAGTTTTATACGATAAGAATGCATCTTATCCAAAAGAAGTATTTATAAAGGGCATATTACCTGCACGTATTCAACATGAATATATTAGACCTTGGAGACAATTTTTAAATGAGAAAATGACAATGGAATTGGATGGCAACATTACTTCTAAGAGTTTAATAGATTGGATTAACGAAAATATTACTATTAGTAGAGATGGAAATTATTATAATTGTCCAATTTCTCCTAAAGGAGTATATGAATTACGTCATTCCGATAAAACATCAAGAAATATCTTTTTTGTAGCAGCATGCAGATCTTTAAATATTCCATCTTATAGAGATAATGCTACAGGTAAAATTTATGTTTATGAGAATGATAATTGGATTCCTATCAGCTTTGAAATAGAAGAGCCTAAAAATAATACATCGACGTTAGTTTTACATAATAATACTAAAGGTGATATAAAACCTCAATATTGGATTCATTATACATTGGCTAAATTTGAAGACGGAGATTTTTATACTTTTGATTTTGAAGATGATGATAGAGTGGCGAATTTTCCTGTAACTCTTGACCTAGAACCTGGTTATTATATGTTATCAACCGGGAATAGATATTCAGATGGAACTACAAAATCCAGATTAGAATTTTTTAATCTGTATGATGGAGAAACTCTTAATAAAGAAATTATTTTATTAGATTTAACACCACGTGACGAAGATTATGGAACTATTAATATAGAAAATAAAATAAATATTAATGGAAACGAAGTTACGCTAAAAGAGTATATGGATGGTAAATCATTAATATTAGGTTTCTTAAATCCAACGCAAGAGCCAACTAAACATTTAATGAAGGATATTGCAATGTATACTCCGCAGTTTAACAAAGCACAAGCAGAAAATATATATGGAAAAATGTTGTTTTTAATTCCATCAGATAAAGAAACAAAAACATTTAAATTATCTGACTGGGATTTACCTAATCAAACAACTTTAATAGTAGATGAAGACTCTCAATTATTAAATGAAATACTTACATCAACAGATCAGTATTTTAGGGAAAACTTTCCACTTGTATTTATCGTACAACCGGATGGCAAATTAACTTTTAAGACTGAAGGTTATAGAATTGGTTCAGGGCAATTGATTTACAACTCGTTGTAAAAAATATAGATGTTAATTAGTTAAAAACTCAATTAGATCACTTTTTGCCATATCAGCAGGGTTAGTGCCAATCTCTCCTTCAGGAATTGGGATATTTAACTTTTTGTAATGTTTTATCCATAAAGGGTGAAAATAAGAAGAGTCTGTATCTTTATCATATACTTTGAAGGTCATTGGTTTTGCTTCAAAAATTGGGTCTCCTTTATTGGCTTCTTTAAAAATTAAATATATTAATTCGGAGCAATACATTTTATTGTTATTTGGTAGATATTCATAATCATAATCCATATTAATATATTTTTGAGCATTTTTTAAAGCAGGTTTTATTAAGTGCTGGTATTCTTTTTTAAGTCGTGCAGGAACTGTAATTAATTGAAAATTACATGGAGTTTGAGGTTCTAAATTTTGATTTAGATAATTATTATTGGTTCCAAAGTTAATCTCTTCATTACATCTGTTTAAGTTACAATCCTTAGTACAATTATTGTTGTTGTATTCTTTTTTATCTTCGATATGTCCTAATAAGAACTTATTAATAGGTGTAATTTTTACTTTAGAAGGAGCAGCTTCTATGACGTAGAATTCATTATTTACTTTATATACAATTCCTACGTGAGTGAAAGAATATTTTTCGCCATTGGTATATGTTACGGAGCTAATAGCATCTTCTAAAGGTGTTTCTACTGATTGTTGAAAAAGTAAATCGCCATTTTTAATTTCAACATCATTTAAGTAAAATGTATTATTTCTTTTACAGGAAGTTGTTGTTAGTATAATAATATTAAGAAGTATAAGAGAAATAGTAAACTTATTCATCATTATAGGTGTGATTATTATATCTGATGTATATATAGATAATATCAAAAAGAGAGGTTGGAACAAAACCTCTCTTTTGTAGTATTAAATATTATTAATATTCAATAACTCTATCAAGTGCCTTTGCTTCTTCTATCATTTTAGCAACTTCACTTTCAACAGGAATTCTACGTGTTAACTTCTTTTCATTGTTAACTTCTTCTAATTTTTTAGCTAAATTAGCCGGGACACGAGTTGCAAGTTCTTTAACTGTATCAACACCAGCAGCTTCTAATAATTCAGCAAATTGAGGTCCAATACCTTTTACTCTAAATAAATCTGCATGATTAGTCCATGTAAGTATTAATTTTTCACTTATGCCTGTAGCTTCTGCTAGCTCTTTTCTTCCTTTTGGAGTTTTACATTTATTTAGAAGGTCGTCAGCTGTATTAATATCATTGTTAATTAGAATTTCTGAATACTTTACTCCAATACCTTCAATTTCATTAATTTTGTAAGCCATAATAAATAATTTTATATTAAATAATAATCGATTGAATTAATTTATAACGAACATTTTATCTAAAACAGTGAAAAAATCATTGCTAATTTGGCATTGTAAATAACAATTAAAAACTTTGCTAAGTAAAATAATAAACTAATATTTACAAATATAGTGGATTGTATCAAAAATACATATATATATATTATTATAAAAAAAGTTAATTTGTTCCATAATCAGGTTTATACTTAATAAAGTCATAATACTCTAAAAAGATATTTTCTAAAATAGTCATTTTCTTAAAAAAGAAATCAATTACTGTATTCCAAGTTTTTTTATCTAAAATATTTACGTTAGTAATTTCTAAATAGATTTTTGCCATATCTTTTTTGGGAGTGATAGGGTATTCTAAATCCCAAATTAACGGCTGTTGTAATGCTTCTTCTAAAATAGATTTTAAACTTTCAAATTTTTCATAGTAATATATTCTAGTTTCAACATCGTAAGCGTAAATATCGTATCCAACTCTAGCTTTTTCAGTATCAAATTCAAACTTTAAATTAACTTTATTGATACCGGTGTCTTGCATAATCCACTTTTTTTTCTTATTCTTTTTAGAGTACTCTTTGAAAGTACTCCAAAACTCCATTTTAATCTTTTTACTTTCTTCTTTTGTATACATTAAATAATTTTATTCTTAATTTAATAAAACAAAGTTTGGAAATATTATTAATGACAAAATAAAATTTTCATTATTGAAAATAATATAGCAAATATAGCTCAATATTTTTATTTAATATAAAATAATTATTAAGCAATAATAAGTTTTTACATATAAGAAATATTTAATTAAAATCATATTATCTTTGCATTAAGATAATTATTTAGTATAATTTAAAAATATTTTTCTCTTTATTTAGGAGAAAAAAATAATTGATAACTATTGATATTGTCGTTATAAAAGGTGATTATTGAATATGATAGAACTACTAAGTTTCTATCTTTTGTAATATTATTATGAAGATTAGAAAGATAATTTTAATAATTACATTGTTTTTTTTAATAAGTTCTTCTTATAGTCAGGAAAAAAATTTTATACTTAATACAAAAGAAGAAAAAGATATAGTTTTTTCTTTTACAGGATATATTGGGAATGTTATTCTATCCGGAATAGATGGTGTTACAGCTAATGATAGAATTGTTAAATCGTTAATTATTAATGTGGGGAAACAAACTACAGGTGATAATATTAGTCAAGTATTATTTAATTATCCTGATTTTGGCGTGGGATTTAGATATACTTCCTTTAATTACGATGTTTTAGAAAGTAGTTATTCATTATATGGATATTTTAATAGTAAATATTATCAAAATAAATTCCTAGAGGTTATGTGTGGTTTGGATTTTGGTTTATCTTATTATACTAATCCATATCATTATATTAATAACCCTGATAATATTTTTATAGGATCTAACTTAAATTGCTACATAAATCTTAGTTCGGGTATTAAATTTAAAATAGATGATTTTGTAGACATTACACCAAAAATTATTTTTTATCATTCTTCAAATGGAACTATTAAAAGACCTAATAGAGGTACAAATGGTTTTTCAGGGGGTATAGAGTTTAATTATCATTTAAATGGAAGGAAACCTTATAAATCGTTGGATACAACTTATTTTTTCACTCCCAAAAACTCAATTTATTTTACTGAAGCTGTTGGAATGAGAAGTGCTCCAAACAAAAAACGGTATTTTGCAAATACATTACAAATTGGTTATAAAAGAATGTTTAATCCTATTTTTGGATATGGCGGAGGCTTCGATTTTATGTATAGTGGAGCAGTAATTCCAGAATACAATAATCCGTTTAAAAAAGTTAGTGGTAGATCTATCGCTACATATGGTTCCTTTAATATTGTTTATAATAGATTGGATTTGCATTTAGCAATAGGATATTATCTTTATAAACCTCATCATAATTTATATACACCTATTTACGAACGAGTTGGATTAAAATATATGTTAGGTCATAACTTAAATCACTCTGTAGGAATAATGATGAAAGTGCATTTTGGTGCTATAGATTATATAGAGTGGGCTTACTCATTTAATTTTATTAATTGGAATGATAAAAAACCCAAACCTATTAATAAATAACTTCAAATAATAATATCAAGAAGGAAGAATATTTAGGGAGTAAAAATAAAAAAAGTCGTCAAATGTAACTTCTTGACGACTTAAATAACATAACTCTTTTTTGCTCCTCCTGTTGGACTTGAACCAACGACCCCCTGATTAACAGTCAGGTGCTCTAACCAACTGAGCTAAGGAGGAATTTTTTACTTAATTGAGAGTTTCTCTCCTACAAAAGCGTTGCAAAGTTATAAAAAAAAATAATATAACAAGCATTTTTGCAAAAAAAAATATGTTTTTTTCATTTTTTTGCATATTTAAACACTTTTCAGGTTAAATTTGTAATTTATTTGATGTGACTTCAATATTTTGTTTATAATCAAACAAAATGTTGCAATAAATTTACTTATTGCAAAAAATAACGTAAGTATCATCAATTTTTATTATTCTTAAAAAAATTAATATGACAAAAGTAATTGGAATTGGAAATGCATTAACTGATATCGTAATACCTTTATCAAGTTATGATTTGATAGATGAGTTAGAATTACCTCACGGTGGAATGGTAATGATAGATAATGAAAAGTTTGAATATATATTAAATAAAACAAAAAACCTGAAAAAAACTTATGTTGCCGGTGGTTCAGCTTCTAATACAACTTACGGCTTGGCAAAGTTAGGAGTTGATACTTCTTTTATCGGAAAAGTAGGGAATGATGAAATAGGAGCCTTATACGAAAAAGATTTGACATCTAATGGTATAAAATCGTTGTTACAAAGAAGCAAAACTACCCATACCGGTTGTGCAATCACTTTTGTAACTCCTGATTCGGAACGTACATTTGCTACATATTTAGGGGCTGCATCAGAATTGTCAGTTAACGATTTAAAAGATGAATACTTTATCGGAAAAGATTTATTACATATAGAAGGATATTTATTATTTAATTATGAGTTAGTTAGAAGTGTAATGGAATTAGCAAAAAAACACGGATTAAAAATATCTTTAGATTTAGCTGCTCATAATTTTGTGATGGAAAATAGAGACGAAATTACAGATATTATTAAAAAATATGTTGATATTTGCTTTGCCAATGAAGAGGAATCAAAAGCATTAACTAATGTTGATCCTGAAGATGCTTTAGATATAATTGCAGATTATTGTAAATATGCAATTGTAAAGTTAGGAGCTAAAGGTTCATTAGTAAAGCAAGGAAATAATTTTGAAAAAATTGACGTTGTAGAAGTTGTTCCTGTTGATACAACCGGTGCAGGTGATTTATTTGCCTCAGGATTTTTATATGGTTTAATAAAGCAAATGACATTAAAAGAAAGTTGCAATTTAGGATCTTTGTTAGGTGCAACTGTAATACAAAATTACGGAGCAAGAATAAACGATGAAGATTGGCAAAAGATTAATAAATTAAAATAATACATTAAAATATTTAGGTTGATATCTTAAAACAAAGATACTTAAACTATTATTATTTTTTAAACTTTGAAAAATATAAAGTACTAATATCAATTTAATAAAAATATGGATACATTAAATAATAAAGAAAAGTCAGAACAAATAAAAGAAGCCTACTTTGCAGGTGGATGTTTTTGGGGAGTAGAATTTATGATGAAAAAAATAACCGGAGTATTAGAAGTAGAATCAGGTTATATGGGTGGAACTAAAGAAAACCCAACATATGAGCAAGTTTGTTCTGATACAACAGGGCATGCCGAAGTAGTAAAAGTTACTTATGATCCTGAAAAATGTTCATATACGGATTTATGCCGTATGTTTTTTGAGATTCATGATCCCACACAAGAAGATGGTCAGGGCCCTGATATTGGATCTCAATATCGTTCCGAAATCTTTTATGTTGATGAATATCAGAAAAATATTGCAGAAAAAATTATTAGTATCCTAAAAGATAAAGGTTACGATGTAGTAACAAGAGTTACTAAAGCTTCAACATTTTGGAAGGCAGAAGATTATCATCAAAAATATTACGAGCGTAAAGGTACAAGACCATATTGCCATGCCTATACTAAAAGATTTTAATATTTTTTAATCTTTTAGTATGCATGTTAATTGTTAATTGATAAACTTAATAAAAAAAGATAATTTGTACCTTCTCAATAATATGATAGTTATAGAAGGAAGGTTTTATTTTATTATTAAATTGAAAACACAAAAATGATCAACTAACAATTACAAATTAATTTTTTATTAATTTAGGTAATATTACTTGTACATTTTCAATAATTAATATTTTGAAATTTATCAATTATTATTTTAAATATTATTTTAAACAAATTAAATCTTCCTCGCAAATAGTAATCTTTTCTAATCCGTCCTTTTTAACTAAGTAAGTGTTTTCGATACCTGCAGGGCCAATTTTTGGTAAAACAAATTTTGGTTCAAAAGCAAAAGTCATATTTTCTTTTAAAACATCTTTTGACCTGGGGCTTAATACAGGAGGTTCATTAATTTCTAAACCTAAACCGTGTCCAACAAATTTTGCTTGTTGCATTATCCCCATAAAGTATTCTGAGAAATTATACTTTTTAGCAGTATCAATACAGTAATTGTAAATGTCGGAACATAATGTACCCTCTTTTACATTATCTAAAATCCAATTGTGCATTTCAATAGAAACATTATGAGCCATAACTACTTTTTCAGAGACCTTCCCGATTGCAAAAGTTCTGCTCATATCAGTTTGCCATGGGCTGTAATTGCCTGCCATATCAAATAAAATAGTTTGACCCTCTTCTAATTTAGTGCCCGAAGCTCCAATAGGTAGAAAATTAGTCATACCGGATCCACCTAAAGCAAAGTCGAAAGGGGATGCTTTATGTGCATTATCCCCAACTAAAACTGTCCCCATAAAAATATCCATATTACTGCCAAAAGATCTATAAACACCTAATGACCCGTTTTTACGCATTAAATATTCCACTTCAATCTGATATTCAATATCTGTAATACCGGGCTTATAAATAGAAGGTATTTTTCTGTAAACATCAGCTTGCAGTTTGGCATTTTTACGCATTTGATCAATCTCATAGTTAGATTTTAATGCACGTATGTCTCTCATAATTCCGGAAACATTAACCATCTCCGGATTGCCCAATGCATTTTGTATTCTAATAACCGTGTTGTATGAAGTTACATCGTTCTCAATAAATATTCTATTTGGTTTTCTGAAATTTTCTTTTAGATTTGAACTTAGCAAGTCTAAAATTTGTTCAGGTTTTCTGATGTAAAATACATCGTCACCCTCAATTCCGATAGGTCGTTTAATAAAAAAGATTGGATTACCTTCAGGCAATATATATAAAAAACCATCAAAGATAAAATCGCATAAATAGAATAGATTTACCGATGAATTAATGATGCATCCATCAACTTTCTCCTTTACTATTATGTCTTGTAGTCTTTTAATTCTGTTTTTTAGTTCTGTGTTTAAGTTAATTGTCATGTTGATTTAAGTAAGTTAAATTAATTTGCATTTATTATTAATTTACAAAGTTACTCAATTTTTCGCAGTTTTTTACTGTTTTTGTTTCAGCTTTCTAAGCTATATTTTTATGTTAATATTTGTTAAAAAGGATTGACAGTTTAGCAATCAAAAGATTAATGATTGAGTGCTAATTTAATTATTAATCTTAAAATTTTTATTATGGCAAACAATAATAAATATTGTCAACTAATGAAGCCGGGTTATGATTATCATGTTTATAATCAGGGAAATAACGGCGAAAATATCTTCAAACGAAGAGATGATAGAATCAGGTTTGAGGTGTATTTATATGGCTATATGCAAGATGTAGTCAACTTTTACACAATCTCATTGCAAAAGAACCACTTTCATCTTGTAATTCAGGTAAAATCCGTAGAGGAAATCTTAGCAAAAGTGGATGAAGGTGAATTACTTCAAGATTTTGTAGAACGTCTTGATAGTGAAGATGAAGAGTATATTGCGAGTAGAGTGGTAAGTGAACTTTTCCGTAGGTTTTTTATGAGCTTTGCAATTTTCTTTAATCTAAAATATAAACGCACAGGAAGTTTATTTAGAAAAAGCTTTAAAAGAATCTGGTTACATGACTTACAGTACTTACGCAATTGCATAGTTTATGTAAATCGGAATGTCACGCATCATAACCCTCGACTTAGCTATAAGACCTATGAATGGTGCTATTACAGCAGATTCTTAGACGATGATTATATCGAAAGTTTAAAAGGTACTTTTTTTGATTTTGAAAGAATCTTTGGCAGCAAAAAGAATTTTATCTATTTGCATGAACGCAAAGATTTATACGATGCCAATTACTCTATAGAGTAGTTGAAATCGGCCCTATCTCCGGGAAAAGAGAACTTATTGTCCGTGTATACTCAGTATGTATTTTTTAACATACAGCCCTCCGTATGCCCAAAACAGCAAAAAAAATCCTCAAAAAAATTTTCCTACAATTATTTTTCTAAATTTTCCAATTTTTTCCAAAAAAATGTCTCAAAAATTGATTTTTTTGATGAAAAAAGTCAAAAAAATGCGAAAAAAATTCATTGAAATTAGAAAATTTCGTTTTTTAAAAATCAGCTTGGAAAGCTATACAAAAAAAGGAAAATTTTTAGTAAAATCTATAAACTGAGTGCATAGCTATCTGATACTCAGACGATTTATCGAATTAATAAAAATATCAATATCTTCAATAGTGGTATCCCAGGAGGTTACTAATCTAATTTCTTTTTCTTCAGCATCCCAATAATAAAAGAAATGATCTTTTAATAATTTGGAAGATAAAGATTTATCCATTTTAAGTAAGATAGTATTTGCATCTGTTTGTTGAGTAAATTCTACAACATTAGTTTCTGCTAATTTAGCTCTTAATATTTGAGCCATTTTGTTTGCGTGTGATGCATTTTTCTTCCATAAATCATTAGATAAATACTCTGTAAACTGGCATGCAGAAAATCTCATTTTCGAAAATAGCTGCATAGATTGTTTGCGTAAGAATTTGAAGTTTTTAGCCAATTCAGGTTTGAAGGCTATAACACATTCTCCCATCATCATACCATTTTTAGTGCCGCCAAAGCTTAAAATATCGCATCCACAATCTACCGTTATTTCTTTCAAACTTTTATTTAAGGATACTGCTGCATTTGCTAATCGCGCTCCATCTATATGAAGGTACATATTGTGAGAATGTGCTAAATCGGCAATGGCCTTAATTTCATCGGGAGTATATACAGTTCCAAATTCTGAAACTTGCGAGATGTAAATTACTTTAGGTTGCGAGTGATGTTCATCGCCAAAACCTACTAAATACGGTTTAATAAGTTCGGGAGTTAATTTTCCATCTATAGTATCGATAGTTTTAACAGAAACTCCTGCAATAAATTCCGGTGCACCACATTCATCTACAACAATATGAGCAGATTTTGCTGCAAGTACACAATCAAAAGTATTAGTGCATGCCCTAATTGATAAGATATTTGCTCCGGTTCCATTAAATACAAAAAATGGATTTGCACTATCTCCAAATACTTCTTTTATTTTATTAGTTGCTTCTGATGTGTATTTATCATCGCCGTATGCACAGCAATGATCCACATTTGCTTTAATAATAGCATCTATAATATTAGGATGAATTCCTGAATGATTATCACTTCCAAAACTTCTCATAATTAATTTTTTTAATACTTATTATTTATGCTAATTTATAATTACAATTTAGACAAATAAATAGGTTCAGATAAATTTTTAAGATAATTTATTATTGCATTGTAATATATTGTAATATAAATTGATCAATCAATTTATTAACTTGATAATAGATACAAGATATATTAAAAAATCATTTTATTAATATTTAATAACTTTATGAGTTTATGGTAATAAGTTAGATAGCTTGTCTAAATGGACTTTAATGGAATCTTTAACTTCAACATCTAATTCGTTATTATAAATAGCTTTTAAATCATCTAAATATTGTAAGTAGTTTATATCTGCAATGTATTTTGCAGCTCTAATTCTTACTGATGCGTTTTCATCGTATAATAAACCTTGTATCCAACGTTTAGCGCTCCATGAATGATGATTTTGCAGCCAATCTAATGCTTCTATCTTTTCATCAGCAGTTCCATATAAAAACACTTTAAAGAATGAATTTTCTTTATGTAAATCTTCTATCGACATCAAAATTTCTCTATTAAATATGTCTGGATTTACTACTTCTGCTTTGTAATTGATAGGTTCAGCGTTTATACTCCATCTAACCATAGCAGGTATCATCCAAATCATACCTGGAGTAGCTTCAGGATGGGCAATACAGCTAATGACTTTGCCTTTCCCATAATTATTTCCAATAATGAAAGGTTTATTATTTGTCATGTTTTTAGGAGCATTTCCTTCCTCGTGAACGTCACTTTCCATAGTTGCAAAAACAGTATATTTAATGGAATCGTTATCGCTTTCCACATATACAGGACCTTCGTAATACATTAAGTAACAAGTGTCTCTATCAGCTAATTGAGGAAATAGCTCGTGACCTTTTTCGTTTAAAGTAAACTTACAAATACCATGGCCTCTATTATCATGTTCAATATCAATAGCTTTTGCACCATTCATTGCAAAGCACGAATATTCGGGAGTTTCAGATAACAAATAAGCACCTGCACAAATTCCTATAATACCATTCCCATCTGCAACAAACTTTTTAATTTTATCTTCATTAATTTTACCTAAGTTTAAATATTGACGACTTCCACCTCCACCCGGAATTAATAAAGCATCTAAATTATCTAAAATGCCGTTAGTAATATCGGATGAGGTTACGTAATATGGAGTCATCTCAGGGTCAATGGATATTGCATGATAAGCTTCCCATATACAAGTTTCTGCACCTCCATGACCATCAAACACGCCTACCTTATAAATTTTTTCATTTAAATTAACATTATCTTGATTTTCGGTAGTGTTTTTACAACTAAAAACTAAAAAGCTAATTCCTAAAACAAATAGTATAATTTTTTTCATAATATCATTATTTATAGTTATTACAAGTATTATGGCAGTTAACTTGTAATGTTATTAATTACTGACAAATTTAAGACCAATAATCGAAATTATTAACGTAACAATAAAAAAGATTCTCCAAAAAGTAGCAGGTTCTTTAAAAATAATAATTCCTATTATAGCGGTTACAGATGCACCAATACCTGTCCAAACAGCATATGCAGTGCCTAAAGGGAGAGTCTTAGTTGCTTTCACAAGTAAAACCATACTTACAGTTAAAAAAGCCATAAAGCCAAAGTACCACCAAAATTTAGAGCTATTAGTTAGAGATATGTGAGCTTTTCCTAAGCAAAAAGTAAAACCTGCTTCACATATACCTGCTATAAATAAAATAATCCAATCCATTTTAAATCCACTATTTAAAATGCAAATATAGTATATAAGTTTCTTATTATTTAGAATTATTATTTTGATTTTTATTCGTTTGTGAATAATTAAATTTTATGCTAACTTTGCAAGTTAGATAATTTTGCATTTTTTCATTTTAATTAGTATATTACATCTATTAAAAGTATATTTTTGCAATATTATCAATAATTAAATGTTTACAATTAAAATTTAAACAATGAAGATATCTTATTCGTGGTTAAAGGATTATGTTCAAACTAATTGGTCGGCAGAAGAAATTGCAGATAAACTTACATTTTCCGGTTTAGAAATAGAAGGTTTAAATAAAACAGAAACTGTCCCTGGAGGTTTAGAAGGAGTAGTAGTTGGAGAGGTTATTAAATGTGAAAATCTTCCTGATTCTGATCATTTACATATTACAGAAGTAAATATAGGTGAAGATAAACCGTTACAAATAGTATGCGGTGCACCAAATGTGGCTAAAGGGCAAAAAGTTCCTGTTGCTACTGTTGGTACTGTCTTATATTTTACAGATCCCCCTTTAAAAATAAAGAGAGGCAAGTTACGTGGGGTAGTTTCTGAAGGAATGATTTGTGCAGAGGATGAGTTATGTTTAGGTAATTCACATGATGGAATAATGGTGTTAGATGAAAATGCCAAAGTTGGAACACCTTTAAAACAATATTTAAATATAAATGATGAGTACGTTTTTGAAATAGGTTTAACTGCTAATCGATCCGATGGAATGGGACATATTGGTGTTGCCCGAGATCTTGCAGCTTTACAAAGTTTAGAGAATTTCAGAAATGGCAAAAAGGAATTTAATAAAGTTATCATTCCTGATTTATCATCTTTTAAAGTAGATGATAATAGTTTCCCAATTGATATTAAGATAGAAGATCCAGAAGCTTGCTTAAGATATGCAGGTGTTACTATTTCAGGGGTAAAAGTTGACGAATCTCCTAAATGGTTAAAAGAAAAATTGATGTCTATAGGATTAAAACCTATCAATAATATTGTTGATATAAGTAACTTTGTTTTATTTGAAACAGGTCATCCATTACATACCTTTGATGCTGATAAAATTAAAGGAAATAAAGTTATTATAAAAAAATTACCTAAGGGTAGTAAGTTAGTTACTTTAGACGATATAGAACGCGAATTAACAGGTGATGATTTAATTATCTGTAACGAAAGCGAAGGTATGGTAATAGCAGGAGTTTTAGGTGGTGTAGAGTCCGGAATTAATGATGATACTGAGAATGTATTTATTGAAAGTGCAGTTTTTGATCCTACTACAATACGTAAAACAGCAAAACATTTTGGTCTTCAAACAGATGCGTCTTTTAGATATGAACGTGGTGTAAATCCGGAGATGACTATTTATGCTTTAAAACGTGCTGCTTTATTAATTCAAGAAATTGCCGGTGGCAAAATTTCATCGGAAATAGTAGATATTTATCCAAATAAAATTGAAAGAAAACAAATTAAAGTATCTTTTGAAAGGTTAAATAAATTAGTTGGTAAGGTAATAGAGCCGGAAATAGTTCTATTTATTTTACAATCTATGGACATGGATATTGTAGAACAAAATGATAAAGAATTTGTTGTTGCAGTACCGGGTGATAAATACGATGTAGTTCGAGAAGCGGATATAATTGAAGAAGTTTTGAGAATTTATGGATATAATAATGTAGAGGATTCCGATTTACATATATTTTCAATTGATAAAGATAGAGGTACTGATACTGAAGAGGTAAAAAATAAAATATCTAATTTTTTAACTTCAAATGGATTTAATGAAATTATGAATAATTCGTTAATATCTAATGAGGTAACAAAATTAGTTTCTAAATTTGACGAAGCTAATAATGTAAAAGTAATAAATTCTTTATCTAAGGAGTTGGATGTACTTCGTAGGGATTTAATATTTGGAGGATTACAAACAATTTCTTACAATATTAATAGGAAAAATAAGGATTTAAAACTATATGAGTTTGGAGAAATATATATCAAAAACTCAAACGCTACAGATTCTGATAATGTAAGAAACCGTTTTACAGAAGAAACACATCTATCTATTTTATTAACAGGCCATTATACTAATGAGAGTTGGTATAAAAAGTCGGAAGAAGTAACATTCTTTGATTTAAAATCTGTTGTATTAAGGGTATTGGTAGATGCAGGGTTAGACCTTACTAATAAAACAGAAGAAGTAGTTGACGATATATTTGGCCAAACTTTGATAATTAAGTTAAATAAAAAGGAAGTAGCAAAATTATCAGCAGTCCCAAATAATATGTTAAAGTATTTTGATATTGATCAAAATGTATTTTATGCTGATATTTTTTGGGAAAATGTATTAAACTTAGCCAAAAATAAAAAAGTTGAATTCACTTCAGTACCTAAGTTTCCTGCTGTACGAAGAGATTTAGCTTTATTGGTAGATAAGTCGGTTACTTTTGAAGATATTGTTGCATTAACTAAACAACGTGGCGGTAAGTTAATGCAAGAAATTAATCTATTTGATGTTTACGAAGGTAAAAATTTAGCTGAAAATAAAAAGTCTTATGCTGTAAGCTTTATATTATGTGATGATAAAAAAACTTTAACAGATGATAGGATAGATAAAGTAATGGAAAATTTAATTAAACAGTTTGCAAATAATTTAGGAGCTACTTTAAGATAGTCTTTATTGAAATAATATAGTCTTTCTTGATATATATGGAGAAAAATAATTTATGATAGATAAAAACAAAATAAAATCCGTAAAACAGAGGTTTGGAATAGTTGGTGATTCACCTGCGATTAATAGAGCAATAAATATAGCTTACCAAGTTGCACCGGTAGATATTACTGTTTTAGTATTAGGTGAGAGTGGTGTAGGTAAAGAATTTTTCCCAAAAATAATCCATAGTCTAAGCAGTCGAAAACATAATAAATATATAGCAGTAAACTGTGGAGCAATACCTGAAGGTACTATAGATAGCGAATTATTTGGACATGAAAAAGGTGCGTTTACTGATGCCAGAGAAGCTCGCCAAGGTTATTTTGAAACTGCAAACGGAGGAACTATCTTTTTAGATGAGGTTGCAGAATTGCCACTTGCTACTCAAATAAGATTGTTACGTGTATTAGAATCAGGTGAATTTATTAAAGTAGGGTCATCTAAAGTGCAAAAAACAGATGTTAGAGTAGTAGCTGCCACTAATGCAAACTTTGAAGAAAAAATTCAAAGTGGAAAATTTAGAGAAGATTTGTATTATAGATTAAGTACAGTTCCTATTCATGTACCTCCGTTAAGAGAACGTAAAGAAGATATTTACCCTCTATTCCGTTGGTTTGTTGTAGATTTTTGTGAGAAAAACAAAATTTATCCATTAATAGAGTTAACTAGTGATGCTCGTGAATTATTAGAAACAAACAGATGGTCGGGTAATGTACGTCAATTAAAGAATATTACCGAACAAATGTGTATTATAGAAAAAGAACGTTTAATAACATCAGATATTATTAAAAAGTATCTTCCATCGGATAATACATCTATTCCTGTTTTATATCAAAGCCCGGGAGTTCCCGGAATAAGTCCAAATGTTGAGTTAACAGAACGAGATATTTTGTACAAAGTATTATTTGATATGAAAAAAGATATAAACGAGCTGCGAATGTTAGTTAATAGTATATTGAGCAGCCAACAATTTTCAGAATCAGATAATTCTATCATAAAAAAACAATTTAATAATATTGATAATAATATTATCTCTGATATTAATAATTTACAGGATAATTATAAGAAAAAAGAATGGGGTAATATTGTAAACATTACCCAACAAAACGACACAGATGATTTTTTTTATAATGAAGCGGAACCACATGAGATTCATATAGAAGAAGAATCGTTATTGTTAGCTGATGCAGAAAAAGCAGTTATTATTAAAGCATTAAAAAAACATAATGGAAATAGAAAAAATACTGCTAAAGAATTAGGAATATCGGAACGTACTTTATATAGGAAGATAAAAGAGTATGAAATTAAAGAGTAGGAACATATTACACATTCCTAAAATCAAACGAAAAGGTATCTATACTTTTACATTATTTTTTATTAGTATAACCTTGATGTTTGTGAGTTGTGGAATATATTCTTTCACTGGAGCTTCAATAAGCCCTGAAGCTAAAACAGTTTCAATAGAGTATTTCAAAAATAATGCAAGTGTAGTAAATCCTATATTAAGTCAGACGTTAACAGAAGCTTTAAAAGATAAGTTTTTAAAT
This sequence comes from Bacteroidales bacterium, assembly GCA_050953245.1. Taxonomy (GTDB): domain Bacteria; phylum Bacteroidota; class Bacteroidia; order Bacteroidales; family BM520; genus RGIG7150. Next base: position 54,553 of record JBMNMG010000002.1, on the reverse strand, counting down.
CAAACATCATTACAATTAACAGAAGAAGATGGAGATTTACAGTTCGAAGGAACAATAACAGCTTATCAAACTGTTCCACAGGCTATAACATCTAATCAAACAGCAGCATTAAACAGATTAAGTGTTACTGTAAGGGTAAATTATGTAAATAAATTTGATGAGTCTAAAAATTTTGAAACATCATTTACCAGATATGTAGATTATGATAGTTCTATTAGTTTAAGTAGTATAGAAGCTTCATTAATAGAAGAAATAGTAGAAAACTTAGTTTTAGATATATTTAATCAGGCAGTTGTAAATTGGTAGTATGAATAAAGATGAATTATTAGATATAATGAGGTATCCTTTTGATAGGAGTAGTAGTGAGCAAATGGAAATTTACAATTTAGTAAAAAAATATCCTTATTTTCAGACAGCACGATTGATATATCTAAAGTTATTGTTTGATTCGGATAATATTGAATTCGAAAACGAATTAGGAATTACTTCATATATTTCTGCAAATAGAAATTTACTACGTAAGTTTTTGATGAAAAATAAGTTAGATGATGAGGAATTATTTTACAAAAAAGTGTTAAATAAACTTCAAAAAGACAAGCTTTTAGATGAAAAAAACAGAAATATAGAAGGAAAAACTACTTTTGATGAAATAAAAACAGAAGAAAATCACAAAAAATCTATTTATAATATTGATGAGGTTGCACAAACTAGTAACACTGATAATCAGAAGATTGTGAGTGAAACTTTAGCTAAAATTTATGAGCATCAAGGTAATTTTGAGAAAGCAATAAAAATTTATCATCAGTTAAAATTGAAAAATCCAAAAAAAAGTAGTTATTTTGCAAGTCAAATTGAAAAGTTAGAAAAGAATATAAAAAAGTAATATAAAAAAGTAATATAAATTATTTAGATATGGGTATTTATTATACAATTATGGCTGTAATTTTATTAGCCTGTGTTTTAATGGTATTAATAGTTTTAGTACAAAACTCAAAAGGTGGTGGTTTAGCATCTAATTTACAAGGACAAAACCAATTTATGGGAGTAAGAAAAACGGCAGATTTTTTAGAAAAAGCTACATGGACTATTGCTATTGTAATAGCAGTACTTAGCTTAGTATCAGTTTTCGTTATTCCACGTAAACATTTTGATCCTCAAACTACAGATACACAGTTACGTGAAACTATTGAAAGAGAAGGTCAACAAAATTTACCTGCAGTAGATTTTCAACCTCAACCAACTGAAGCTACACAAACAGATCAATCATCAACAACAGAAACTCCTCAAGAATAATATATATCTTTATAAGATATTGATGCTTAGGTATTTTGTTTGTTGAATTAATATAAAATAAGGCTAATAAATTTTATTAGCCTTATTTTTTTGATTAACTTTCCTTAGAATTATTTCTATATATAGATGTAGGATTGCTTACCATCCTTATTAAGCCTTAAGATTCTTTGTTTAATTTCCATTCTTGAATAAATCTTAAGATTAAACTAATAAATACAATAAAACTAATAATAGTTAGAACATTCTTATTGTTCAAAAAATGGATATTATCTCTAATAAATTTGATTATATTTGCAATTAAACAAAAAATATGAAGAAAGTTCCACATACATATGTAATAATTTTTTCGATTATTATTGTAAGTGCAATTTTAACTTTAATTATTCCTGCCGGAGAGTTTGCAAGAACACAAGTATCTATGCCGGATGGGGGGACAAGAGAAGTGATAGTTCCTGATTCATTTACTTATGTAGATCAATCACCACAATTATGGGAAATATTTACATCATTCGGAAAAGGATTTTCAATGCAGTCGCATATCATAATTTTTATTATACTTATAGGTGGAGCTTTTTGGATTTTAAATGCATCTAAAGCTTTAGACGTTGCAATTTCATCATTCCTAAATTGGACTCTAAAATTAGAAAAACGGAAATGGCTAAAAAAGATAGGAGTTAATAATATTATATTAACCTTGATTATGTTAGTGTTTAGCTTATTTGGAGCTATATTTGGGCTTAGTGAAGAAACAATAGCTTTTATTGTAATATTTATCCCTTTGGCAATTTCTATGGGATACGATTCAATAGTAGGAGTTTGTATAGTATATGTTTCAGCACATCTGGGGTTTGCCGGTGCAATACTAAATCCATTTACTATTGGAATTGCACAGGGAATTGCAGAAATTCCTTTATTTTCCGGTATAGAATATAGAATCTTTTGTTGGCTGATTATTAATGCAATAGGCTTTACTTGTATATTGTTGTATGCTAATAAAGTTAAAAAGAATATAGAAAAATCTCCAACATATAAAATAGATAATTATTGGCGAGAACATCATAATATAAAAGCACAAAAAATAGAATATTATACTCCAAAATCTGCTTGGTGGACTTGGATTTTTATCTCTATTGTTTTAATATTCTTATCCATAAAATACCCTATATCTACATTAAGTATAGGTGCAAAATCGTTTACATTATATGCAATCCCAATTCTAAGTTCATTATTTATATTAATAGGTTTTTTTGCTCTCCGAAAGTCTGTTCATTTTTTTATTATCGAAATACTGATATTTACTGTATTTTACCTAATTCTGGGAGTGATGGGATACAATTGGTATGTTGTAGAAATAGGAGCATTATTCTTTGCAATGGGTTTATTAGCAGGTACAGCAGCAGGATTTAGACCAAATAATATTGCTAAATTATTTTTAGAAGGAGCAAAAGATATTCTATCAGCAGCATTAATTGTAGGATTAGCAGGAGGTATAATCATAATTTTGCAAGATGGAAAAATTATTGATACAATTATGAAATCCTTAACAGGATTAATGGAAGACGTTGGTAAAACAGGATCTTTAGGAGTAATGTATCTTATTCAAACAGGATTAAATTTAATAATGCCATCGGGCAGTGCAAAAGCTGCTCTTACAATGCCTATAATGATACCATTCTCAGATTTACTTGAAATTTCACGGCAATCAACTGTATTAGCCTTCCAATTTGGAGATGGCTTTACTAATATGATAACCCCAACATCAGGAGTATTAATGGGGTGTCTGGGGATGGCAAAGATTCCATACAATGTATGGTTTAAATTCTTTTGGAAATTTATCTTATTGATGATAATTGTTGGATTCTTATTGTTGATTCCAACAGTTTATTTCCCTCTTAATGGATTTTAAATTTTAGATATCGTGTTTTATTCTTTATAACAACTTTCATTAAATGTAATTTTTCAATATACATTTAACTGATTATTTTTAAGATTTCTTAAAGCATATCTTTATAGAGTTCTTCTACCATTTTGTCAAGTTCGTTGTAAAAGGCTTTTAATTCTTTTACGGAAGGTTTCTTACTTCTCCATTTCGCCAACTTTTCTTCTGTTAGTGCAAATATTTCTTTTTCTACAGGTTCAATTAACTGTATATAGCCGGTTCCTTCTTTATTAACAAGTTTTCCGATGAGTAAATAGTGGTAACCATCAGGATTGTCTATTGGATAGCATCTATCTTTTAATTTCAGGCTGTAGTTATTCAAAGGCGAGTTTTTTAAAGTTTTATTGTATTCTAAAACTTCCGGCATTACATCGTCTTCATTTGTGAAAATAGGTAATGTAATACATGTGTTTGGAAAGCCAACCATTGTCCATAATGTATTCATGCTACAGTCTTCTGTTGGTAGTACTCCTTGGATTACAGTACACGATGCTGCCCCTGTACTTGTGATTAAGTTATCGGAGTGAACAAATGTATCAGAGTAAGGTTTGTTTTCATATAATTGTCTGTAGTTGTTTTTAGTTACAGAGTTGTATAAGCATCTGGAGAAATCTTGGATTATTGTTTTGTAATTAATAGAGTTGTTTTTTGTAGCTTCGGAAAATAGTTCTTTTGCAGTTTCTAAACGTACAAAGCCGTATCCTATATTTGGTTTTCCGGTTTCGGAAAAGTTAGTTCTTAAAACGTAGCCATCAGGTGCAACTTTAGGATCGTTTGCATCGTATTTAGTCCAATTATAGTTGTTTACTTCATAGAAAGCAGCTCCTCCATTTGCATCTATAACTCCAAAGTGTGCAGCTAATCCTAATGGTTTAGGTTTTTTATTTAACAAATCTTCGAATTCTTTTAGGTTAGCACATTTTTCTAAAGCTTCTTTCATAAAGTAACCTTCTTGGTTATCTAGTTTTATTGAATCATTTAAGTTTACATTGAAAGATGCACTATTCATAATTGCAAAACCTTTTTCGTTTGTACCTGCCCAAACCTCTAATGCTAATGTATCAACAGAATTTATTACACCGGTAAATGCGTAAGTACTATCAGTACTTTTAAAGTATTTCATATAATTTTTTAAGAAATCCGTATCTCTCATTTTCCACAAAATTGGTCTTCCATCAGAAGTTGCTTTTCCTGATATTACTGCTGTTGTACAACTAAATGCGTTATTGCTTAGGAGTGTGAAAACAGATAAAAATAAAACTAAAAACCTTTTCATATATTTCTTATTTTTATATTATTGATTTTGTATGATTTATATCATGCATTATGCAAAGATAATGACATTTGAAAAAAATATTATATATTTGCAATATATTTAACAAAAATTCTATAAGATATGAAAAAATTTTTAGTTTTATCAGTGATATGTGTTTTTGCGATTAGTTTTTCCGGTTGCGAAAAGCAAACTATTTTAAACAATAAAGATATACCGGAGCCAATTATGTCTTTTATCCAAGAACATTTTAATGGGATTGACGTAGAAATAGCAAGTGAAAATAGAGAAGGACTAAGTGTTGAGTATGTTGTTGTTTTATCAGGAAATATTCACTTAGAGTTTGATAAAAAATACAATATTAAAGAGATGGAATTTTCCAGAGGGTTGCCTGATAGTGTAATTTCGGATCCAATCTTAGCTTATGTTCAACTGAATTATCCAAAGAATTTTATAGTTTCGTGGGAACGCGATAAAAACAGACAATATGTTGAACTGGATAATGATGTTGAATTAGTTTTTAGCAAAGATGGTGAATTTATAAAAGTTGATTTTTAAGATAAAGATGATTAATTTAGATTCTATAAAACAATTAAAAGAAAGAATAGACTCTTTAAGGGGGTTTCTTTGAAATCGATAAAAAAGAACAAGAAATTAAAGAGTTAGAAAAAGAAACATATAAAGATGATTTTTGGGATACTCCCAAAGAAGCTGAAGCTTTACTGAAGTCTGTAAACGACATTAAGTTTTGGACGGAAAAATACAAAAAAATTGTAGAATTTTACGAAGAACTTACAGTTACATTTGAATTTTATAATTCTGGAGATTGCACCGAACAAGAATTAGAATCAGTATATAATAAGTGTTTGAAGCATTTAGAAGATTTAGAGTTTTACAACATGTTAGGTGATGAGTCAGATAAATTAAGTGCAATTGTGAATATTAATCCCGGTGCAGGTGGTACTGAAAGTCATGATTGGGCAGGTATTTTGATGCGAATGTATCAACGTTGGGGAGAGCGAAATAATTTTAAAGTTAAAGTTTTAGATTTTCAGGAAAATGATATTGCCGGAATTAATAGTGTTTCTATGGAATTTGAAGGTGATTATGCTTATGGATATTTAAAAGGAGAAAATGGAGTCCATAGGTTAGTTAGAATTTCTCCTTTCGATTCTAATAGAAGACGTCATACATCATTTGCTTCTGTGTATGCATATCCTGTTATTGATGATAGTTTTGAAATTGAACTTAATCCTTCGGATATTACTTGGGATACTTTTAGATCAGGAGGCCCCGGAGGCCAAAATGTAAATAAAGTTGAAACAGCAGTAAGGTTACATCATAAACCTTCCGGAATAGTTATTGAATGCCAAGTAACAAGATCTCAATTACAAAACAAGCAAAAAGCAATACAAATGTTAAAGTCACAATTATATGAGATTGAGTTGCGAAAGCGTAAAGAGGAACAGGAAGAGATAGAAGGAAATAAAAAGAAAATCGAATGGGGTTCACAAATTAGATCATATGTATTACATCCGTATAAATTAATAAAGGATTTACGAACTAATTACGAGACCTCTGATGTTAATGCTATATTAGATGGCGATTTAAATGAAATGATTAAAATGTATTTAATGCAATATTAACATTACATTAATTTTAATTATTAATATTGAATTATAAAGAATTACATCACTTAATTAATATACAATCTTAAAATGGAAGAAGTAAGGATAGAAAAAGATACATTAGGCGAAATTAAAGTGGAAGTTTCTAAATATTGGGGTCCTCAAACACAACGAGCAAAAGAAAATTTTGAATTTTCATCCCATAAAATGCCAATAGAAATAATTTATGCAATTGCTATAGTTAAAAAGGCTGCTGCTTCAGCAAATGCTGATTTAAAAGCCATTCCCGTAGATAAAGCTAAATTGATAATTGATGCATGTAATGAAATTATAGATGGTGATTATGAAGATCAATTTCCATTAACTATTTGGCAATCAGGTTCAGGTACGCAAACCAATATGAATTTAAATGAGGTTATTGCAAATTTAGGTCATGTTTTAAATGGTGGAAATTTAACTGATAATGTAAAAAGTTTACATCCAAATGATGATGTAAATAAATCTCAATCTACTAATGATGTTTTTCCTACAGCTATGAATTTAGCTTGTTTTAAAGTTATTGCAGAAACTACTTTACCTGCTTTAGTAACTTTACAAACATCCTTACAACAAAAGGCAAGTGAGTTTTCTAATATTATTAAATCGGGAAGAACTCATTTAATGGATGCAACGCCTGTAACCTTAGGACAAGAATTTTCAGCTTATGCTTCTCAAATAGCCCATGGTATCGATAATATTAAATCTTCTATTGAATTGCTTAAAGAATTACCTATAGGTGGAACTGCTACAGGTACCGGTTTAAATGCCCCAGCAGGTTACGATTTAAAAGTTATTGAGTATATAAATAAATTTACAGGGTATAAATTTGTAGTGTGTCACAATAAGTTTGAAGGATTGGCTGTTCACGATGCTATTAATATTGTTTCGGGTGCTATAAAAACTACTGCAATGAGTTTTTTTAAAATAGCAAACGATATTCGTTTATTAGCTTCGGGTCCCAGATGTGGAATAGGCGAAATAATATTACCTTCTAATGAACCCGGATCTTCTATTATGCCGGGTAAAGTAAATCCAACTCAATGCGAAGCAGTTACAATGGCATGTGCTAAAATTTTAGGGAACGATTTAACTATTTCATTTTCTAATAGTCAAGGACATCTCGAGCTTAATACATTTAAACCAGTAATTGTACAATGTTTAATAGAATCTGCTCAATTATTGGCAGAATCGGCAAATTCCTTTAATAATCAGTGTTTGTCAGGAATTAGACCTAATTATGATAGGATACATGAGAATTTAGAAAATAATATAATGTTAGTTACAGCTTTATCTCCCAAAATAGGATATGATAAAGCTGCTCAAATAGCTAAAAAAGCTTATGATGAAAATAAATCATTAAAGCAAGCAGCTAAAGAATTAAAATACATTAGAGAAGATCAATTTGATAAGATAGTTAAGCCTGAGAAAATGGTTTAATACTTATACTTCGAAACCTTTACTATAAAGATATTTCTTTACTTTGAGCTCTTTTTGCTGATCATCATCACTTATCAGATTTCTTTTATTTTCTGCTAAGTTGTTTTTTATAGATTCGTAAATTTCCGGATCAATCGTGTTTATTGCATTATCTATAATGTCTTGTGGAATATTTTTAGATTTTAACTCATTAATAATCTTAAGTTTACCCCATTTATTATATTTGTAAGAATCATTTACAAATGCATTTGCAAATCGTTGTTCGTCAATAAAATTTTCTTCTTTTAACTTATTTGCTATTTCAATTTTTTCTTCCTTAGTTAAATTTTTATATTTGCGTAAATAATTTAAAACATCAAAAAAGCACATTTCCTTTTTAGAGCATAAAAAAGATATTTTGCTATATACTACTTCGTTCATAATAAATTTATTTGAAATAAAAAGGCAAAAATATTGCCAATACTATAAAAGTAATATAAAACTATACTACAAATACAATATTGGCAATAATATTTTAACTTAATAGTTTATTTACTATCTTAGGAACACCTTCTGTAGCATTTTCATTATAAATAGTTAAATTACTAATTCTATCTAAAGATTGTTCATCAGAATGAGGATCTACTAAAAATTTTGGAATATCTTCTTTAATATAGTAAATTAACGATGCAGCAGGGTAAACATTTAAAGACGTTCCAATTACTATAAAATAATCTGCAGTTTTTGCAATTTTAATAGCATTTTCAAATTCCGGAACAGCTTCTCCAAACCAGACAATATGTGGTCGCCATTCGGTAGTTTTTTCGTAAGGCAACTCCCAGCCATCAATATCTATTAATGTATATCCATCTTTTAAACTACGTGCTTTACGTAATTCTCCATGAAGATGTAAAACATTGCTAGAACCGGCTCTTTCGTGTAAATCATCCACATTTTGTGTGATTACTGTAACTTTGTATTTTTTTTCCAGTTCTACTAAAGAAAGATGAGCTTTATTAGGTTTGGAATTTAAGAGTTCTTTTCGTCTTTGATTGTAGAATCTATTTACAAGTTCACGATCACGTATCCATGCATCATAAGTACATACATCTTCTACTTTATAATCGCACCATAAACCCCCAGATCCTCGAAAGACTTTTATACCACTTTCGGCACTAACACCTGCACCTGTAAATACTACAACATGTTCCATAATTGAAGTTTCTTAATATTTTTTACTTAGATTATCCCAATTAACAATATTCCAAAAGTTTTCTAAATAAGCAGGTCTCTTGTTTTGGGTATCTAAATAATATGCATGTTCCCAAACATCACATGTTAAAATAGGACGTTTACCATCTGTTAATGGGGTCCCTGCATTTTGTTTTTGGATTATCTCTAAATTTCCAGCTTTATCTTTTACTAACCAAGCCCAACCTGACCCAAATAAAGAAGTGGAAGCTTTAGTGAATTTTTCTTTAAATTCCTCAAAAGAACCAAAAGTTTTATTGATATCTTCTGCTAACTTTCCACTTGGCTTTTGACCTGTTTTTGGGCTTAAGCATTCTACAAAATAAAAAGTGTGATTGAAAACTTGAGCAGCATTATTAAAAATAGCTCCATCAGAGTTTAAAATAATATCCTCTAAACTTAAACTTTCATATTTACTTCCATCAATTAAATTGTTTAGAGTATTTACATAATTTTGATGATGTTTTCCATAATGAAATTCCAATGTTCTTTGTGAAATATATGGTTCAAGAGCATTTAATTCATAAGGTAATTTTGGCAATTCGTGTTTCATAATTTTAAAATTTAAAAGTTAAACTTATAACTAACTCCAAAGATAATAATATTTTTTATAAATTGCAATATTTAAAAATAAAATTGATCCTAAAAAAATATTACATTAATAAATTTTAAAAAAAATTAGAAAAATTAGAAAAATTTAATGTTTATTATTATCTTTGTTGCAAACCAAACATAAAAGAAACGACATGTAATTGATGTATTTATTCAGTATTAATACCTAAAATCTGTTTAATGTTTGTTTTTTTCAGTTTTTGATGCCGAACGAACGTGTAAATATTTGTTTTATTTCCCTATAAAAAAGATTAAAATGATAGTTTAGAAAACCGAAAACATAATAAAAAAGACCTATTAATCTAATAATTATTTATGAATAAAGAAAATTACCTGCAAAATTTAAATATTGGTATTACTCAAGGAGATTTAAATGGTGTTTCTTATGAATTAGTTATCAAAACTTTAGAAAAAGAGTTTATGCCTTATAGCACTCCTGTTTTTTTTGGAACCCCAAAATTAGTTTCATATTTTAGAAAAATATGTAAATCGAGTAATTTTAATTTTAATTTAGTAAAAGACAAAGTAATAACCTGCAACAAATCTAACTTAGTAAATATTTATAGTAAAGAAGTTAAAGTAAATATAGGTAATATGTCTTCAGAAGCAGCGGAATTAGCTGTAATGTCTTTAGATAACGCCTATGAATATGCTATAGATGGATATTTGGATTCTATAGTTTGTTGTCCAATTACTAAGGGGTTAATCAATACAATATTACCGGAATTCAATTCTAATAGTCATTATTTAGCTTCTAAGTTTAAAGTGGAAAATAGTTTAAGGCTATATTGTAATGAATTTGTTAAGATAACAGCATTAGACAATAATGCTCATATAAATGATTTAAATTCTATTATTACAGAAGAAAATATTTATCATAAGATAAAAAAATTAAATGATATTCTAAAGTTCGACTATAAAATATCTTTACCAAAAATAGGAGTTATCGCATTAAATGGAGTTTCAAAAAATGGTACCTTTGATGCAAAGGAAGAACATATAATAGCAACGGCAATAGAAAAAGCAGTTAATGATAATATATTTGTTTATGGTCCGTACGATGCAAAGCAATTATTTTTAGAAGATGAATATGCTGCTTTTGATGCTTTAATAACTATGCGAGAGCAGCAAGCTATAACTATTTTTACCTTACTCCAAGGGATTAATGGCTATGTTTATACAGCAGGTTTGCCTTTTGTAGTAACAGAACCATTTCATGATAGTATGTACAAAATTGCAGGTCAGAATAAAGTCAGCTTAGATGGGTTTAATAATGCTATGTTAGCATCGTATGTGTTAACATTAAATAAAAAAGAATATTCAGAGTTATCATCAAAATCACTTCCAATTTCAGATAAATCTTCCGTTAAAGCTCAAGAATAAAGAATAATAAAATTTTATTTTTGTTATCCTATCTTAATGTATATTGGTGGCGCTTTGTATTGGAGCTTACTTTCATATAGGTAAATATCAGATGCCAAAGTATTTTGTATCTCTACATCTTTATAAGACGAAATAAAATTAGTAAATGCTATTTTATCTCTGATATTATTTATTCTTGCTAAAGTTAAATGTGGAACAAAATTTTGATTATCCGGGTAAATACCTACCTCTTTTAAATTTTCAGTAAGTAATTTGTGAGCTTTTATTATTTGGTCATTTTTTTCTATCCCGCACCAAATAACTTTAGGATTATATCTACTACCGAATACACCTAATCCTTTCATGATAATATTGTGTTTTTCTATACTATTGTTCACTTCATTAACTATATCTACTATCTGTGGAATTTTTTCTGTAGGAGTATTCCCTAAAAATTTTAATGTAAGATGTAGATTTTCGTATGAACACCACCTTATACTATCATATACAAGTAGTCTTTGGAGTTTTTTGTATATATTTATTAAATTTTCTTCAGGATTTATTTTAATTGCAATAAAAAGTCGTTTCATATTTAATAAAAAGTAAATAGTTTATGCAAAATTAAAAAAAATTATTACTTTTGCAATTCACAAATAATAATAAAAAGCCCGAGTGGCGGAATTGGTAGACGCGTCGGTCTCAAAAACCGATGAGGTAACTCTTGCCGGTTCGATCCCGGCCTCGGGTACTTCTTTTCTTTTTCAACAATTGATTAATATCACAAATTTTTTCGATTGAAATAATCCATCTATTTAATTCTTAAAATATTTGCAATATTATAAAATTAGTCTTATATTTGCATTCGTAATCTTATTACTTAGAAAAAAATGATTGTAAACTTAAGCGAAATAGTCACTATCAAGTCCGGTATTTATCAGAATGAGCAGCCCGATGGCAATGCTATATATCTGCAAGTTAATGATTTTAGTAACTTAGAGTTGTCTTATAATCAACTAAAGGCTACTGTATTTATTGAAGGAAAGTCATCTGACCATTTATTGAGAAAAGATGATTTACTTTTTGCTGCTAAAGGGACTTCCAATTTTTGTGTAAAATATCCATCAAACATTGGGAATGCAGTTGCTTCGTCAGCTTTTTTTGTAATAAGGGTGATTAATCAAGAGGTTTTGCCAGATTTTCTTGCATGGTTCCTTAATTTGCCTAGAACATTGGCTTATTTACAATCACAATCTGTAGGAAGTGTTATTCCTTCAATAACAAAAAAAATGTTAGAGAATTTATCATTGAATGTACCTGATATTGCCACACAACAAAAAATAGTAGAATTCAGCAGTTTACAACAGAAAGAGATAAAATTATATAAGCAAATTGCTCAGAAAAGACAAATATTTTTATAATACATTATTAAAGCAAAAAATAAAAATAGATAAAAAATGACAAAAAAAACAACACAACAAGACATAAACCGAATAGTTTGGAAAGCTTGTGATACATTTCGCGGTGTAATTGACCCTTCACAGTACAAGGATTATATTCTTACTATGCTTTTTATCAAATACCTGAGTGATGTAAATAAAAACAAGTATCAAGAACATCTAAATCGCTACAATGGGGATGAGGTTCGTGCGGAGAGAGCTATGCGTCGTGAACGTTTTATTGTACCGAAGGAGAGTACATTTGATTATCTTTTTGAAAACAGAAATGCAGGAAATATTGGTGAATTAATCAATATAGCTCTTGCTACTCTGGAAGAAGCAAATCGTGAAAAGATGAGTGGTGAAGATGGTGCTAGTATATTTAGGAACATTGATTTTAATAGTGGAAATTTAGGAGACACAAAAGACAAAAATGCACGATTACGAAATTTATTAGTTGATTTTTCAGATGAAAAATTAAATTTTGAACCTTCCCATTTGGAAGATAGCGATGTAATTGGTGATGCATACATGTATCTGGTTTCTACTTTTGCTAGCGAATCTGGGAAAAAAGCAGGTGAATTCTTTACACCTGCAGAAGTTTCTACATTATTGGCCAAATTAACTAAAAGTGCTCCGGGTGCAAGAATTTGTGATCCTGCATGTGGTTCTGGCTCCTTGCTTATAAAAGCAGGTCAGGAGGTAGGTAGTGATAATTTTTCACTTTATGGTCAAGAGGTTAATGGCAGTACTTGGGCACTGGCAATGATGAATATGTTTCTCCATGGCTTTGATAGTGCTACTATTCGTTGGGGTGACACTCTCAGAAATCCTAAACTAAAAGAAGGTGATACCTTAATGAAATTCGATACAGTGGTAGCAAATCCGCCTTTCAGCCTTGACAAATGGGGAGCTGATGAAGCTAAAGATGATCCTTACAATCGTTTTTGGCGTGGAGTTCCGCCTAAAAGCAGAGGTGATTGGGCTTTTATAAGTCACATGTTGGAAGTAGCGTATGAGGGAAGAGGAAAAGTGGGAGTAGTGGTACCGCACGGTGTATTGTTCCGTAGCGGAAGTGAGGGGAAAATCCGAAAGAAAACTGTCGAAGAAAACTTGTTAGAAGCAGTTATTGGATTGCCTTCTAATTTGTTTTATGGAACAAGTATTCCTGCAGCTATTGTTATTTTCAATAAAGGGAAAAAGTCTGAAAATGTGCTTTTTATTGAAGCAAGCAAAGAGTTCGAAAGTGCAAAAAATCAAAATGTACTTCGTGAAAAAGATATAGAACATATAGTTTCTACTTACCGTAAATTTTTGGAGGAGAACTTACAGCCGGGAGTAGTAGAAGAGAAATATGCATATGTAGCATCACCTGAAGAAATAAAGGAAAACGACTTTAATCTTAATATCCCTCGTTATGTAGATACTTTTGAAGAGGAAGAAGAAATTGATATCAAGGCTGTACAAGCAGAAATCGATAAGCTTGAGACTGAATTGGAAGCTGTACAAGATAAAATGAACGGGTATTTAAAAGAATTGGATTTGATATAATTTGATTATTAGAAAATGATATGAATAATAGTTCAGATATAATTTTTTATACGACTCCACAAGGAGAAGTAAAAATTGAAGTTCGATTTGAAGATGAAACTTTTTGGCTTACACAAAAGAAGTTAGCTCAACTTTTTGATGTAGAGGTAAATACCATCAATTATCACTTGAAAGAGATTTTCAAATCGGGTGAATTGGATGAAAATGCAACTATTCGAAAAAATCGAATAGTTCAAATTGAAGGAAATCGTATGGTAAACAGACCATTAATTTGTGTCGATTTTCTAAAGAAGACATACTAATGCAACTTTTTATTACATAGATGGAGGAATATTACATATGACAAAACAAATTAATATACCAAAGGGCTACAAAGATTCACCGCTCGGAGTAATTCCTGAAGAGTGGAAGGTGAAGAGATTGGGGGAAATGTGTTTAATAAATGGTGATTATGGCATAAATGCACGAGCAGTTGATTTTTCAGAAGATTTACCAACTTATTTGAGAATTACTGATATTGATGAAAGAGGAAAGTTTATATCCTCAGGGAAAAAAATCTGTAGATCATTCGAATTACGATCAGTTCTTATTAAAAAATGGCGATATAGTTTTTGCTCGAACAGGTGCAACAGTAGGTAAAACTTATATGTATGATGAGAAAGATGGAAAACTCGTTTTTGCAGGCTTCTTAATTCGTTACAGACCTAATACTGATATATTACTTCCATATTACTTACAATCATATACGCTTACACCTATTTACTTAAATTGGGTAAAAAAGGTTTCAATGAGAAGTGGGCAACCAGGAATAAATGCTAAAGAATATTCTTCATTAAAAATTCCACTTCCTCCACTTCCCGAGCAAAAGAAAATAGCCGAAATACTTTCTACATGGGATATTACTATTGAAAAGCAGAACGAACTAATCCACCAACTCGAACTACGTAAACGCGGATTGATGCAACAACTACTTACCGGCAAAAAACGTATAAAAGGATTTAATAAAGAATGGAAGAAATACAAATTACAAGATATTGGTACGACATACAACGGATTAAAAGGAAAGAATAAAAACAACTTTGGTTTTGGGAAACCATATATTTCATATTTAAATGTTTTCAACAATACAATAACTGATACTTCATCATTCGATTATGTTGATGTGAAAGAGCATGAAAATCAAAATAAAGTTCAGTTTGGTGATATTTTTTTTACCGTATCATCTGAAACTCCACACGAAGTAGGAATGACATCTGTCTTACTTGAAAAATTAAGAGACACATATCTGAACAGTTTTTGTTTTGGGTTTAGGCTTAATGATTTTAGTATTATCAATCCTTATTTTATTGGATATTATTTAAGGAATAAAGATTTTAGAAAAAAAATTTTCAAATTATCACAAGGTGCAACAAGATATAATTTATCTAAAAAAAGTGTACTAAAAATCAGTATAACAATCCCCACCCTACCTGAACAAACAGCAATCGCCGAGGTCTTAACAAATTCTGATAAAGAGATAGAGCTTGAAAAGCAAAAACTATCCGCCCTGCAAAGTCAAAAAAAAGGACTAATACAGGTGCTATTAAGTGGAAAAATAAGAGTAACAATTTAAAAATAGAACAATATGGCAAGAAGACACACAAGAATAGCTATAGCTTATGATTTTGACGGCACACTCGCTCCCGGAAATATGCAAGAACGAAGCTTCCTACCAAATCTTGGGATAGATAAAGATGATTTTTGGAAAGAAAATAGAAAAATTGCAGAAGAAAATGATATGAACGAGATTCTATCCTATATGCAGTTGATGCTGAAAAAGGCACGTGAAAAAGAGCAGCAAATTACCAAAAAAGCATTTGAAGAACACGGGAAAGATATCGTTTTTTTTGAAGGAGTAGAAGAGTACTTCGATAAAATCAATAAATATGCAAAATCGAAAGGTATCAAAATAAAGCACTATATAATTTCATCGGGATTAAGAGACATTATCAGAGGTACTAAAATATATAAGTACTTTGAAAATGTTTTTGCTTCTGCATATAAATATGATGTAAACGGTGTTGCAGAATGGCCTGCACTTGCTGTAGATTACACTAATAAAACACAGTTTTTATTTCGTATAAACAAGGGTATTAATAATTCGTGGGACAATTCAAAAATAAATAAATATATTCCCGAAGAAGAAAGACCAATCCCTTTCTCAAAAATGATATATATCGGAGATGGTGAAACCGATGTACCGGCAATGAAAATGGTTAACTACCAAGGTGGAACCTCCATTGCCGTATATAATCCCAACTTACGAACAAATGCAGGTAGAAAAGCCAAACAGGTTTGCGAAGGTCTAATTAAACAAAAGAGAGCAACATATATTGCACCGGCAAAATACACAGAAGACAGCCCCCTGTTTGTAATATTAAAAAACAGTATCGATAAAATTGCTGCTTCCGTAGAATTAGAAAAGTACAAAAAATAATAATTGAGGCAATGAACAAAAAGCAACTACAAGAAATTCTAACTCAACTTCGTAATCTTACCGCAGAAAACGAGATAGTTGAATTTAAAGAGGCAAAAAACAGTTACGATTTTAATAAGCTGGGTAAATATTTTTCGGCGCTAAGTAACGAAGCCAACCTTTACGGAAAACCATATGCATGGCTTGTATTCGGTGTAGAGGATAGTAAACATGAAATAGTGGGTTCACAGTATCGCTCTGAAAGAAAGAAATTGGATAATCTGAAAGGTGAAATTGCCGATAAAACCACCAATCGCATCTCTTTTATTGAGATATATGAGTTGTTGGAATCGGAGGGTCGGGTAATTATGTTTCAAATCCCGGCAGCACCCAAGGGAATTCCTGTGGCTTTCAATGGGCATTATTATGCTCGTGATGGCGAGCAATTAGTTCCTCTTAATTTGGAGAAAATAGAGAGAATACGAGCACAGGTTCTTATTGATGATTGGAGTGCCGCCATTGTTCCCGGTGCTACTTTTGATGATTTGGATGAAGAAGCTATTACATTGGCACGAAAAAACTTCAAAAATAAATTTCCTGAAAAAGCTCCAGAAGTTGACACGTGGAGTGATATTACATTTTTGAACAAAGCTAAGGTTACTATTAAAGGGAAAATTACCAGAACAGCTATTATTCTTTTAGGAAAAGACGAATCTGAACATTTTCTCAGTCCTGCAGATGTGAAAATTCGCTGGAAATTAGTAGATAAAGATAATAAAGATATCGACTATGAGATTTTCGGGTTACCATTAATCCTTTCTGTTGAAAAGGTATTTGCCAAGATAAGGAATATAAAATACCGTTATTTGCAGGAAGGTACAATATTCCCAACAGAAGTTTCCAAATACGAACCGTTTTCTATACGTGAGGCAATTAATAATTGTATTGCCCATCAAGATTATACAAAAGGAGCCAGAATAAATGTGATTGAAATGGAAGATCAGTTGGTCTTTACCAATCACGGAAGTTTTATTCCCGGCAGTGTTGAAAAAGTTGTGATTGAGGATGCTCCTGAAGAATTCTACAGAAATAGATTTTTAGTAACAGCCATGTTTAATCTAAAAATGGTTGATACTGCAGGAGGAGGAATAAAGAAAATTTTCAACTTTCAGCGCGATAGATATTTCCCTTTACCAGATTACGATTTGTCAGACGAGAAGGTGAGGATGTCTATTACAGGAAAAATTCTCGATATAAATTATGCTCGCCTATTGGCACAGAAAAAAGATCTATCCTTGGAAGAGATAATAATGCTTGACAAGGTACAGAAAAAAAAGCCACTTACAACTTTAGAAGAGAAACATTTAAAGAGTAAAAAACTGATTGAAGGCAGAAAGCCAAACTTTTACATTGGAATAAAAGTGGCTCAGACAACTGGACAAAAAGCCACATATTCTAAAAATAAAGGATTTGACAAACAATATTATTTAGATCTTATACTTAAAGCAATTAAAGATCATGGTTATATGAGTAGAAAGGATATTGACGAACTATTATGGAATAAACTACCTGAATGGATGAATAATAAACAAAAGAAAAATAAAGTGGGAAATCTTATTTCTGAATTAAGAATAAAGGATATTATTTATAATACAGGTATTCCAAGTAAACCTAAATGGGTTTTAAAGTAATTATAGTGTTAAGAGAGAACTTAAGAGAGAACTTAAGAGAGAACTTAAGAGAGAACTTAAGAGAGAACTTAAGAGAGAACTTAAGAGAGAACTTAAGAGAGAACTTTTCAAATCCATCTGATTATGTGCTTATTACCAAAGAAAATCCTCTCTTAAAAACTGCTATAACTTAATATATTATGTGTAAATAAAATTCAATATGAACCTATCATTTAAAGAAGATCATATCAGTCAGCTGCCCGCCCTAATGCTTTTACAAAAGATGGGTTATAACTATCTATCACCGGAAGAGGCGTTGCTGTTACGTGGTGAGAAAACCACAAATGTGCTGCTCGAACCTATTTTAAGGGAGCAGTTACGAAAAATTAACACCATACCTGTTGTCGGTGGAAAAATAGAGCCTTTTTCGGAACAAAATATTGAAAATGGTATCGAGGCAATACGCAATGTGCCCATGCATGAAGGCTATATTTCCGGGAATGAGTATCTGTACAATCTACTCACGCTCGGTAAGGCGATGGAGCAAAGTATCGACGGCGATAAAAAAAGTTATACACTCAACTACATTGATTGGAAAAATCCCCAAAACAATGTTTTTCATGTATCGGAAGAGTTTGCCGTTGCACGCACCGGCGTAAACGAGACCTACCGCCCCGACCTGGTGCTTTTTGTAAATGGAATTCCTCTGGTGGTAATAGAATGCAAGCGACCCGACATAAAAGACTCGCTACAACAAGCCGTTTCACAGCAATTAAGAAATCAGAAAGAGAACGGTATTCGTTCGTTGTATCTCTATTCTATGTTGCTGCTGGCACTTTCAAACAACGAGGCGCTCTACGCCACTACCGGTACACCTGAAAATTTCTGGAGTATATGGCGTGAGCAGTTTGCCAATGACACAGAACGCAAAAAACATGAAGTGCATTTACATAAACTCGTAAACACACCATTAAAAGATTCCGACAAAGAAAAGCTATTTGCCACCCGATTCAAATATGTAAAACAGTATTTTGCAGAACAGGAACAGAGCACTATTGAGGCTTGTGAACAGGATAAATATTTGGTGGGACTATGCTCACCCGAACGATTGTTGGATCTGATTTTCAACTTCACACTATACGAAGCCGGAGTAAAGAAGATAGCCCGTTATCAGCAATTTTTTACTGTTAAAAAAACAGTAGAACGTATTCAACCCATAGAAGGGGGTAAACGTAAAGGGGGTGTAATATGGCATACACAAGGTAGTGGGAAATCGCTTACCATGGTGATGATGGCACAAGCTATTGCACTCAACATAAAAAATCCAAAGATTGTTTTGGTGACCGACCGAACAGAGTTGGATAAACAGATAGCAGGTACATTTCGCAAATGTGGTAAATATGTGGTTAGAGCAAGTACAGGAGCTGAACTCACACGACTTTTGGAAAGTAATACCGATGCTATTATCACAACGGTGATAAATAAGTTTGAAACGGCTGTAAGACGAATGAAAAAGCCTATTGTAAGTCCCAATATTTTTGTTTTAATAGACGAAGGTCATCGCACACAATATGGGGAGATGAATATTAAAATGCAACGGACTTTACCAAACGCCTGTTTTATAGCTATGACCGGAACCCCACTTATGAGGAAGGAAAAAAACACAGCGGAAAAATTTGGAGGAATTATTCTTCCTGTTTATACCGTTAATCAAGCTATTGAAGATAAAGCTGTACTACCGTTGCTCTACGAGGGACGCATTGTTCCACAAGAGGTAGAAGGCGATACGATTGATAGTTTTTTCAACTATATAAGTGAACCGCTCACAGAGTATGAAAAAACCGATTTAAAAAGGAAATTCAATCGCTCAGACGTAATCAATCAATCTGAAAAAAGAATTTATACAATAGCTTGGAATATTTCACGGCATTTTCAAAAAAACTGGCAGAACACCGGATTTAAAGCTCAATTGGTTTGCCCTAAAAAATTGGTAGCTATTAGATATAAAAACATCTTGGATGAAATAGGATTAGTATCATCCGAAGTACTTATTTCACCACCTGATGACAGAGAAGGTGAAGATAGTGCTTACGGCAAAAGTAATGAACTAGTTAAGACATTTTGGGAAAAAATGATGGATGAACATGGAACCTCTAAAAAATACGAGGAAAATTTAATAAGTCGTTTTAAAAACAGTGATCATCCGGAAATAATCATTGTAGTTGACAAATTATTAACAGGATTCGATGAACCAAAGAATACGGTAATGTATTTGGACCGTTCCCTAAAAAATCATACGCTTTTTCAAGCAGTAGCTCGTGTAAACCGAGTGTACGAAGGGAAAGATTATGGATATATCATTGATTATTATGGTGTATTAAAAGAGCTTAATGATGCTATAACGCAGTACGGAGATTATAATGAATCTGATATCGAGGGAACGATGACTGATATTTCAGAAGAAATAAATAAATTACCTCAACTCCATTCCGATGTTTGGGATTTTTTTAAAACCATCCGTAATAAAAAAGATTTGGAAGCATATTCACAACTACTTAGAGATGAGGTTGTTCGACAACTATTTTATGAAAAATTGACAGCCTTCGCTCGAAGTATGAAGATGGCTTTATCGAGTAAAAGGTTTTTTGAAGAGTTTTCCGATGAGGAAATAAAAAAATACAAGGATGATTTAAGTATGTTTATAAATCTCAGAAGTACCGTTCAAAAACGCTTTTCAGATACGATTGACTATCGTCAGTACGAAGTTCAAATTCAAAAATTAATAGATACGCACATATCGAGTGGAAAAGTGGAAACAATAACTAATTTGGTTAATATCTTTGACGAAAAGAAGTTTGCCGAAGAGATAGAAAATGTAGTAGGACTTGCCGCAAAAGCTGATACTATTGCTACTCGAACTTCAAAACATATTACAGAAAATATGGAATTGGATCCAGCTTTTTACAAAAAGTTTTCACAGCTTTTGAAAGAAACCATATATGCTTATGAACAAGGAAGAATAAATGAGGTGGAATATTTGGAAAAGGTTAAAGAAATGAAAAAAGATGTGCTCTCTCATACAGATTCTGATATTCCTTTTGAATTAAAGGATAATAACCCAGCGAAAGCATATTTTGGTCTTTGTTTTGAATGTTTCAAGCTGAAAGCACCCGAAAATAAACTTAATAAAGAAGTTGCAACTGAAGCAGCATTGGCCCTTGATAAGTTAATTTGTGATGCTGTTTTAGATAAAGGGGAACCTCTAATAGACTGGCAATCTAAAGTTGACCTTATAAACAAACTTAAATTAGAAATGGAAGATTTTTTAATTGATGTGGTTAAGGAAGAAAGAGACATTCCGTTGACTTTTGAAGATATGGACAGCATTATTGATCAAGCAGTGGAGGTAGCGAAAAGATGGCTGAGTTAAATCGACATAAATTGAATTTTGAGACATTTACACTTGAATATCTCTTGTTGTTCTCTGAACGCAAAACGCTTGGAATCACCGTAAAACCTAATGAAGAGGTTATAGTTAAAGCACCGATGAATACAGAAATTGACTTGATAGAACAGAAAATTGAGGAGAAGATTTCTTGGATATTGCGTCAAAAAAATTACTTCCGCTCTTTTGGAGATCCTACACCAAAACGGAGATTTATAAGTGGTGAATCTCATCTGTATATGGGAAGACAATACATTTTGCGTGTAAAACGAGGCAAAAAAAATGAAGTAAAATACAAAGGACGGTATTTCGAAGTAGAGTGTACAGATAAAAATAAGGTAGAAAAGCTGATGAAAGACTGGTACCACGCACGTGCTAAAATAAAATTTCCAGAAATCGCTGAACCTATAGTTGCCATTTTTGAAAACAAAGGTGTTTCACCATCCGGAATATATATCATGAAAATGAAAAACAGATGGGGAAGTTGTACTCAAAATGGCAAGATAATTTTAAATAGTGAACTTATTAAAGCGCCGCGTCCCTGTATTGAATATGTAATAATGCATGAGATGTGTCATCTATTGCACCCTAATCATACAAAAGAATTTTTTGCTCTACTTACCAAATTGATGCCCGATTGGGAAAAATGGAAAAATAGATTGGAAAAAATAATGTTTTGAGAAATTAAACTGAAATAGATTGAAAATACTCATGAGTATGGCATAAGGCTAAAAGCACTTTGTATATTAATCTCGGAAATCTTATAATTACCTTTTGGATTGGTTATCAGTATCAACCCATTTTTTTAAGAACTTAAAATAAAGCTTTATACTGAAGAATTTTTACTCTTAAAATATCGATTTTTAACGAAATACACACGAATTCCTAAGAAAAAGCGATATTTCCTTTGATTTTGTAAAAAAATCTAAAAAAGTACTTGTAATTATACAAAATATTATTAATTTTGTAAATTAAAATTAATCAAAAAAATAGCTTTATGAAAAAATTATCTTTATTATTATTAGTTGCAGTATTTTTTGCTGCTTGTGGGACTACTCCAGAAAAGTCTGCACAAAAACTTATTAAGGCTTATATGCCTACAGTAATTGAAAATTACGAACCAGGAACTTTTGGCACATTAGATAGTGTATTTTCTAGATTAGAGTGTAATCCTGAATATGTAAAAATGCAAGAAAACTTAGTTGCCGGTCAAGAAAGTTTAGCACAAGCTGAAGAACAAATTGCAAATTACAAACCAAAACAAGAAGCTTATGAAGTATTATCTACTCAAATAGAAAATGCTAAAAATTTAATTGAAGAAGCTCAAGCATGGATTGACAGCGCAAAAGCAAACTTTATGCCTGAATTTGTTGGTTATACAATGAATCATGAATATACATTTACCAATGAAGAAGGAGAAAAGGTAGTTGCAAATAAAGATTTCTTTATTAATCCAGAATTAACTGAAATTAAAGTTTGTGAAAAAGAATGTCAAAAAGACAAATAAATTAATTTTATAGTTAATAATACATTAATTAAAAGGCGACTATTACTATAGTCGCCTTTTTGTTTTTATAGTAAAATCACTTTTTTATTGTTAAAAATTGTTAAAGCTACTGACATTTTATTTGTTAGAATATAAAATAAAAATCAGTAACTATGACATTCGACTATAATAACATTAAATCCTATAAAATTAATAAAGAAGAAATATCTTATTTAAGGAAAAAAATATTTAATGAAACTAATATTAGTAAAGTATTAAAAAAGAAAGGTTATTACTCCAAAAAGATTCCTTTAAGAAAGAGAAAAAATATGATGACCAAGCATGAAGCAGATATTCTCTTATCGACGATTACAGGTATATATTTATCTGTTTTCACTGAATTGAAACATCAAAAATATCAATTATCAGAAAAAGAATTAGAGTTTTGTGGATTTATTTTAGCAAGGTTATCATATTTTGAAATTTCTGATTATTATAAGATTAAATTAAGGGATTTATTTGAGATGGAAATTAATATCAAGAATAAGTTAAATTTAACTGATATTGGGATGTCATTTTTAGATGTGTTAGTATTTTTTGAAAATAAAAGTATGTAATTAATAAAAATAATGTTACATTTGTAGAAATTTAAATATGATATTATGAAAAAATTATTAAAAGTATTATTAGTTTCATGTTTTGCAGTTATGTTTTCAATTAACGCTAATTCGCAAAATGTGTTTACCAAAGGAACATCAGTTCTTGGTTTTGGTTTAGGATTAAATGATTACATGGGAAATTTAGTTCTTCCTCCTCTAGCAGCTCATTACGATCATGGTATTGCTGATTTTGGTAAAGGAGGTTCATTAGGTATTGGTGGATATATCGGTGCATATGGATATAAAGAAGTTGATTCTCAATATTCACACAGCTATTTTAGATTAATTTTTGGTCCTGCATTAACTTATCATTTTAATGGTTTCCCTAATGTAAGAAGTTTAGAATTATATGCTCGAGGAGTTTTAGGTCCACAATTCCAAATTAGAACTCATAAGGATACTAATGTAACCCAAAAAACAACAACATCATTTGGCTTTAACTTACAAGTTGGCGGTAAATGGTGGTTTAATAATGCTTTGGCATTATATACAGGTTTTGGTTACGGAGTATCATTCTTTGAAATTGGGTTAGATTTCAAATTATAGAAAGTAACTTATAATGTAATATAGAAAAGACATGCTAAAATTCTAGTATGTCTTTTTTTTTACTAATTCTTATTGTAACATTATCTTGGTAAAATCAATAAAAAAATTTGGTAACTTTGTTTTTCTGTAACTTTTTTGTATTTTCGTGCAATTAATATGACTCTTGATTTTATAAATGAAAATATAATTTTATCATTAAAAGATTTTTCACTTTCGTTTATTAATGATGATGAAAGCAATTTGGTGGTAAATGACGTTTCTTTTAACTTAAAAAAAGGTACAACATTAGGGATAGTTGGGGAATCCGGCTCGGGAAAAACTGTTACTACCTTATCATTAATAAAATTATTAAATTACCCTCCTGCTAAAATAATTTCAGGTAAAGCAATATTAAAAACAGATAATTCAAAAGTTGACTTATTAAGTTTAAACCAAAATCAATTAATTAAATATAGGGGGAAAAAAATTAGTTGTATTTTTCAAACACCAATGACTTCCTTAAATCCCTCAATGAGGTGTGGTAAACAAGTTGAGGAGATGTTTAAGATACATTCTAATTTATCAAAAAAAGAATCCTATTTACAAACTATAGAGTTATTTAAAGAAGTTAATCTTCCGCGTCCAGAACATATTTATAGATCGTATCCTTTTGAAATATCTGGGGGGCAGCGTCAGAGAGTTATGATTGCAATGGCTATTGCATGTAAACCGGATATATTAATTGCTGATGAACCTACTACTGCATTAGATGTTGTAGTTCAGAAAAATATTATAGAACTATTAATTGATCTACAAAAAAAGTACGGGACTTCTATTATTTTTATTTCTCATAACTTAGGAATAATTAAAGAAATTGCCGATTATACCTTAGTTATGAAAAATGGGGAAGTAGTAGAGTATGGTACTACAGATCAAATTTTTAACAACCCTCAAAACACTTATACAATGGGTTTAATTGCATGTAAACCAAATGTATATTACAAGTTAAAAAAATTACCAACAGTAGAAGAAATAGAAAATTTACATACTCAAAATTCAAATTTTAATGTAAAAGATTATATCAATTCTTTGAAAATAGAGGAAGATTATAAGTTAGAAAATAATAAGGAAGGTTTAGAAGAAAATAAAAGAGAAAACTTGTTAGAAATTAAAGATTTATGTGTTTATTATAAAATATCTAATAGTTTATTAAAGAAAAATAAAAAATATGTTAAGGCAGTTAATAATGTTAATTTGCAAATTAAGAAGGGAGAAACCTTAGGATTGTTGGGTGAATCCGGATGTGGAAAATCATCCTTATCCAGGGCTATAATAGGATTAGAAGAGCCAACATCAGGAGAAATTTTTTTTGAAGGAGCAGAAATTTCAAATTCTCGTAAAAAAAATAAAACTAAAGTGAATAAAGATATTCAAATGATATTTCAAGATCCTTATTCTTCGCTGAATCCTAAAAAAACTGTTGGGAGTGCATTATTAGAGCCCTTAAAAGTGCATAATATTTTCAATAATAAAAAAGACCAAAAAGATAGAATATTCTATTTATTAGACAAGGTAGGTTTAAAAAGTTCAGATATTAATAAATATCCTCATGAATTTTCAGGGGGACAACGTCAAAGAATATGCATTGCAAGGGCATTAACCATGAACCCAAAATTATTAATATGTGATGAGCCTGTTTCATCTTTAGATGTTTCTGTTCAGGCAATGGTTTTGAATTTGTTAGCACAATTAAAAGAAGAGTTAGATTTAACTATACTTTTCATTTCTCATGATGTTGCAGTTGTTAGACATATTTCAGATAAAATCGCAGTTATGAAAGATGGTATAATTATTGAAGTTAATGATCCTATAAATTTAATTTATAACCAAAGTAATGATTATATAAATAATCTGATAAAATCATCGTTATAAATCAATGATAATTACAAAAAATAATAATATGAATAAAAATAAATTAAAATCCGATATTCTTAAACTTAGAAAAAATAGTTTTATAGCAGAGGTTCTTAAGTCTTTTACTACGAATCCTCAAAAGCAATACGATTATATGAAAATTGCTAAATCTTTAGGTTTGACTGACAAGGCAAGTGTAGATTTAGTTAAATCTATGTTGGAAGAACTTGTTAAAGTTCAGGCAATTGTAGAAACAGGCGCGGGAAAATATAAGCTAAATCCGGAATTGTTAGAAGATAGTGAAAGCGAAACTGTATTAGAAGGTATTGTGGACATGAAATCTACAGGCAAAGCTTATGTTTCCGTTGAAGGTAGAGATGAAGATATTTTTATTGCTGCAGGTAATACAGGGCAGGCTCTTCATGGTGATACGGTACAAGTAAGATTATTTCCACTTCGAAAAAATAAAAAATTAGAAGGACGAATAATAAAAGTTGTTCGTAGATATAAAGAACATTATGTTGGAATATTTCAAAAATCACAAAAATACGGATTTGTAATTCCTGATGGAGATAATATGATATATGACTTTTTTATTCCACAAGAATATTTTAACGGAGCCAAAGATGGCGAAAAAGTAGTAGTAAAAATTCTTGAATGGCGTGAAAAGTCTAAAAACCCTGTTGCTAAGATAGTAGAAGTTTTAGGGAAACCAGGTGATAACGATGTGGAGATGAAGTCTATATTAGTTAATAATAGTTTCCCATTACATTTTCCGGAACAAGTTCAAAATGAAGCCCGAAAAATCCCAAAAGAAATCTCGCAAAAAGAAATATCTCCAAGGAGAGATTTTAGAAATGCTGTTACTTTTACTATCGACCCTGCCGATGCAAAAGACTTTGATGATGCTTTATCTATAGAATTTAGACAAGACGGGACATACTTAGTGGGTGTTCATATAGCAGATGTATCGCATTATGTAAAACCTGATTCTTTAATAGACAAAGAAGCCTATGAAAGAGCTACATCTATTTATTTAGTAGACAGAACTATACCTATGTTACCGGAAGAATTATCCAATTCTATATGCTCATTAGAACCAAATAAAGACAGATTATGTTTTTCTGTAGTATTTGAGATGGACGAGAAAGCGAATGTTTTACATACTTGGTTTGGAAAAACAGTTATACATTCTGATAAAAGGTATAATTACGAAGAGATTCAAGAAATTATTGAAGGAAAAGATGATATTTTTGATAAGGAAATAAGAAAATTTAATGAATTGGCAAAAATCTTAAGGACAGATAGATTTAATAATGGAGCTATAGATTTTGGTTCATCGGAAGTAAAATTTAAGTTGGATGAAAATGGAAAACCTATTGAAGTAGAATTATTTGTTGCTCAAGACTCTAATAATTTAATAGAAGAGTTTATGTTGTTGGCAAATAAAAAAGTTGCAGAACATATTAAATCCTTTAAACAAACTCCTACAGATAAAATAAAACCTTTCGTTTATAGAGTACACGATAAGCCGAATGAATCTAAACTTCAACAGTTTTCTGAACTTATCAGTAAAATGGGATACAAACTAAACTTAAAAAATAAAAAAACGATCTCTAATTCACTTAATAATTTATTTGAAGAAATAGAAGGTAAAGGTGAACAAAATATGATAGAAACTATTGCTGTTAGAACTATGTCTAAAGCAATTTATTCTACTAAAAATATTGGGCATTATGGATTGGCATTCCCTGATTATACTCATTTTACTTCTCCAATACGTAGATATCCTGATTTAATGGTACATAGATTATTAGAGTTATATATGGAGAATATAAATGCTCGTCCCGATAAAGAGTTATTAGAAGAAAAATG
Source organism: Bacteroidales bacterium (assembly GCA_050953245.1). Lineage (GTDB taxonomy): Bacteria > Bacteroidota > Bacteroidia > Bacteroidales > BM520 > RGIG7150. Next base: position 26,724 of record JBMNMG010000002.1, on the reverse strand, counting down.
TGTTCATTGTAGTGAAATGGAACGTAGAGCTACCGATGCAGAGCGTGATTCAATTAAACTAAAACAAATGGAATTTATGTCTGATAAAATCGGTAAAGTATTTACAGGTTTAATATCAGGTGTCTCTAAATGGGGATTATTTGTAGAGTTAGATATATGTAAGGCGGAAGGGTTAATTAAAATAGAAGATATGAAAGATGATTTCTATTACTTAGATGAAGATAATTATCAAGTAGTAGGACACAGAAATGGGAAAGTTTACAAATTAGGAGATCCTATCAGTGTAATAGTTAAAAACATAGATTTACAAAAAAAACAAATGGACTTAAAACTTGTAAAGTAAATTTTAATTGAGAATTGTAATGGCTAAGAAAAAGCGTAAAAAGCGTCATAGTAGTATAGATTTATTATTATCAATATTATCTGGGGTATTATTGGGATTGTCGTGGCCTACTTACGGTTTTTATCCCTTGATATTTTTTGCATTTGTTCCCTTATTTTTTTTAGAAAAAGATTTATTAAGATTTTCTAAAAGATACGCTTGGAATATTATCAGATTTTCGTTTGTAGCATTTTTAATATTTTGTGCAATTACTACTTGGTGGATAGGAGTGGTTTCTATTGCTGCAGGTATATCTGCAGTTCTTTTAAATGCAATAGTAATGACTTTCTTTTTTACATTGTATCATTTAATAAGAACTACAATTTACTCTAAGGAAAAAGAAATCGTAGAAGAAAATAACACTAAAAGATTATTTGTTAAAAGTAAAGGTCAATGGATATTGATACCTGTTTGGATTACTTTTGAATTCTTGCATTATAATTGGGATTTAAACTTCCCTTGGTTAACTTTAGGAAATGTTTTTTCAGAAAATATAAAAATAATCCAATGGTATGAAATTACAGGAGTTTTTGGTGGTACATTATGGATTTTGATAATCAATTATTTTATTTTTAGGATAATAGAAACTTTTCTAACACAAAGAAATGTAAAAAAAATGATAAAGGGAATTTCTATTCCCATATTAATTTTTGTTATTCCGGTTATTTCTTCTCTTATTAGATATTATACTTACAAAGAAGAAGAAAACCCTATAGATGTAGTTGTTTATCAGCCTAATAGTGATCCACTTAGCGTTCAATTTAATTTAACTAATAACGAAGTAGTAGATAATTTATTTATCAATTGCGATTCCATATTAGACGAAAATGTAGATTTTATTTTGGGACCTGAATCAGCATTGCAAGAATCATTGTTTGAGCACGAATTAGATAATGCACTTTATATAAATCGCATTCGAAAAGGATTACAAACTAAAGCTCCAAATGCTGCCTTAATAATAGGAGCATCCACATATAAATTATTTAATAAAGGAGAACCATTGTCAGAAACTGCCAGACCCTTAAATAACGGATATCATTATGATGCTTATAATACAACCTTTTATATAGATTCTACATTTAATCTACAGCTACATCATAAATCGTGTTTAACACCGGGAGTAGAAATTATGCCGTATATTGGTAAAATAAAGATATTAGAAAAATTTGCATTAGATTTAGGTGGAACTGTAGGATCATTAGGTACTGATACTATTATAGAGCCATTTAATGGATATAAAAATGCTAAGATTGGTTCATTAATTTGTTATGAATCTATTTTTGGAAATTTTATTACAAAATTTGTTCGAAATGGTGCTAATGTGTTTTTTGTATCTACAAACGATGGTTGGTGGGGTGATACAAAAGGCTATAAACAACATTGTTCTTATTCTCGTATTTTAGCTGTAGAAACTCGTAGAAGTGTTGCACGATCTGCTAATACCGGGAGATCTTGTACAGTTAATCAACGAGGTGATATTTTTAACGAAACGGAATATTGGGTGCCTGCAGTATTTAGAGATACATTAAATTTAAATGAACATCTAACCTTTTATGCACGATTTGGGGACTACATAGCAATTTTTAATTTAGTAATATTTATCGTTTTATTTTTCTCTTCAATCTTAAAAAGGTTTATAATAAAGAAAGACTAAGTAGTCTTATTAATTAAAAAAGAGTTACTACTTAACATTATTAGTTGCTTAAAAACGTCTCGATATTCGATAGGAAAAAAGGGCATAAAAAAAGGATGTGTATGATTTACTTACACATCCTTTTTTATTTTATTTAAATATATTATTCTTCTTCTGCGTTCTTTTCTGCGTAATCTTTTAATAGCTGATCTTGAACGTCTGTTGGAACTTGACGATATTCTGCAAACTTTAATGAGTAAGTTGCTCTACCTGATGTTAAAGAACTAAGAGCAGTAGCATATCTATTTAATTCTGCTAATGGAACTTGAGCTTTTAATTTTTGGAATCTACCTTCAGCATCCATACCCATTACTAAACCTCTACGGTTTTGTAAGTCTGTCATTACACCACCCATCATATCTTCAGGAACTAAAACTTCTACATCGTAAATTGGTTCCATAATTTTAGGACCTGCATTTTTAAAAGCTGCTTTAAATGCATTTCTACCAGCAAGTTTAAAAGCCATTTCGTTTGAATCTACCGGGTGCATTTTTCCATCGTAAATATAAACTACGATATCACGAGCATACGAACCTGTTAAAGGACCTTGTTCCATACGTTCCATTATACCTTTTAAAATAGCCGGCATGAATCGAGCATCAATAGAACCACCAACTATACAATTGTGGAACATTAATTTACCACCCCATTCTAATTCGTATTCTTCTGTACCTCTAACCGGGAATTCGGTTGGATAAGTATAGCCTTCTGTGTAAGGTTGAATCATCATGTGAACTTCACCAAATTGACCTGCTCCACCTGATTGTTTTTTATGACGATAAGTAGCTTTTGCAGTTTTAGTAATAGTTTCTCTATATGGTATCTTTGAAGAAAATAGTTCAATTTCTATTTTATAAATATTATTTAAATACCATTTTAAAGTATTTATATGTAATTCACCCATTCCGCTTACTACCATTTCACGTAATTCACGGCTAAATCCAGCTTTAATAGAAGGGGCAATTTTTTGTATTTCATTTAATGCAATACCCATTTTTTCGTCATCACTACTGTTTTTAGCTTTAATAGAAGTAAAGTAGATTGGTTCCGGTATTTCGAATGGTTCAATCTCTCCAGTGTTGTTACGAGGTGTAATTAATGTTTGGTTTGTTTTTACATTTTTTAATTTAATTAAAGAAACTATATCACCGGCAATAGCTTTTTCTATTTTGATTCTGTTTTTACCAGCTGATACATTGATTTGAGAAACTCTTTCCTTAGAGTTATTGTTTGAATTTACAATATCTTGTCCTTCAGTTAATTCACCACCAAATAATCTGATATAATTAACTTCACCAACGTGAGATTCCAAACCTGTTTTAAACACAAATGCAGCTAAATCATCAGTTTTGTTAGAATTTAATTCAACTCCTGTTGTAGTTTTAATTGGGTTAGCTTCATTTGGAGCTATTATATTATTAATAGTAAAATCTAATAAAGCATCAACACCGATATTCCTTTTAGAACAAACACAAATTAGAGGATACATATCTCTATTTTTAATACTAAGCTTTAACCCCTTTTCAACGTCTTCTTTTGGGAGGGTACCTTCTTCGAAGAATTTTTCCATTAAAGTTTCATCACCTTCTGCTGCAGCTTCAATTAAAATTTGATTTAACTCTTCTACTTTTTCAGATAATTCTGCCGGAACATCTTCTATAGTTGCTTTTCCACTATTGTTATCATATTTTAATAATTTATTTGATAGAACATCAACAATAGAATTAAAACTTTCACCAACAGATACCGGAAATTGAAAAGGAACGATTTTATTTCCAAAAACATCTTTAAGTTGATTTACAATTTCATCAAATTTTGCCTTTTCATGATCTAATTGGTTAAGAACAAAAACTGTTGGAACGTTGTTTTTTTCTAAAATTCTCCAATGCATTTCAGTACCAACTTCTATACCTTCTTGTGCGTTAATTACCATATATGCGGCTTCAGTAACTTTTGAAGAAGCGTAAACATCACCGATATAATCAACAAAACCTGGATTATCAATAAAGTTGATTTTGTGATCATTATATTCAGTGTATAATACTGTTGAACTTACAGAGTTTAATTTGTCAATTTCTATCTCTCTATAGTCTGATACGGTATTTTGTTCTTCGACACTTCCTATGCGGTTAATAATACCGCCTTGCATTAACATACATTCAGATAATGTAGTTTTTCCTGATTTAGCATTTCCTACTAAGCTAATGTTACGTATTTTGTTTGTTTCGTAAATTTTCATTATTAAAATATATTATATAGATTACTAATTAGTTACTTATTACTTAGATAAACTGCAAAAATACAATTTTTTTTTATTTTTCTTTATTTTTTACACGAAAAAATGAAAAAAAACGTTTACTAAAATTATTTATTTAAGATATCTTATTCTTCCTTATTTAGGTTTTTCTCCCATAGCCAGGATGTTCTCATCATATCATCAAGGTTATATTTTGCTTTCCAACCTAACTCTTCATTAGCAAAAGTAGTATCTGCCCAAACTTGTTCTATATCACCTTCTCTCCGAGGAGCAATTTTGTAATTAATTTTAATATTATTTACCTTTTCAAAAGATTTTACAATATCTAATACAGAATAACCTGAACCCGTACCTATATTAAATATTTCAGTATTATTTTTATTTTTGTTATTAATAAGTCTATCTATAGCAATAACGTGAGCTTTAGCTAAGTCTGTAACATGAATATAATCTCTTATACCTGTACCGTCATGTGTATTATAATCATTCCCAAAAATACTTAAGCATTCTCTTTTCCCAATTGCAGTTTGTGTAATATAAGGAATTAAATTATTTGGAATGCCTTGTGGATATTCGCCAATAATTCCGGAAGGATGTGCTCCAATTGGATTAAAATATCGTAGTTTAATTCCCTTTATATTAGAAATCTTAGCAACATCATCTATGATATCTTCGCAAATTGCTTTTGTATTTCCGTATGGAGATAGTGCTTTTTTTAAAGGAGCATTTTCGGTAACAGGTAAAATATCCGGTTGACCATATACTGTACAGGAAGATGAAAATACAATATTATCTATATGATTTTCTATCATTCCTTCTAATATGTTCATTAATGAATTTAAGTTATTTCGATAATATAATAAAGGATTTTGCACAGATTCTCCTACAGCTTTAGATGCAGCAAAATGAACAACACCACATAACTTTTTATTTTTTAAAAAGTTTAAAGTTGTTTCTCTATCAGATAAATCTATTTTCTCGAACTCAGGTTTTATTCCTGTTATTTTTTTAATTCTATCTAAAACTTCTATGTGAGAGTTAGATAAATTATCAGCGATTAAAACTTTATATCCACTTTGTTGTAATTCAACTACTGTATGTGAACCTATAAACCCTGTTCCTCCTGTTACTAAAATTTGTTTCTGCATAGATATTATTAATTGTTTGTTACAAAATTTAATACATTAGATGTAATATAATTAATTTGTTCATCATCCATTTCAGTGTGAATAGGTAAAGATAATATTTTTTTACAAATTTCTTCTGAAATAGGTAAGTTAGTATGGAACTTATTTTTGTAAGCTTTTTGTTTATGGATTGGTACCGGATAATAAATTCCTGTTGGTATTCCTTTGCTATTTAGATATTGTTGTAGTTTATCTCTATCTATATCATTTAACAATATAGAGTACTGATGAAATACATGAGTAGAATTTTTTGCTTGATAAGGAGTGGTAATTTTTTTACAACTACTAAAAAAATTATTATATTTTTCTGCAACTTTTTTACGTGCTAAATTATATTCATCTAAATATTTTAATTTTACATTTAAAATAGCTGCTTGTATAGAATCTAATCTTGAGTTTATACCGATGTAATCGTGATAATAACGCACTGTCATACCGTGATTTACAATAACTTTTAATTTATTATATAAATTTTCATCGTTAGTAAAAATAGCACCTCCATCTCCATAACATCCTAAATTTTTGGAAGGGAAAAAAGAAATACATCCGGTATCACCCATATTTCCGGCTTGTTTTACAGTTCTATCTCTAAAAGTATATTCAGAACCAATTGCTTGACAAGCATCTTCTATTACATATAAATTATGCTTTTTTGCAATTTCAAGGATCGGTTCCATATCTGCACATTGCCCAAATAAATGAACCGGTATTATTGCTTTAGTATTTTTAGTTATTGCTTTTTCTACTTCCTCAGGATTTAAGTTAAATGTATTGGGTAATATATCTACTAAAACAGGAGTTAATCCTAATAACGAAATAACTTCCGCTGTAGCAATAAATGTAAATGTAGATGTAATAACTTCATCGCCCGGTTGTAAGTCAAAAGCCATTAAACTTGCTAATAAAGAGTCTGTTCCGTTTGCACAAGGTACAACATATTTTACTCCAACATACTTGGCTAAATTATCTGCAAATTCTTGAACTATAGGTCCGTTTATATATTTAGTAGATCTAATTACTTTTAAAACTTCGGAATCTATTTGATCTTGTATTTTCTCATATTGACTTTTTAAGTCAACCATATTAATATTTCTCATTTATATAAAAATTATTTTTTTCAAACTATATGTCCATAAAATTAATTTTTCAAAAGATAAAATCCATTTCGGAATAAAATAAGTAGAGATAATAGGAATTGTATCTTTTGCTCTTGATCATGACAAATACGAATTCTCAGGCATTATAATAATCACGTTAACTTTTTTAGTATTTCAGGACCGTGATCTGCCAGCAATTCCTCTAATCATCATTTTTACCAAAAAATTTGATGCAAAGATAATTATTTTAAAATTAATATTTAATAACTTTGTTAATAAGAAATAAAATTAAATATATAAATATATTTTTTTATTGTTTAACTTAGCATGATAATTAATTCCACGTATTATCTAAATTTTATTTTTTTTAGAAAAGAAGATTATAATTAGTTTTCTAATTATAAATTAATATATTAACATTGATTAAATAACTATAATAAATAATTGCATCATGGATAAAAATGGTCTATTATTTGACTTAAACGAAATATCTACAGATAAAAAAGTAAAAGCTCCAAATCAAACAAACAAAGAAACACCTAAAATTGAACAAACAAATCAAATTGACAAAAAAAATGTTCAACCGGGTACTGAAATTTATTCTATTGAGGAAGCAAAAAAAACATCTGTCGAATATTTTAAGGGTGATGAATTAGCTGCTGATGTTTGGGTTAAAAAATATGCTTTAAAAGATTCTAAAGGTAACATTTATGAAAAATCACCGGATGAAATGCATCGTAGAATCGCAAGCGAAATTGCAAGAATAGAAAAGAACTATAAAAATCCAATGTCGGAACAAGAAATTTATGATTTATTAAAGGATTTTAAATATATTATTCCGGCAGGTAGTCCTATGGCAGGTATAGGCAACAATATGCAAATATCTTCTTTATCTAATTGTTTTGTTATTGGTAATGAAGGAAGTTCAGATTCATATGGAGCAATTTTAAAGATAGATCAAGAACAAGTTCAATTAATGAAACGTAGAGGTGGTGTTGGTCATGATTTAAGTCATATACGTCCTACAGGTAGCGAAGTAAATAATACTGCTCTGACTTCTACCGGTGTTGTCCCTTTTATGGAACGATATTCTAATTCTACAAGAGAAGTAGCACAAGATGGGAGAAGGGGTGCTTTGATGCTATCAATCTCAATTAAACATCCGGATGCAGAAAAATTTATTGATGCAAAGTTGATTCAAGGAAAAATTACAGGTGCAAATATTTCTGTTAAACTCGATGATGAGTTTATGAATTGTGTAATTGATGAAAAAGAATACTCTCAACAATTTCCAATCTATTCTAAAAATCCTACAAAAGTTCAACAAATCGATGCAAAAGCTTTATGGGATAAAATCATACATAATGCGTGGCAATCTGCAGAACCCGGAGTTTTATTTTGGGACACAATAAGAAGAGAGTCTGTACCTGATTGTTATAGGAAATATGGATTCGAAACTACATCTACTAATCCTTGTGGAGAAATTCCTTTATGTCCATACGATAGTTGTAGGTTAATTGCTATTAATTTATATAGTTATGTAGATAATCCATTTACAGATAAAGCTAAATTTAATTTCGAAAAATTTATTGACCATGCACGTAAAGCACAACGTATCATGGACGATATCGTGGATTTGGAAATAGAAAAAGTAGATGGAATCCTACAAAAGATAGAGTCTGATCCTGAAACGGAAGAAACAAAACGAGTAGAAAAAAACTTATGGTTAAAGATTCGTGAGAAAAGTGTCCAAGGTAGAAGAATGGGTATAGGTATTACTGCCGAAGGAGATATGTTAGCTGCTTTGGGACTTAGATACGGTTCTGATGAAGCTATAGAGTTTTCTACAAAAGTTCATCAAACTTTGGCTTGTGAAGTATATAATGCATCTGCAGATTTAGCATTAGAAAGAGGAGCATTTCCCATCTATGATTATAAATTAGAAGAAGATAATCCATTTATACAACGTATAGGTGAAGCTAAACCCGAAATTATAGAAAAATTTAAAAAGCATGGACGTAGAAATATAGCATTACTAACTATTGCTCCAACGGGTAGTGTTAGTATTTGCACACAAACTACTTCCGGAATTGAACCTGCCTTTATGATTTATTATACTCGCAGAAAAAAAATAAATCCAAATGAAAAAGATCAAAGGGTTGATTTTGTTGATAAAACAGGAGATAGCTTCCAAGAGTTTAAAGTATTTCATCATAAATTTTTAACTTGGTTAGAAGTAAATGGTTATAATGTAGATGAGGTGAAAAACTACCCATCAGAAAAACTTGATGAATTAATTAAAAAATCACCATATCATTTATCAACATCTAAAGATATAGATTGGGTATCTAAAGTTAAGATGCAAGGTTCTATTCAAAAATGGGTAGATCATTCTATATCGGTAACTGTAAATATACCTAATGAGGTTACAGAAGATGTAGTAAGCGAAATTTATAAGACAGCATGGAAAACCGGTTGTAAGGGGATGACTATTTACAGAGATGGCAGCAGAGATGGGGTTTTAATCTCAAACGATAGTGATGATGAAACTTGTGTGTTTAAAGAAACAAGGGCTCCCAAACGTCCTAAGATACTAGAAGCAGATGTTATTAGATTCCAAAATAATAAAGAACGATGGATTGCTGTAGTTGGTTTATTAGATAATAAACCATACGAAATATTTACAGGTCGAGAAGATGGCTTTTTAATTCATCCAAGTATTACTAAAGGATTTGTAGTAAAAAACAGAGATAAAAATAATAAATCCAGATACGATTTTGAGTTTATAGATAAAGATGGGTTTAAAGGTATTATTAGTGGTTTATCTCGATCATTTGATAAACAATATTGGAACTACGCTAAACTAATTTCAGGAATTTTACGTCATGGTATGCCGTTACCATTTGTGATTCATTTAGTTCAAAATTTAACTTTCGATCAAGAACATATCAATACTTGGAAAAATGGAGTAGTTCGAGCTTTAAAACGTTATATTCCGGATGGGACTATAGTTGTAGGGAAAAATGAATGTCCCGATTGTCATAGCAATAGTTTAGTATTTAAAGACGGATGTCAAGTATGTACTAATTGTGGTTTTTCGCGATGCGACTAAAAAAATTAATAATGAAAAAATTATTTCTCACACTTTTTACAATTTTATTATTTTTATATTGTAATATCAGTTTTGCACAAACAAATAAAGAAACACCTGAAAATGAAACCAAATCGGAAAAAATTAAAACAGGTTGGAATTTTGGTGTATTACCGGCTATTGCTTATGATACTGATTTAGGTTTTAAATATGGGGTATTGCTGAATACATTTTATTATGGTGATGGCACTAGATATCCTGATTATTATAGAATGTTTAAAACGGAAATATCCAATACTACTAAAAATAGTGCTATTTTTCAATTGTTTTATGATGATAAAGCCTTATTACCGAACGATGTACGTTTAACTGCGGATATCAGTTATTTGCCAGAGCAAGCTGTTGATTTTTATGGTTTTAATGGTAATCAATCTGTTTATAATGTAAATTGGACAGATGTGAATGATTCATTATATGTGTCTAGAATGTTTTACAGACAAAAACGAAAAATTTTTAGATTTACTCTAGATTTTCAACAATTTATTAAGGAGTCCAATTTTAAGTGGTTAGCAGGTATAGGAATTTGGAATTTTAATAATAGTACTATAGATATAGATAAGTTAAATAAAAATAAAGATGAAGATAAACTTTTACCGGAAGTTGATCTATTGTATGATATTTATAAAAAATGGAATTTAATTAGTGAAAGAGAAGCAAAAGGAGGGGTAAATGCCTATATTAAAGCAGGTATAATTTATGATACCCGAGATTTGGAAGCAAATCCTTCAAAAGGAATGTTTTCTGAAGCTGTTATTCAATTTTCACCGGATTTCTCAAAACAAAAAGGTACGGAAAATTTTTCATTTATTAGGTTAGCCTTAACACACCGTCAATATTTTACTTTAATTCCAAATAAACTTACTGCAGCCTATAGGATAGGGTATCAAGGTGTATTAAGTGGAACAGTACCTTATTATGTTCAACCCATAATGTTAAATTCATTTTCACCTATAACAATTTCAGAAGGGTTGGGCGGTGCTAAGAATATAAGAGGGGTTTTAAGAAATAGAATTATTGGAGATCATATTGCCTATGGTAATGTTGAATTAAGATGGAGATTTGTTGATTTTCAATTTATTAATCAAAATTTTTATTTAACGTTTGCACCATTTATCGACTTAGGTACAGTATTAGGAAAAATGAGAGAAAATCAAATTAAAAAGGCTGTATCTCAATTGGAATTACCTGTAGAGGAACGTGAAGAAGAATTTAAAGGATATTATACTTCTGATAGTACTTTTGTACAATACAATAAAGATGATTTTTTTAATACTTCCAGTAGAGCAGATAGATTACATATGGGATATGGTGCAGGTTTATATTTATCTATGAATCACAATTTTATTATTTCATTAAATTATGGAAAAGCACTATTAAAAAATGATGGGGGCGGAAGCTTATATATTAATCTAGGATTTATTTTTTAAGAATGATAAATTAGTTTTTAGTATCAACTGAATTTATTGATATCAATAAAATAATAAACAGAAAATAACTTGTACAAAAAAATAAAGTTTTTAAAATAAAAAGTTATGATAATAACAGCCAAAATAATAGCAGAATCAATTAATGGTCAAATAATAGGAGATGAAAATACTATAATTAAAGGTTTTTCTAATATTGAAAATACTACATCGGGAACTATAAGCTTTGTTTCGGCTAAAAAATACACAAAGTATTTAAAAAATGCAAAATCATCTGTAATAATAGTAGGTGAAGAGTTCTTTCCAAAAAACGAAGATGATTTAAATAAAGATATAACTTACATTTTAGTGCCTGATGCTCATAATACATTTATAGAATTAATGAGATTATATTCTAAAATGACTCAACCAAAAGTAGAGTATCAAATATCAAAAAATGCATCAATATCTTCTACATCCAAAATTGATAAAGAAGCATATATAGGAGACTTTTGTATCGTAGGCGAAAATACTATTATTGGTAAAAAAGTTCAAATCCATCCTCAAGTTTTTATCGGCAATAATGTAGAAATTTTAGAAAATACAATAATTTTTCCAGGTGTTAAAATTTATGATAATACAAAAATAGGATCTAATTGTATTATACACTCAAATACCGTTATAGGTGCCGATGGTTTTGGGTTTACACAAGAAAATAATATTAATGTTAAAGTTCCACAATTAGGAAATGTAGTTATTTTAAATGATGTGGAAATTGGAGCTAACTGCACAATAGATAAGGCTACAATGGGATCAACTACAATTGCTAATGGAGTAAAATTAGATAATTTAATTCATGTTGCACACAATTGCTATATAGGGGAAAATACTGTAATAGCATCACAAACAGGAATTGCAGGGTCTACTAAAATTGGTAAAAATTGTATGATTGGCGGGCAAGTAGGAATGATAGATCATATAACGATTGGTGATAATGTAAAGATTATTGCAAAATCCGGATTAATGCGCAATGTAAAGGATAACTCAATATTAATGGGAGCACCTGCATTAAATCATATGGATTTCTTAAAAAGCTATAGTATTTTTAAAAATTTACCTAATAAAAAAGATGAAAAATAATAAGTTGGATAGTGCGAACTGCGTTTTTTCTCATTTAGATTATTTAACTTTAAAAGAGCTAAATATACCTCAAACTACTATAAAAAATCCTGTTACATTCGAAGGTTATGGACTTCATACCGCTAATTACTCTACAGTTACACTAAAACCGGCACCTGTTAATTTTGGAATAAAATTTCAAAGAACCGACTTGCAAAGCCCTGATAACATAATTCCTGCATTAGGTTTTTACAGTGCTAATTATAATAGAAATACTTCATTGCTAAAAGATGATATTTCAATAATGACTATTGAACATTTAATGGCTGCTTTATACCTTTTAAAGATAGATAATGTTTTAATTGAAATAGATAATAACGAAGTCCCAATATTAGATGGGAGTGCATTGGAATATGTAGCCTTATTAAAAGAGAATGTGCAAAATCAAAGTTCTAATAGCGAATTTTTAATTTTAAATAAGTACATAAAAGTTGAAGATGAATCAGGGTCCTTTATAGAAGCTTTTCCTTATGAAAACCAAGAATTAAATGTTCACACCAGTTTTAAACAACCTTTAGGGGAACAAAAAGTAACTATATTAAGAGAAATAGAAAATTTTAGTAAAGTTTGCAGTAATAACTTAGATATCAATACAATATTATCAGCAAGAACTTTTGTATTTCTATCCGAAATTTTATATTTATACAAAAACAAATTAATAAAAGGTGGAAGTTTAAAAAACGCGATTGTATTTGTAGATGTGGAAATTACAGAAGTTTTAAAGCAACAATTGCTTGACATATTTGAGTTTGATGAGAACAAAATTGAAGTAAAAGATTCTATCTTAAATAATAAATATAGAATGCCGAATGAACCTGCATATCATAAATCAATTGATGTTTATGGAGATTTGTCATTATTAGGTAAACAATTTCTTGGCAAAATTAATGCTTACAAACCTGGTCATTCTATTAATGCTAAATTTGTAAGGAAATTATTAAATATAGAATAATTACAGAATACTCCTATTTAATTAGTTTTTGTACAAATTCTCTAAATCGGCTTTCAATAATCATAATAGTTACTGAACCAATTATTAGAATCATTCCAATAGCTAAGTTAAAAGTAAAAGGTTCATCGAATACAAATATACCTATCAATATTGCTGTTACCGGATCTATTGCTCCTAATACAGCAGTGTTTGTAGAACCTATTATCTTAATTGCATCTGCAAGTGTTACACACGATACAGCTGTTGCAATTATTCCTAAAAGGATCAGGTTAATCCACGAATTTGGTGTTGGAGGAATTTGTATCCCATCACTATAAATCATTGATTTTACAAAGAATATTATAGCAGTAATAAGCATGGAATAAAAAGTTATTTTTATGCCTTTTATGTTTTTAACATTGGATTTGTTTATTATTATTATGTAAAATGAATAAGATAATCCGGATAATAATGCGTAAATAACCCCAATTGTGTTTACTGTAGTTCCTCCTCCCCAGTACAAAATAAAAACACCTAAAATTGCAGCAATCATGCAAAAAAAAGTTATAGGTTTTAGCTTTTCTTTAAAAATTAGTCGCATAAATAAAGCTACCATTATTGGATAAATAAATAGAATCGATGTAGATAATCCGGAAGATAAATATTTATAACTTTGAAATAAAAACATAGATGATATGGAGAAGAAAAATCCTAAAGAGCATAATGTTAAAAATTCTGCAAAAGTTACTTTAAAAGTTATCTTTTTATAGATCATTACTATCCCTATGCAAATAGATGCTATTGAAAATCTTAAAAATAAAATGGAATCGTTTTGCATTCCGTTTGTTATTAAAGGAAGGGCAAATAATGGAATTAATCCGTAAGATATAGCTGATATAATTGCTAAAAAGTATCCTTTAAATGATTCTTTGTTGGCTTTTACCATATAATATTTGTGATTGAGGGTATTAATTTGCGAAGTTAATAATTATTATGTGAATGATACATTAAAACGATGTTAATGAATTCCTAAAAAAAATGATTACATAATAATTTTATTTTTTTGAGTATCGTTTTTAAGTTATTTATATTATATTTGCCAGTTGATTAGAACTGATAAATTTAGTATTATGTTTGAATATATTTATGGAAAATTAATTTATGCTAATCCTGCTTTCGCTATAGTGGAATGCAATGGGATAGGATACAATATTCAAATTTCTGTAAATACATATACATTCATTAAAGATTTAAAAGAAGTAAAGTTATTTTTACATCATATTGTTCGTGAAGATGCTGAATTTTTATATGGTTTTTATGATCAAAAAGAAAGATTATTATTTAGACACTTAATAACAGTTTCGGGTATTGGTGCAGCAACAGCTAGATTAATGTTTTCATCGTTAAGTGTAAGTGAACTTTATACTGCAATTGTAAATGGTGATGTAAATACATTAAAAACTGTAAAAGGTATCGGCATCAAAACTGCACAAAGAGTAATAGTAGATTTAAAAGATAAACTACTAAAAGAAGATTTTGATATTTCAGAAAATGCCACAGTTTACAATAATTTAGTAAATGAAACGTTAGCTGCTTTAATGGCTCTTGGATTTCCAAAGCAAACTTGTGAAAGGGCTATTAAAAAAATAATAGATAAAAAAACAGATACAGATATATTATCTGTAGAAGACTTAATTAAAGAAACTTTAAAAATATTGTAATTTTGAAAAAAACAATATATTTATTTTTAGCATTTTGCCTTACAGCTATATGTTTAAGTACAAAGGTTTATGCAGAACCTTTAATGGTTTGTCCACAACAACATGATTCTGATTCTATTTTGCCATTTCCATTTCCAAAAGATGATGGGTTAGATTTATTAAAGCCAAAAACTTCTATTTATTTAGAACCTTCTAATATTAAAACAACTATCGAATACGATCCTTTAACTAATCAATATAAAGTTAGTAGAAAACTTGGTAATATGGATTATTATATGCCATATTATTTGGGTGTAGAAGATATGCTTAAGTACGACATAGATAAAAATATGCAAGAGTACTGGAAAGAGCGAGCTTTAGTTGATGTGCAAGACGAAAGGACAGGATTAATCCCCGCTATAAATATTAGAAGCGAAGCTTTCGACAGATTGTTCGGGTCAAATACTATTGATATACGACCTCAAGGTTCTGCTGAGTTACGTTTTGGAGTTATGTATAACTACCGTGAAGACAAAAACTTAGATTTGAGAATGCGTAGAATGACGAGCTTTGATTTTAGGTTAAAGCTTCAGATGAACGTAATGGCAAACATTGGGGATAAAATTAAATTTAATGTAAATTATAATACAGAGGCTTTAAATTTTGAACTGGATAATAATTTAAAATTAGCCTACGAAGGAACCGAAGACGAAATTTTACGATTAATAGAAGCAGGTAATGTTTCTTTGCCTTTAAACAGTAAGTTAATCACGGGGAGTCAGGCCTTATTCGGCATTAAAACTAAATTACAGTTTGGTAAGTTGACACTTACCGGAATTATTGCAAAACAAAATTCCAATACATCCACAGTTGCCGTATCAGGAGGTATTCAAAATACTCCATTCGAGTTACAAGCGTCTGATTATGACGAAAATAGGCACTTCTTCTTATCTCAATATTTTAGAGATAATTATGAACAGTCCTTAAATTCATTACCCATAGTAACTTCTAACATAAATATTACTAAGATTGAAGTTTGGGTTACAAATATAGGGTCAGCAATTAGCGATAATAGAAATATTATTGCATTTTCAGATTTAGGAGAATACGATCCTTATAACGAATTTATTTATTCTTCAGGAGGTTATGATAAATATCCTCATAACAATATAAATAGCTTAATGTCTAATATAGACACTACTCAAATTAGAGATATTAATACTGCATTCAGCTATTTAGTATCGTTACCTATAGATTTAATTCAAGGAAGAGATTTTGAAAAAGTAGAAAGTGCCAGAAGATTAAGTACTAATGAATATTCCGTTAATAGAACTTTAGGTTTTATTTCTCTTAATACGTCATTATCTGCAGGTCAAGTTTTAGCTGTAGCATTTCAATATACAGTGGATAACGAAGTGTATCAAGTAGGGGAGTTTTCCGATGAAGGTATTTCTACACCTAATAGTTTAGTAGTTAAGTTGTTACGTAGTACCACTATTGAAACTAAACATCCTATGTGGGATTTAATGATGAAGAATGTTTATGCATTAAATGCTTATCAAATTAATCCTCAAGATTTTGTTTTAAACGTTTTATATGACGGTAACGAAAACGGTGTACCAACAGGTTACTTCAAAGAAGGTCCGGAAGGCATTAAAGGTATCTCGTTGATTAAGTTATTCAAAATGGATAGTTTAGATATGCAAGGTAATCCCATTGAGGGAGGAGATGGAATTTTCGATTTTCACGATGGTGCTGCTTTAAATGGAGGTACTATTCAGGCTTCGAACGGACGTGTCTTTTTCCCTGTATTAGAGCCGTTTGGATCATACTTACGGGAAATTTTACCGGAGGATATGGCAGATAAGTATGCCTACGATTCTTTGTATACAATGACTAAAACTAATGCTAAACAAATAGCACAAAAGGATAAATTTATTATTTCCGGATATTATTCTTCCTCCGGAGGGTCAGAAATAGATTTACATGCTTTTGATATTCCTCAAGGATCAGTTAAAGTAACAGCAGGTGGAAGAACATTAATAGAAAACGTAGACTATACTGTAGATTATGTTTTTGGTAGAGTTAAAATATTAAATGAAGGGATATTAAATTCCGGAACTACTATTACAGCAACTACAGAGAATACTGCTTTATCTGGAATATCTACAGAAACTCAAAGTTTAATGGGGATTAGGGCAGATTATTTAGTTAATCCTCATTTAAATTTAGGAGCAACATTTTTACATTTGAAAAAAACACCTATTACTCACAAGGTAGCCTATGGTTATGAGCCTTTTGCAAATAGTATGTTAGGTTTTGATTTTCAATTCCAAAAGGAAGTTCCCTTTATAACAAAATTAGTTGATATGCTTCCTTTAATTAGTACTAATGCTCCCTCCATGGTTACTGCCGATGCGGAATTTGCCCAATTCATTCCCGGACATCCAAACGTAATAGGTAATTCGGGGAATTCTTACATAGACGATTTTGAGTCTAGTAAACAAACTATTAGTTTACATAATATAGGATATTGGTATTTAGCTTCCACTCCAACTACAAGACCGGAATCAAAAGCAAACGATTTAAGTTATGGTTTCCAAAGATCTAAATTAGCTTGGTATGTTATAGATCCAACTTTCTTTGGAAGAGGTACAACTCCTCCAAATATCACAAAAACAGAGTTATCTAACCACTACGTACGTTTAATTAGTCAAACAGAGCTTTTCCCTCAAGCAGATATTCAAAATAATGTTCCTGCTAATTTAGCTGTGTTCAACATGGTATATTATCCTGAAGAAAGAGGCCCCTACAACTACAATGTAGATGAGTTAAAGCCCGATGGTACTTTAGAAAATCCTGAAGATAAATGGGCAGGCATTATGCGTAGAATGGAAACTACAGATTTTGAAGCTAATAATGTAGAGTATATAGAGTTTTGGTTAATGGATCCTTTTGTTGACCCTGATGATGATGGTCCACAAGAACCTTGGAATACAAAGGGAGGGCAAATAATTTTTAACTTGGGTGATGTATCGGAAGATATTTTAAAAGATGGTAGAAAATTTTATGAAAATGGTTTACCAATCAATGAAAATGTTGTAAATGTTGATACTACTATATGGGGTAGAGTCCCTAATTTACAAGCATTAATTTATGCTTTTGATATCGATCCGGCTGCTCGTCCATACCAAGACATTGGTTATGACGGTTTATCCAGTACTCGAGAAGGAGTAAACGAAGAGTATTCATTCTTTTATGATTCTTATATTGCTAAAGTTTTAGAAAAGCATGGCAGTACTTCCGAAGCTTATTTAAAAGCTGTAGAAGATCCATCGGCAGATGATTATCATTATTTTAGAGGTACCGACTTCGACAACGATGATGTTTATTCAAGTATCTTAATGAGATATAAAAATATAAATGGTCCGGAAGGTAATTCATGTGCTCAAGAGTTAACTCCGGAACCATACGATATTTCATCTACCAGTATTCCAAATACTGAAGACATCAATTTTGACAATACACTTAACGAAAGTGAAAAATATTATGAATATATTGTAAATCTTGACCCTAACAATATGGAAGTTGGTCAAAATTACATCACAGATATATTTACTTCTAAAGTTCAGTTAGCTAATGGTTTAAGTAGTTCTGTTAAATGGTATCAATTTAAAATACCTGTAAAAAATCCTGATAATGTTGTAGGAAACATATCGGATTTTACATCTATTAGATTTATGCGTACATACTTAACAGGATTTAGTGAACCTGTAGTTTTACGTTTTGCTACTTTTGATTTAGTGAAGGGAAATTGGCGTAGATATGAGGCATCATTACTACAACCTGGTGAATATGTGCCAAATAGCTCTGTAAATTTAACTAACTTTGATGTTTCTACAGTAAGCGTAGAAGAAAATAGTGGTAATACGGATAGAGTTCCTTATACTATTCCTCCTGGTATAGAAAGAGAGCGAAATTATGCTACTACTAATCAACAAAGGATGAATGAACAATCACTAAGTTTAAAAGTAGATAATTTGTTTGATGGAGATGCAAGAGGTGCATATAAAAATTGCGATTTTGATTTTAGAAACTACAGCAATTTGCAGATGTTTGTGCATGCTCATGCAAATACTGAAGCCGGTAACAGTAAATACGCTAACAATCAGCCTGGAGCTGTAACTGTGTTCCTACGATTTGGATCCGACTTAACAGATAATTATTATGAATACGAAGTCCCTGTAATATTAACTCCATGGGGTGTTGCAGTTACATCTAAAGATCAAATTTGGATGGAATCTAATGCTATGAATATTGATATTCAAAGAGTAGTAGAAGTAAAACAAAATAGAAATGAAAAAATAGCTGATGGAGTTGAAAATATTTCAACTATCTATCCTTATACAGAGTTAGATGGGAAAAATAGAATAACAGTTATAGGAACGCCAAGTATAAACAATATAAAAACCATGATGATTGGTGTTCGTAATCCAAAAAAGAATATAGGAACACTAAATGATGATGGTGCTCCAATGTCTGTGACAGTTTGGGTTAATGAGTTACGTTTAACTCATTTTAAAGAAAAAAGTGGGTGGGCAGCTACAGCAAGTTTATCAGCAAATTTAGCAGATTTCGGGAATGTTTCAGTTTCAGGTTTATATTCAACACCAGGCTTTGGTAGTATAGAAAAAAGTGTAAGCCAGCGTTCTCAAGAAACAATCTCTAATATCTATACTTCTGTAAATTTAGAAATGGGTAAGGTGTTGCCTGAAAAAGTTGCTTTAAAAGTTCCTGTACATTTTGATTATTCGCAAGAAGTAAGTACTCCGGAATATGATCCTTTAGATCCTGATATTTTACTTAAAGAGCAACTAAGCAACTTAGAAGGTGATGAAAAAGCTGATTATAAACGAAAAACACAGTCGCTTACTAAAAAGACTAATGTTAACTTGATTAATGTTAGAAAAGAGCGAACATCCGGTAGTACTAAAAAACCTCATTTCTGGGATATAGAGAACTTTGATATTTCTTATTCTTATTCAAAAACTTATCAAAGCGATATAGACATCGAATATTACAATAAGATAGTTCATACAGCAGGTTTAGGTTATACTTACAATGCTAATCCTAAAAATATTAAACCTTTACGTAATGTTAAATTCTTACGTCATAAAGCTTTTTCTTTATTAAGAGATTTTAACTTCTTTTATGAGCCAAAAGCATTTAGTTTTAGGACAAGCATGGATAAAAACTATATAGAAAGATTAGTAAGAAATAAGACAGGTGATGATATTGTAATACGACCTACAGCATCACGTCAGTGGAATTGGATGCGTAATTATGTGCTAAAGTATGACTTATCAACCTCCTTAAAATTAGATTATGCTGCTAATGTAGTATCGTTAATTGATGAACCTGTTGGAATAGTTCAAGATAAACAGATGTATAAAGATGTAGTATGGAATTCTATTAAAGAATTTGGTACTATACGTAACTTTAGTCAAACTGCAGGTATAAATTGGTCTATTCCGATAAATAAACTTCCATTATTAGATTGGACAAATGCTAATGCTCGTTATGATGTAAGTTATCGTTGGCAAGCATCTCCAATATCTGTTCAAGAACGAATGGGTAATACAATTGAAAACTCGATGAATTTTACTTTAGGTGGAAGTTTGAGATTAGGTAAACTTTATGATAAAATCCCTTATATAAAAGATTTAAATAAAGGATCAAAAAGTTTAAGACCTAAATCTAGTCCTAAAGGTAACATTAACAGAAAAGCTAATGATTCCACTACAATATCAAAACCGAAAGTAAATACAGGAAAGGCAATTGCAGATGGTTTCCTAAAGGTTTTATTTGGATTTAAAGATGTTAATTTATCTTATCAAACTACCTTAGGAACTGTATTACCCGGGTTTTATCCTGAACCAAATACATTAGGCTATAATTGGCATAGCAAAGCACCTACATGGGGATTTATTTTTGGTAGCCAAAAAGATATTCGTCCTGCAGCTGTGCAAGGCGGATGGTTAACTACAGATACATTAGTTAATAATCAATATATTCAAAACAAAAATATTAATATTAATTATAGGGTAACTTATGAACCTATTAGAGATTTTAGATTAGAATTTACAGGAACATATAGAAATAATAACAGCAATAGAGAAATTTTTAAAGCGGATGAAAATGGTAATTTCCGTTCATACTCACCTACACGTAATGGTAGTTATCAAATTTCTTATATAGCTTTATTATCGGCATTTGATAAATCAAAAGTAGTGACAGATGAGTCTGCAATTTATGATGATGCAAATGTGTCCGGTTTATTCGAAGAAATGAAACAATATCGTTCTGTTATTGCTTTGCGTTTAGCTCAAGAAAATCCTAATTGGAACGGTGAAATGTTTTTAGATTCTATCAGTGGTTCACAATTCCCTGTAGGGTATGGTCCTGATCAACAAGATGTTGTAATGGCATCAATGATCGCTGCATATGGTGGAGTTAATCCTGATAAAGTTGTGATTAATGCGTTTCCCAAAATACCATTACCAAATTGGAATTTCCAATACACCGGATTATCGAAGATAGAAGCATTAAAACCTATATTCCGAACGATAACAATACGTCATACATACAGATGTACATATAATGTTGCAGGATTTAATAGAAACTTAAATTATGAAGATAATGGTGGTTATGCATCTGCATATGATATGGCACATAATTTTATACCATTATTAAATATCGGGGCTGTTCAAATATCAGAACAATTCTCTCCATTAATCGGTTTTGACGTAGTTATGCAAAATAGCTTAACAGCGAATATGCAATACAGAAAAACACGAAATTTAGGTATGAGTTTTGCCAATAATCAGCTTACAGATAATAAATCAGACGAAATCGTAATAGGGTTAGGATATAGAATTAAAAATGTTAAATTTAACGTTCGTTCTATGGGTGGAAGAGGTAAAAAACAAGATATCACAAGCGATTTAAACTTAAAGTTAGACTTTTCTATTCGTAAAAATTTAACAGTGTTACGTAGATTAAGTGAGGCTGTAAACCAAATATCTGCCGGTCAAACAGTTTATTCAATTAACTTTACAGCTGATTATATGGTTAGCAAAAACTTAACAATCGCTTTATATCATGACCAAATAATTAATAGGCCGTCATTATCTACATCTATTCCTAATACGTCAATTAACTCAGGAATAAGTTTGCGATTAACGTTAGCTCAATAATGAATTTTATTTTATTAACAAGATGTTAATAATTAAATATTTTAATTATATTTGCAAAAATAATATTATTTAAAATGAATATACCAGAAAATTTAAAGTACACAAAAGACCACGAATGGTTGAGAGTTGAAGGTGAATACGCTTATATAGGTATTACCGATTATGCACAAAGTCAGTTTGGTGATATTGCTTATGTAGATATTGAAACTGAAGGCGAAGTTTTGGAAAAAGAAGAAACATTAGGTACTATAGAAGCAGTAAAAACTGTAGCTGAAGTATTTATGCCAGTTGGAGGCGAAGTCCTTGAGTTTAATACATTAGTTCAAGATGATTCTTCAATTATTAATTCTGACCCTTATGGTGATGGTTGGTTAGTAAAAATTAAAATAACAGATCCATCAGAATTAGATTGTCTATTAGATGCCAAAGCTTATTCGGAAATAATAGATGAATAAGAATTTTTAAACTAATTTTTTTAAATATTGTTTATTTAAAAAAATTACTTAACTTAGCATGTTGAAAAATTATTCTAAAAATTGATAAAAAAATAAATTATGAATAAAAGGAAAACGGCAAAAGCTGATGTTGATAGTAAACGATTTATGTTTGTAGAAATAGGTCTCGTTATTACTCTAGCACTTTGTTTATTAGCTTTTGAATGGAAAAAGTACGACATCCAAAAAGTGGACGTTGCAGTTCGCGATAATATTGAAGTTATTGAAGAGGTAGTTCTTCAAACTGAACAAGAAATTAAACCACCACCACCACCAACAGAAGTAGTTCAATCAACTACATTATTCAATATAGTGGAAAACGACGTTGAAATTGAAACTGATATTATCATTGATGTTGAGTCTACTGAAGATTTGCTTATTGAAGAATATGTTCCACAAGAAATTGAAGAAGAAGTTGTAGAAGAAGCTGAAATTTTCTTAGTAGTAGAAAATCAACCGGAATTCCCAGGTGGAGAAGAAGGTCGTTTAAAATACTTAAGAGACAACGTAAAATATCCTGACCTAGCTAAAGAATCTGGTATTCAAGGTACCGTTTATCGTGCAATTTGTTGTTGAACCAGATGGTAGTGTAAGTAACGTTGAGGTTTTACGTGGTATTGGCGGCGGTTGCGACGAGGAAGCTATGCGCGTTGTTAAAAATATGCCTAAATGGAAACCTGGATCTCAAAGAGGTAGAAACGTTAGGGTAAGCTATAGAATGCCTATTAAGTTTACTTTACAGTAATTATTTTTAGTGTAAATCTTTATATTGAAATGTAAAGACATCTATTATTAAGTAGATGTCTTTTTTTTTATCTTATCTTGAGGGAAGCCATCTCAATTTTTTACCACCAATCATTCGCTTGCTACGTTTGTTTCTATGATGATTTATTCCGAATCGGTGTGCTTCGTCTCTTATTTGCTGAATCACTTTTAATGTTTCGGAGTTTTTGTCTATGTAAAGTGGAATAGAATCTTCCGGAAAATAGATTTCTTCTAAGCGTTCTGCTATACTAATGATAGTAACTTTGCCGTATAAGTCCAGTTTTTTTAAGCTCTTTACTGCAGCATTCAGTTGACCTTTTCCTCCGTCTATTACTATTAATTGTGGCATTTCGAGATTTTCTTTTAAAACTCTACTATAGCGACGATAGATTACTTCTTCCATCGAGGCGTAGTCATCAGGTCCTTCTACAGTTTTGATGTTATAGTGACGGTATTCCTTTTTTGCCGGTTTTCGCATTAATAAAGCAAACCATGGCGGCTACAGCATCTGTACCTTGTAGGTTCGAATTATCGAAGCATTCAATTCTGCGAGGCTCCGTATTCATTTTAAGATCTTTTTGCATTTTTTGTAAAATGCGTTTAGTATTTTTTCTCAGGATCTACTAGATTTTTCTTTTTTCACGTTCTAAGATAAAGAATTTTAAGTTTCGTTCAGATAGCTCTAATAATTGCTTTTTTTCACCAATTTTAGGAACTGTATATTTTACATTGTCTATTTGTATGGAAGGCAAAAAAGGGACTATGACTTCATTAGCATCACTAAAATATTTAGATCGCATCTCTGGAATTATCATAGTTAAAATGTAATCTTCAGTTTCATCCTAACATTTTTAATTTCTATAGTATGAACGTGAATCAAAGCGCCTTCTACAACTTTCATATAGTTTACAAAGTAGAAGTTGTTTTGCAGTGTTAAAGAGAATACATCTAAGTTTAAATTGTTTTTACTAAGTACTGTAGATTTACTTTGATAATTTTTTAAAACTTCTATTTTTTCTTTTATCTCTTGTGCTTCTTCAAACTTTAAATCCTTAGCAAACTTCATCATTTTTTCTTCCATAATGTTTTTAACAGGAGAAATATGACCCATTATTATGCTTCTTATTTGCTTGATGTTTTCGTCATAATCTTCTTTAGATTGAAGACCGACACAAGGACCAGCACATTTTTTATATGATATTTTAAACAAACATTAAATTTTTTGTTTTTAATGTTTTTTTCTGTAAGTTGATATCTACAAGTTCTTAAAGGGTAAATTTTCTCAATAGTTTCTAAAATGGTATTTAACATTCTTACATATGCATACGGACCAAAATATTCTGAACCATCATTAATTTTTTTTCTTGTTTTCACAATTCTTGGGAAAGGTTCGTTTTTGATGCAAAGCCATGGATAAGTTTTATCATCTTAAGCATTATGTTATATCGAGGTTGGTGCTCTTTTATTAAATTATTTTCTAATAAAAGAGCATCCAACTCTGTGTTTACCACTATTGTTCGAATTGTTGATATTTTGCTAACTAATACTTTAGTTTTACCGGTAATGTCTTTATTAAATATTGTTGGACTCTTTTTTTTAGTGATTTTGCTTTACCAATGTAGATAATCTCTCCATTTTCGTTGGAATACATATAAACGCCCGGGCTATCGGGTAGCATTTTCAATATTTGTTTTAATTCTTTGGGATTATCTTTTAGTATCATTAGCTATGTTTGTGTATCAATTAAAAAGTTGTTATTTTATATTTTCAATATCTTCAATATCTTTTTCTCTAGGTTTAAATGAATCCCATCCTTGTGCTATAATAGGAACAAGTTCACCACTATTTGTAACTAATCCTAAATTGTTATCTTCAGTGATATGACCTATTATTGAAATTTGAGGTATATCTTTAATAGCTTCGTAATCAGACTGTTTAACAGTAAATAATAATTCATAATCTTCACCGCCATTCATAGCTGCAGTCACAGGATTGAGATTGAAACCTTCAGCACATAAAATTGTTGCAGGGTCTATAGGGATTTTATCTTCATATATTAAACATCCACAATTTGATTGTTCACATATATGATGAAGTTCAGAAGCTAAACCATCAGAAATATCTATCATAGATGTAGGAATAACATTTTTAGCTTTAAAAATTTCTATAATATCGAATCTAGCCTCTGGACGTAAAAAACGTTGTAGAACATATTCATTTCGGATAAGTCAGGCTGTAAGTTTGGGTTTCCTTGCCATGCAGCCTTTTCACGTTCTAAAACTAATATACCCATATATGCAGCACCCAAGTTCCCTGATACGCAAATTAATTCATTTTCTTTTGCTTGATTTCTGTAGACAATTTTATCTTTTTCAGCCTCTCCAATTGCTGTAATAGATATAAATAAACCGCTATTGCTAGTTGTTGTATCGCCACCTACTAAATCTACATGATAATTTTTGCAAGCTTGACTTATTCCACCATAAATTTCTTGTAAAGCTTCTAAACTAAATCTATTGGAAACTGCAATACTAACTATTATTTGTTTTGGACTACCATTCATTGCATAGATGTCAGATAAGTTTACTACTACGGATTTATATCCCAAATGCATTAATGGTGTATATATCATATCAAAATGAACACCTTCTACTAAAACATCATTAGTAACTAATATTTCTTTATCATGATATGATAATACTGCACAATCGTCCACCAATCCCTTTAATAGAAGATTTATTCTTAAGTTTAAAGTTTTTAGTTAATTCATTTATAACTTTAAATTCCCCTAATGAATCTAATTCAGTTCTATTTACTTTATCTTCAAACATAATTTTGTTTTAAAATAATTTACTAATTAATAATCAACGCCTGTGTTTTCCAAATTATCTAAAATTTCACTTCCACAGATTGCATAAGTCTATCCCCTAATATACACAGGGCTAATCCTGATTCGACCCCTTGACGTTTCATATATAAGGCTGTCTCATTTAGTACATCTTTGCTAAAGCCGCCATCTACATCTGCGTTGTACCTAATTCTTGGATCCAGGGAATCATCCCTTTTGTGGTCATCACCTCAACGGTTGATCCGTCATTAGCGATCGTTGTCAAGCCTGAATGGTTATGATCTCCCATTGTAAATGCACCATCCATCTTAAGACTTAACAGATATTCAGCACGACCAAGCCCAAGTAGTGTACCATTTTGGCAATGATCGCCCATCACGC
>JBMNMG010000001.1:0-122796 GCA_050953245.1 Bacteroidales bacterium | reverse complement strand
ACCAGTACTTTGTCCATGCCGAAATGTGTGAAAACTGGAATTACGAACGGCTTGGAGATGTAATCGAGAAGCGAGCTATTACCGAGATGAGGCATGCAGAGAAGCTGATTGAACGCATTCTCTTCCTTGAGGGGAGGCCCATAGTTAGCAATCTGAGCGAAATTCGTATCGGTGATCAGGTACCAAAAATGCATGATCATGACCACTGGGCAGAGGAGGGAGCTATTAAAGGCTATAACCAAGCCATCCGCCTGGCGACAGAGCTGGGAGATAATGACACCAAAGTGCTTCTAGAATCAATCCTTAAGGAAGAAACAGAGCATATCCTATTAAGTTTACTTTACAGTAATTATTTTTAGTGTAAATCTTTATATTGAAATGTAAAGACATCTATTATTAAGTAGATGTCTTTTTTTTTATCTTATCTTGAGGGAAGCCATCTCATTTTTTACCACCAATCATTCGCTTGCTGCGTTTGTTTCTGTGGTGGTTTATGCCAAATCTGTGTGCTTCGTCTCTTATGTGTTGGATAACTTTTAGAGTCTCAGAATTTTTGTCGATGTACAATGGGATGGAATCTCCAGGGAAGTAAATTTCTTCTAAACGTTCTGCTATGCTAATGATAGTAACTTTTCCATATAAGTCAAGTTTTTTTAGGCTTTTTATTGCAGCACTAAGTTGGCCCTTGCCACCATCTATTACTATTAGTTGGGGCATTTCTAGATTTTCTTTGAGCACTCTACTATAGCGGCGGTAGATGATTTCTTCCATCGATGCATAATCATTAGGTCCTTCAACTGTTTTGATGTTGTAGTGGCGATATTCCTTTTTTGCAGGCTTTGCATTAATAAAACAAGCCATTGCAGCAACTGCATCTGTGCCTTGTAAGTTAGAATTATCGAAACATTCTATTCTGCGAGGTTCAACATTCATCTTAAGATCCTTTTGCATAGTTTGCAATATACGTTTTGTGTTTTTTTCTGGATCTACTAAACTTTTCTTTTTCTCGCGTTCTAGAATAAAGAATTTTAAGTTACGTTCAGAAAGTTCTAATAATTGCTTTTTCTCCCCAATTTTAGGAACAGTATATTTAACATCTTCTATTTGTATCGATGGTAAAAAAGGAACTATAATTTCTTTTGCATCACTTAAATATTTAGACCTCATTTCAGGGATTATCATCGTTAAAATATAATCTTCTGTTTCGTCCATTACATTTTTTATTTCTATAGTATGAACGTGGATCAAAGCGCCTTCTACAACTTTCATATAGTTTACAAAGTAGAAGTTGTTTTGCAGTGTTAACGAGAACACATCTAAGTTTAAATTGTTTTTGCTTAAGTACTGTAGATTTACTTTGATAACTTTTTAAAACTTCTATCTTTTCTTTTATCTCTTGTGCCTCTTCAAACTTTAGTTCCTCTAGCATACTTCATCATCTTTTCTTCCATCAATGTTTTTAACAGGTGAAATATGCCCCATTATTATGCTCCTTATTTGCTTGATGTTTTCGTCATATTCTTCTTTAGATTGAAGTCCGACACAAGGTCCAGCACATTTTTTTATGTGGTATTTTAAGCAAACATTAAATTTTTTGTTTTTTATGTTTTTTTCTGTAAGTTGATATCTGCAAGTTCTTAAAGGGTAAATTTTCTCCGATAGTTTCTAAAATGGTATTTAGCATTCTTAACATATGCATACGGACCAAAGTATTCTGAGCCATCATCTACTTTTTTTTCTTGTTTTCACAATTCTTGGGAAATGGTTCGTTTTTGATGCACAAGCCATGGGTACGTTTTATCATCTTTTAGCATTATGTTGTAGCGAGGTTGGTGCTCTTTTATTAAATTATTTTCTAATAAAAGAGCATCCAACTCTGTGTTTACCACTATTGTGCGTATTGTTGATATTTTGCTTACTAATACTTTAGTTTTGCCGGTAATGTCTTTATTAAAGTATTGTTGGACTCGTTTTTTTAGTAGATTTTGCTTTACCAATGTAGATAATCTCTCCGTCTTCGTCGGAATACATATAAACGCCCGGGCTATCGGGTAGCGTTTTCAATATTCGTTTTAATTCTTGAGGGATTATCTTTTAGTATCATCTTTTAGATATTTTCTGTATAATTAAAAAATAGTTATATCATATTTATGATTATACTATAGTTATATCATCTTAATGATTATGTTATAGCCTAATCTTTCTTTATAATCTTTAATATTATTGAATTTTAGTTTATAATAATAATAATTATTATGATGATGATTATGAATATATGATTATAATCAGTATTTACTATTATTAATGATGTTGTACAAATTTAATATTAATAATTTGTTCACTAATGTTTTTTGTTGATGAATTATCAATTTTATTCAATATCGTCAATATCATTGTCCCTAGGTTTAAAGGAATCCCAACCTTGTGCTACAATAGGGACAAGCTGGCCACTATTTGTTGCTAGATCCTAAATTGTCGCCTTCTGTGATATGTCCTATTATTGATATTTGAGGGATGTCTTTGATAGCTTCGTAATCAGACTGTTTTACAGTAAATAATAATTCGTAATCTTCGCCGCCATTCATTGCTGCTAGTCACAGGATTGAGGTTGAAAGCCTTCTGCACATAAAATTGTTGCTGGGTCTATAGGGATTTTATCTTCGTATATTAACGCATCCACAATTTGATTGTTCACATATATGATGAAGCTCAGAGGCTAAACCATCAGAAATGTCTATCATGGATGTTGGAATTACATTTTTAGCTTTAAAAATTTCTATAATATCGAATCTTGCCTCTGGGCGTAAAAAGCGTTGTAGAACATATTCGTTGCCGGATAAGTCTGGCTGTAAGTTTGGGATTTCCTCTGCCATGCAGCCTTTTCTCGTTCTAAAACTAATATACCCATATATGCAGCTCCCAAGTTGCCGGATACGCAAATTAATTCATTTTCTTTTGCATTGATTTCTGTAGACTATCTTGTCTTTTTCTGCCTCTCCAATTGCTGTAATAGATATAAATAAGCCGCTGGTGCTGGAGTTGTTGTATCGCCTCCTACTAAATCTACATGATAATTTTTGCAAGCTTGACTATATTCCTGACCATATATTTCTTGTAAAGCCTCTAAGCTAAATCTGTTGGAAACTAGCCATGCTAACTATTATTTGCTTGGGTCTACCATTCATTGCATAGATGTCAGATAAGTTTACCACTACGGATTTATATCCCAAATGCATTAATGGAGTGTACATATCATATCAAAATGAACACCTTCTACTAAAACATCATTAGTAACTAATATTTGCTTTATCGTGATATGATAATACTGCACAATCGTCACCAATCCCTTTTACAGATGATTTATTCTTAAGTTTAAAGTCTTTAGTTAATTCGTCGATAACTTTAAATTCCCCTAATGATTCTAATTCTGTTCTATTTACTTTATCTTCAAACATAATTTTGTTTTAAAATAATTTACTAATTAATGCAAAGGTACTTAAAATATTATTTTAACATATATAAATCGATATTAATGTAATATAGAAGGAAAATTTTGGTTAACTTTGGCTATTGTAATATATGGAAAATAATATTAAAATATTAAAAGAAGTTTGGTGCAGTTTATATGGTGATAACCAAACTGATTTATTAGAAGATATAATTGAAAAATTATATAAAAACTCTAAGAAGTTTTCTAATGAAGAAGATTTGTTTTGGTATAAAAATGCTGTAGTTTATTCATTATATGTAGATAAATTTAATCGAAACTTTTCCGGTATTCTCAGTAAGTTAGATTATCTGAAGGACTTAGGTGTGAATTGTTTATGGTTGCTTCCAATTTTAGAGTCTCCATTAAAAGATGGAGGATTTGATGTAAGCGATTATTATAAAATTCGTTCATCGTTATTAGATAATAGTGATTTTATATTACATTCAGAGAGTAGCGGTGCATTATTAAATAATAAAAGTGATTTGTTAAATAATACTAATGAGCCATTTAGAGATAATACTGATACATTAAGAGATAATTGTCAGTCATCTTATGAAAGGAATGACTCTTTAGAAGATGTCGTAACTTTTGAATATTTTCTTAGTATTCTGCATCAGAACAACATTAAAGTGATTTTTGATTTACCCATTAAATCATTGTTCAAGTAAACACAGATGGTTTTTAGAAGCCAAACAAAGTAAAAAGTCTAAATATAGAGAATTTTTTATTTGGAGTAAAGATACTACTTTATATAAAGAATCAGGAATTTTGTTTAGTGGGTTATCAAAAAGCAATTGGACCAAAGCAGATAAGCAAGATGATGAATATTATTTTCATAGATTTTTTGACTTCCAACCGGATTTAAATTATAAAAATCCGAAGGTTTTAATAGAAATGACCAATATTATTATTTATTGGTTAAATAAGGGAATAGACGGGTTTAGATTAGATGCCATCCCCTTTATTTGGAAGGAAGAAAAAACAGACTGCAGAAATTTAACGCAAACGCATTTAATAGTAAAATTTTTAAGGGCAGCTGCAAATATTGTCAATAACAATGTTTTAATGTTAGCAGAAGCATGTCAGCCTCTTGAAGAAATTGTAAAATACTTAAACGATAATTCAGAATGTAATGGAGCATACAATTTCCCTTTAATTACTTCTATTTATAAATCTTTAGCTACTGAAAATAAAATCCATATAGAAAACATATTAATAGATGATGTTTTTAAAAAAGTAGATCAAAATGCACAGTGGTTTTTATTTTTGAGAGGGCACGACGAGTTAAGTTTCGAAAAAGATTATGTAAGTGAGAAAGATAGAGAAAACCTTGTCAAATATTATTGTAAAGATAAACGATGGAGCTTTAGGAATAATGAAGGGATATCATCTCGTTTAAGCGAGTTGTTTAATTTTGAATTAAAAAAGATTTTATTAGCAAATTCGTTATTACTTACTTTACCTTGTACTCCTATTATTTATTATGGAGATGAATTGGCATTAGGAAATGATTATTCCTATTTTGATAAGTTTAAATTAGGGAACAATAGAGTAGATGATTCTGATGACGTTGATAATGAGGTTATTGACAGTAGAAATATTATTCGAGGTTCAATTGATTGGGATATAATAAATACTGATTTAAGAACGAAATCATCTTTAACATTTCAAGTGTTTAATATGCTAAAAAAGATGATTCATGAACGAAATTTATATAAAGTTTTTGGTGAAGGAAAATTAATTATTGTAGAAACAAATCTTGATAACGTTTTAGCTTATAAACGAGTTTTAGGCGATAGAGAAGTTTTAGTTTTAAACAATTTATCTGATTCTGTAGTTCATATAAATATTAAAAATGTAGTGAATGTGATGTTAGACTCTTATGATTTTAAATGGTTAGAGTTCCTATAATTTGTATGTTAGATATAATATTTATGTGATAAAAATTGATATCTGTGTTAATATATTTGATGATGAGAATAATGTATGAATAAGAAAAATTTCATAATAAATTTTGTAATATTATTTTTTCTTATAAGCAATATATCTTTTGGGCAAACTAGACCTAAAGTAGGTTTAGTTTTATCCGGAGGAGGTGCTAAGGGTTTTTCTCATATTGGTGTAATTCAAGTTTTAGAAGAAAAGGGTATTCCAATAGATTATATTTGTGGTACTTCTATGGGTGCATTAGTAGGCGCTTTATATGCATCCGGATATACTTCGGATAGTATAGAAAATGCTTTTACTAAAATAAAATGGCGAGATTTAGTGTTAGATAAAATTCCTAGAAATTATGTTGTATATGATGAAAAGGATTTTTATCATAATAGTATTTTTAGTATGACATTCAGTAAATCGCTTAAACCTCATATTCCGGGAGGGTTAGTTGGAGGTCATAATATTATGATTATGCTAAATAAATACTTTTGGAATGTGATGTTTGTAGATGATTTTTCTAAATTAAATATACCATATTTTTGTGTTGCAGCAGATATAATAGAGGGCAAAGAAGTTATTTTAGATAAAGGTTCTTTACCTTTAGCTGTTAGGGCATCTATTGCTGTTCCTAATGTGTCCTCTCCCGTAAAAATGGATAATATGCTTTTATTAGATGGTGGGCTTTATAATAATTTTCCTGTAAAAGAAATGTTAGACATAGGGAAAGTAGATATTATTATAGGTGTTAATGTTGGATATGAATCTGTAAGTTTAGAAACATTATCTTCATTCAGGAATATTACAGAACAAATGTTATGGATTAATAACATAGAAAAAAATCGTGAGGCTTGTAATTTATGTGATTTATTAATAGAACCTGATACTAAAGATTTTAATACCAACAATTTTTCAAATGTTAAAGAATTAATAGAATTAGGCAAAGAAGCTGCATTGCAAAATGAAAGTTCGTTAGACTCTTTGGCATTATTATTTAAAGATTATGTAATTACACATAATACAGATAGTACTTTGCCAAAAGAAAACCAAACTATAAAATTAGATGCAATCTCTTTAAAAGGTTCTTCACAATTTAGTTCGTTTATTGAAAGACAACTTAATTTTAGGGAAAGTAAACCCTTAACCTGTAATCAGGTATTAGAAGGTATTAACAGGAGTTATGGTTCTTTGTATTTTAATTCATTAAATTTTCAGATTACAAGAGCAGATTCTTTAAATTATATGCATATAGACATTAAAGAAAAAGATCCCATAACACTGAATCTAGGTTTAAGTTATAATAGTGATTATAAAGCATTTTTATACTTAGGTTTAATTGTAAGAGATTTGTTATTTAGAAACACTAAATTATTTTTTCGATCTAAAATAAGTCGTAATCCATACTTAGGATTAAAATATATGTTTTATCTCGGTAAAACTTTGTTAGATAGTAGAACAGGTGGTTATACGGCTTTAGGCATGTACTCCGATTATTCGTTATATAATATGTTTAGATATAATAAAAACAGGTCTAAGATAGCTGAAACCTTGTATGCCACATATATTGGAGGATTTTTGGCACAACACTATTTTGGCAGAAATTATGTTTTAGAATTAGATTTACATTATCAACATATTTCTAACGAATTGATATCGGCAGAAGGTATTAATTATTTGTATAAAAATGATATATTAGGTGCTAATTTAAGATTTAACGTTGATGGCATTAATGATAATTTGTCACCTACTAACGGTAATTATTTTGATTTTAATGTTTTTTTCGATTATCCTTTTTGGCGAATACGTTATTACAATTTAGAAAACAATGAATTAGAAAGTTCTTTAGTATCAGCACCTTTTAATGTTGGAATTAAAGCGGAATATGAAAAGATAACTCAATTATCTGATAAATTATATTTAAATGCAGGAGTAACAGGGTTTGTTAATTTTCCTGACTCTGTTATTTATACGAGAAAAATATTTATTGGAGGAATGAGTGACAATAAATTAATTAATAATATTAAATTTGCAGGATATGGGATGGGAGAAAAAATTGTAGAAAATGCTTTAGTAATAAAAACAGATTTTAGATATAATTTTTGGCAGTATCATAATTTATTATTAAAAGCAAATTTTGGAATAATTACAGATAAGCTTCTAAAACCAAAACAGTATGATTATATTGCAGGAATAGGCTTAGGATATAGATTTAATAGTGTTGTTGGTCCTTTAGAATTATTAGTATCCAATTCTATATTAGAAAAGGGATATCCAAAAATTTGGATATCTTTAGGATTTAAATTGTAAACTAATTAATAATTAGTTATCTATAGAATAATAAAATAATATTATCTTAGCTAATTATGTAAGAAATTACATTGATATAAATAATAAATAAAAATTTAATTTAATTAAAATAAAGTAAAATGAAAAAAGTACAAAAAGGTTTTGAAACCACATTAATTCATGGAGGTCTCCATGATGAAGCAATGGGTAGTGCAGTAATGCCTATTTATCAAACATCAACATTCCAATTTAAAAATGCCGATGATGGTGCAGCATGTTTTGCAGGTGAGGCAGATGGATATATTTATACACGTTTAGGTAATCCTACAATAGAGGATTTAGAAAGAACAGTTGCCGAATTAGAACATGGATTTGGAGGTATAGCTGCAGCATCAGGTATGGGTGCAGTTAACATTGTGTTATTTGGTCTTTTAAATCAGGGAGCTCATTGTTTATGTCATAATTCACTTTATGGTTGTACACACTCAGTTATGGAGCATTATTATACTAAATTTGGTGTGGAATTTACTTTTACAGATTTAACTAATTTTGATAATGTAGAGAAACACATTAAACCAAATACTAAATTAATATATACAGAAACTCCTGCTAACCCAACTATGGGTATTACCGATATAGAAAAAACTTTGCAAAGTTGCACACGAAAAAGGAATTTTAGTTTGTGTTGATAATACTTTCTGTAGCCCATATTTGCAAACTCCTATAGATTTAGGTGCAGATATAGTTTTACACTCAGTAACAAAATCAATTAACGGCCATGCAGATATAGTTGGGGGAATTGTAATTGCAAAAAATGAAGAATTATATTGTCAATTACGTGCTGCAATGATTGATTTAGGATGTAATATGGATCCTCATCAAGCCTTTTTAGTACGTAGAGGTTTAAAGACTTTATCAATCAGATTGGAAAGATCTCAACAAAATGCTATGAAAGTTGCAGAATTTTTAGAAAATCATCCAAAAGTAAAATGGGTAAAATATCCTGGTTTAAAGTCTTTTGAGCAATATGATTTAGCTAAAAAACAAATGAGAGGACCTGGAGTTATGATGTCTTTTGAATTAAAAGGTGGATTAAATGCAGGAAAGATAGTTATGGATAATGTAAAGGTTTGTTTATTAGCAGTATCTTTAGGAGGAATTGAAACATTAATTCAACACCCTGCTTCTATGACTCACTCAAAAATATGTAAAGAAGATCAAATAGAGGCTGGCATTACTGAAGGACTTGTAAGATTATCCGTAGGTATTGAAAATGCAGATGATATTATTGCAGATTTAGATCAAGCTTTAGCTAAAATCTAAAAATATATTTTATTAGATTGTTTTTTATAAAAATAATCTTAAACATATATGAAAAAGTTTTTAGGTATATTATTTTCTTTTTTAATTAGTTATATAACTTTTGGGCAATCGGTAGGAGTTGTTTTGAGTGGTGGAGGTTCAAGAGGGGTAGCACATATTGGTGTTTTAAGATCATTAGAAGAAAATGATATACCTATTGACTATATAATTGGAACATCGGCCGGAGCGATAGTTGGCGGTTTATATTCGGCAGGATATTCCTTAGATGAAATTACAGAAATATTTGAAAGTGGATTAATTCAATCATTTCTGGGTCCTGAAATAAAAAAGAAAGGTTATATATCTAAAGAATTAAACCCAACTCCGGAATGGATAACCGTAAAAATTAAGCTGGATTCTTTATTTAAATTTAAAGTCCTTCCTACTAATATTATTTCTTCTGATGCTATGGACTTTGGATTTATGACTTTTTTCTCACAAGCAACAACTGCGTGTAAAAATGATTTTGACAACTTAATGATACCCTTCAGATGCGTTGCTTCCAATGTAAATGAAAATAAACCATATGTTTTATCTAAAGGAGATTTAGGTAGTGCTATAAGAGCATCTATGTCTTTCCCTTTTTATTTTAGTCCTATTAAAATAGATGGGAATGTATTATTGGATGGTGGAATGTATAATAATTTTCCTGTTGATCTAATGGAAGAAATTTTTAATCCTGATTTTATAATTGGAGTTTCTGTTTCTTCCAGTTATCCTGATCCTGATGAAACAGATATTATATCCGTACTTCAAAATGTTTTTATGTTTGATATGAATTTTGATATGCCGGATAATAGTATTTTAATAAAACCTAATGTAATAGATATACCTCTTTTAGATTTCAGTCAAACACAAAAGTTGATAGATAGTGGCTATGTCGCTTGTAATTACCTTATAGATTCAATAAAAAATAATGTGAACAGAAAGGTCACTCTCAATGAGGTAAAAGAAAAAAGAGAAACATTTAACCAAAAAAAACCTCCTTTGTTTTTTACAAATGTTTTTGTAGCAAATGTAAACAAAGGACAAGAAGAATATATCAAAAACTTAATCATAGGGAATCGAGATTTTTTATCTGTAAGTGAATTAAAAGATAAATATGACCTATTAACTTCCTTAGACAATGTATCATCTTCATATCCGATAGCAGTATATAATGATTCTACAGGATTGTATGATCTGTTTTTAAATATCAAACAAAATTATAATTTAGAGGCTAAAATAGGAGGAAATATTTCTATTGGAGGCGTAAACCAAGCATTCTTCGGTGTCCAGCATAGATATCTTTCCAGATTTTCATTAGACTCTAAGTTCAATCTGTTTTTTGGAAACTTTTATAATGGAGTAGGTATTGAAACAAAGATAGATTATCCTACCAAAGTGTTAATATACAGTTATTTGGATATGGCTATAAATAGAAAGAATTATTTTACAACTTCCGGAAATTTTTATATAGATTCCAATCCCTCTTATTTGATTCAGGACGAAAAACATATCCAATTTAGAATTGGGATGCCAATTTCCCGAAGATCGGAGCTTTATTTAAGGTCTTGTTTAGTAAATACTAAAGACTCATATTATAATACAAAATTTTTTTCTAGTAGTGACGAAGCGGATTTAGATGTTTTTACCGGCTTATCTTCCGGAATAACTTATTTGCGTAGTACTTTAAATGATAACTTTTTCCCTGATTATGGGTATAAAATACAACTTAATGTAGATTATATTTTCGGGAATGAAAATTATACTGCTGGAACTACATCGTTAATGAAGTCGTTTTCAAAACGACAACAAAAATGGTTAAGTGTGAATTTTGCTTACGAACACTTTATATTAAGTAAAAAAAGAATCTCATTAGGTTTATTTGCAAGTGGAGCTTTTTCTACTCAAACAAATTGGGCAAATTATATGGCGTCTTTACTACACGCAAAAAGTTTTGAGCCATTTCAAGATAGTAAAATTAGATTTTTACCGGAATATAGAGCTAATACATTTGTAACGTTAGGTGGCAAATTCATCTATAAATTTTCACCTAAATTTTTTCTTTATTTAGAAGGATATGCTTATTCTCCATTCTTTCAATTACAAGCTACCGAAAATCAGGAAGCAGATATTGGAGAATTTTTTAATAAAGTGTATTATTTAGGATCATCTGGTGTTATTTTTAGAAATTCAATAGCTCCAATTAGTTTGAATTTCAATTTATATAATAATAAAGAGATGCCTTTTACATTAACATTTAATATTGGGCATATAAATTTTAATAGTTATGGATTATAATAATAATTAATTAAATATTTTTCTTACATTTGCAGTTACAATTTATTTTTTATTGAATAATTTTATATCTGTAACAAAAACAGTTAAATATGAGCGAGAAAGACCTACAACCTGTAACCAATCAGGATGATTTAAACAGCCCAATCAACAATGTTGATAATGGTGTAAAAGATACAGTAGAAACAACAAAAGTTAATTCTGAGGAATCTACTTCCAAGATTGAAGCATCAGAGAATGCATCGGAGCAAGTTAGCGATGTTAATATTGAAGAAAGTTTAGAAGGAAAAGAATCTGATGTAAAAGAAATAAAAGAGGATGCTATTTCTGACGAACCTAAAAATGAAACTAAAATAAGGGTTTCTGAAGATGATTATGATATTGATTCTGAAAATGAAGGTATCGATGAAGAAGATGAAGAAGATGAAGAAGATATAGAAGATGCTAAAGAATCTAAAGAAGATTTTTCTTCCATGACGCGTGAAGAATTAATAAATAGATTACACGATTTGCTTCAAACAGATGATATCATATCTATAAAGCCTCAGGTAGCAGGTATTAAAGTTGCTTTTCATGAAAAAACAAAAGCTGTCTATGATAATAGAATGAAGATTAGTGGAGGATTGAATATAGGAGATGAAGAAGATGAAGAAGAAACTAATTATGTAGATCCTTTAGAACAGCGATTTGTTGAAGTATTCAATATATATAAACAAAAACGTAAAGATCATTTAGATAGTTTAGAACAAGAAAAAAAGGATAATTTAGAAAAGAAAAAAGAAATCTTAGAACAAATAAGAGTTTTAATCGAATCGGAAGAATCATTAAAAACTACTTATGATAAATTTAATGAGCTTCAGGATCAATGGAAAGAAATTGGACAAGTTCCAAAATCCGAATTAAATAATTTGTGGCAAAATTATCACTTCTTAGTTGAAAAGTTTTTTGATAAAGTAAAAATTAGCAGAGAATTAAGAGATTTAGATTATCAAAAAAACATGGAAGCTAAAATTGCTTTATGTGAACGTGCCGAAGAACTTTTATTAGAGAAATCTATTATTAAGTCTTTTAAAAAATTACAAGAATATCATCAAGCTTGGAAAGAAATTGGTCCTGTTCCATCAGATAAAAGAGATGAACTTTGGGATAGATTTAAAACAGCAACAGATAAAATTAATGCTCGTAGAAAAGAACATTATTTCCAATTAAAAGATCAACAAGATAGTAATTTTGCTGCCAAAACAGCATTAATAGAAGAAGCAAAAGCCTTAACAGAAGAACTTCCTACAAATGTAAAAGAGTGGCATGCTAAAAGTGATCAATTACAAGAATTATTCAGTATTTGGAAGACTATAGGACCAGCTTCTCGTAAACAAAACGAAGAAATTTGGACTGAGTTTAAATCTATTATGGATAGATTTTATACAAATAGAAAAAAGTTTTTTGCAAAACTAAAAGAAGAACAGTATAATAACTATAACCTAAAATTAGATTTATGTACTCAAGCAGAAGCTGTTAAAGATAGCACAGACTGGAAAGAAACAACAACTTTACTTATTAATTTACAAAAAGAGTGGAAGGAAATAGGTCCTGTACCACGTAAAATGTCTGATAAAATTTGGAAACGTTTCAGAGGTGCTTGCGATGAGTTTTTCAATAGGAAGAAAGATCATTTTTCTAACATTAATGAAACATACGAAGAAAATAAACAAAAGAAAGAAGCAATTATTTCTAAGATTAAAAGCATAGAGATAGACGAAAACTTAGAAGCAGCATTAGATGAATTAAAAGCATTACAAAGAGAGTGGATGTCTGTTGGATATGTAGCTTTTAAAGATAAGGATGAAATAAATTCAAGATATAAAAGTGCTTTAGATGAGAAGTTTAATTTACTTCGCGATCGTGGTGTTGAGGTTTATAAAGAAGATTTTAAAAATAAAATTTCTGTACTTAAAGAAAATCCTAACGCAAATCAACTAATAAGTCAAGAAAAGCGTCAGTTATTAAGCAAACTTCAAACAATGAAAGATGATGTTACTCTTTGGGAAAATAATATTGGATTTTTATCTAATTCTAAAAATTCTATGTTATTAAAAACAGAGTTTGAAAAGAAAATTAATAAAGCAAAACAAGAAATTGCTCTTTTAGAAGCAAAAATTAGATATTTAGATGGTCAATAAAAATTTATTTTCTATAATATTTTTAACATTCTTTATTTTTAGTTCCTTATTAGGACAAGGATATAGAGGAGATGTAATTAACTATTGCGATGTAGATAGTGTTTTATTAGAAGCATCTGATGGGTACAATTCGTATTTGTGGAATACGGGGGAAACAACTTCTTCGATATGGGCAAAACGAAGTGGAACTTTTGTTGTTAAACAAATGTCAGGTTCAACAACTGTATTAGATACCTTTTTACTAGATCTAAATAATGTAAAAGTTGCATCTAACGATACTACTGTTTGTTATGGAGTAGATTACTCTATTAAATTAAAGAATGTAGAACCATATTGTTTATCAGGTAATTATACTTGCGATTTTGGAAATACTGAAGATGTTAGCGGTTATAACAATCATGGATTAACAGGTTTACCGTTAATTTCCACAGAAGATAGATTTGGTAATGAAGAAGGAGCTATATTTTTATCTCCATCAACTACTAACCCAGCATCTTTAAGTGTTATTCAAATACCTTATTCAGAGAACCAAGATATTTTTAATTCTTTTACTTTACATTGTTGGTTAAGACCGGATTCAATTTATGGTACATCTGCAATGGATAATACATATTATATAATTAATAAGTGGAAACCTGCAGTTAAAGATTTATCGGAATGCAGTTATGCATTAACTATAGATAAAGAAGGATATATCGGATTTTTAACTAGCGATGGAGTATCATCACAAGAATTTAAAGTAACTAAAGCTAAAGTTGTAGATGGTAATTGGAGTATGGTTGATGTTGTTTGTTGTTTAAATGAGCTTAAAATTTATATCAATGGGACTTTAATGTTGTCTGAATCTATAAATGTTTTTCCTCAAAAATTAGAACAACCTACATATATCGGAGCAGCTTTGGGCCTTAAAAACCATAATTATCAAGGAGGAATAGACGATATAAGAATATACACTTGTGATTTAAGTAAACAAGAAATAAAGAATTTAAAAGATTCAAATTCCACTTATAATTATAGTTATGTTTGGAATGATGGTAGTACATCAGAAAATTTACATATTAATCCTACTGAAACACAAGATTTTTTTGTAGATGTTACATCTATTTATAATAATACTTGCAGAACGGGAGTAACAATATCTGTTTATCCTGAATTTAATGTAAATATAACACAAATGAAAAAAGGTTGCCCTGATACTGAAGAGGGAATACTTTTAGTTAGTGCTACCGGAGGTGTTCCTTTTGGGGATGGTAGGTTACCTTATGATTACGATTACCCATTAGGCGTATTATTCTCTGATAGTTTGATGTATAAATTACCTAAAGGAACTTATGAAGTAACGGTAACTGACTCTGTAGGTTGTTATATAACACAAAAAGCTGAAGTAGAAACATATCCTAAATTGGGAATAAATATTATTTGCGATCCGGCAAAAATATATCCTCAAAATCCTATTATTTCGTTAAGGACCGAGATAGAATGCGATACTAGTTATGTTTATAAGTATTTTTGGGACTTTGGTGATGGAAATGGGTCGTATAGTGTAGAAACTACACATGATTATGGTGCATTCGACGAAGAAGTATATTCAGAATTTATTATTAAGAATATACAAACATATGAAGCTGATTGTAAAGATTCTGCTACATATACATTACAAATTGCCAGACCAAATTTAAAAATTCCGAATGTATTTACGCCTAATGGAGATGGTGTAAACGATACTTTTGAAATTACATTAGAAGATGATCCCGAAAGAACTTTGATGGAAGTTTTTTTAGGAAATTCACTTCATATATATAATAGACAAGGAAAGTTAGTTTATACTAAAATAGATTATGCAGGAAAACCCGGTGAATTTGATGGAGGAAATCTCCCGGATGGAGTTTACTTTTATGTCTTAGAATGTAGAGGTAGTAAAGAGGATACCGTCTATAAGGGTTTTTTCCATATTTTCCGAAATGCATTAGATAATGTAGAGCAATAACTATTTTGTGATAGTTTTAAAAGATAATTAAATAATTATTAAATAGTTATTATTAATATCTTAGAAAAGTTAATATATTTTAATATATAATAATACAATAAACTAAGGTATTGTGTGTTATAGTAATATAAAATGGTATAAAAATTAATAAAATGAGATTTAATCCAGAAAAGTGTAGAATTCCAGATGAAAAAATGAAACCATTCATTGATCCGGATGAGTTGTGGGACATCTTGAATACTACGGTTAGCACTCCGGAACGAGTACGTGAGATAATCCAAAAATCTCTAAATAAACAACGTTTAACATTAGAAGAAACAGCAGTTTTAATTAACACAACTGATAAAGATTTAGTTGAAGAAATTAAAGCAGGTGCACATGAATTAAAAAAGCGTATTTATGGCAATAGAATAGTTTTATTTGCCCCTCTATATGTAGGAAACAGATGTATAAATAATTGCAAATATTGCGGTTTTAGAGTATCTAATAAACAACAAATACGTAAAACATTAACAGATGAGGAATTAATCCAATCTGTAGAAGCCCTAGAAAATGATGGTCAAAAAAGATTAATATTAGTATATGGTGAACATCCTGATTATTCAGCGGAATATATAGCACATACAGTTAAAGTAACTTATGGTGTTAAAAAAGGTAATGGCGAAATACGCAGAGTTAATATTAATGCTGCTCCATTAGATATCGAAGGATTTAGAACAGTTAAAGAAGCGGGAATAGGTACATATCAAATTTTCCAAGAAACTTATCACCCCGAAGCCTATTCATGGTATCACCCAAGTGGTAATAAAAAAGATTTTGATTGGCGTTTAACATCTATGGACAGAGCTCAAGAAGCAGGTTTAGATGATAATGGAATAGGAGTTTTATTCGGTTTGTATCATTGGCAATTCGAAGTAATGGCGCTAGTTCGTCATACTAACCACTTAGAAGCTTGTTATAATGTAGGACCTCATACAATATCTTTCCCAAGAATAAAGGATGCGTCTACAATAAATCTAGATCAAAAATATATGGTAGACGATGAAACATTTATAAAAATAATAGCAATATTGAGATTGGCCGTACCATATACAGGATTAATTTTAACAGCAAGAGAAAATCCTAAGTTCCGCAGTGAGGCAATAAAATATGGTATTTCTCAAATTGATGGTGGAACAAACTTACAAATAGGAGATTATAGGTATCACCATTCAAAAGTAGAAAATAAACCTAAAGATCAAGATTTAAATAGAGAGCAATTTAAGATTAATGATGACCGTTCATTAGGTGATATCATTGAAAATTTACTTGATGACGAGTACTTACCATCTTTTTGTACTGCATGTTACAGATTAAAAAGAACAGGAGAACATTTCATGGAATTTTCAGTTCCAGGTTTTATAAAACGTTATTGTACACCTAATGCAATCTTAACATTGTTAGAATATTTAATGGATTATGCAACTCCGGAAGTTCGTGAAAAAGGTTTTAAACTAATTCAAAAAGAAGTAGACGAACTTGAACAATCAGAGGGAGCTGTTAACATTGATGAACTAAAAGATAGAATTGAAAGAGTAAAACAAGGTGAAAGAGATTTATATTTTTAATTATTTTTACCTCTTCACGTTCATTCATTAGAGACATTCTATAATTAGAAAATAAAGCCAACTAAATCAGAGTGAGTTAGTTGGTTTTTTTTGTATCTATTTTTATAGTTTTTTTTAATAGCTTTTTTATAGCTTTCTAAGCTGATTATTAAAAAATGAAATTTTCTAATTTCGATGAATTTTTTTCTCATTTTTTTGACTTTTTTCATCAAAAAAATCATTTTTTGAGACATTTTTTTCGAAAAAATAGGAAAATTTAGAAAAATATTTGTAGAAAAATTTTTTTGAGGATTTTTTCGACTGTTTTGGACATACGGAGGGCTGTATGTTAAAAAATACATACTGAGTACATACGGATAATAAGTTCTCTTTTCCCGGAGATAGGGCCGATTTCAACTACTCTATCGAGTAATTGGCATCGTATAAATCTTTGCGTTCATGCAAATAGATAAAATTCTTTTTGCTGCCAAAGATTCTTTCAAAATCAAAAAAAGTACCTTTTAAACTTTCGATATAATTATCGTCTAAAAACCTGCTGTAATAGCACCATTCATACGTCTTATAGCTAAGTCGAGGATTATGATGCGTGACGTTCCGATTTACATAAACGATGCAATCGCGTAAGTACTGTAAGTCATGTAACCAGATCCTTTTAAAGCTTTTTCTAAATAAACTTCCTGTACGTTTATACTTAAGATTAAAGAAAATAGCAAAGCTCATAAAAAACCTACGGAATAATTCACTTACAACTCTGCTTGCAATGTACTCTTCATCTTCACT
This sequence comes from Bacteroidales bacterium, assembly GCA_050953245.1. Classification (GTDB taxonomy): domain Bacteria; phylum Bacteroidota; class Bacteroidia; order Bacteroidales; family BM520; genus RGIG7150. Next base: position 104,889 of record JBMNMG010000001.1, on the reverse strand, counting down.
ATCAAGACGTTCTACAAAATCTTGAAGTAATTCATCTTCATCTACTTTGGCTAAGATCTCCTCCACGGATTTTATCTGAATTACAAGATGAAAGTGGTTCTTTTGCAATGATATTGTGTAAAAATTGACTACATCTTGCATATAGCCATATAAATACACCTCAAATCTGATTCGATCATCTCTTCTTTTGAAGATATTTTCGCCGTTATTTCCCTGATTATAAACATGATAATCATAACCCGGCTTCATTAATTGACAATATTTATTATTGTTTGCCATAATAAAAAATTTAAGATTAATAATTAAATTAGCACTCAATCATTAATCTTTAAATGGCAAAATTGTCAATCTTTTTTAACAAATATTAACACAAAAATATAGCTTGGAAAGCTATATAAAAAGTAAAGAGAAGTTATTTAGCGGTTTCGTCCCGATACACCAATATAGTGTTCTTTTATTTTAATAAGGTCGGATTGATAATCACCGGTTGGATAGAAAATGTCAGCAATAGTTGCATTTTTAGTTTTATAGTCGATATATGATATTAAGATGGGAACTTTAGCTTCCATTGCTATTATATAAAATCCTTTTTTCCACCGTTCAACTTTCTTGCGTGTACCTTCCGGAGTAATTGCAATCCATATATTATCTTGTTCGTTTAATATTTTTACTGTTTTTTTTATATGATTATTATGTTGATTTCTATTTATTGGAATTCCTCCTAATTTTTTTAAGATAGGTCCTATTAAAAACCAGTCGAAAGCTTCTTTTTTAATAAAAAAAAGGCATTTTTTATTGTGTTTTGTGAGAACAAGTTTACCAATAACAAAATCCATGTTACTAGTATGTGGAACCATAATTAATACGGCTTTTTTTACATTTCCGTATTGCTCCATTCCTTTTATTTCCCAGCGAAATAGTTTTAGTATAAAAGATGCAAATTTACTTTTAAAACTCATTTTATTTTAAGTATTTATTACACAAAACTTATATACTTTTTATTAAATTCTAAAGAAGTTTGCAGAAAAAATAATATTTAAAATTATTTCTTCTATTCTTATAGAATATTCTCTCACATCATAGTGTTATTCGGAAATACTAATAATACGATATTATTATATTAATATTAACAATTATATCTAATAATAATTATCAATAATTATTTCTTTTCTAAGAATTAATTGTTGTTATTTTATTGATATATAGTTAATTATTTATCATTAAATTTTGCCATAAAATCAGGGAGATTTTTAAGTGCTGCCATTTCTCTCCATTTTTTGTTGTGGTCAATAGCTGGCACGCCAAAAACAATATCACCGGGGTTGACATTTTTTCCTACAGCAGACATTGCTAATACAGTTGACCCTTTCCCTATTACAATATCTTTGTTAATAGCTACCCTTGCCCAAATTACTACGTCATCTTCAATAGTAGTTACGCCTGCAATTGATGAATGGCATCCAATTAAACAATTTTTTCCGATAATGCTATCGTGTCCAACTTGTACGTGATTATCGAATTTTGTTCCTTCTCCAATAAGTGTGTCGCTTGTTACTCCTCTGTCTATTGTACATAAAGCTCCAACTTCAACATTATCTTCAATAATAACATTTCCACACGAAACAAATTTTCTGTACTTCCCATTTTTCTTTTGAAAATAATATGCATCAGCACCTATTACGCTACCAGAGTGGATAATTACATTATTCCCAATTTTTACATTATCGTATATAGTAACATTTGCATGAATAATACAATTATCTCCAATTTCTACATTATTTCCAATAAAACAACTTGGTTGAATAATGGTGCCTTTGCCTATTTTGGAAGAATCACTGATATTCTTATTACTTGGTAAAAAAGGTTGATAATAATTTATTATTTTTACAAAGTCACCAAACGGGTCATCAGAAATTAATAACAATTTTCCTTCAGGTACTTCTACATCTTTAGAATTGATAATAATAATATCGGCATTGGACTTTAGCATCCTATCGTAATATTTAGGATGGTCAACAAAGGAAATATCTCCTTTATTAACTTTATGAATTTCATTAATCCCTAAGATTTCTACATCTAAATTACCAATAGGCTCAGCATCAATTATTTTTAAGATATCATTGAGAGTTACCTTTTCAGTAAATTTCATAAAACTAATTATTCTTTTTTTATTATTCTTTTACTCTTTCAGCGTAGCTATGATTTCTTGTGTCTACTTTAATAAGTTCATTATTATCTATAAATAATGGAACTTTTATAACTGCACCGGTTTCTAAAGTAGCATCTTTCATAGCGTTTGTGGCTGTATTACCTTTTTCACCAGGTTCTGTATAGGTAATTCGTAAATTTACAAATGGTGGTAACTCACAAATTAAAGGAGTTTCTGTATCTGCATGGAAAACTATTTCAACTACTTGACCTTCTTTTAATAAATCAGGAGTTTCTATCATATTTTCCTGAATAAGAGTATCTTCCCATGTTTCTTGATTAATGAAGTGATAGCCCATGTCATCTTTATAAGAAAATTGGTATTGACGTCTTTCTACTCGAGCAACTTCTACTTTAACTCCTGCTGTAAATGTATTGGGGATAACTTTCCCTGTTTTTACATTTTTTAGCTTTGTTCTAACGAAAGCTCCACCTTTACCGGGTTTTACATGTTGAAATTCAACAATAGTATATAAGTCTCCATTATATTCAATACATAATCCGTTTCTAAAATCTGCTGTTGTTGCCATAATATTAATTATAAAATTATTTTTTGCAAATTTAATTATTTTTTTTGAATTTAAAAAAATGTAATAATAAATTCAGCAAAAAACGCAATAAGATCTAGCAGTTCACCATGATAGCTATTGTTATTCCAGTGAGAAAGCAGATTGAGTATCACTGCACTTTTTCAACACAAATTGTATAAAAAAAACTAATACTTTGTGTTGCCATTTGATGCACAAAGTATTAGTTTTTTATTAAATATAAATTGATCAAAGATGAAATTCTTAATTCTGAAGAATTAAGAAATATTCATTAAATAATTATTCTTTGATAAATTTAATACTTATAGGTCTAATATCATCTATATATAAGATATAAGTACCGTTTTTCAAGGTAGAAACATCTATTTGGTTAGATGTAGTTTTTCCTGATAAAACAACCTTACTTGATAAATCAAGGATCTTATAATTTATATCTATGATGTCATCTAAATTAAAGATATTAAGTGTAATAATATCTTTTGTAGGATTTGGATATAAATCGTTAGAAGGTACATCTCCTTCTATTAAGTGGTAATATTCGGTATCATCTATTAGGTTATTTTCACCAATAAATGCATAATCGGCAAATTCGCCATCACTTATGTTAATAGTATAATCTTCAACTTCTCCATGTTGAAATATTTCGCAAGGTCCGGCATAATTCCTATATTTCATACTAATACGCAAACGAGTTTCTCCATTTAATGCATCTTGAGGTATAGTAATTCTAGATTGTAACATATATCCTGAATAATACCAACCATTGACAACTAATTCATTATTGCTAAATATTCCATCATGATTGTAATCTATCCAAATAGACCAACAAACTACAGAAGAGTAATCTCCTCTTTTTCCGGATGAATAATAAACAGGTACTATATCACCTTTTTTTACGTTAATAACTTTATTTGTAAAGTCACTATATCTATTTCCATAAGAATAATTGTCTACATTAGCCATAATAAATCTATTAATCCATTCGTAATAGCTGCTATTAGCGTAGCTGTCACAATATTCTAATGGTTCTTCGACATCTTCAACTTCATTAACTGTTACATTATATGAACATTCTATTGAGTTCCCGCTATTATCTGTTACAATCCATTTTACATAGGTTGTACCTAAATTAAATGTTACACCATTTATGGTAGTGGTACCTTCACCTTCTGTTGCTCCACTTAATGTCCAATTAATATTTGCAATTTCATCATTGTCGGTAGCAAGGATATCCCAGTTTGTACCTATATGTGTATAGGTAGCTTCAGTTTTTTCTATTTCTACTATTTGATTTCCTATCGAGTTACAATCTGTTACAAATACTGGAGGTTCATTATCTGTTATAGTAATTGTTGTAGTACATTCTACAGTATGCTCCTCGTCAGTAGCTGTCCAAATAATATTGTTAGTTCCTATAGGTAATTTTGCACCTGCTAAAGTATTAGAATCATTAAAGTCATTTGTTAATACTAAAGTTTCTAAATTATCATCTGAAGCAGTTGCATCAAATTCATTACCCACAACTGTGTAATAATTCTTACCTTTGTCAGTATCTCTAGTAGCATTATCAACACATTCTATTGTAGGTGGCTCGTTAGTATATACATTTAGAGTAACAGTATACTCACATTCAATAAAGTTTCCACTTTTATCTTCAACGTGCCATTTTACATTTGTAACCCCAACATTAAAAGTAACATTATTTAAAGTTTTAATACCATTATCTTCAGTAGCACCAGTTAATGTCCAAAATAAATCCGGAAAATGATTAACATTATCTCTTGCTGTTACATCCCAATCAGATCCCAAATGTGTATAGTTTGTTTCAGTAGCATCAATTTCTACAACTTGATTTCCAATACTATTACAGTCCCTTATAAACGTAGGAAGTTCATTATTTACGATATGAATGGTTGTTGTACAATAAACAAAATTAGAACCATCAGAAAGAGTCCAATTAACTTCATGAGTGCCAAAACGCATCATTTCTCCGGCTAAAGAACTTCTGTTGTTAAAATCATTATTCATATACATATGATCCGGATTAGGATTGTTATCAGTTATAATTGGATCAAATTCATCACCTTGTACAGTGTAATATCTATCGCCAGGGTCTGTATCTCTGGTAACTTCTTCTAAATAATCTACAGTAGGAGGTTCAACATCAACAACATGAATCAAATAATTACATTGTGTATAATTGTTACCATCATTAGCTGTCCAAACAACGTAGGTATAACCAATATTTAATTTTTCTCCGGCTAAAGTATTAGTATAGTTAACACTATTCACAAAGAGTAAGTTTTCTTGGTTATTATCTATTGCAATTGCATCAAATTCATCACCTTGCACAGTGTAATAATAAAGGCCTTCCTCATTTTCTCTTTCTAAATCTTCGTCCGGACAAATAACTACAGGAGGTTCATTATCTACAATAGTAATTGTTGAAGTACATTCTACAGTATGTTCTCCATCTGTTGCTGTCCAAATAATATTGTTAGTTCCTATAGGTAATTTTGCACCTGCTAAAGTATTAGAATCATTAAAGTTATTTGTTAATACTAAATTTTCTAAATTCTCTAAATTCTCATCAGTAACTACAGGGTCAAATTCGTTACCAACAACAGTGTAATAGTTTTTACCTTCATCATTATCTTTAGTAGCATCTTATACACATTCTATTGTAAGCGCATTAGTATCTTCATTTACATTAACAGTAACTATAAACTCACATTCAATAGAGTTCCCACTTTGGTCTTCAACGAACCATTTTACATATGTAACTCCAACATTAAAATTAACATTATCTAAAGTTTCTGTACCGGTATTTTCTGTTGCACCTGTTAATGTCCATATTAAATTATCTATTTCATGGTTATCACTTGCAATAATATCCCATCCATTACCAATGTTAGTATAATATTCATTTGGAGCATCAATAGTAATATTTTGATCTCCAATGTTTTCGCAACTAACTTCAAGTGTAGGTGATTCAATGTCGTTAATAAGAATTTCTACAGTACATTGTGCGTTATTAATTCCGTCGGTAGCTGTCCATACAATAGTAGTACTACCAATTGGCAGTTGCACACCGTTTAGAGAGTTTTTATTGTTTAAATTATTTGTTATTTCTAAATTTGATGGATTGTTATCAGTAGCAGTTGCATCAAATTCATCACCTACAATTGTGTAGTAATCCATTCCTTCATCGTTATTTCTTGTAAGTTCGCCTTCCGGACAAACAATTATAGGAGCTTCATTATCATTAACAGTTACTTCATAACTACAATCTATTGTGTTGTTTTCATCAGTAGCTACCCATTTAACTATAGTTTTTCCCAAATTAAATGTAACACCATTTAAAGTGTTGTTTCCGGAAGCAGAAGTTGCACCGGAAAGAGTCCAGCTAACATTAGCATCATCTCTATTCACCGTTACATCCCAGTTATTATTAGTATGTTTATTTCCTGCAATTCCATTTGTATTGGAAACAACTTGATCTCCAATATCTTCACAAGATTTCACAAAGTCTAAAGTATTGTCTTCAGCTAATTTGGCTAAGGACATTACATTTGCCATACATGCTTGAGTAAACATCTTAACTTGATCAAAGTTATTTACACTTGGACCTATTCGGTCGTTTGTTGTGTGTATGTAAGGGCTAGACGCATTTGCATTTTCAAAAGGATAAAGCCCCATATATCCGTTATTATTAAATGGAGTATGGTCACTATCTGCACCGTATAAATAACCTCTTTCTACATATAAATTGGGAACATATTGGTTAACGTTAAATTTATAATAGTTGTATAAAGTTGTTGCTGAGTTTGGAAATACAACTGAAGTTTGAATTTGGTTACCTGGTTTTAGATAGCCTGACATATCTATATTAAAATATCCTAAGATATTTAAATTTTGATTGCGGCAACTGCTAGCAAACACTTTACTTCCGTATAAACCTAGTTTTTCGGCAGTAAAAGTGCAAATAATTATTGATCTCTCAAAATCATAATCTTTTAATAATCTGGCAATTTCCATCATACCGGCAGTTCCTGTAGCATTATCGTCAGCACCTGGTGCATAAAAAGGATCATTTCTATTATAAGAGTCTAAGTGGGATCCACATACAACATATTCATCAGGATATTTAGTTCCTTTTTTATATGCAATAACATTTTTACTTGGAAAATTGTTAACTTTTTGAAGCTGTACTTCGTAACCAAGTCTTTCAAAATGATCTTTAATCCAATTTTGTGCTTGTACACTTTGATTTGATGCACAATATCTTGTTCCGTAATCTTCTAAATGTTGTACGTAATATTGTAAGGAATCTTTATTAACCTCATTTAAAAGGTTATTAATATTTTCATCATAATAAGTTGTATAGTAATCAGCTTTTGTATTAGTTGGATTGTAAACAGTTACTATATCTTCTTCCGTTAATCTTACAATACCGTTGAAATTTACTTTTGGATAAACAATATCAGTATCCTTATCAATTTTGACTATTACAAAATATTGGTTATTGTAAATAATTTTACCATTACCATCGTAATTATCAATGTAATTTTTTTGATCGTTATTTACATTAATAAGAACGTACTCGTAATTATTCCATGCATTTGCATCTATAACACTGTAATTGTAATTATTTACATCTGTAATATCTTCAACAGAGCAGATTACAAAAAAATCACAATAGTGTTTTAGATTTAGTTTCGGATTTTCAGAAAATGTATATACATCTTCAGGAGTTTCTAATTCGATGTAGATTAACTCGTCAGCAAAAATTGAATTTGCAATAAAAATGCAAATTGAAATTGCTAAAAATTTTAGTAAAGAATAGTAGAAATTTTTCATGATATAAATTTTTGGTGAGCATCAATTAAATATATATCCAAAATCCATAAAAATGAATCTCATTCAAAGTTATATATAATAACTTTAAATAAAAAGGAATAATAAGTTAAAAAAATTAATCTTAACGGCCTATTTTTAAGTAATATTAACAGTTTGCTATGATTCCACCACCAATTATATGATTATTATTATAAAAGTCAAAAAAAACTGCACTTTGACCTGGCGTAACAGCATCTATATAGTTGTCTAATTTTACTTTATATGTTTTATCATTTAATTTATAAACTGTGCCCGGAACTCCTTTATTTCTGTATCTTATTTTTGTGAGAATTTTTAAGCCATTTTCCGGAATATCTTCAAATTTCATAAAATTAGTATTAGTTACAAAAAACTCGTCTTCATTCAAATCATCTTTAGTCCCTAATACTAAAGTATTGTTTTTTAAATCTATGGAAACTACATACATAGGAATTCCAGTTGCAATACCTAACCCTTTTCGTTGTCCTATTGTATATTTATATAATCCTGTATGTTCACCTAAAACTTTTCCATTGACATCTTTAACAATTCCGGGTTTAAACCTTTCATGTATATCTGGAATGTGAGTTTCTAAGAAATCTCTGTAATTATCGTTAGGAATAAAGCAAATTTCCTGACTTTCTCTTTTCTTAGAAAGAGATGTAAAACCATTATCGATAGCAATTTCTTTAACTTTTTCTTTTGTAAATTCACCTAAGGGGAAGATAGTGTTAGAGAGTTGTTCTTGAGTTAATTGCCATAAAAAATAAGTTTGATCTTTAGTGCTATCGGCACCTTTACTTAAAAAATATCTATTGTTTTGAAAAATAATATTTGCATAATGGCCTGTGGCAATTTTGTTGCAACCTAAACTTAAAGCTTTTTCATATAACAATCCCCACTTTATATGTTTATTACAAATAACACATGGGTTGGGAGTATTTCCATTTAAATATTCAGAAATAAAATTACTAATTACGTATTTATTAAATTCCTGATCAATATCAATAACATGATGTTCTATATTTAGTTTTTTTGAAACTTTTATTGCATCCTCTATTGTTTTTTCACTATTGAACTCAGAATCAGGAGTTAAGTTGTCTGAATATGGTTTAAAAGTCAATCCAACCAAATCATAATTTTGTTGTTTAAGTAATATTGCGGCAACAGTGCTATCTATGCCACCACTCATTGCTATTAATACTTTATTATTTTTCAAATTCTGATAATTATTTTTTATATTTTACAAAAGTAATTAAAAATTTACAATTTGAATTAAATTTTATTTTATGTACATAAAATCATTGATTTACGTATATTTGCATTTTAAAAATATATTTATGAAAAAGTTAAGATTTTTAGTTTTTACTATTTTTGTATTAGTTAGTGCAACTTCTTGTATTAAAAGTCAATACGAAAAAGATATAGAAATAATTGAAAATTATATAAAAGACTATAAATTAGATCAATATAACATTATCGAAGATGAATCCGGAATTTACTATGTAGAATTAAAAAAAGGTAGTGGAACGGGTACTATTGAAACAGATTCTATTGTTTATAGTTATTCTTTAAGGTTAGCTAATAATGTAGAAGTTAGTTTTGCACGTGAAGACAATCCTGAAGGATCAAATATTTCAGATTTAGTTTATGGTATAAGGCTTGGTATTTTAAAAATGAAAGAAGGTGGTGAAGCTGTTTTTTTAATTCCTTCACATCTGGGTTATGGGCCATATTCATTTTATAATCCAAATACCGGAACCATTCCTCCTAACTCTGTTTTAATATTTTATATAAATCTCCACAAAGTTATCAGAGAATAACTATTTATCAATTTCTATTATGATAGAATTTTTAAAAAAAGTATTTACAAAAAATAATAAAAAAACAGATTATAAAATGAAATATCTAATTGTTGGCTTAGGAAATCCCGGAGGTGAGTATGAACATACACGGCATAACATAGGTTGGGATATTATTGATGAGTTAGCAGAAGGATCTATTACAGAATTTGAATCAAAGAGATATGGTTGTGTTAATAATTTAAGGTATAGAGGTAGAACACTAATTTTATTAAAACCTACAACCTTTATGAATTTAAGCGGTAATGCGGTTAGGTATTGGTTAAAAAAAGAACGTATTCCATTAGATAATCTTATTGTTATTTTAGATGATGTAGATTTAGAATTCGGAAGAATTAGAATGAAGAAAAAGGGAAGTGGAGGTTCTCATAATGGTTTAAATAATATTATAGAATCATTAAATACTGAAAAATTTAATAGAATTAGATTTGGCATAGGGAACGATTTTAGTAGGGGGCAAAAAGTAGATTTCGTTTTGAGTAAATTTACTGATGAAGAAATGGAAATTTTAAAAACTAGGAAAAAAGTAGCTGCTGATGCCGTTAAAAGTTTTGTAATAGAAGGTATGGATATAGCTATGAATAAATTTAACAATAAGTAATACTAATATTATTTCAGAATGCGTTAATCATTGGTTAATGATTTTATTATTAATGAAAAAGAATAACCAGACATAAAAAAATACCATAATTATTATATTAGAAAAAATTAATTTTACAATACATATAACATATATAAAATGGGTAAAAATAATAAATTAAGTAAATATATTCCTTTGATAGTTGCAATATCTGTTTTAGTGGGGTTTGCAATATCAATTTATGTTTTTCCGGTACGAAGTACTATAAAGATACCTTTTGCTTCTAAATTCTCATCAAATTCAGAAAAATATTATTTAGATAAGTTTAGTCAAGTTAAATATTTAATACAAAATTCATATGTAGATTCTGTAGATAACGATAAGTTGGAAGAAATTGCTATTGTCAGTTTGTTAGATAGTTTAGATCCTCATTCAGTTTATATTTCTAAAGAAGATTTAAAAATTGCCAATGAACAAATAATGGGAAATTTTGAAGGAATTGGTATTCAATTCAGATTAGAAAAAGATTCCGTTTATGTTGTTGATGTAATAAAAGGAGGGCCTTCAAAAAAAGCAATTAGAACGGATTTAGATAATCCTGAAGAAATTAAAAAGGCAATTAATACAGGCCTTAGGGCTGGAGATAGAATTGTATCTGTAAACGATTCAATAGTATCCGGAGTAAATAAGAAAAACGAAGATATCATGAGATTAATACGTGGTCCTAAAGGTACAAAAGTTAATTTAGGAGTAAAACGTAAAAATTATGATAATTTAATTTATTTCCAAATTACAAGAGGAGTTATTCCAAATAAAAGTGTAGAAGTCTCGTATATGATAAACGATACTGTTGGTTTTATTAAAGTTACAGGATTTACTTTATCGACTAGTGAGGAATTTCATAATGCATTACAAAAATTAAAAAACAAAGGAATGAATAGTCTTATTTTGGACTTACGTAATAATGGAGGCGGTTTGTTGCAGTCTGCAGTAGACGTTTGTTCAGAATTATTAAAACCACAAACATTAATAGTTTATACAGAAGGTTATAATCAACCAAGAAGAGATATCTATACTACCAAGCATGGTTTATTTAATGATGGAAGAATAGTTGTTTTGGTTGATGAAACATCTGCTTCTGCAAGTGAGATAGTTGCCGGTGCCATTCAAGATTATGATAGAGGAACTATTGTAGGAAGAAGAACTTTTGGAAAAGGGTTGGTACAAGAGCAAATACCATTACTAGATAGTTCTGCAATCAGATTAACAGTTTCCAGGTATTATACTCCAAGCGGCAGATGCATTCAAAGACCCTATGATTCCGGCAAAAGTGAGTATTATCATGAATTTCTTGAAAGATTAACCTCAGGTGAACTTATGAATGCAGATAGTATGCAAGTAAAAGATACAATTCATAAATATTATACTAGATTGGGAAGAATTGTATATGGTGGAGGTGGAATAGTTCCTGACGTATTTGTTGCTTTAAAAAAGATAGACGAAAACGAATATTATTACGACTTAATTGATAAATCTATTTTATTTGATTTTGCATTTGACTATACAGACAATAATAGGGAAGAGTTATTACAAAAATACCCGTCATTATCCGATTTTATAGAAAATTTCAATGTAACCTGGGGTATGTATGATCAAATTATTAATATGGCAGATAAAGCTAAAATTAGATTTAATCAAACTAAATTTAATAATGCTAAAGCAGATATAGAAATATTAGTAAAAGCATATATAGGCAGAAATTTATTTGACAGTGAAGGTTTTTATTACTTTTATAATCTTATGGATGATGATGTAAAAACTGCATTAGATTCGTTTAATTATTTGGAGAACTAAAACAAAAATTGTTAGTACATTAGAAAGTTTTATTATGAAAAAGGTTTTTTACAAAACTATTTTATTTTCAATAGCATTGATAGTTGTCGGTTGTAAGGGAACTATAGAAGATAGAGAAAATTTTATAGGTACATATAAAGGTACTTATCATGGATATAAAAAATTATCTATTACTTTAGTACCAACAGAAGATCATATTAGTGGAGAAGAAACTTTTGTAATAATTGCAGGCGAAGATGATACTTCTGTTATTTTATATATGGAAGAAGATACAATATATGGAAATGTAGTTGGAAATAGAGTTAAATTTGATCCATATTATAGAACTACGCAAGACAGTCTGTATTTGATCAACGAAGAATATAAAATGGATGCAAAATTAAAAAAGGGTGGTAAATTTATATATTCTACTATAATAACGGGATCATTGACAGACGAAAACGGTTATCCTTATCCGTTAGATGGGTTTATAGAAGGAGAAGCATTCAAACAGTAAATAATATATTTTGATATTTTGCTATTCAAATAGCAATTAAAAAAACTCGTACTAAATTTCCTTTTAGTACGAGTTTTTTTTATATAGATAATTAAATATTCTTCGAAATAATATTTAATTATTCTAGTTCGTTTTTAGTTTTTCCAATAGCTGCCCAAACAGCTGCCGACAATATAGCACCAAGAAATGGAGCTACTATAAATATCCATAATTCTTTTGCTGCTTGACCACCTTCAAAAATAGCAGGACCGATACTTCTTGCAGGATTTACGGAAGTTCCTGTAATAGGAATACAAACTATGTGGATCAAAACTAAAGTTAAACCAATAGCTAAACCTGCTAATGAAGCATTACCTTTTTTAGAATCAGTAACACCTAAAACTACTAATACAAAAATAAATGTAAATACTAATTCTGCAATAAACCCTGTTGTTTTTGTAAACCCATCGGCGACTGCATTAGCACCGGTAGTAGTTGCATACATAGTTTTGTTTCCGGTTTTAACAAGTAAATAAATAATTGCTGAACCGATTATTGCTCCTATTATTTGAAAAATAATGTACATAATAGCATCTTTGCTACTCATTCTTTTAGATAACCATACCCCTAAAGTAATTGCAGGGTTAATATGGCAACCTGAAATTCCGCCAATTGCATATGCCATTGCAACTACAGATAATCCGAATGCAAAGGCTACAGTTAATACTTGTGCTGTTGTTCCAACGCCGCCATTAAATACGGCACTTCCGCAACCTAATAGAACTAATACCATAGTTCCGATCATTTCTGCAAAATATTTTTTCATATTAAAGAATTTTGTATTATGATTTGTAATTATTAATGCCTTAACTCCTTTTTAAGTTAAGTAATTAGTAATTACAAAAATTCATAATTGATTAACAAGACAAAGTTATAATAAAATTTAATAAAAAAAACTTTTTTATTAAATTCTGTGGAAAACTTTAAAAATTATTTATTAGTTTTAGACAAAAAATAATACTTTTTAAAAATTTTTAAATTTGCACGGAAGTTGCTCTATTAATTTCTATGTTTTAATAAAAAAGAAAAATATATTAGGATATGAGTTTATATTGGTTTATTTTTATAGTATTGATGGTTGTTAGTTTGATAGTTAGTCAAACTTTACAAGTACGATTTAAAAAGTATTCTCGCGAAATTAATCCGGGCGGGTTAACAGGAAAGCAAATTGCCGAAAAAATGCTTTACGATAATGGTATTACAGATGTTAAAGTTACTTCAACGAGAGGTACCCTAACAGATCATTATAACCCTATTACAAAAACAGTTAATTTAAGTGAGAGCGTTTACAGCTCCAATAGTGTTGCTGCTGCTGCTGTTGCTGCACACGAATGCGGCCATGCAGTACAACATGCTAGAGGCTATGCATGGTTAAAGATGAGATCATCTTTAGTTCCAGTAGTTTCGTTTGGCTCTAAGTGGTCGCAATGGTTATTATTAATTGGTTTGCTATTGTTATCATTTTCACATTTGGGATTTGGAATATTAATAGCTGGTATTGTATTATTTGCTTTAACTACATTATTTTCTTTTATTACACTTCCCGTAGAGTATAATGCTTCCGCGAGGGCGTTGCAATGGTTGGAATCTACAGGTATTACAGTGGGTGTAGCACATGATCATGCCAAAGATGCCTTGAAATGGGCTGCTCGAACCTACGTTGTGGCTGCACTTTCGTCACTTGCAACTTTACTGTATTATATTGCTATAGCTTTTGGAAGAAGAGAATAATATTCAAATACTTAAAATTGTAATATTTTAATTTTATATAATTTAACTTTATATCAAACTAAAAAGTTACTTTATTTAAATTATTAATATATCAAATAAAAAAAAAGAGACTGTCTAAATTAGGCAGTCTCTTTTTTTTTATATTAAAAACAATATACTTTATTATTTATTTAATAAACCTCTACCTTTTAAATATGGGATATTAGAAGGTTCTTGTCCTCTAAATTTGATATATTGTTTCATTGGTTCATCGTTTCCGGATTCTGTTAAAACATATTTTCTGAATTTCTCAGCTAACTCTTTGTTAAATACATCACCTGATTCTTCGAATGCATTAAAAGCATCTTGATCCAATACTTCTGCCCATGTATAAACATAATAACCGGCTGCATAACCTTCACCTGTAAATATATGTGCAAAATAAGGTGATCTATATCTTGGTAAAATTTCAGGTATTAAGCCAATGCTTTCTAAATAATTTTTTTCAAATTCGTTTACATTTATGCCGTCAACGTTAGTTAAGCTGTTCCATTCTAAATCTAATAGAGTAGCAGCTAACAATTCTGTAGTTTCAAAACCGGAATTGAATGTAGAAGTTTCTTGAATTTTCTTAATTAATTCGTCAGGAATAGCTTCACCTGTTTCATAATGTTTAGCATAATATTTTAAAACTTCAGGATAAGTACACCAATTTTCCATTATTTGAGATGGAAGTTCAACCATATCTCTTGGCATATCTCCACTTAATCTGTTATATTCATTAAATGAGAATAATCCGTGTAGTCCGTGTCCAAATTCGTGGAAAAGTGTTTCAGCTTCATCTAAAGTTAGTAATGCAGGAATATTTCCTGTAGGTTGTGTAAAGTTGCAAGTAATAGTAATAATAGGATACATCCTATTGCCTTCTTTATCCATACCGGCTGAGCGTAAGCTGGAACACCAAGCTCCTTGTCCTTTACCTGGTCTTGGGAAATAATCCAAATACAATAACCCGATATGTTTATTGTTTTCGTCTTTTATTTCAAAAACTTCAACAGCAGGATGGTAAACAGGAATGTTTTCCAATTTAGAAAAATTAATACCATATAATTTATTACTTACGTAAAACATACCATCTCTAACATTATCTAAACTAAAATACGGTTTTAATTGACTTTCGTCCAAATCATATTTATGTTTACGAACTTTTTCAGAATAGTACCACCAGTCCCATGGTTCTAACTTTAAATTCTTATCAGCAGAATTTAAATCCATCATTGCTTGAAGTTCTTTTGCTTCTATTTTAGCAACATTTAATGCAGGAGTCCAGATATCATTAATAAAATTATGTACAGTATTGTAATCTTTTGCCATGTTGTTAGAAATTCTATAATCGGCAAAATGATTAAATCCTAATAATTCTGCTTTTCTAATACGATTTTTCATAATTTCAAGAATTAAATCTTTATTATCGTATTCGTTATCATGGTTGCCTCTAGTAAAGTATCCGGTGTAAATTTCTTCCCTTAAATCTCTTCTATCAGAAAATTGTAAGAAAGGTATCATAGAAGGTTTATGTAAAGTAAATAAATATTTACCTTCGTTACCATCATTCTTAGCTGCTAAAGCTGCAGCATCTATAACATTTTGAGGTAATCCAGCCAAATCTTCTTCAGTTAAATACATTTTAAAAGTATTATTTTCCTTTAATACATTATCATCAAATTGTAAATATAATTTAGATAATGTTGCATTTACTTTCTTTAATTCTTCTTTATCTTCAGGAGATAAATTTGCACCATTTCTGGAAAAATCATCAAAATATTTTTCTACACATCTAATCTGATTAGAGTTTAAATTACTTTCGAATCGCGTTTCATAAACAGTTTTAATTCTTTGGAAAAGACCATCATTTAAAGTTATTGAACTTGAATGCTCCGATAACATTGGCGAAATTTCATACGCTAAATTTTGTAATTCATCGTCTGTTTCTGCTGATAGTAAACAATAAAACGGATATAAAGTTTTATCTAACAACTCTCCGGATTTATCATATGCTAAAATCGTATTTTCAAAATTTGGAGCTTCAGGATTATTTACGATAGCATCAATTTCTTCGTTATGCACTTTTATACCTTCTTTAATTGCAGGCAAAAAGTCAGATTTCTCAATTTTGTCAAAAGGAGGAACATTAAACGGAGTATCATAATCTTGAATAAGAGGATTGTTTGCAATATCCTGTTCTTGTTTAGACTTATTGTTACAAGAAGTGCCTAAAACCACACTCATAATTAAAAAAATTAATAAATTCTTTACTTTCATATTTAAATACTTAATTGTGATAATAATAAAATACAAATATACTACAAATTGATAAAAATTACATGAAAAAAACATTATCTTTGCGTAATAGTTTGTTAATTAAAATTAATACGATATGAAGTTTAAATCCATTTTTTTGAGTATTGCCATATTAATAGGCGTGAATTTATTTTCTCAAAATTTAGAAGAAGCAAGATTGCTTAGATTTCCTAATATTTACAATGATGACATTGTATTCACTTATGCCGGAAATTTATATATTGCATCTAAAACAGACGGTATTGCACGTAAATTGACTAACGATCCGGAAGGGTTTGAAATGTTTGCCAAGTTTTCTCCTGACGGAGAACATATAGCATTTACAGGTCAATATGATGGAAATACGGAAGTTTACTTAATGCCTTCTAAAGGAGGAGAACCCAAAAGATTAACTTATACTGCAACACTATCCAGAGATGATATTTCCGATAGAATGGGTCCTAATAATATAGTTATGACTTGGACACCCGATGGAAAAGAAATAGTTTACAGATCTCGTAAACAATCTTTTGATGCTTTTAAGGGCAGATTATTTAAAGTTTCTACGGAGGGAGGTTTATCTACAGAAGTTCCATTACAAACAGGGAGTTGGTGTAGTTATTCTCCTGATGGAAAAAAAGTTGCTTTAAATAGAGTATTTAGAGAATTTAGAACTTGGAAATATTATAAAGGTGGAATGGCAGACGATATATGGATTTTTGATGTAGAAACCGGTGATATAGAAAATATTACTAATAACGTAGCACAAGATATTTTCCCAATGTGGTTTGGAGATAAAGTTTTCTTTTGTTCAGATAGAGATAGAATTATGAATATCTTTTGCTATAATACTAAAACTAAACAAATTCATAAAGTAACTAATTTTGATAATTACGATGTTAAATTCCCATCGGCAGGCAATAAAGAAATTATTTTTGAAAATGGTGGTTATTTATATGTTTTAGATCCAATAACAGAAAAAACAACAAAACTTACTATATACATAAATGATGACTATGCTGTTGGAAGAAATAAATTAAAAGATGCTTCCAAAAATATTAGAAGTTATGATATTTCTCCGGATGGTGAAAGAGTGGTTTTTGGTGCCAGAGGCGATGTGTTTACAGTACCGGCAAATTCCGGAATAACTAGAAACTTAACGAAATCTTCAGGTGCTCATGATAGAAATGTAGCATGGTCTCCTGATGGAAAATATATTGCTTATATTTCTGATATGGATGGAGAATTCGAGATTTATATTCAAGAACAAGATGGTAAATCGGCACCTATTCAAATAACTTCCGATTCTGAGAGTTATATTTTTGGATTACAATGGTCTCCTGATAGCAAAAAAATATTATACTCCGACAAATTGATGAGATTATTATATGTAGATATAGACTCTAAGAAAGTGACGGAGATAGATAAAAACAAACATTGGGAAATTCGTTCATACGATTGGTCACCTGATAGTAAATGGGTAGCATATGCACAACAAGAAAGTAACGAGTTTAATGTTATTACTCTTTACTCTTTAGATTCTAAAGAAAAATTTAATGTAACTGATAAATGGTACACTTCAAATTCACCAATGTTTAGTTCGGATGGGAAATATTTATTTTTCACTTCCAATAGAGATTTTAATCCAACTTATGGAAGTACGGAATGGAATCACGTTTATACTGATATGACCAGAATGTATTTTGTTACTTTATCTAAGGACATTCAAAATCCATTGGCATATACTAATAACGAAGTTAAAGTTGATGGTGAGTCCGACAACAATGCTTCTGAAAGTAAATCTAAAAAAGATAAAGATTCCCAAAAAGATAAAGATAAAGAAGATAATACAGTAACTGTAAAAGTTGATACGGATGGTATTAGTGATCGAATAGTTGTTATACCTACAAGTCCGGCTTATTATGGCTTTGCAGGTTATGCAAATGATATTCTTTATTTTAATAAATATGATAAAGCAGAAGGCTATACTTTAAGATTGTTTAATTTCTCGAAAGATGATGATAGAGAAGTTAATTTAGGGAAAAACATGGATTTAGAAATTTCTGCAAATAAGAAAAAAGCATTAATTAGTAATAATAAAAAATATTATGTAGTTGATTTGCCTAAATCTAAAATTACATTGCCTGATAAACCTCTTGATTTATCCGGATTAAAAGTCTTAGTTGATAATAAAGAAGAATGGACTCAAATATATAACGAAGTTTGGCGTCAGATGAGAGATTTCTTTTATGTGAAAAATATGCATGGTGTAGATTGGCCGAAAATGAGAGAAAAATATGCAGAATTATTACCTTATGTAAATTGTAAAGATGATTTAAACTATATAATAGGAGAATTAATAGGTGAGTTAAATGTAGGTCATGCTTATATTAACGGAGGTGATAAATTTAAACCGGAAAGAATAAAATTAGGTTTGTTAGGTGCTAAATTAGAAAGAGACAATAGCGGTTATTATAAGATTAATAAAATCTTAAAAGGTGAAAACTTCCGAAAAGATTTGCGCTCACCATTAACAGAAGTTGGAATGGATATTAGCGAAGGCGATTTTATTGTAGCAGTTAATGGAGAATCTACTAAAGAAATGAATGATATTTATGAATCTTTAGTAAATACTGTAGATAAAGAAGTAATTTTATCTATTTCAAAATCTGCTTCGGAATCGGATGCAAAAGATGTAATAGTAGTTCCTATTGGTGATGAATCTAATTTGTATTATTACAATTGGGTACAAGATAACATCCGTAAAGTAAGCGAAGCAACTGATGGGCAAGTAGGTTATATTCATATACCGGATATGGGAGTCGACGGATTAAATGAATTTGCTAAATATTTTTATCCTCAATTGGATAAAAAGGCATTAATTATTGATGATAGAGGAAATGGCGGTGGTAATGTATCCCCAATGATTTTAGAACGTTTAGGACGTGAAATCACAAGAGCAAATATGGTACGTAATCAGGAAGTACCTTACCATACACCTTCAGAAATGATGTTAGGACCTAAAGTATTATTAGTAGATAATTATTCTGCTTCGGATGGAGACTTATTCCCATATGGATTTAAAAAACATAAATTAGGAAAAGTTATCGGAGTAAGAACTTGGGGAGGTGTAGTTGGAATCAGAGGTTCCTTACCATTTATCGATGGTACAACTTTGAATAGACCTGAATTTACTTCATACGATAGTGAAAAATCTGAATACATTATTGAAGGTTATGGAGTAGATCCGGATATAGTAATTGATAATCATCCATACAAAGAATATAATGGAGAAGATGCTCAATTAAACAAAGCAATAGAAGTTATTTTGAAAGAACTTAAAAATTATAAAGGTCTTCCTGATATACCAAAAGATCCTATTAAATAAGATTTTTTATACAAACAAAAGGGTATGAGTAAAATCTCATACCCTTTATAATTTCAAAAGTTGAAAGTAAGAAACTAAAATTAAAATATTTCTGCTAACTTTGCAAGTTATTTAAATTTTTGTAAGATGTTACTATTAAACGATATATTAAATGATAAAGAGGCTATTATTAAAGCCCTTAACAAAAAGCATTTTGATGCTACTGAAATTTTAGATAGAATAATAGAAATTGATAAACAACGAAGAAGTGCTAAGGCCGAATTAGACAATGTTTTATCGGAATCTAATAAATTATCTAAAGAAATAGGTCTATTATTTAAGCAAGGAAAACGTGAAGAGGCCGAAGAAATCAAAAAAAGAACTACTTTTTTAAAAAATAAAAGTAAGGAATTAAATGATACTTTCACAGAAAGTCAGGAAGAAATAGATAAATTACTTTTAGAAATTCCAAATATACCTGCAGAGATTGTTCCGGAAGGTAAAAGTGATGAGGATAATGAAATCGTTTTTGAAAGTGAAAATAATGTAAAATTAGAAGATTGGGCTCTCCCACACTGGGATTTAGCTAATAAATATAATATAATCGACTTTGAATTAGGGAATAAAGTTACTGGTTCAGGTTTCCCATTTTATAAAGGATTGGGAGCTAAAATGCAAAGAGCTTTAATTAACTTTTTTCTAAATACAGCTGTAGAAAATGGATTTACAGAGTATCAACCTCCATTAATGGTAAACGAAGATTCAGGTTATGGTACAGGTCAACTTCCTGATAAAGAAGGTCAGATGTATCATATCAGTTTAGATAATTTATATTTAATACCAACAGCAGAAGTTCCAATAACTAATATTTTTAGAGATACTATAGTTAGTAAAGAAGATTTACCTATAAAATGTGTTGCATATTCTCAATGTTTTAGAAGAGAAGCAGGCTCTTACGGTAAGGATGTAAGAGGTTTAAACAGATTACATCAATTTGATAAAGTTGAGATAGTTGAAATTAGTAATCAAGAAGATTCTTACGAAGTATTAGATAGTATGGTAAAATACGTAGAAAGCTTAATTAAAAAATTAGAGTTACCATACAGAATTTTAAGATTATGCGGTGGAGATTTAAGTTTTACATCTGCTTTAACTTACGATTTCGAAGTTTATTCAGCTGCTCAAAAAAGATGGTTAGAGGTTAGTTCCGTTTCTAACTTTGTAAGTTATCAGGCTAACAGATTAAAATTAAGATATAAAGACGAAAAAGGTAAATCTGTTTTATGCCATACTTTAAATGGAAGTGCATTAGCATTGCCAAGAATAATGGCTGCATTGTTAGAAAACAATCAAACACAAGAAGGTATATTAATTCCAAAAGTCTTACAACCATTTATGGGTACTGATATAATAAAATAAACACCATTAATTATTTAAAAACTTAATAATATGGCAAATAAAAATAAAACTACTTATTATTTATTTATTATTGGAGTTTTATATTTTGTTTTTGGCTTTGTAACTTGGCTAAATAATGTATTAATTCCATTTTTACAAACAGCTTGCGAATTAAACGATTTACAAGCATGGTTTGTAACTTTTGCATTTTATATTGCTTATTTTGTAACTGCTATCCCTTCATCTTATGTAATAAAAAAGACGAATTATGCCAAAGGTATGGCTATCGGATTAATTATTATGATGATAGGAGCATTATTGTTTATTCCTGCAGCATTAAGTAGAAACTACATAATATTTTTAGTAGGATTATTTGTGCAAGGTTCAGGGTTATCATTAATGCAAACTGCTGTGAACCCATACGTTACTATTTTAGGGCCTATAGAATCTGCAGCAAAACGTATGAGTATTATGGGCATTAGCAATAAAATTGCAGGAATGATAGGTATGTTTTTATTTTCTACAGTTTTATTAGTTGATACAAAGCATATTAAAGAAGAAATAATTTCTTTGGGTAATCCTAGTTTCTTAAGCGGAGAATTATTGGCACAACGCGAAGTTTTACTTAATCAATTAGCTCATCACATCATTAAGCCCTATATAATTATAAGTGTTTTGCTTTTGTTATTAGCATTAATGGTATTATTTTCTAAATTACCGGATATAGAAGATGCAGAAGACGATGAACAAGGAGATGGAGTTTCCAAACCGTTATATAAATACACCTATATGTTTTTAGGTGTAATAGCATTATTCTTTTATGTAGGTGCAGAAGTTATTGCAATAGACTCATTAAACTTATTCGGTGCAGAATTAGGATATTCTATTGATGTTACAAGGTTTTTTGGACCTGCGAGTTTAGTCGCATTAACCTTAGGATATGTTTTATCTATAATATTAGTTCCCAAGAAAATAGATCAAAGGCATGCATTAATTTATCAAACCATATTGGCAATAATACTTACGGTAGTTGCTTTATTAACATCAGGAACAGTCAGTATCATTTGCATCATATTATTAAGCTTTGCACATGCTATTATGTGGCCTGCAATTTGGCCTTTATCTTTAGATAAATTAGGGAAACATACTAAATTTGCATCAGCCTTATTAATTATGGCAATTGCAGGAGGTGCAATTATTCCGTTAATTTACGGTTCCATTGCAGATAGTTTATCTCGTCATCAAGCATATATAGTACTTATACCATGCTATTTAGTAATACTTTTCTTTGCTTTATACGGATATAAAATTGGAAAGAAAAAAGCATAATTAAAGCATAATTATTTATTTTGTTTATAACTTATCATTTTTCTATAAACTCCTCTAAAATATTTAGTTATTAAATGCATATATTTGCAAATTGATGAGGTTTTGTGTTAAATTTTTTAGATATAGTTATGAATAATAAGATAAAAATGCTATTTAATTCTCATAGATCATATAATTACTTGGTTTGTATATTCTCATTTATCTTTATCTTTCAAACATTAAATGTACAAGCACAGGAAGTCAATGAAAAACAACTGAGGTATGCCCGAAAATACAAATATGCTGCTATAGCTGAGATGAAATCACATAAAATTCCTGCAAGTATTACCTTAGCTCAAGGCATATTAGAATCAGGATGCGGCGAAAGTGTTTTAGCAGTTAATACTAACAATCACTTTGGTATTAAATGTCACAAAGGTTGGACAGGCGAAACTTATCGTTACGATGATGATGCACCACAAGAATGTTTTAGAAAATATGCTTCTGTGCAAGACTCTTATGAAGATCACTCTTACTTTTTAACTTCCAGAGAAAGATATAGCGATTTGTTTAAACTTAAAATTACAGATTATAAAGGCTGGGCACATGGTTTAAAAAAAGCAGGATATGCTACTAATCCGCGTTATGCATATTCATTAATCAAAATTATAGAAGATAATAGATTATATAATTATGATTTAGTTGCTTTAGGTAAAATGACTATTGAAGAAGCCGAAGCTTTTTATGATTTGTATATCGATCCAGATAAACCGGTAGTTACCTTAGAAAAAGATATTATTGAAGAAGTTGGATCACTTGCCGGTTATGAGTTAGAAATAGAAGAGCATCATCATCTTTCTCAAGATAATGATATATCAGGTTCCGGATTTCATAACACGGAATATTTTGGAAATTGCGGGTGTAATATCTTAAAAAATGCATATTATATTAAAAGAACTAACGGTAGGGATATTTACTTAAATAATGATATTCTTTTTACTTTATCTAAAGCCGATGAAACCATAGAGGATATAGCATACAGCCTTGATATATCTCCAAGATATTTAAGAAAGTATAACGATTTACCCAGAAAGAATTACTTAGCAGAAAATACTATTATTTATTTAGAAAATAAAAATTTTAGATCAGATATGAAGCCTTATATCGTTAAAACAGAAGGCGAAACAATTTGGACTATATCTCAATGTTTTGCTATTCATGCAAAAAGATTATTAAATAAAAATAATATTCCTAAAAGCAAAGTAAATGAGAAACTAAGAGTGGGGACTGTGGTGAAGTTTAATTAGAATACATTTTACGGGATAGAATCCCAGAAAATGTTTTTACATACTTTTTAGAATACTGCTGAAAAAGAGGGGAGGAATAGTGAGTCAGCATAAATTTCTTGGATTTTATTTTGCCAGAATAAAATAAATGCTTATCTTTGCAGTCAAAAATATAATTGTAACTCATTTACAATTAATGTAACAGTACTCGCTTAGCATACCGTAAGATCTGCTGGCGAGTCATTTTTTTATATACATATGGCAAATAAGGAGTCTCGTTCCATTCAAGAACAAATTGAATTGTTAAGACAAAGAGGAATGATAATAGAAGATGAGGAATACGCAAATCTTTATTTAAGAAATATAAGTTATTATCGTCTGAAAGGTTATTGGTGGGACATGCAAAAAGATAAAACACATCATATTTTTCAAAAAGACACTTTCTTTGAGGATGTTATTGCACGATATTTTTTTGATAAAGAATTACGACTCATATTGTTCGATGCAATTGAAACAATAGAAATAGCATTACGAACAAAAATGATTTACTACTTATCACAATCCTATGGGGATTGTATTACTTAGACAGAAATCTCTTTAATGACGAAGCATCCCACCAACAACACTTAAATGATTTGATGGTAGAATTTATGCGAACCGGTGAGGTTTTTGCCAAAGAATATAAAAAAAGATATGGAATATGGAAAGATGATAAATGTGTTGACCTTACACAACAGCCTGATGCCTGGATAATTTTTGAAGTTGCTACTTTTGGTATACTTTCTAAGATGTATAAGAATCTTAGCCACCAACTACCGGAAAAAGCGAAAATAGCAAATGAATTTGGGTTAAATCTACACAAAGAGTTGTCTAGTTGGTTGGAAGCAATATCTTATTTGAGAAATATTGTTGCCCATCATTCTCGAGTATGGAGTAGAATTATGGTAAAACGTCCAAAGGACATCAAAAACCCTAGAAGGACGTGGTTACATAATCCTCTTCCTGAAGATGCAAAAAAGAAGCCATATTTTGTTATTACGACAATGCTTTATTTGTGTAATGCTATTGATGTTGGGGATAGCTATAAAAGAAAAATTATTGCCCTGATAAAAGAGAATCCTCAAATACCCATATATAGACTTGGATTTCTTGATGGATGGGATCAAGAGCCTATATGGAGTGATAAATAATATAAGGGAGAGAATCCAAATGTAGAATTCACCGACCTATTGCAAAAAGTGTGGTAGTATCCAAAAAAGTGTATAAGTTTAAAAAAAGAAGGATTGAAATCTAAATTTCAACCCTCCATTTTTATTCTTAATTTACAATCTAATTAATACAAAACATTGATGAGAAAAAAGTTTTATTTTGCACTTTTGCAAACTTCTTCTATTTCATCTACTGTTTTCGGAATAGGATTGCCTAATACTTTATGACCGTTTTTAGTTACTAAAACATCATCTTCTATTCTGATACCACCAAAGTCTAAGTATTCTTTAACTTTATCATAGTTGATAAATTCTTTGCATTTTCCATTAGCGTACCATTTGTCGAATAATTCAGGAATAAAATAGCATCCCGGTTCAACTGTAAATACATGTCCGGGTTTTAATTTTTTACCCATTCTTAAAGAACTGATTCCAGGAATATAGCTTCTGTCACTTTCTTTATCGTAACCTACCAAGTTTTCACCTAAACCTTCCATATCGTGAACGTCCATTCCCATTTGATGACCTAATCCATGAGGCATAAAAAAGGCACCTGCACCTTTCATTACGGCATCTTGAACGTTTCCTTTTACAAGATTAAGATCTTTTAAGTGTTCTAATAATACTTCAACGGCAGCAATATGATTTTCTACATTATATCTTCCCGGTTTTATATTTTCGATACCTTTTATGTTTGCTGCTAATACAGCTTCATAAATATCTTTTTGACGATTGTCAAAAACTCCGCCTACAGGAGTAGATCTGGTAATATCACCTGCGTATAAAGTATCTGTTTCGGCACCTGCATCTAAAACCAGCATTCTACCTTTTTTAAGTTTATTATGATGAGAGTGGTTATGTAAGGTTTGTCCATTAATCGAACAAATTACAGGAAAAGAAATATATCCGTTGTTTTGTAAAGCTATACCTTCTACAGCACCGGCAATTTCGTATTCATAAACTCCTGGCTTTGCCATTTGCATAGCTTTAATATGCATATCGCGAGTAATGTTAATAGCTTTTTCTATTTCAACGATTTCTATTTCTTCTTTTATTTCTCTGATAGAAATAATTGCTTTTACAAGTTCTATTGAAACGTAATTGTTAACTACTTTGTGATTAATTCCTAATAATTCTTCTAACTCAATATAGTGTTCGCCTCTATAAGCAGGTAAGAAATGAATTCTTCTGCCTTTTCTGATGTTTTCAGTTAAGTAGTTTTTAAGTTCACTATATTCTTTTGTTATTTTAATACCGGCTTTTGCGGCATTTTGTTTTAAAGTAGGTTGAGGTCCCATCCATACTATTTCATCTAAGGTAAGTTCATTACCGAAGATGATATGCTTATTATTGTCAACATCAATAACTCCGGCTAAGTTTTGCAATTGTAATCCAAAAAAATAAGCAAAGTTACTATCTTGTCTCCATCTATAAGTATTGTCGGGATAGTTAAATGAAACTTCTGAGTTTCCTAAAATTAATATAATACCTGAAGAAATTTTTTCTTGTAATTTATTTCTTCTATTTATATAAACATCTTTTTGAAACATAAATTAAAATATTTTATTAAGTAATTATTATTTTTCATCATTTTCTTTTAAACCCTCTACAAGTCTAAATCCAAATCCATGAACATTTATTATACCAACGTTTTTATCATATTTTAAATAATTTCTTAATTTAGAAATATAAACATCCATACTTCTTGCATTATAGTATGTATCATCTAACCAAATCTTTTTTAAAGCTACTCTTCTATCTAAGATATCGTTTTTATTAATACATAGTAGTTTTAATAAGTCGGCTTCTCTTGAAGTTAGTTTAATAGTTTTATCTTCGAAATACAAAGTTTGCTTAATATAATCAAACGAGTATTTTCCAATACTAAACGTGTTATTTAATTTAGAGCTATATGGGTTACATCTACGTGAGATAGCTTCTATTTTTAATATAAGCTCGTTCATACTGAATGGTTTTGTAACATAATCGTCAGCACCTATATTATATGCTATCCTTTTGTCTTCTTCCAATGTTTTTGCACTTAAATATAAAATTGGAATTCTATCATTTAAATGTCTTATTTCTTCTGCTAATTTAAAACCATCCATTACCGGCATCATAATATCTAAAATACAAAAGTCAAATTCTTCTGTTTTAAATGCTTCTAATGCTTGTAATCCATCAGGATATAAATTTGTTTTATAACCTTTTAATTCTAAGTATGATTTTAAAATTTTACCTAAATTAAGATCGTCTTCTGCTAATAAAATTTTTATTTGTCCTGTTTCCATATTCGATGTTATTTATAAATTGTTTATTAATACTTGGGAAGAATTATTATAAAAGTAGTTCCTACTCCTAATTTACTTTCAACTTTTATGCACCCATTATGTAATTTAATAATTGTTTTAACATAGCTTAGTCCTAACCCATAGCCTTTATTGTTATATAAATTACCTGTAGGGACTCTATATAAGTTTTTAAAAATATTTTTTAAGTGCTTCTTTTCAATTCCAATACCATTATCTATAACGGAAATTTTAACAAAATTATTGTTAAAAATTTCAGTTTTTATTATAATTTCCGGTGTTTTATCGTTATATTTACATGCATTATCTAATAAATTATATAATACATTTATAATATGTAATTTGTCTGCGTTTATTTTTGTGTCTTCGGATGTTAAATCTAAAGTTATAGCCCCGTTTTTACATGTTACTTGATGCTTAAATTTTTTTGCAATATTAATAATTTCTTCATTTAAATCAAATTCAGAAATATTTAATGCAAATTTTGCTTCTCTATTAGGGTTAGAATTTAACATAACCTCTACCATAGATAATAATCTTTCATTTTCTTCCTCAATAATTTTAATATTATTGGCAATAAACTCTTGAGGTATTTCACCTTTCATTAACTCTTGAGTTTCTGAACAAATTAATTTAATAGTAGTAATTGGTGTTTTAAACTCATGAGTCATATTATTTAAAAAGTCCGATTCCAGTTTAGACAATTCGTACTGTTTAATAAGGGTTTTTAATAATATTAATACATTAATAGACAAGAATATCAATAATAAAAAACAAAATATTATAAAAGGTAAGACACCTCTTATTAATTCCCTCTGATGGTAAGGGAAAGAAATCATTAAATAAGATGGATTTAAAAGTAAATCGGAATCAAATAATTTATAAGAAAAAGCTTCCTGTTTAAATTTATTTATATTATCTATACCCTTGGAAAAAACTATAGAATCAGTACTTGGTGTATAAACAGCATATTGATATATATTGTCAATATTATTTTTGATTAAATAGTTTTCAATAATAGTATCTAATAAGAAAAAATCAATACGTTCACTTATATCCTTATTGATATTTTTCTTAAGACCGGATTGAATATCTGTTAAAAACAAAAATCTACTAATATTTATACTAAAATCTTTATCTAAAACATCGTTAATAGTACATTTATTACTTGAAAAATTCGATACCATTATTTTGTGGGAGAATTTCTCATTATATTTTATTATTTCATTGGCAACCTCAATTTCTTCTAAAGTTCTTACTACTTTATTCATAGTTTCATTAACTTTAAAATTAAAAGTATCTCGATTAGCATTAATGATAGATGTGAATAAAGCGTAAAAAACAATTAAAACAGTAGTAACAGCAAAAACAAAAATAAAATAAAAAGTACTTTTTATTATTTTTATTTTTTTTTCGGTTAAATCCATATGTTTTTTATTATTAGTAATAATCCCATGCAAAGTTAAATTTTTTTTATAAAATATTAAATAAAATTAAACAATATTTTTAATAATTAAATATTATATTTGCAATTTAGAATATCTAAAATAAAAATCTAAAATGTTAAAATTAAAAAGTAGAATATTAAAACAATTTATTTTTATAATGGTTATATTTTTAGGAATTAATGCATGTAAAAGCCAACAAAAAGGAGATGTTATTATACATACCGATTATGGCGATATAGTAGTTGAACTTTATGATGATACACCATTACATAAAGAAAATTTTCTTAAATTAGTAGAAGAAGGGTTTTACGATAGCTTATTGTTTCATAGAGTAATAAGTAATTTTATGATACAAGGAGGTGATCCTGAATCTAAAAATGCCAAAGAAGGTGCAATGTTAGGATCCGGAGGCCCCGGTTATACTATTCCGGCAGAAATTAATCCTCATCACATTCATAAAAAAGGAGCTTTGTCTGCTGCTCGTCAAGGTGATCAAGTAAATCCTGAAAAACGTTCTTCAGGTTCTCAATTTTACATAGTTCAAGGTCAAAAATATAATGATTCGCAAATAAAACAATTTGATCAACGTAGAGCAGACTTAAAAATGCAAACTTTATTTAATGAGTTTCTTCAAGATTCTGCTAATGCAGATTATTTAAACAGATTACAAGAAGCTTATTTAGCTCAAGATCAAAAAAAATATAACTCTGTAATAGAAGAGATTTATCCTGAATTAGAAGAAAAATTAAATGAGGATACATCTTGGAAACTTACTGAAGAGCAAAAAGAGATTTATAAAACTATTGGTGGAACTCCGCACTTAGATAACGATTATACTGTTTTTGGTGAAGTTATCGAAGGTTTAGAGGTTATTGATAAGATAGCAGCAGTTCGTACAGATAAAAACGATCGTCCTTACGAAGATGTTAAAATGTGGGCAGAAGTAATAAAAAAATAAAAAAATGAATCTAAAAGATAGAATTGAAAAACTTCATAATGAAGCAGAAACTTTTTTTGATAATGTTGACATTGATATTACAGAAATCAGAGAAGAGTATAAAAAGAAGTTTTTAAGTAAAAAAGGAGAATTGCAATCGTTGTTTAATGATTTTAAAAACGTTGATAAAGAAGAGAAAAGGATTTTTGGTAAACAACTAAACGATTTAAAAACCTTTGTTACTAAAAAATATGAGGAGTTTTGCAATTCTAATGAGAATGAAACTATATCATCTATTGTTATAGATGATATGACTAAAAATGTAGATTTTGCAAAATTAGGAACCAGACATCCAATATCCCTTGTTAAAAATAAAATCATAGATATTTTTTCCAAAATAGGTTTTGTTGTGGCAGAAGGTCCGGAAATAGAAGATGATTGGCACTTGTTCACTGCCTTAAACTTTCCACCGGATCATCCGGCAAGAGATATGCAAGATACATTTTTTGTTGATAAAGATATAGCCCTTCGAACTCATACATCT
Organism: Bacteroidales bacterium; assembly: GCA_050953245.1. Taxonomy (GTDB): domain Bacteria; phylum Bacteroidota; class Bacteroidia; order Bacteroidales; family BM520; genus RGIG7150. The sequence goes on along the minus strand of JBMNMG010000001.1, from coordinate 74,569 downwards.
TCAGTTCAAGTTAGATGTATGGAATCAGAAGAATTACCAATACGTAAAATATTTCCGGGAAGGGTTTTCCGTAACGAAGTTATTTCTGCAAGAGCTCATTGTATCTTCCATCAAGTAGAAGGTTTATATGTTGCTAAAGATGTTTCGTTTAAAGACTTACGTCAAGTTCTAATTTATTTTGCCGAAGAAATGTTCGGAAAAGAAACTAAAATCAGATTAAGACCGTCATACTTCCCATTTACGGAGCCATCTGCAGAAATGGATATTTCTTGTAACATTTGCGGTGGTAAAGGGTGTAATATTTGTAAAGGAACAGGTTGGGTAGAAATCTTAGGATGTGGAATGGTAGATCCTAATGTTCTAAAAAATTGCAATATAGACCCTAATGAATATTCGGGATATGCTTTTGGTATGGGAGTGGAACGAATAAGCATGTTAAAATATAATGTAAATGACATTAGATTATATTTTGATAATGATTTAAGATTTTTAAATCAGTTTATTAATGCATAAATAAAAATAATGCGCAAATATTTTTTTGTGCTTCTGTTATTTTTATTATTAGGTTGTAATAAAAAGACAGAAGCACCAATCAAACAAGAATTATACAATTGGAACTTTGTTTATAAAAATAATTCTTATTTAGCTACAGTTCCGGGTTGTATTCATACAGATTTAATTAAGCATAATATTATACAACATCCCTTTTTAAAAAATTATGAGGATTCCGTTCAATGGGTTTCAGATTCCGTATGGGTATATTATACAACATTTGATAGAAATATTATTCATAATTTTAAAAATAACAAGTTAGTTTTTGAAGGTTTAGATACTTATGCTAAAATTTATGTTAATAATAAAAGATTAAATGAATTTTCTTCCTATGATGCAGATAATGCATTTAGAAGATGGGAGTTTGATATCCCAAATAATTTAAAAGAAAGGGATAATGAACTAAAAATAGAGTTTTATCCTTCTAAGAAAATAGATTCTGCAGAAGCGGCTAAATTATCGTATTCCTTACCGGATAGCAGGGTTTTTACTCGTAAACCTCCTTATCAATCAGGATGGGATTGGGGACCATCTTTAAACACAGTAGGAATAACAAAACCGGTTTACCTTTTATCATGGGATGGGTTTATTATTCGAGACTTCCAAATTCATCAAAACCAAATTTCACAAGATAAAGCAATAATTATTGTTGAAACTGAAATACATTCCGATGTAAATCAGGAAATTCTTATGTGTTATAAGATTGATAATAAAACAGTTAATAAAACTAAAACACAAGTAATTGAAGGTAAAAGTGTAATAAAACAAAAATTAGAAATAGAAAACCCTAAATTGTGGTATCCCAATGGGTTAGGAGATCAAGTTTTGTATAATATAAATGTTACAGCAGAATCTTATTTAGCTAAAGATGAAGCACAAACTAATATTGGATTAAGAACTATTGAGTTAAAAACAAATACTGATAGTATAGGGACCGAATTTACATTTTATGTTAATGGAGAACCTATTTTTATAAAAGGGGCAAATTATATTCCTTCGGATAGTTTTATACCAAATAGAGACCCGCAACAATATAATAATTTACTTCAGGATGCTGTTGATGCAAATATGAATATGATTAGAATTTGGGGCGGAGGTATTTATGAAGATGATAATTTTTATGGTAGATGCGACGAATTAGGGCTATTAGTTTGGCAAGACTTTATTTTTGCATGTGCGTTATATCCCTCAGATGAAAAATTTCTTAATAATGTAAAATTAGAGGCAACAGAACAGATTAAAAGGTTACGAAACCATGCTTGCTTAGCGCTCTGGTGTGGAAATAACGAAGTTAAAAACGGATGGGAAGATTGGGGATGGCAACAAAATTATACTGTAGATCAAAGAGCAGAGATAAACGAAAGTATTCAAAATTTATTTAATAAGATCCTACCTGATTTAGTTAAGAAATACGATAATAATACAACTTACATACCTACTTCCCCTTTATGGGGATGGGGACATCCGGAAAGTGTTACAAGTGGCAATGCTCATTATTGGGGTGTATGGTGGGGCGAAGAGCCATTTGAAATTTGGGACGAAAAAACAGGTAGATTTATGGCTGAATATGGTTTTCAATCTTATCCACAGTTATCTACGATATTGAAGTTTGCAGATAAAGAAGATTTATCATTTTCATCACCAGTAATTAAATCGCACCAAAAACATGAGAGAGGATATCAGATAATAAGTAAAAGTATAAATAACTATTTATATGATTTACCTGAAAATGAAGAACCTAATATCGAAAACTTCATTTATCTAAGTCAAGTAGTTCAGGCTTATGGCATAGCACAAGCCATAGAATCTCATAGATATAAAATGCCTTATTGTATGGGTACTCTATTTTGGCAGTTAAATGATTGTTGGCCCTGTGCATCATGGAGTAGTATAGATTATTATGGGAATAAAAAAGCTTTGTATTATATTGCTAAAGAAAAGTTTAAAGATATCATAATAGTACCAAAACAAATAGAAGACACTTTAAATATTTATTTAGTATCTGATAAAAAAGATACTTTATTAGGTAATTTAGAAATAAATATCGTAGATTTTTTTGGAAATGTTTTACGTTCCGATGTCGTGAAAGAAGTAATTGTAAATCCAAACTCATCAGTAAATTCGTGTAAGTACATATTAAGAGATGATTTTTTAGCTAAAAAAGATTCTATTTTTGTAAATATTAAGTACAAATATAAGATAGAAGATAAAGAAAATGAAAATTTAGATTCTATTGTAGAAAATCATATATTAGATTATCCTAAAAATTTATCTTTACCTAAATCTAATATACTCATGAAAGTTGAAGAATTAAGGGGTAAATATAAGATTACATTATCTTCTGAGGTATATTCCAAATATGTTTACATTAGCTCTAATGTTGAAGGTGATTTTGATGATAATTTTTTCGATATGTTGCCATTCTCAACAAAAACAGTTATATTTACTCCCAATACAAACAATGATAAAAAGGTTAACTTCACAGTAAAAAATTATAATAATGTTATTTAAAGATATCGAGGGTAACAAAATAATAAAAAACAATTTAATAAGGATGGTTAATGATAATAGAATTAGTCATGCCTTGTTGTTTAGTGGTCCTGAAGGAAATGCAAAAATACAATTAGCGTTGGCATTTTCAAGATATCTTAATTGTGAAGATCCTCAAAACGATGATTCATGTGGAAAATGTAAATCATGTATCTGGTTTAATAATTTAACATATCCGGATTTGCATTTTTTTTATCCAACTGCAAATACTAAAACAAAGAAACTTAAAGAACCTTGTAGCGAAGATTTTATTGAAGAATGGCGAGAGATGTTTATGGAAAAGAAAGGAATATTTTCTTTAAAAGATTGGACAGATAAATTAGATATAGATTCCGGAAATTTAAATATTAATAGTAAAGATTGTAATAATATTCTTAATAATTTAAGCTATACTTCATTTAACGGGAAGTATAAAGTTGTTTTTATTTGGTTGCCGGAAAAGATTTATTATGCAGCGGCACCCAAAATTTTAAAGATATTGGAAGAACCTCCACAAAAAACTGTATTTCTTTTAATTACAGAGCAAAAAGAATTGATATTAGACACTATTTTATCCAGGGTTCAGGAAATTAATGTGCCTGCTTTCTCAAAAAAGGAAGTACGAGATGTTTTGAAAAATACTTATGATATATCTTCGGATATCGCAAGTAGTGTTGCAGAAATGTCTTTTGGAAATATCACACAAGATTTAGAAAATATTGCTAACAAGGATTCTGAAAATAATAGCTTTAATTTATTTATTAATTGGATGAGAATTTGCTATTCGGCAAATATGTTAGATATTATACCATTTGTAAATAATTTAAACGATTTAGGTAGAGAGAAAAATATATTATTTCTTAAAAACTCTTTAGTATATTTACATCAATCTTTATATTTCAACGAAACAAATAAATTTATTGGGCATTTAGAAGGTAAAAACAAAGATGTTTTTACTAAATTTGCTAAATTTATCACTCGAAATAATATAGGAAGTTTTTACAATATGATCCAAGATTCTATTGTACAGACGGAACGGAATGGTTATGTACCTCTAATAATGATGAATCTTACATTAGAGTTATGTAGAGTGATCAGAAAGTATTAGATAACATGAAAGAAGAAAAAGATATAAAAATAATAAATAACGAAAAAGACAATCCTTTTTTAACAAGAGGGTTTATCAGTCCCCCTAAGCCTTTAGTGGATAATACTAAGTTTTATAAGGTGAGTTGTGCAAAATTACCTGTACAAAATTTTGAAGATAATATTAAACAACCAATAAATAAAGTTAGTAATTCATCTTCTAATGTTTATTATGAAGTTAGTTTTAAAAATTCATCTAAAAATTTTTATGTTTACAATAGCGAAAATAAACTAAAAAAAGGAGATATAGTTGCCGTTGAAGCTAACTTGGGTCATGATATAGGTGTAGTCACAGCTGTAGGTATAGTAGCTGAAATGTTAATGAATAATAAAGGAGTCGAAAAAGATTCCGAACAAATAAAAAAGATATATCGAAAAGTTAGAAACAGCGATATTGAAAAATGGATAGCATCTGTAAATAGAGAAGAGGAAACAGCAAAAATAACTCGAGAAGTTATTAAAAAATTAGGCTTAAATATGAAACTTAACGATGTTGAGTTTCAGGGTGATGGAACAAAAGCAACCTTTTATTATACTGCAGAAGATAGAGTTGATTTTAGAGAATTAATAAAAATCCTTGCAGAAAAATTTAGGATTCGTATAGAAATGAAACAGATAGGAATTCGCCAAGAAGCTAGTCGATTAGGCGGAGTGAGCTCATGTGGCAGAGAATTATGTTGTGCTACTTGGATTACTAAATTTACTTCTGTTACTACTGTTAGAGCCAGAGTTCAACAATTAACATTGAATCCTGTTAAATTAGCCGGTCAATGTGGAAAGCTAAAATGTTGTTTAAACTTTGAATATGATGCATATGTAGATGCATTACAAGAATTTCCCGATAATACCGTGGTTCTAAAAACTAAAAAAGGAGATGCAAGTTATGTTAAAAGTGATGTGTTTAAAAAACTAATGTGGTACACGTACAATGATATACCGGATAGCACATTAATGGCTTTGCATATTGATAAAGTAAAAGAAATAATTGCAATGAACAATAAAGGAAAAACACCAAAAAATATAGAAGATTTTGCTACTCAAACAGAGAGAAAGGTGGATATGATAGAAGAAGAGGTTTTAGTTCCAGACGATTTAGCTAGATTTGATGATTAATATTGCTTTATGAAAAAAATAATAGTTTTATTATTAATATTATCTTTTAGCATATTTTATTCTTGTAAGAATGTTCGTGTGTACAATGAATATTTTAAAATCGAAGATAATAAATGGAGTGTAAACGATACTATTAAATACAATATAGAAATAGATGATATTTCATCAAGCTATGATTTACTATTAAGTGTTAGATATGGTAATGAATATATGTATAGAAATTTGTATCTTTTTTTTAATACACTTTTCCCGGACTCTACTATGTTAACCGATACGGTATTGTTAATATTGAGCGATCCTTCAGGAAAATTATTAGGTAAAAATAAGGGGCATTTAAAAGAAGCACAATTTATACTTGGGAATAACGTTTCTTTTAAGGAGAGAGGGAATTATTCATTTGATATTATTCATGGTATGAGACACGATACTATAGAAGGAATTCACGAAATTGGAATTACAGTCAATAAAAAGTAGTTAATTAAATTAATATAATATGGCTAGCACCAAAAAGGCAAAAAATAATAAAAATACAAACGAAAAGCTACGAAAATTTAAAAGATGGTTTTGGGGAATCTTTTTTGGTATAATTATTTTTATGGCTCTATGGTTATTTTTTGTATCAAAAGGTTGGCTTGGTTTTATGCCATCTCTTAAAGAATTAGAAAATCCTAATACTAATTTAGCCACACAAATTATTTCTTCGGATGGAGTAGTTTTAGGAACCTTTTATTATGAAAATAGAACTAATGTAAATTATTCCGATTTATCACCGGAAATTGTTAATGCGTTAATAGCTACTGAAGATGAAAGGTTTTATGAACATTCGGGAATAGATTTTAAAGCACTTGGTAGAGCAATGGTTGGAATGGTTACCTTTAAAAGTAGAGGAGGTGGTAGTACTATAACTCAACAATTAGCTAAAAACTTATTTCCAAGAGGCAAAGTTAATTTTTTTACTTTAGTATTTAAAAAAGTAAAAGAGTGGGTAGTTGCTGTTAGATTAGAGAAAAACTACAGCAAAGAAGAAATTCTTACAATGTACTTAAATACTGCTGCTTTTGGAAACAATGCCTATGGAATTAAGGCAGCTTCTAATATATTCTTTAATAAAGAACCGATTGATTTAAATGCAGAAGAAGCAGCTTTATTAGTGGGATTATTAAAAGGTCCTACTTACTATAATCCTAATAATCATTACGAAAGAGCCTTAAACAGACGAAACGTTGTATTGAGTCAGATGCATCGTGCAAAATATTTGCCTACAGAAGTATATGATTCAATAAAGCAATTACCTATAGATTTAAAAGAATTTAAAAAGCAGGATCATACTACAGGTTTAGCTAAACATTTTAGAGAACTTGTTAGAAGTATTATGACCGAGTGGTGTAAAAACAATTATAAGCCGGACGGAACGCCCTACAATTTATATTCGGATGGTTTAAAAATTTATGTCACTATAGATTCCAGATATCAAAAATTAGCAGAAGAGGCTGTAGCAGAATATTTAGGAGGTACACTTCAACCACAATTTTTTAAACATTGGGAAGGTTACACTGATAGTCCTTTCGATATAAAAACAGGAGATAAAAAAGAACGTATTAATAGAATCATTAATGCTGCCGTAAAACGAAGTGACAGATACAGAAATTTAAAGTCTAACGGTATGTCACATGATTCAATAGATATTGTATTTAATACCCCCACTGAAATGACTATTTTTACGTGGGAAGGAAATGCAGATACAGTAATGACACCGTTAGATTCCATATGGTATTATAAACATTTTTTACGTTCCGGATTAATGTCTGTTGAGCCTTCTACCGGTCATGTAAAAGCTTATGTATGTGCCCCTGATTATAATTATTTTAAATACGATAATGTTACTCAAATGAAACGTCAGGTAGGTTCTACATTTAAACCGTTTGTGTACACATTAGCCATGCAAGAGGGTGAAATGTCGCCTTGTAGTAAACTCCCAAACGTACAAGTATCTATTAAAACAGGACCGGGTCAAATCTGGGAACCTCGTAATGGCTCAAAAAAACACCTCGGCGAAGAAGTTACATTAAAATGGGCATTGGCACAATCTAATAATTGGATCTCCGGGGCATTAATTAAAAAATACGGTCCTGAGCCTGTTATCCAAATGGCAAGAAAAATGGGAGTTAAATCCGATATCCCAAATACATATTCAATAGCACTTGGTTCTGCAGATTTATCCTTATACGAAATGGTTGGTGCAATGAATACATTTGCAAATAAAGGTGTTTATATAGAACCGCTTTTTATTACTAAAATAGCTGATAAAAATGGAAATCTCTTAGAAACTTTTGTGCCTGAAACTAATGAAGCAATGAGTGAAGAAACTGCCTATTTAATGATAGAACTTATGAAAGGGGTTGTAGAATCAGGAACAGGTGTTAGGTTACGTTACAGATATGGACTTAATAATCCAATAGCTGGAAAAACAGGTACTACAAACGATAATTCAGATGGATGGTTCATGGGGATAACACCAAAATTAGTAACAGGTGTTTGGACCGGTTGTGAAGATAGAGATGCACATTTTAGAGCTATGTCTCTAGGGCAAGGTGCAAATACTGCATTACCTATTTGGGCAATTTATATGAAAAAACTTTATGAAGATCCGAATATTAAACTCTATCAAGGTGATTTTGAAAAGCCTATAAAACCATTATCTGTAAATATTGATTGTAGTGGATACGAAGATGAATCATACGACGAAGAGGAGTTTATAGATTTTGATGAAGAATATTATTAAATTATTATTAATTTACTATTATGATTTTTTTTAATAATAAGTTACTTTGATAATTAGTCATAATATTTCTTAAGTTTATTTGGATGGATAATATTAAAATAGTTAAAGAAGATAAATATTTAGAACAGTTTAATAAGAATATATTAAATAGGCTGACTTTATATCGAAAAAAATTAAAATTCTTTTCCCAAACATCTTCCCTATCTGATTTTGCCGGTGGATACCTTTTTTTTGGATGTCATAAACATAAAGAATTTTGGGTGTTTAGAGAATGGGCGCCAAATGCAACTAATATCTATTTAATAGGTGAACACTCCAATTGGAGAAAAAATGATGATTATAAGTTTCTTAAAAAAGATAATTATTGGGAATTAAAAGTTCCAATTAAGAAATTAAACCATTTAAGCCTATACAGGCTTTTAATTACGTGGGATAATGGAGAAGGAGAAAGAATTCCGGCATATGCAAATAGAGTAGTCCAAGATGAAATCACTAAAATATACAGTGCTCAAATTTGGGATCCTCCATATAAATATAAGTGGAAATATTCTAAACCCATAATAAATAATTACAATCCTTTAATTTATGAAGCACATATCGGAATGTCTCATGAGTTAGGGAAAGTATCTACGTATAAAGAATTTAAAACAAATATCTTACCTCATATTATAGAAAGTGGATACAACACAATTCAATTAATGGCAATCCAAGAACATCCATATTATGGATCATTTGGATATCAAGTATCTAATTTCTATGCTCCATCTTCACGTTTTGGAACACCTGAAGAGTTAAAAGAGCTTATAGACGAAGCTCATAAAAACAATCTAAAAGTGATTATGGATCTCGTTCATTCTCATGCAGTTTCTAATGAAGTAGAAGGACTTGCAAAGTATGATGGAACCCAGTATCAGTTTTTCCATGCCGGAGAAAAAGGAAATCACCCTGCATGGGGAACAAAATGTTTTAATTACGGAAAAGATGAGGTTTTACACTTTTTATTGTCAAATATCAAATATTGGATAGAAGAGTTTAATTTTGACGGATTCAGATTTGATGGGGTAACAAGTATGTTGTATTATAACCACGGAATAAATTCTGAATTTACAAATTACAATCAATATTTTGATGAAAATTCCGATATAGATGCTCAAATCTATTTAATGCTATCTAATACATTAATACATCAATTAGACAGTAACCTAATATCTATTGCTGAGGAAATGAGTGGAATGCCCGGGTTAGCTGAGCCAATAGAAAACGGTGGTTTCGGATTCGATTATAGATTGGCAATGGGAGTTCCCGATTATTGGATTAGATTAATAAAAGAACAAAAAGATGAAGATTGGGATGTATCTAACATCTTTTATGAACTTACAAATAGAAGAGCCAACGAGGGTACTATTTCGTATTGCGAATCTCATGATCAAGCATTAGTAGGAGATCAAACTATTATTTTTAGGTTAATTGGGAAAGAGATGTATTATGGAATGGAGGTTGGAAGTAAAAATTATATAGTTGATAGAGGAATAGCGTTACACAAACTAATTAGATTGATAACCTTGGCAACTGCCCGGGATGGATATTTAAATTTTATGGGGAATGAGTTCGGTCATCCGGAATGGATAGACTTCCCTCGTGAAGGTAATAATTGGTCTTATGATTATTGTAGAAGGCAATGGTCGTTGCTTAACAATACTACACTAAGATATTATATGCTAAATAATTTTGATAAAGTAATGATTCAAACTATTGAAGAAAACAATTGCTTTAATCAAAAATTCCCGTATAAAACATTTGAAAACATTAAAGATCAAGTAATTGCCTTTAAAAGAAATAATTTGTTATTTATCTTTAATTTTAGTCCAACTAATTCATTTTCGGATTATAAAATAACTGCCGATGCAGGTGAGTATAAACTTTTATTTTCTACAGACGAAATGAGATTTGACGGGTTCGATAGAGTAGCATTAAATATGCATTACTTTACTCATTATGATGGAAATAATTATAACTATCTAAGCGTATATATCCCATCCAGATGTGCTTTAGTATTAAAAAAATTATAAATAAATAATTTTTTAATTTATCCTTTGTCCATCCCTAAATTTAACTACAAAAGCATCTGAAAAACCGTATTTTGCAATTTGTGATTTATATCTTTTTGCTTCATCTTCGGACTTAAACACACCTGTAGTGTATTTATATCTTCCATCTTGAAAATAAACATCAATATCTTTTAAGTTTTTATACTTAGAAGAATTTGTATTAATTTTATTAAATGTAGTTAAGAATTGAACTTTATAGACTATTTCCCCTGCATCCGGAGTGTATGCTGAAGGTTTATCGCTTGAATATGATGAACTGGTAGATGTATTCTTACCATAGTTTGAACTTGTATTTGGCTTTTGATTGTTAACAGTAGTAGAAGCTTCTGTAGTTACTTCTTCTCTAATAACTATTGGTGCACTTACATTATTGTTTTTAGTTTCTACAGAATATTTATACTTACTAAAAGCATTAAAAATATCCGTTGCAATTTGATTTTGACCCTTTTCACTTGCTAAGTATTTTCTATCATTCTCATTAGTAATAAATCCGGTTTCTATTAGTATACTTGTAGTAGAGGCTTTCCATAAAACTAAAAAAGGAGCTTGTTTAACACTTCTATCAATATGATCATGTGCTGCAAACTCTTCTTGAACTTTAGCTGCCAATGTAATACTTTGATCCATATAAGCATTTTGATATAAAGAGAAAATAATATTACTTTCAGGGGAATTTGGATCGTACCCGCTATAATGGTCTTGGTAATTATCTTCATATAAAATAGCAGCATTCTCTTTTTTAGCTATTTCTAAATTAGCTTCAGTTTTACTCAAACCCATTACATACGTTTCTGTTCCTTGTGCATTTTTATTCCTAGCAGCATTACAATGAATAGATATAAAAAGATTTGCATTATTTTCATTTGCAATTGCAGCTCTTCGGTGTAACTCTACGTAAACATCAGTTTTACGAGTGTAAATTACATTGATATCGGGATAGTTTTTTTCAATTAAAGCTCCTAATTTTTTACAAATAGATAATACAATATCTTTTTCTTTGTACCCTCCACCTATAGCACCCGGATCCTTTCCGCCATGTCCCGGATCTAACACAATAGTATGTATCTTATATTCTTTATTATATTTATTTTGAGCTTTTACAGGTATATTTATTATAAAAACTAATGTGAATAATAAACTAAAGAAGCAAAAATTTCGTTTCATAAGTATAAATTGTGTACCTTTGTTTTCAAAAATTCATTATACAAACTAAAAATAAAAACTAATAATTTTTTTGATAGCAATTAAAAAACATATTAATCTATTAAAACATATTACCTTGTTAAGTGTTTGTTTTATATGCAGTTTTAAATGTATTTATGCCTCTAATTGCCCAAACTACTTTAATATAAATAATAATTGCTATAATTCAAATAATAATTTAAACATAAATTATACTAATAAATATAACCATATCTATACAGATATAACGGATATTACATCATTTAATATTGTAAACAAATCAACTTTTTTAAATGAGTTATTTGCAGATATTGCTTTTGATACAATAAATAAAGCTATTCAGGATTCATCAAACGCAATAATTACAGACTCAATTTCAATATTGTCCGATACATTAAATAAAAGTAATATCAATGTCAAAGATACAACAAATTTAGATAATAAAACACAGAAAAGTAACTCTTTTCTGAACGATATTATTAAAGGAAGTTCGGCAGATTCCTTAGTAAATGATATCCAAAATAAAAAAATTTACTTGTATAATAATTGTGTAATAGATTATGGATCAATTCATTTAGAAGCGGGATATTCCGAAATTGATTATTCTCAAGGCAATAAATTTAGCCAAAGTATTTATGCTACCGGTATTAAAGATAGTTTAAACAATATAGTTCAATACCCAAAGTTTAGGGATGGTAATGAGGAATTTATCTGTCAAACAATGAGGTATAATTTTAATACTGAACAAGGATATATTACTAATGTTATTATGCAACAAGGTGAAGGATATTTGCATGGTGAAGCAGTTAAAAGGTTTGCAGACAATTCCATCAATGCTTATAAAGGAGGTTTTACAACTTGTGATTTAGAGCATCCTCACTTTCAATTTAGATTTAAAAAAGGAAAAATAATTCCACAAGACAAAATTGTGACGGGTGCTATTCACCTTGAAATAGAAGATATCCCTTTACCTTTAGGAGCCCCTTTTGCTATTATGCCCTTATCTGAGACAAGAACCTCAGGGGTAGTAATTCCAAATTATGGAAATTCTAATGAAAGAGGATATTTCTTAGAAAATGGGGGATATTATTGGAGAATAAACGATTATTTCGATGGAAAATTATTAGGTGATATTTACTCCAGAGGTAGTTGGGCTGTAAAACCATCAATCAGATATAAAAAACGATATAAATATGACGGATCTTTAGGTTTTAGTTTTGCAGTAAATAAATTAGGAATTAAAGGTACTTCAGGTTATTCGTCACGGAACGATTTTAAGATTAGATGGATACATCGTCAAGATGCAAAAGCACGTCCAAGAAGCAGTTTTTCTGCAAATGTAAATTTTGTAACAAGCTCTTACAATAAATATAATCCGTCAACTACTACAGATTATTTATCTAATACTTTTAGTTCAAGTATTGCATTTCAAACATCATTTTTGAAAAATAAAGTAAACTTAACGTTAAGTGCAGGTCACTCACAGAATACATTAAACAATACTATGACGTTTACTCTACCTGAATTTTCGTTGTCTGTTGCAAAACTATACCCATTTAAACGTAAAGTTATGGCCGGAAAACCCAAATGGTACGAAAAAATTCACATAAATTATTCGTTAGTAGGTAAAAATCAACTCAGCTCTATAGATAGTTTACTTCTTAAAGAACCTATTTTAGAAAAATTAAATAATGGAGTTAAGCATTCGATTTCCATAGGATTTAATACTAATTTGTTTAAACATATTAATTTTAGTATTTCAGGCAATTATTACGAAAGATGGTATTCAAAATTTGCAAATGCATATTATATAAGTGATACTACTTATAATGAAGATGGCAGTCCAATAGCACCACATTTATCGATAGAAGAGCAATATGGTTTTAAAGCTGCAAGAGATTTTAATCTAAATACTTCGTTAAGTACTACTTTATATGGGATGGTTCAATTTAAAAAAGGATATTTTAGAGCAGTACGTCATGTTGTAAATCCATCAGTTTCATTTAATTATAGACCCGATTTCGGGACGCCATTTTGGGGATATTATAAAGATTATATAGATGCAAATGGTGAGTTAAGAAAATACTCAATATTTAATGTTGGAAACTTTAATTCCTTATACGGAAGCCCTACGGATGGCGCATCGGGGAGTATAGGGTTTAACATAGGGAATTCATTTGAAATAAAAGTACGATCCAAAAAAGATACTATTACCGGTTTAAAAAAGATTAAATTGATAGATAATTTAAATCTTTCTACTAATTACGATTTGGCTAAAGACTCATTAAATTGGGCACCATTGACAATTTCAGGTAGAACTTCCATATTTCCCGGTTTAAATATTAACTATTCTACACAATTAAGTCCTTATAAGGTAAACGAAAACGGAGTTACTATTAACGAGTTTATTTGGAAAACGGAAAAAAGATTATTCGCACCTCCGTCACATTCGTGGAATTTAGGGTTTACTTATAATATTACACCTTCCACATTTAAAAAGAATAAGAAAAAATCAGATGGTGAAGATCAATCGGAACAAATAATAAATCATTATGATTATATAGATTGGGATAACCCGTGGAATGTATCAATTAATTACAATTATAGTTATATTATAAGGAAAAAATACGTTAATGGCGAAATAGAAAATGATATTACTAAAGTAAGTGCAGTTTCATTAAGAGGGAATGTAAATATGACTCCGAATTGGAAAGTTGGGTACAATCTTGCATTCGATCTAAAAGAATTAGATCTAACTTATGTTAACTTGTCTGTTTACAGAGATTTACATTGTTGGGAAATGAGTTTTAATTGGATTCCTTTTGGCGGTCAAAAAAGTTGGAGTTTTAAAATAAATGTTAAGGCAGCTATGTTAAATTCGTTAAAATATGAAAAGAAAAACGAAGCCTATAGAGAAATGTATTAGAAAATAAATTCGATTTAAGTATAAATTGTTAAGAAAGCTTAAATGACCTGACATTTTAAATATTTAAGTATTAAATAAAAAAATAATGTTTAAATATTTAATAAATCTATTCTTTCCAAAAATATGTTGCGGTTGCAATATCCCTTTATTAGAACATGAAAATCTCTTATGTGACTATTGTTTAAATAACTTACCTATTACTGTTTTTAGTATAGATGATAATCCCATATTTGATGTATTATGTTGTTATGATAAAGTAAATAAAGCAAGTTATTTCCTTGATTTCAGAAAACATAGTATTGTGCAATCAATAATTCATAAGTTAAAATATAAAAATAGCAAACAAATAGGTGAGTTTTTAGGAGAAATGGCTGTTAAAAAAACACCTAATGTTTTTTCAGGTGTAGATATTATTATTCCAGTTCCATTACATAAAAAGAAGCTCAATAAAAGAGGATATAATCAAAGTGTTTGTATAGCACAAGGAATATCTAAACAAATCAAGAAGCCTATTATTAGTAATTCATTGATAAAGATAAAATTTACGGAAACTCAAACTCATAAAAACAAATATGAAAGGGGAAAAAACATAAAAGATTCATTTAAAGTTGTTAACACTAAAGATATAATAGGTTTAAATGTGTTAGTGGTAGATGACGTTTTTACTACAGGTGCTACTGTATCGGAATGTATTAAAGTTTTAAGTAAATATGTAAATAGTATTACAATTTTTACGTTAGCTTATGCAGTTAAGTAATTATTAAATAAGTTGTTGTAAGATTTATTTTAATTTAACCCAACCTAACCTAACCTAACAAGATTATTTGTTAATATCTTTTTCTATCAGATTTAACAGGGCTTTAGGAGCATCTTTAGGCTCTATAGGAGAACCAACCTTTTCGCCATTTTTGTAAAGTAAGACTTTCCCTTTTCCAAACCCAACTATACCGTAATCTGCACCTAACATTTCTCCAGGTCCGTTTACAATACAACCCATAATTCCAATAGTGATATCTTTTAAGTGGCTTGTTTTTGCCTTTACATCTTCTAACAAAGTTATTAAGTCATATTCTGTTCTTCCGCAAGTAGGGCAACTTATATATTCCGGTTTAGTTAGTTTTATTTTAGTTGCTTGCAGTATATCTAATAAAAAATTGTTATCTATATCAGTTTCAAATGCATAAATAGGTAAATGTAGTAATATGTAACTTATTTCAAATGAGATATTAATAATTAGTTCTTCGCTTAGATTGTGATTATAGTCTGTATTATTAATATTTTTATAAAACTTTTTTAATATTATTTTTTTGTCAGATTTGTTATAGGTATCTTTTACAACTTTGTTAATTTCTGATAAGTTTAAATTAGAAACATCTATTATAGAGTATTTAGAGTTATCAATAAAATCATTTATGTCAATGTCTAAATTTACAATTTTAGGTTTAGTATTAAATTTATTATATTCATTATCAGGAGGATTGTTATTATAAGTTTCTTTGATTTTAGCAATTATTTTAGCAGGTTTAATTTCGTTAACAGGGTTTTCTGATAACGAAACTCTAAGAGTATCTCCAATTCCTTCGTATAGTAAACTTCCTATTCCGATAGCAGATTTAATACGTGCAGAGTTACCTGCTCCTGCTTCTGTAACACCTAAGTGAATAGGGAAAAATTCATTATTATTTTTCATCCTATTATATAAAAGTCTATTTGCTTGGAGCATTATCAGTGGGTTACTCGACTTTAATGATAAAACTAAATTATAGAAATCCAATTCTTTAAAAATATCTATAAATTCAGCAACAGATTCTACCATACCCAAGGCAGTGTTGCCATATTTTTTAATAATTCTATCAGATAATGATCCATGGTTACTTCCAATTCTAATTGCAGTGTTATGTTTTTTGCAAATTTCCGTAAGTTCAAATAAATTATCTTTAGCTCTTTTTAAAATTTCTTCTGTTTCTTTGGAAGTAAAAGAAGTTTTAGAATCTTTTTTATCTATATAATTTCCAGGGTTAATTCTAATTTTTTCAACGTATTCTGCCGCTGCAATTGCAGCTTTTGGATTGAAATGGATATCAGCTATAATGGGTATAGTGCAATTATTTTGATATAATTTATTTTTAATATCATATAACAATTTAGCATCAGAAACACTACGGGTTGTTATACGAACAATTTCACAACCTTCTTCAGCAAGTTCAAGAATTTGATTAACGGTAGAATAAACATCAGAAGTGTCGGTGTTTACCATAGATTGAATTCTAACAGGGTAGTTGTGACCTATGAGTAAATCTCCAACCTTGGCAATATGATAAATTATTTTATTTCCCATGTAGTACCGTCTTTGCCGTCTTTTACTACAATATTTGCTTCGTTTAAATAATCTCTAATTTTATCTGATGTAGTCCAATCTTTATTTTCACGTGCTTTAGCTCTTAAATCTAAAATTAAATCCATCAAACTATTTACAACATTACTACTATCTTCAGAAATTTCCTCATCTTTTAGCCCTAAAATATTGTAAATTATTTCTGTAAAAATTTTAGTTAGTTCAGTTAAATCTTCTTTTGTAATTTGTATTTTTTTATCTGCTAAACTATTGATGTTTTTAACCATATCAAATAAATGAGACATTAAGATAGGGGTGTTAAAATCATCGTTAAGAGCGTCGAAACATTTAGTTTTAAATTCGTCAATATTTATATCGGATTTGTTGCCGGGTACTATCCTATTTAAGGTCTTAATTGCAGCGAACAACCTTTTCATCCCTTTTTCTGCAGCAATTAATGCATCGTTAGAAAAGTCCAATTCCGAACGATAATGCGCTTGTAGAATAAAGAACCTGATAGTCATAGGTGAATAAGGTTGTTGTAATAATTTATGATTACCGGTGAAAAAATCGTCTAAATTAATAAAATTACCTAACGATTTTCCCATTTTTTGGCCATTAATAGTAATCATATTATTGTGCATCCAGTATTTTACAGGAGGTTCGCCAAAAGCAGCCATAGCTTGTGCTATTTCAGATTCGTGGTGAGGAAATTTTAAATCCATTCCTCCGCCATGAATATCAAAAGTTTTTCCTAAGTATTTACAACCCATTGCAGAACATTCCGTATGCCATCCGGGGAACCCAATACTCCAAGGAGATTCCCATCTCATAATATGTTCAGGGGAAGCTTTTTTCCATAAAGCAAAATCTGCAGGGTTATGTTTTTCCGACTGGCCATCTAATGTACGAGTATTACTTATCATATCTTCTAATTTTCTGCCGGATAAAATACCGTAGTGATGGTCTTCATTATATTTTACTACATCAAAGTAAACAGAACCATCAGAAACATAAGCATATCCTGCGTCTATGATTTTTTTAATCATATCTATTTGTTCCATAATATGGCCACTAGCATGAGGTTCAATAGATGGAGGAATTACATTTAGTTTACGCATACATTCGTGATACTCATTAGTATATTCTTGCGCCACTTCCATAGGTTCCAATTGTTCTAATCTTGCACGTTTTGCAATTTTATCTTCGCCATCATCAGCATCGTGTTCTAAATGTCCGACATCAGTAATATTTCTTACGTATCTTACTTTGTATCCTAAATATTTTAAATATCTAAATACTAAATCAAAAGTAATAGATGGGCGAGCATGACCTAAATGGCTATTACTATATACTGTAGGGCCACAAACATACATACCTACAAATGGAGGATTTATTGGTTGAAAAACTTCTTTTTTCCCACTTAACGAATTATAAATATTTAGTTTAGATTCCATATTATCTCTAATATATGATATAAATTATTGCAAAGATAGTTAATAAAACTAAGAATGATATTTAAATATATAAAAAAGTTTAAAAAAAAGTTCAATCTCTATTTATTTAATATCTTTGTAATCTTATATGAGTAAAAAGTAAAAATTTAAAGTCAAAAGTCTATTATATAAATAGTTATAACTAAAATTAATGTAAAAAAACTAAAAAATCTTAAAATGAAGAAAAAATTATTTATATTATTATTAATGGTTCTTACAGTAAGCTTAAAAGCAGCTTATTTAGTTGATTATCCTGTTAGTGTTACTCAGCCGAATGGTGTGGTGATTAATTGCTATGCTTCAGGAGATGAGTTTTATAACTGGTTACATGATGAAAACCATTATACTATTATACAAAATCAAGATGGTTATTATTGTTATGGTATTTTAGAAGCAGATAAAGTAGTTCCTTCAGAATATATTGTTGGAGAGGTGGATCCGGCATCTGTAGGCTTAAAACCAGGAATTAACATTTCTGCAGAAGCAAGATACACTATTCGTACAAGTATCGAAGACAAAACTCCAAGCAGGAGTACTCTTAAAAATTATAAAGAGCCAAAAGGTCCAAAAAATGTTGGATCTATGAATAATTTAGTTGTATTTATCAGATTTTCAGATCAAAGTGAATATACTACCGATACATTGGCTTACTGGTCTATGTTTAATAAAGAAGCAGAAAATTATCAATCTTTGTATAGTTATTTTAAACAAACTTCATATGACCAATTACATATTACAACATCGTTTTTCCCAACTTCGGAACAAACTACTGTAGTTTCTTATCAAGACGATCAACCTCGTCAATATTATATGCCTTATAATGCTTATTCCGCTCCATTAGGTTACAATGGTGATAATCAGAGAACCCAAAGAGAGCATATGTTACTTAAAAAAGCAATAGAATATGTAGAATCACAAGTTCCTGCAACTTTAGATTTAGATTATAATAACGATGGATTAGTTGATAATGTTGTGTTTGTTATTAAAGGAGGAACTACTGATTGGTCAACATTATTATGGCCTCATAGATGGGTGTTATACACTTACGAAGTAATGATACACGGGAAACAAGTATATGACTATAATTTCCAATTATCGGATCATTTATATCAATCCGGTTCCAGTGTTCTTTGTCACGAAATGTTCCACTCTTTAGGAGCACCTGACTTATACAGATACAATGATAATACTATAGATCCTGTAGGTCCGTGGGATATTATGTGTTCCAATTCTATTCCTGCTCAATCTATGAGTACTTATATGAAATATAGATATGGCGGTTGGGTAGATAATATTCCTGAAATTACAGAAGGTGGAGTTTATACACTAAACACACCATGGAGCGAAACTAATAATGCATATAAAATAGCATCTCCAAATTCCAGTTATGAATACTTTATAGTAGAATATCGTAATAAAAACCATTATTATGAAAATAAATTACCAGGAGAAGGTATATTAATATATAGAATCAACCCTTATCAATCGGGTAATGCAGGTGGCCCGCCTGATGAAGTTTATATTTTCCGTCCGGGTGGAACAGGATTATATGCTAATGGATATCTTAATAGAGCTCATTTTAATGATAAATTAGGTAGAGATACTTTTAATGATTATACAGATCCTCCTGCATTTTTAAGTAATGGTAATCCGGGTGGAATCTTTATTCAAAATATAAAGATTTTAGATTCTATTGCACAATTCGAAGTTATTTTTGATATTGTACCTGAAGCAGAATTTGAAGCATCTCAATTAGAAGTTCCAACAAATTGTGGTGTTGATTTTGAATCTGAATCATTTTTCTTTGTAGATGAATATTTTTGGGAATTTGAAGATGCTACCCCAGCTACATCAACAGAGCAAAATCCTAAAAATATAAAATTCAATAGTAACGGATTAAAAACAGTTAGTTTGACTGTAACTAACGAACACGGTTCTAGTACTAATACTAAAGAGGATTATATTAATGTTTCTTCAGAAATCCTACCTGAAGCAGATTTTAAGGCTGCATTAACAACAGCTTGTGTAGATGTTCCTGTAGAGTTTACTGATTTGTCTTCGGCATGTCCGATTTCGTGGAAATGGACCTTTTCACCTAATGATGTGGAATTTGCAGATGGAACTTCAGAAAATTCTCAAAATCCAAAAGTAATATTCAGATCTAACGACTCTTATACGGTTACCTTAGATGTTATTAACCCAAATGGATCAGCAACAATAACTAAAGAAGATTATGTTACTACTTTTGGAGTTGATGCACCACAAGTAAACCAAGATTTCCAAAACGTTTATAATTTACCACAAATAGGGTGGGAAGTTGAAAATCCGGATAACGATATTACTTGGGAGTTAGCTGTAGTACCTTATGAAGATGATCCTAACTATTGTTTAAAAATAGAATTAAATGAATATGAAAATGTTTTAGAGCGTGATTATTTATATTTACCAATTTTAAATTTAGATAAAGCATATAAATTAAAAT
Source organism: Bacteroidales bacterium (assembly GCA_050953245.1). Taxonomy (GTDB): domain Bacteria; phylum Bacteroidota; class Bacteroidia; order Bacteroidales; family BM520; genus RGIG7150. The sequence goes on along the minus strand of JBMNMG010000001.1, from coordinate 53,918 downwards.
TTGATCATGCTTATGCAATGACATATTCACCATATTCGGATACATTAATAGTTTCTATATCTGTGGATTGTGGAGCTTCCTGGGAAACCATAGGATATTATTATGAAGATGGAACTTATAATTTTGCTACTGCAGAACCAAGTTACGATACATTTGTTCCTGAAGGTGCTATGGATTGGTGTGGTAACGATAAGGCTCCTTGCAACGAAATAGACTTAAGTGATTATGCAGGTTTAAATACTGTAAAAATAAGATTTGAGACAGTTAGAATTGCAGGTAATAACTTATACATAGATAATATTAGATTCGAAAGTAATGTAGGTATTGAAGATAAAGATGATTTAGAATTATCTATTTATCCTAATCCAAGTAAAGATGGATTGTTTTATATAGAAACCAATGATCAAGTTGTTAGCATTAATGTTTTCGATATTACAGGAAAATTAATTTATACACAAAAAGATTTATTCGGAAAAGATTGCTTAATAGACTTATCAAATCAAAAAAGTGGCATATATTTTGTAAATGTTATTAATGATAAGTTTAATAAAAATCTTAAAGTAATCATTAAATAAATCTTATGAAAAAACAAAGTGTTATTTTGAAGTTTATATTTTTAATTCTTGTATTACTTCAAAGTAACACTATGTTTTCACAATTCGATATTTTAGCCTTTGAAAGTTACAACGAAGGAGTATCTCATTTAATTTCACATGAATACGACTCTGCTGTTATTTGTTTTACTAACACAATAAAATTAAAACCGGATTTAGCAGCATCCTATTATAATTTAGCATACGCATATTTTAGTAAACAAGATTTTACTAATGCACTTTATAGCATAGATAATTATGTAATCCGTAGTAAAGGTGATTCTATGTTTTACTTTAAAGGATTATGCTTGGAGTATAATAACTTAAAAGACTCAGCAATTTTCTGCTATAAAAAATCTATAGATAATTTAGAAAATGTTCAACAATCTCTAAGTAGATTAGTGTCTATCTATTACGAAAAGGGATTATATGATACAGCTTTAATACATTCTAATAGATTAATTAGTTTCTTCCCTAATAATGGAAAAGCCTATTTTAATAGAGGGCGAACTTATATTAAATTAAATGAAATTAAATTAGCAATTTCAGATTTCTTAAAATCTATTGAATTTTTAGGTGATAATTATCAGTCTTATTATGAGTTAGGTAATTGTTATTTTTTATTAAATGATTATAAAAGAGCAATTGAATATTTAAATACAGCAGCCGAATTAAATCCTAAAAGTGTTGTAACATATAATTTATTAGGATTATCTCACATACAAACAGAAAATTATATAGAATCGTTAAAAATTTTTACTAAAGGAATAAAATCTGACGAAAGTTATTTAGAATTATACAATAATAGGGGAGTTGCATTATTTCATTTGGGAAGTTATGATAATGCTTTGGAAGATTTTGATTATGTAATATCCAAACAGCCCGATAATGCACAGACGTTATTTAACAGAGCTAAAGTTAAAGAAAAGATGTTTGATTTGAAAGGTGCTTGTGAAGATTTAAATAAATGTTATAATTTAGGTTTAAAAGAAGCAGAGTCATTATTAAAATTTTGTAATTAATGAAATATTTAAAATTAATTATATTATCTTTTTTTTTGTTATTTGTAATATCTGTAGGATATAGTCAAAGCAACGGTGATTTAGATATATTTGATGAACAAGACCAAATAGAAAATATTGAATTCAATAAAAAAAACTTTCCGGATAGATCGCTTTTAAAGTTTCTAAATAAAAACATCAAAAAGGGAGATAAATTATTTTATGCAGATCCTCCTGATTATTACGGAGCCTTAAAATATTATTTAAATAGTTACGAAATAAATGAGAATAATGCCAGCTTAAATTATAAAGTTGGTAAATGTGTGTTTTCTTATGATAAATTAGAATCTATAACATATTTACAAAAAGCTAAAAATTTATTTAAAAATTACACTGATGATAATTTCTTAGATTATGTAGATAATATATTTTTATTAGCACAAGTGTATCATTATAAAGAGCAATTTTCTGAAGCTAAAAACTTGTTTGAAACAGTATTAATCTTAAATAAAAAAATTAAAGATAGTCCGATATCTGAACATCTAATAAATACTTACATTAATCAATGCGATGTAGGGATAGAATTAAGTAATAAACCATTAATAATATCTACATCAATAATTAATAAACCTATTCCAAATAATACCGAAGATGTATTTCATAGTTACAAACTTTTAAAATCTAATACGAATTCTTTTATAAATAATAATGAATTTAAAGATGCAACATTAACAGATATTTCATCGGATGGGAACTACTCTTTATTCGTTAAAAATAATAATATTTATTATTCCGTATTTGAGAATAATACTTGGACTAATTTGAAAAGTATTGGGAATGAGGTAAATACTAATTATGATGAAATTTTCGCTTGTTTTTCACAAGATATGACTTATATCTACTTTGTAAGTAATAACCCGGGAAATAATTACGGAGGTTTCGACATTTATAGGGCAGAAATTAATTTAACTTATTCAGGTGATTTAAAAGGTATTAACATAGAGAACTTAGGGGAAAATATTAATTCGGAATACGATGAAATTGCTTTATCGTTTGATGAATTTGATACTAAAATGTATGTTGTTTCAAATAATGAGAAATCCATAGGAGGGTTTGATATTTTTAAATCTATTTATTTAAATAATGATTGGACAAAAATAGAAAATTTAGGGTATCCTATTAATACTTCAAAAGATGAGGTCTATCTTTCATCTTTAAAAGATGATAATAATTTATATGTAACAGTATTGGATTCCAAAAATGATGTATCCATAAAAAAAGCAGAATTTTTAGATATAGATAAAAACTTAATAACTAAAAGAATAGAATCTAATTTAATGATAGATAGCTTTGAATACGAGAAATCTTTGTTAAATTTTAAAGGTGAAATTCCAATAAATTCCTATGTGATGAATAATGTTTCGGGAGTAATTTTAGATGCCGATACAAAAGAGCCCTTATCAGTAAAAGTAGATATAGTGGATAACAAAACTTTAGAAAATATTGCATCTTTTACTACACAATCTAAAACAGGTCGTTATAGTATAGCTTTACCATCTGGAGCAACTTACGGATTGTTAATTAATGATACAGTTTATTTATTTTGTCCAACTGAACTAACATTAGTAGGAACATCTATTATTGAAACTGTGAACAAAGATTTTTATATTCCAAATAAAAACAGCTCAAAGCCAATAGTATTAGAAAATATTTCCTTTGTTAAAGATTCCGATTTCATAAATGATGAAAAATCTAAAGGTGAGATATTTAGAATCTTAAAAGTTTTGAGAGACAATGAAAATCTTAAATTGATAATAATAGGACAGGAAGATAGAGCTTCAGCAATTATTAAAAATTTAAATAATTCCGGAATCAGTATGGATAGGCTTATACACAGATTTCCTCAAGATGAATTTGATAAACGTATCTCAATTAGATTTATTGACAATTAAAAATATTATTAATTTTACAAGCAATTAATTTTCAAAGCAATTATTAATAGTTAAATTCTTACAATATCAATAATGTCAATAAATAAAAGTCAATTAAAGAATCAACCTAAATTATAATAAAGATTAATAATCAGTATTAATATTTAAGAAAACAATATCACAACAAAATATCATAAACATATGATAACTAATATTCGTCATACAACATTAGCAGATATAGAAAGAGTAATGGAGCTCTATCAAATAGCACGCAATTATATGCGAAGCGAAGGAAATACGGAACAATGGGTAAATGGATATCCATCTAAGGAATATATTTTAGCCGAAATGGAAAATGGGCATAGCTATGTATGTGAGGATGAAAATAATAATATAGTTGGAACTTTTTGTTTGATAATTGGAGAAGAACCTACGTATAAAAAGATATATAATGGGAAATGGCTTAATGCCTATCCATATGCAACATTACACAGGATAGCATCTCAAGGTGGAGGTGCCGGAGTAGTCAAATCTTGTTTCGATTTTAGCTTTTCTAAATGTAAGAATATTAGAGTAGATACTCATGCCGATAATAAAACTATGAATAATGCAATTAAAAAATACGGTTTCACATACTGTGGTATTATTTACATTGCAGATGGCACACCGCGATTAGCATATCAAAAATATATTCCTTAAAATGAATTATAAATATCTTTATTTTAATAAGTTGATCATCTTTTGATCATCTCATTAAAAAAAATGTTTACTTTTGTTATTCGTTTATAACATATTACTTATAATCATTAAATTTACATGGAGAAGTAGTATTTTAGTTAACATAAACATGTTAACTATGTGTATTATAAGTTTTTAGAGTAAACAATAAATTATGACGGCGGTAAAAAAAATTCTTTATAAAATATTAGGGCTTAAAAGTTATTTAAAACTTATTAGTAAAACTTATATCTGTGGCATTAATGCCGGATTATGGAAAAATAGTTATCCTGAATTACATCATCTAAAAAATATCATTCGGAAGGGAGATATTTGTATAGATATAGGTGCTAACATGGGTTATTATTCATATTTTTTATCAAAATATAGTGGAAAAACGGGTAAGGTATATGCTGTTGAGCCTATCAAATTGTTTGGGGAAATTTTGAAGAAGAATGTTAATCATAAGAAAAAAGATAATTTCATAATTTATCCGTATGCGTTAGGAGAAAAAGAACAAATTGTACAAATGGGTGTGCCTGTAATAGATGGGGTACTTCATCATGGCATGACTAAAGTGATTTCTGAGAAAAATAAGGATTTTGAAAAAGTGTTTGATGTAGAAATGCGAGTTCCGGATGATCTTTTTTCCGGTATTGAAAAAATTGACTTTATAAAAGTTGACATAGAGGGGTATGAGCATTTAGTTTTTAGCAATATGACAAATACTATTAAAAGATGTTCCCCTATTATTCAATCTGAATTGTCCGGAACAGAAAATAGAAAATCCGTAATAAACTTATTAACTTCTATAGGATATAAAACCTATGTTTTAGACAATAAAAACTTTAAAGAGATAGATTACAATAACTTAGATAAATACAATTCTGATTTTTACTTTTTAATAGATAAATCATAATCTTATAGATATAAAGCTAATAGATATAAAACTAATAGTACTATAACTTAATAATAGACAATCAAATAGGCAATCAAATAGATAATCAAGTAGTTACATAGTTAAATTGGAATATATATTTTAAGTGATTATTCTATATCTTAAGTGTTCTATTCTATGTCTTAGGTGTTGTTCTATTCTATATCTATCTCCAATATATCATTTAAATCCGTAGTAAATTTTTTAGATAATTTTTCCTGTTTCATTTTATGCTTTTTTTCGTAAGCTGCAGAATGAACTGAATTCGGATATTTATAATTAATTTTGTCTATCGTAGACATCAATTGTTTGTGTGATGGATTAGATTTATAGAATAATGAGCCCTGATAATTATCTGCAGAAACAAAATTGTAAAGTACTATTCCTCCTCGTTTATACCCATAACCCTTTTTATACATTTTTTTTAACGAATTAACGGCAAAATTAATTATTTCTAATGTAGAGTTAGTTGGAAATGGTAAGTTTATTTTTTCGGAATTAGCATAGTATTTTCCGGAACCTTCGAATCTTGATGTCTCTATAAATACCATAATGGAATTGCAAAGTGAATTTTGATCTCTTAATTTTTTAGAAGCTATTGAAGATAGGGCAACTAATCGTTCCTTAATTTCGTCCAACTCAAAATATTTTTCATCAAAAGTTCTTGTACACGAAATAGATTTTCTATCCTGAGGCGGTTCAAATTCTATAGTAGGAATTCCTTTTAAATCTCTTTGTAAATTTAGTCCGGTAATAGTCATTAAAGCTTTTACTGTTGATTCTGGCATTTGAGTGAAGTCATAACCAGTATTAATTCCAATTTTATTAAGTTTTTTCGCAGATTTGAAACCTATACCCCAAACGTCTTCTACTGGTATCCATTTTAAAGCCTTTATTCTAAGTTCTTCTGTGTTAATACAATGTACACCGTTTAAAACCTCAAATTTTTTTGCAATTCTATTAGCAATCTTTGCTAAAGATTTAGTAGGAGCAATCCCAATAGAAACGGGAATCCCCGTCCATCTCATAATATGTTTACGAATTTTTTGTCCATATTCCACTAAATCAATATTAAACCCTGTAAGATCTAAAAAACATTCATCTATTGAATAGATCTCATATTTAGGTGAATATTGTGTTAGTATGGACATTACGCGATTACTCATGTCATGGTATAAAGTTAAATTGGAAGAGTATACCTTAATATTGTGTTTTTCGAACAAATGTTCATATTTAAAGGCAGGAGCCCCCATGGGTATGCCAAGCATCTTTGCTTCGTTAGAACGGGCAATAACGCACCCATCGTTGTTAGATAATACTACAACGGGCTTGTTTCTGAGATCCGGATTAAATACCCTTTCACAGGAACAAAAAAAGTTATTACAATCTATGAGGGCGACCATGAGGTTTATGTAAAATCCAAGTTACTATTCCCCAAATAATAAACTCATTTGAAGAATCTACAGTAATAAGCGGAAAACCCTCGTTAAATGGCAGTAGTCTAATTATCCCATCTTTTTTCTCAATCCATTTAGCATTAAAGTCTCCGTTAATAAAACAAATACACAGTTTATCGTGTTCCCATTCTTCAGCTTTATCTATAATTACTAAATCGTTAGGGCTTATTAAAGGGTAATTAGAAAAACCCTTAGCCCGAGCAATAAATGTTGCTTCAGAATGCCTGATCAAAACTTTATTCATATCAATTTTTTCCTGAATAAAATCTTCTGATGGTGATGGAAAGCCATTTAGAATGTCTCCGGCAAATACCATTTCTAATTCTTTGTCTTCAGGTTTGAAAAAATCGAAGTTTTTAGATGAAAATATTTTTTCCATAATGCAAAGTTAGCAAAAAATGGAAGTATTTTCCATTTCTCTACGACTATCTAAAGCTTTCCAAGCCACAATTTTATGTTAATATTTGTTAAAAAGAATTGACAATTTAGCTATCTAAAGATTAATGATTGAGTGCTAATTTAATTATTAATCTTAAATTTTTTATTATGGCAAACAATAATAAATATTGTCAACTAATGAAGCCGGGTTATGATTATCATGTTTATAATCAAGGTAATAACGGCGAAAATATCTTCAAACGAAGAGATGATAGAATCAGGTTTGAGGTATATTTATATGGCTATATGCAAGATGTAGTCAATTTTTACACAATTTCATTGCAAAAGAACCACTTCCATCTAGTAATTCAGATAAAATCCGTAGAGGAAATCTTAGCCAAAGTAGATGAAGATGAATTACTTCAAGATTTTGTAGAACGTCTTGATAGTGAAGATGAAGAGTACATTGCAAGTAGAGTTGTAAGTGAACTTTTCCGTAGGTTTTTTATGAGCTTTGCAATTTTCTTTAATCTTAAATATAAACGTACGGGAAGTTTATTTAGGAAAAGCTTTAAGAGGATCTGGTTGCATGATTTAGAATACTTACGCAATTGCATAGTTTATGTAAATCGGAACGTCACGCACCATAACCCCAGACTTAGCTATAAAACCTATGAATGGTGCTATTACAGCAGATTTTTAGACGATAATTATATCGAAAGTTTAAAAGGTACTTTTTTTGATTTTGAAAGAATCTTTGGCAGCAAAAAGAATTTTATCTATTTGCATGAACGCAAAGATTTATACGATGCCAATTACTCGATAGAATAGTTGAAATCGGCCCTATCTCCGGGAAAAGAGAACTTATTACCCATGCGTATAAGTATGTATTTTTTAACATACAGCCCTCCGTATGCCCAAAACAACAAAAAAAATCCTCAAAAAATATTTTCTACAAATATTTTTCAAATTTTTCCAATTTTTTCGAAAAAAATGTCTCAAAAAATGATTTTTTTGATGAAAAAAGTCAAAAATATGCGAAAAAATTTCATCGAAATTAGAAAAATTCGTTTTTTAATAATCAGCTTAGAAAGCTATAAAAAAAGAAAGCTATAACTAATGCTTGTTCATCTTATTTATTGGCACGTCTTTTATTTCTGTTTTTGGTAATTGATTGTAAGATTGCCTTTTTGCAGTGACAAATGGTCTGAGGTGCAATTTATGATAGTCAATGTATCGGCAAAATCAATTGTCTGTGAATTACCTATGCTCTTACCGGAAAGAATCAACATATCCCCTTGCTTTTCCCATTTTTCATACTGCAAGGTTGCCATGTTGATGGAGGTTGCTTTTCCTCCCTTTTCTAAGTGAATGCCCTGCATTTGACTTTCCATACCGGGAATAGGTTCTACCCATTTTCCCTCTATGTTACAACCACTGCAAGCGGAAAACACAACTACGGTCACAAGTCCGCACACACTTTTTAAAATAGCTTTTGTTGACATACTTTTTAAACAATGCTTTCCGGTCTCTGAAAGCCCTTTAAGTTTATAATGAGAAGCGTGAAACCGCAATGCTGTTTGTTTGGCTGAATACCTAAGAATGGGTTTTAATTCTGATGAGAGCAGTAAAAAAGGCAAAGCTACCATTAGTAACCAAGCCTGAGATATCCCAGATTTCAACTTTACAAAGTAGGCATAACGCCTCTTTCATCTTTTATGAATGTAGTGGACGAAAATTATCTCTATCCAACAGCAAAGGTAATGGATTTCTAAGAAAAACATTACTGTTTGTAGTATTTGTTTTCTTTTTAGAGGTTACATGTTACTCCAGTAAAACAAATCTTAAATAATAAAAAACACTCAGTTCCACATTGTTGGGTGTAAATCTGAGTGTTTGTTTTGTAATTTACTGATATTCTGCATTTATTGCGGAGAGACAGGTAAGTGAATTGTTCATCTTAACCTGCTCTGTCGTAATTCTTTATGCGAACTCTTTTTTCATGTGTAGCCAAAATGTAGCCAACTCATATATTTTTCAGAGCACATGTAGAGTATATCATATACTACTATTTTCGGGTTCAAAGATACACCTTTTTTGAACAACTACAAAGAATTCTGAAAAATAATTTGTTACAAACTTTTTGGCTACAATTTTAGTGCAAGGTGCAAGCCCCTATATATAAGGGGACTTGCACCTTGCACTAACGGTACCTCTGTTTGTATTTTTTTTATTAAATTGAAATCAAATACTTGAAAACGTAATATATAATGTGCGATAGTTATATAAAATAATTCATAACCGCATACTTCTCACGAAATTTGCGGGCAAGAAACAAAAGAATAATACTAATCCTATTATTTTAATAGGAGCCGGCTTAGAAGAAATGTACAAAGCCTCGGCAACTGAATTGAAGAAGGAGATTTCAATCACTGCAGGAATTGATCCTTCAAACATAGCTGCTTTTTTGAATAAGAAAAGGAATATATGTAAAAACAGTCTCCGAAAGTTGACAACAGGATTAGATGTCTATGCAGTGCTTTTATTTATTCCTTCAAGAAACATCAGGTCTGAATTGTTGGAATATAAAGATGATGAGGGTATAATGTACGTAAAAAATTGTGAGGATTTTTTAGAACTGATAAAATCATCTACAAATGGCACAAACTCTAATAATTTAGAAGAGCAACTTATAGATCAGTCATTATTGAATGAAATAGAAACTTTGTTTGAGGTTATTCAATCAGCTAAAAGAAATAATGTAAGTAAAAACACTATCAAACAAAAGTTTTGCGATGCAATAAGTGATTTGGCTCACTCTTTATCCGACTCAAAATGAACAGCGAAACATCATATATCCAATCCATTCATGAAATTCTATCACGCTTAGATGAAAGAACTTCAAAAGTAGAAGCAATGATAGAGAATCAAAGCAAAATCTATGCACAGACAGATGATATGGAATTGTCGTCTGCCGAAATAATGCGTTTCGTAGGAATTTCACGGGCTGAACTCGGACGGTGGCGAGCAAACAATGTAATACCTTTCCGCTATATTAGTGCCAATCACGTCGCTTATCCTTTTAAAGGCGTTTATGCAGCCATTAAAAGCGGTAGAGCTACTTTTAGAGGTTTTAGGAAAATTGAAGCACTTCGGCAATTAGAAGCCTTTCGAGATGGTGCGGTTAAAAATATCTTAGAAAATAGTAACGAATAAGGTTATGTATTTCAATCGAAATATGAAAGAAGAAATTTTGGAAAAAACCGACCGTGGACTGCATATTTTCAACTTCTATATGCCATTTGAGTTTAAACTGAAAAAGAATTTCCGAAATCCACTTTATGATGATAGCAAGCCATCGTGCAATATTTATTTCGACAGTCGAGCAAATTGCTACAAGATGCACGACTTCGGCAACGTAGAGTTTTCAGGCGATTGTTTTTGGTTTGCTGCAACAGTTAATCACTTGGATGTAAAGCAAAATTTTCCGGAAGTTTTACAACGAATAAACGATGACCTGTGCCTAAATATTGAACAACCGTCTTTAAAATATAAGCAACCAAAAATTTCGACTTTGAAACAAACCGAACCTTTCACAATAAAAGAGCAAGAGCCAATCATGCCATTCAAAACCATTGAAAAACCTTTTTCGGAACAAGAGCTGTCGTTTTGGAAAGAATACAGTATCTCTCAAAAAGAATTGAACAGATACAAAGTTAAATCATTAACATCATACAAGAGTAAAAACAGTGAAGGTACACCATTCCAATTGGAAACGAGTCGCACAGAGCCAATTTTTGCTTATTTCGGCAACGGCTATATCAAACTTTACCGTCCATACAGCAAAATGCGTTTCCTTTACGGTGGACAAATGCCCGAAATTTATTGTTTCGGGTTGGAACAATTGCCACAGCGTGGCGATGTTGTTTTTATTACCGGAGGAGAGAAAGATGTTCTTTGCCTTTCGGCTCACGGTTTTAATGCTGTTTGCTTTAATAGCGAAACGGCAAACATCGGAAATGAGATGATAGAGATGTTTGCGCGTCGTTTTCGTCATGTGATATTTCTGTATGATATGGATGAAACAGGGAAGCGTGAATCTACCCGCCAATGCGAAATATTTTCAGCTTATAAAACAATACGGATGGAACTTCCTTTATTGGGGACAAAGCAGGAAAAAGATATTTCCGACTATTTCCGAATGGGAAACACAGCAGATGATTTTAAAAAGCTAATTTCGGACAGTCTCGAAAAAATATACACTCAAACTATCATGATGTTGAACTCTTGTGAAATAGATTACAACAATCCGCCCGACCGTTCCAAAACTGTGGTTTCGGTTAATGATGTTCCGCTCGGAACATACGATAACCTTTTCTGTATAACAGGTGGCGAAGGAACAGGAAAAAGCAATTACGTATCTGCAATAATTGCCGGAACGTTGCCTAATGAAGATCCTGACTACATTCCAGACTTATTAGGATTAGATGTTTGTCCGAATACACAAAATAAAGTGGTATTGCATTACGACACCGAACAATCGGAATATCAGCTTCACAAAAATATCGGTAAAACCCTGAGGCGTGCCGGAATTGATTATATACCTGAATTTTATCGACCTGTTTTTCTTGCGGCACTTTCACGCAAAGAGCGACTGCAATTGATAAAGGATAGTATGGATTTATATCATCATCGATTTAATGGTATCCATTTGGTTGTAATCGACGGTATTGCGGATTTGATTCGGAGTGCCAACGATGAAACAGAGAGTGTAGCCATTGTGGATGAACTTTACCGTTTAGCGGGAATTTATAACACTTGCATCTTATGTGTTTTGCATTTCGTTCCAAACGGCATAAAACTTCGCGGACATATTGGCTCGGAACTACAACGTAAGGCAGCAGCCATTCTTTCGATAGAGAAAGATGAAAATCCTGCATTATCAGTTGTTAAAGCGTTAAAAGTACGAGACGGTAGCCCGTTAGATGTTCCCATGATGCTTTTCGGTTGGGACAAAGAGAAAGATATGCACGTGTATCGAGGCGAAAAATCGCAGGAAGATAAAGAAAAACGTAAGTTCGTAGAATTAACACAAATCGCCAAAGAAGTATTCCGTTTGCAAGAAAGACTTTCGTACAATGAACTTGCTTCTGAAATTATGCAGGCAGTAGGTGTAAAAGACCGTACGGCAAAAAGCTATATCAGCTACATGAGAAATAACGAAATAATAGCCCAAGACAACAATAACTTTTACTTTATAAAACCTTGATTATGCATTTATCCGAAAAGAAAAATCCAAAAGAAGATTATGCTTATTACGATGCCTTCGATGTAGCGAGAATTTTGCGTATCCATTTTAAAACCGCTCTAAAATGGGGAAAAGAAGGCAAAATTCCTTCGTTCAAAATCGGTAATAGACGATATTTCCCGCCGGAAGAGATTTTGGCGTTGAGGAGGGAGTTAAGTAGATAAAAATGTTAATTTTGTATTCAATTTTACACAATATCGTAGTTTTTATTTTTTTGACCTTAAATTTATGAAAAAAGATTAATGTTTTTGTCAATAGTTTGTTTTTATTTATATTTGCAATTAAAATATATGCAAATGGCAACAAAAATAAACCAACTTATCCAAAATACATCAGAAAATCCGCTTCTATTTACTTCTTGGCTGGAAAAACAGGGTGTTACGAGAATGGAGATTACCCAATATGTCAGAAATGGCTGGTTAAAACGGATAGCTACCGGAGTATATTATTTCACAGGCAAACGTCCAACCCTTTTTTCTGCAATTTCATCTTATAACAAACAATTGAAAAAAAAATGTGTTATAAGTGCTTCAACAGCACTCTCGTTAAGGGGTTTTTCGCATTATGGAGTACTTGGTAAACCTTTGGCTTACTTGCAAACTCCTTATACAGAAAGACTCCCAACTTGGCTTTTAAAACTAGATTGGGATATGGAAATACGATACTTCACAACAAGTATATTTTCCGAATATTTGTTGGGAGTAGAATTAAAAGAAATTTCTGAAAAAAAACAGTATGTATCATCTCCTGAGCGAGCTTTTATGGAATGTCTCCAATTATCGCCAACGCACTATTTGTTGATGGATTTGTATTATCTTATGGAAATGCTGACAACCTTGCGACCCGTGCTATTACAGGAATTATTGGAAAATTGTACATCACTGAAAGTTAAAAGACTTTTTTTGTATATGGCAGAAAAGTCAGGGCATCAATGGTTTTCTGCATTAGATTTATCTCGAATACCAATCGGCAAAGGGAAGCGTTCGTTGGTAGAAAATGGAGTTTTCGTTCCCCAATATTTAATATCTGTACCACAAGAGCTTTATGATTATGAATAATATTTACGCACAAAAAGTTGATTTACTGCTTAGAATCATCCCCATTATTTTCCAAGAAAAGAGTTTCGCCATTCACGGTGGTACAGCTATCAATCTTTTCGAAAAAGATATAGCCTTGTTCCGTTTAGTTTTAACTTCCATATATGGTTTGTGTAAAACATTACTTGTTTTATTGGTTATCAGGCAATTAAAATAGGTGTCATATCATAAATAGTTGCTCGTAAAGTACGAGTATTATTATTATAATTCCATTATCCACCAAAATTCGATACAAATATAGCAAATATATTCAAATATTCTTTAATAAATACAAAAATGTCCTGTCGGAAGTTATTTTAGAAAAGCTAATAGTTATTCCTTGGAACTAAGGAAATGAGCATCCTACATGACTTTTTTGAATTATGCTGTATATGCAGACTTTTCTGTTACGGATCTTTTATTTTTTGTAAATTAATCAAACGTAGGGACAAAAACAACAAGATAACGTAAGGAAACATACATTATTTGTGATTCAGGTCTGTTTTTCTCTGTGACGATTCAAATTGTGGATTACTTCAATGCCTCGTTCTCCTTTTGCCGTGTGGATCACTCTTTCAATCGGATGACGCTTGCAGTTCTTTGTTTTGTAAACATAGGGGTGAAACGGATACGTTCTCGCTTTCACGGGTTGAGATACCAATTTTATTATAAGTTACCCAACCGTTATACACGATCATTATAATCTTTTAATACAGGCTTTGCATTATGCTGTTAATTTTGTATCTAAGATGCTAGAATATAGGCGAATGTCAAAACATAAAAAGAGGCTGCTCTTACTTTTAAGACAGCCCCTTTCATTCTAACTAATATCTTTCGACAATCGGATTACTTTATAAATCTTGTTTTGATGATTTGGTTGCCATTTATCAGCTCGACAAAATAACTGCCCGCATTGAGTCTTGAAATGTTCATAGCATTTTCAGCAGAAACGGTTGATCGCATGACTAAACGACCCATCATGTCATATACGTTGGCAGTACATTCGTTTTCGAGGTTTGCAAAACGGATTTCGTTAATTGCAGGATTGGGATAAACATAAACATTCTTTGTGGCTGTGTTCTCTTCGATAGAATTGAGACTGGTGGCTGTGTGGAGTCTGAAGATAACATAATCGGCATAAGTTTCTTCATGCTCATAGTGACCCGCAGCGACGAGTTTTCCGTCAGGCTGAAGGACCAGATCGGTTGCGCAGCTGTTCTTGTTACCGCCAAATGAAATGCGAGAGAACCCATTTTCACCGAAGTTTTCATTCAGGGTACCGTCGGCATTAAATGCGGCAATCGTCATGTCTTTCAAGTCTTCCCAAACATAGCCGGCGAGATAGATTTTACCATTGTCGGCTACGGCCATGTCGTAGCAGTAGTTGTATGAGTCTTCGATGTATTGAACCATGGTAAAACCATTGTCGCCGAAACTTGTGTCGAAAGAACCGTCAGGGTTCAGCATGGCAATGAATTCGCTGTAAATCGGTTTGCCTTGGGTTTCGTTGTAGGTTTCAGCGGCACCAGCAATCAGTAGCTTGCCGTCATCCATGACTTTGGACGCGTTGATGAAGTCGATGATTTCGCTGAAACTGTATTTCCAGACGCCATCGTTGCCGAAAGTAGGAACGAGGTCGCCGTTTTGGTCGACGCAAACGACTTTGCTGCTGTAAGATGCACCCCAGTAATCATCAGGACTGACTTCCCATCCGCTGAGGTAAATGCGGCCGTCTGGTCCAACGGCAATGCTTTCGCCTACGGCCATAACTTGCCAACCGTTGGAATCGTGGGATTCGTTGAGTACCATACCGTTGTCACCAAATGTTGTGTCGAGCTGACCGTCAGCCGTGAAACGCAAGATGCAGGAAGCGTAATCGTATTGTCCATATTCGCCGCCTATGAGAATCTTACCGTCATCCTGGATAGCCAGCGATCTTGGAACCAATGTCCAGTCGGCTTGTTTGTTGAAGGTCACATAGCCGTTGGTGCCGAAAGAAGTAATCAGGTTGCCATTGGAATCCACTTTCAGTAGGCACATGTTACCGCCATCGCTGCTACCATAGGAATAGGCCAGAAGAAGCAGATTGTCGTCTTCAACAATCTTTGAATCGAATGTGTAGAAAATTTTGTTCATTGGAACAAGGTGAACATAACCGTTTTCACCATACGAAGTGTCGATGGAGCCGTCGGTGTTGTGACGCATGACGAGCATCTGCGATTGGCCGTCGCTGAATTCCGTAAAAGTCACGATTTTACCATCCGATTGGAGTGTTACTGAACTTTTTCCGATAAGGAAAACATTAAGGTTGTTATGTTCTTCGAATACAAAACCGTTGCTGCCGAAAGTGTAATCGAGACTACCGGGTGTGTCTTGTGCTTTTGCCAAACTGAAAGAAATCAGCATCAATGTAATAAGAAGTAAATTTTTCATAAAATAATTAATTATTGTAATGTAGGTTCTATTTTCTATTTTAGAAACTTTCGGAACTTGGCGATGAACCCGCTTTACTCACTTCGCTCCGAATTTGATGTGGCTAAATTACACATTTTTATTGTATAATCAAAAAAAATATAAAAACATTTAAAAAAAACACATTGCATGTTTTTTCAGCAAAATCTTTGAGAAACTAATCAATAAAAAATGTATATCCGCAATTCTTCCTAAAAAATAGATTTCCAAAAAAAGTTTTAAAAGAATCTATAAGATATTTGTGTATATAGCTGATTCTCTTTACAACTATGACAATATTAAGTGTCCCCTTTTATTAGGACAGTTTTTTTAATTTGTTAATACTTTATTTTTCAAAGAACTTAAATCTTTAACTTTGCAAAGTTAAAGATTTTTTTGAAACTTTCAAGTGTTTTACACAATTTTTTTAAATAATTTTTCAGGTGTTTGATAATCAAGTGATTGGTGTTTCCTTTCGCAATTATAACGGGCCGCGGCTTTGCGAGGGAGCGGATTTTAGCATAAGACTTCCAAGCGAAGACGGAACTTTAAATATAACGAAAATCTTTGAACGGAAACAATAACCCGCTCTCTTGCAAAACCGATGTTATCGGCTTTACTTCATTAATTCAATAGTTCGTTCAATATTTATTTCTTGTAAGAACGTTTTATCGTGGGAAATTACAATTAAAGTTCCTTCATATTCATTGATTGCATTGGTTAAAATTTCGATGTTTTGAAGGTCTAAATTATTGGTAGGTTCATCTAAGATAATAATGTCGGGAGATTGATTAGCAATGTTTAAACAACACAACATTAACCGCATTCTTTCTCCGCCACTCAATGTATGACAAGGCTTATCCCAATCATCTTTTGAAAATAAAAAACGGTCTAATCTGATTTTTACTTCGTGTTCCTGAAGGCCGGTTTGATTAAATTCTTGAGCTTGTTCATAAATCTGTAAATGATTATTGATTAAAGAATAATCTTGGTCAATATAAACAGAATGACTTTCAGCAATAAATATTTTTCCTTCCGTTGGTTTAAGTTTTCCGAGTATTATTTGGATAAGTGTGGTTTTTCCTGTTCCATTTTTTCCGTTGATAGCAATTCGTTCACCGCTGACAATTTGAATGTTTAGAGGTTTCTCCCATAATAAACCTCCTGTTCTATATGCGAAATTGATATTTTCTGCTATAAACAGATTTTTACCTTTATGAAGATTGGAAGAATCAAATTCAAATTTCATTTGTTCTATATCAGAAACAGAAAGCCTCAAATCTTGAAGTTCTTCTTTTATACCATTAATTTTATCTGAATGAACTCCGGCAATTTTTGCTGAGCTTCTTTCAGCATTATTCTTCCAAGCATCTGATACTATCTTGGGAAGTCCAGCTTTTCCTAAATTCTTTTTTGCTCGAACATCTAATTTTTGTTGTCGTTCAATTGTTTTTCGCTCCTTTTCTTTCGCCTTTCTAAGTGCTTTTTCTTTGCTCTGAATATCTTGACTTAAGGCGTTTTGTTCAATTTCTTTTTGCTCTTTATAAAATTCATAGTTTCCGCCATAAACTTTAATTTCATTTCTGTTGAGCTCACAAATAGGATTTAATAACTGAAGTAACTCTCGGTCGTGGCTAACGATTATAAAAGTTGCTCTTGAGGTTTGAATAAAATCGTATAGTAAGTCTCTACTGGATTTGTCAAGATGATTACTGGGTTCATCTAATAAAACAAATGATGGTTGATGAATAAATATACCTGCGAGAAAGACTTTTGTTTTTTGTCCTCCACTTAATTCGCTTAATTTTTGAGATAGTGATAAATCAGAAACATCCCAATAGCTTAGGGCTTCTTGACATTTTTCTTCTATCGTCCAATCGTCATTTAAAAGGCTATAATTCTTTTCATCTACACTTCCGTTTAAAATTTCGTGTAAAGCATTGAGTTTGGTTTCAACTTGTAAGGCTTGGGCAATTGTCAAATCATTAAACTGACCGAAAACTTGAGGAATATAATAGGGTTTGGTTTCGGAGGAAATTTGTCCGTCATCAGGTTCTAATTCCTTGGCTATAAGTTTGAGTAAAGTAGATTTTCCAACACCATTATTGCCAATTAATGCAATTTTATCGGAATGATTTACTGTCATACTTAAATTAGTAAACAGCGTATTTTTATTGGGATGTGAATAGGATAAATTTTGAA
This sequence comes from Bacteroidales bacterium, assembly GCA_050953245.1. GTDB lineage: Bacteria > Bacteroidota > Bacteroidia > Bacteroidales > BM520 > RGIG7150. Next base: position 35,867 of record JBMNMG010000001.1, on the reverse strand, counting down.
TCGTAAGCATAATTAATTTCTTTTTGAGTTTAACAAAAGTGGGAGCCCAATTTTTTGAGCTGATTGTTAGATTGTCTAAGAAATTAATTTTTACATTTTCTGCTTACTTTTTATTTATGTTGCAAATATAATATTTTTTCTGAACTACTTTATTTCGTATTGCCGATAACGTACAAGTATATGCAAATGTGGGCGATTGCGGGCTTCAAACCTATCAAACCGAGACAATTTAAAGCGGACTACAACCGTTGAATTAACAACTACCTCGCCCATTTTGCATATACATTGTTAGGGCACGTAATCTATTGTTTATCATTCTTTTATAGTCCAAGCTATACAATTTAAAGCACCCTCATTTTCAACAATCTCTGTCATTTCAACTTGTGCAATTTTCCCTTTATAATCTGGATAATAATTTTCAATTTGTTGGTAAGCTTCGAAATCCTCGTCAATATCAAATTTCGGAAGTAAGATTAAATCCTTGGTTTGTAGAAAATTAATATAAGCCCAATTCAGCTTATCATTTGTCCTTTTCTTGTAATTCAAAGGTTCTGATTTTAATCCTGCTTCTTTTAAACGATGCTGTATCACAGAATCATTTATGTAGAAATGGTTTATTAAAACAGTTGAATTATCTATAAATCGAATCATTCCATCTGCATGACCATAAACATCTAATTTGTCTGGTGGAATCAAAACAACTTTATCAACTTGAAATGTATCATGAAGTTTCTTAATCAAGTCAGCTTTAGAATAAAAAAGTCGGTTCTCTTTGACAATCTTTTCTGTCAGAATCACACAGTCAGATGATTTAACAAAATTCCCGCCATCCATGATTAAGTCAGACTTTTCTGTCGGAAGATTTATTGAATCACAAACAATATCCGGATATGTTTTTAAATCCCTACTACCTTTCCAGTTACCTTGTAAATAGTCAGGGTCGTAGCGATATTCTATGAATTTTTTGTCATTGATTTGAATTGGCATGTAATCTCTCGCCCAAATGTCTTTTGTTTTTTCTAAAAATTTTGGCTCAGCTTTTAATCCTTTTAATGATTCCATGATATTAGAGAAACATTTAGGAAATTTCGTTTCCAAAAGTTCTGAAAAGTAAATTTTATTTGTTTGCCAATCCGAAATCATTATAGATTTATGTAAAAACTGTAGTTTAATTTATCTGTACCGCTTTTCACAGCATTTTCTCCTAATCCGAATCTTGGTTTCTTTTTAATCTCTTTTCTATCAAATGTATATACAATTACTTTTGTCTTAATTGATTCATTGAAAGCACTTGTACCGCTAAAAAGTTTCATTGCACATACCATTGGCCCTTTGTATGGTTTTTTGTCTTTTAGGCTGTATATACCACGTATCAAAATTCCACCATAACCTCCAATTTCATCATTCCTTAGAGCAATATCTACTCCTGAATAATGAAAAAACCAATCACCATGCTTTGGGTTAACATGAATTCTTTTATATGTACTTTCATCATAATGGTTTGGAGAAGTCCAATAAAACTCAATTTCAGTTAATCTAAAGATGGCTTCATGATTCTCAATGGCATAGTCATTTAGTAATTTATCGGCAATCTTTTCAAATTCCTGTTCTGTTTCTTTCTCTATTTTTAAAAAATCTATGTTCATTTTATGCTGTGTCGTTCGTTCTTATGTGCCCTAACATCTAATTTACGCAACAAATATACAACATTCGTATATATTAAAATTATAACATTCGTATATTATTTTTTGATTTAATTCAAATAAATATTATATAATCCAATATATCATATAAATAACTAAAATAAAAAGAAGTAAAAATATTTGTATTTACGAATGTTTTTTTTAAGTGTCCCCTTTTATTAGGACAGTTTTTTTAATTTGTTAATATTTTATTTTTCAAAGAACTTAAATCTTTAACTTTACAAAGTTAAAGATTTTTTTGAAACTTTCAAGTGTTTTACACAATTTTTTTAAATAATTTTTCAGGTGTTTGATAATCAAGTGATTGGTGTTTCCTTTCGCAATTATAAAACTTAAAATATTGCTCTAATCCCTGGTATAGTTGAACTCCATTTTCAAATGCATTGAGGTAAATACATTCGTATTTAACGCTTCTCCACAATCTTTCAATAAATATATTATCCAAAGCTCTTCCTACAGAGTCCATGCTAATCATAACACCTTGATCTTCAAGAATATTTGTGAAGTTAGGAGAAGTAAATTGACTCCCTTGATCAGAATTGAATATTTTTGGTTTACCGTGATGTTGTAGTGCATCCTTTAAGACTCCTATACAAAGTGCTGTATCCATGGTGTTTGAAATATTCCAGGAAAGGACATATCGAGAATACAGGTCTATAATCGCGCAAAGGTACATGTGTCCTTTGGGCATTGGAATGAATGTAATATCTGTTGCCCAAACATGATTTTTACGCTCTATTTTCAAGTTTCTTAATAGGTATGAATAAACCTTATGTTCTTTATTAGGTTCACTTGTATTGGGCTTCTTTTTGGGATAAATTGCCCCTATTCCCATCTTAATGTAATAGGATCTTATCGCTTTTCTTCCCACATGATAGCCCTTTTCCTTTAAATGGTCTGACATTCTCCTAGTCCCATAAAATGGATATAAAGTGAAATATTTATCTATCTCTAACATGATCTGTAAATCTAACTCGCTCTCACTAGCAGGCTGATAATAAACCCCTGATCGACTAATAAATAACAAAATACATTGCTTAACAATGCTTAATGTTGGGTCCTTGGGATCCACCATCGCTCTGCGCTCTTTTACAGATAGGGTTTTAATTTTTTTTTATAGAAATCATTATCAACCTTTAAACTGCCAATGATTTTCAATAATTCCTCCTTCTCTTTTTCAAAATGTTTCTCCCTAGACTGACTTTTCCTCTCAAACAGTTCCGGCATATTTTCTATAAGAACTCGCTTCCATTCTGATACTTGAGACGGCTGTAATCCGTACTCGGAAGCAATCTCGTTAATCGTTTTTAACCCCTTAACAGCTTCTAATGCCACTTTTGATTTAAAAGAGGAGCTAAACTTTTTTCTTGAACTTCTTTCCATAAGACAACTTTTAATTATTTATACGTTAAATTTTTAATTTTGTTGTCCTAAAAAAGGGGACCATTATAAACAAAACATTCGTAAATACAAATATTTTTACTTCTTTTTATTTTAGTTATTTATATGATATATTGGATTATATAATATTTATTTGAATTAAATCAAAAAATAATATACGAATGTTATAAGTTTAATATATACGAATGTTGTATATTTGTTGCGTAAATTAGATGTTGGCGGTCATTGTAAGAAAACAGACGATATGCGAAAAATTAATGAAAAACTTATACACAGATTGATAAACGGTGATTTATTACCGCTGTTAAACTACATCAAATCTGATAATGAATTACGTTTAGAAGTTCGTCAAAATGGTGATGCTTTTATTTATTATCGAAAAGGGAAAGCATTAGAAATTAAGAAGTTGAAAGTTGACAAAAAATATGGAAATGTTCCAAATACTGAATTAGCAGTTACCAATCCGAAAGAATATTTTAAACTCATTAAAGAATCAATTGACAACTGGCTTGAAAGCAAAAAGCAAAGAGCGGAATTTGATTCACAACAAAATATTGCAATAAGCAACCAAGACGAAAGTGATAAGTATATTATTCTTGATATGGAGTATGCTTTTGAGCAAAATCAAATTGAGAAAAATAGTAGAGTAAAACGTGGGGTTTTTGACTTGTTAGGTATTGATAAAGAAACAAGTAGAATTGTCTTTTTTGAGGTTAAAAAAGGAATGGGAGCAACAAAAGGTAAATCTGGAATTGAGGAGCATATTTGTGATTTTGAAAAACATCTATTTGGGGAAAATGCAAAAACATTTAGAACAAACTTGATAAAGGATATTAAGAACATTATTAATGACAAAACGACATTGGGAATCCTCAAGAATTTCATTTACTCTGATACTATTGAAAAACAAGACCCTGAGTTAGTTTTTGTTTTTCACCCTGACAACAATTCACAAATTCAACAATTTTCAAACGAACTTAAAAATCGTCATAAATTAATTCTTGTGAATCATAACAATTACAAACTAAAATGAAAATTACAATCCATCGAGGTATTGACCAAATTGGAGGTTGCATAACCGAAATAGCAACTGACAACGCTAGAATCTTAATAGATTTGGGGCAAAATCTTCCAGATGGTGAGGGTGTTGTAAACGATGAATTTGATAATTTCGATGCAATTGAAAAGATAACAAAAAATATTGATGCAATATTTTATACACATTACCACGGAGACCATTTAGGACTTTTTCACTTTGTTCCTGATTCTATTTCTCAACATATTGGTAAGGTTGCAAAAAGAGTTGCATTATGTAAGCATCAACGACTGGCATTTATAAAAGACCGCAAAGAACAGTCAGAAAAAGAAATTGAAAAAATTGAAGCAATGCAATCTTTTGAATCCCAACAAATAATAAAAGTTGGAGATATTAAAATAATACCATATTTCGTAAGCCATTCGGCTTACGATGCTTTTATGTTTTTAATTGAAGCAAATGGAAAACGAATTTTGCATACAGGTGATTTTCGTGGACACGGTTATCTTAGCAAAGGTCTTCTACCAACGATTGAAAAATTAATTCTAAAACAAGGCAAGATAGATTTTCTAATTACGGAAGGAACAATGCTTTCACGTTTAGATGAAAGAGTAAGGCACGAAAATGAATTGAAAAGTGAAGTTATTAAATTAATGAAAGAATACAAAAATATATTTGTAATGTGTTCATCTACCGATATGGAACGATTGGCTACATTTCATGCGGCTAACAAAGAAATGAAAGCCAGACCTTTTGTTTGTGATGATTTCCAAAAGAACGTTTTAGAAATTTTTTCAGATTCAGCTGGTAAAAAAAGTGCCTTATTTGATTTTGGAGAACCTTATGCTTTCTGGAAAGAAAACGATAAGTTAATACAATGGATGCAAGACAAAGGTTTTTGCATGTTAGTCCGTGCAACTGACAAATTCAATGATTACATTGAGTTTTTATTGCCATTACTTGAGAAAGACAAGACCATTCTAATTTATTCTATGTGGAAAGAATATGCAAATCCTAAAAGTAAACATGCAAATAAAAAGTACTTGGATTTTATAGATAAATTCCCAAAATTGATTAAAATTCATACAAGCGGACACGCTTCAGCTGACTGTCTTGTTAATGTTTGCAATCTTGTAAATCCGAAAAAAGGAATTATACCAATACATTCTGAAAATTCTGCTGACTATAAAAAACTGCCGATTAAAGAAGAATTAAAAGATAAAATAATTACGGAAACAAAGACAATTGACGATATGATTATTGAGATTAAAAGAACAACGAACCGCCAACATCGTGTATAAAACATCTGGCAGTCAGTGGTTTATCGAGCGGCACAGCTCGTATCAAAAGCAGTTGTATCTTGATAGGAAATCGCTTCGAAATGCCAAACGTTTCATACACGCAACCGTTAGCACCAATTTTATGAAACGACAACTAATAATCAACATAGGACTAATATTGACATTGACAAGTTGTGCAGTATTCAATGCAGATTTACGATATAAACCGAACTCAACAGATGAATATTATTTTCCGTTATTAAGTGCAGAATTTACAAAACGACAAAATGACTGTATAGAGAAAAAGGAGTTTCCGTGTAATTTTCCTGAACCAAATGACACTTTAAGTAACTTTGTAAACCAATGGTATTCCAAGCATTTAAAGAGTATGAAAGAACCAATACTTTACAAATTGCGGAATGAAAACAAAAAAATAATCAGATTTACACATTTAGGAACTTGGTCAAATCCGTTTTCATACAGAATAGAAAAAAGTAATGGACAAATTACTTTGACATACAGTAAAACAAAAGGACTTGGTGGTTATGACGCTGGACGGAGAATTAAACACGAGCAAAAAATCATAAAATCAAAGAATTGGGAGAATATAATGGCGAAAATTGACAGTGTAAATTTTTGGAATATTGAAACTCACGACCCAAATATGATACTTGACGGAGAAGAATGGATTTTAGAAGTGTTGATAAACGAAAAGTATCACTTTGTAACTAGAAATAGTCCTGATGTTTATGACGGAAAAGAGTACGCTGAACTATGTAAACTTGTAATGAGTGCTATTAAAGAATAAAAACTGGTGCTAACGGTTGGCGGTATGAAACGTTGGGGAGTTCGAAGCACTTACCTGTCAAACTGTGAGTAAGTTAAAAAAGAGTGATGCAGTTGAGTTAACCACATCACCCCCCAATGTTTTATGACCGCTTGTTAGCCACAGTAATTATTTCCCATTTATTTCGTCAAGTATTTCTTGAATATCATCCTGACATTGTCCGCAAACAGTACCTGCTGTTGTTTCTTCACCAACTTCTTCTACAGTTTTTAATCCTTTTTCCTTTATGGCTTTTACAATTGCACTTTTATAAATTTCATTACAATTGCATATTAGAATATCGTTTTCCATAATCGTTTGGTTTAAGCAAGTTCAAAAATTTTCATGTCTTCTTCTACTGTTTTGATTGTTTGTACACCAAAACTTTCTTGTACCGCTTTTAAAAGATTCGGCGTTAGGAATCCTGGCAAAGTCGGCCCAACATGAGTGTTTTTAATGCCAAGATATAATAAAGCAAGATGTACGATAATTGCCTTTTGCTCGTACCAAGCAATATTGAACACTATCGGAAGTTTGTTTATATCGTCTAATTTTAGAACTTCTTTTAGTTTCAATGCAACAAATGCCCAAGAATAACTATCGTTACATTGTCCTGCATCTAATACCCTTGGAATGCCACCAATATCGCCTAATTTTAATTTGTTATAGCGATATTTTGCACAACCTGAAGTAAGAATTACGGTATCTTTTGGTAGTTGCTTTGCAAATTCGGTGTAATATTCACGAGTTTTTTGTCGTGCATCGCAACCTGACATTACAACTAGTTTTTTGATTGCTCCAGAATTTACAGCATCAAGGACTTTGTCAGCAAGAGCAAGAACTTGATTGTGTGCAAAACCGATTGTAATTTCGCCTGTTTCTATTTCGGTGGGAGGTGGACAAGTTTTGGCTAATTCAATAATTTCTGAAAAGTCTTTGTGTCCGTTTGGAAGTTTCTTTTCGATTCTTTTCCATTCAGGCATTCCTGTTGCTCCGGTTGTGAAAACTCTGTTGTTGTATGTAGTTGCTTTTCGTGGTGGAACTAAACAGTTGGTTGTAAATAAAATTGGCCCATTAAAAGTTTCAAATTCTTCTAACTGACGATGCCATGCATTACCATAATTACCAACTAAATGCTTGTATTTCTTTAAATTTGGATATGCATTTGCTGGCAACATTTCGGAATGTGTGTAAATATCAACTCCTTTGCCTTCGGTTTGAATTAACAATTGCTCCAAATCTTTAAGGTCGTGTCCGCTGATTAAAATACCAGGATTTTTACCAACTCCAATTTTTACATTAGTAATTTCTGGGTTTCCGAATGTTTCGGTGTTTGCTTTGTCTAACAATGCCATAACTTTTACACCGTACTCGCCTGTTTTTACAACCCAATTAAAAGCATCTCCCAATTCAATTGGTTTGGTTATCATAACCAAGCTTTCTTCCATAAAATTGTAAATTTCCTGCTCTTCAAAACCCAAATTAAAGGCATGTTCAGCATAAGCCGCCATTCCTTTTATTCCAAACAAAACATATTGTTTCAGTCCGCGAATGTCTTCGTTGGAATCGTAAGTTAATGTACCGACTTCTTTTGCTTTTGCATTAAAGTCTTCATCGGTTTTTCCGCTCCAATTGATTGACGGATGATTCTCTGCAATTTTAACTTTGCTTTTTAATTCATCACGATACTTAATAGCATCTTTAATTGCCTGAATGATTGATTTATCATCAAAATTTGCATTGGTGATAGTCATAAACAAACAATTGGTAATGTGTTTACTCTCGGCATTTGTGTCTATTCCTTGTTTTCGGGCTTCAATTGTCAAATACGAAAGTCCTTGACAAGAAAACATTAACAAATCCTGAATGTTAGAAGTTTCTTCGGTTTTTCCGCAAACTCCTTTAATTGTGCAGCCTGTATTCTTGGCTGTCTCTTGGCATTGATTACAAAACATAATTTGATTTTTTAAGTTATTAAAAAGTTACAGTTTTATCAGACCAAAGCACCATATTCAAACAATCATTCATTGTTGATATTGGGCAACCTGTATTATCGTCTAATTGTCTTGATTTAAGGCATGTTCCGCAAGCCAATAGCTCTCCGCCTTCTTTGATGAAACTATTTAATTGTTCATCAACATTGTATTTCTCATGTGTCAAACCCTCACATTCAACAGCTTCTCCCATTAAAAATACTTTAACTTCATGTCCTTGTTTTTTTGCTGTAACAGCAAACCGAAAAACGTTCCACGCTTTTTCGTACTCTTTTGTTTCTAAAATTATTCCAATTTTCATAAGTATTTATTTGAGTTTACAATAATTTGGTTTGTGTTGTGGGCTTAGGCGATTTTACAACTAAAATTCTTGCTTTTGATGTTGATGAATTCGACAAGCAATGTACAATATCTTTTGGACTTTCGACCAAATTGTCTTTTTCAATTGTCATTGTTTCGTCGCCAACCCGAACATCAACTGCACCCTCTAGAATGTAAAAAAATACATCAACTGGGGTAATATGAGGTTTAAGCGTTTCGCCTGATTGTAGTGTTATGTGCATTGCTTGTGCGTTGTCATAATCGTAAAGTTTTCTTACATCTACTTTGTGAGGTGTCTCAACTTTTTGGGTCTCTCTTACATTTATTATTTTCATATTATCTATCGTTTAGGTTTCTTTTTATTGTGGCTAACGGGCCGCGTGTTGGCGAGGGTGGCATTTTTGTCAGAATCTTAAATCGAAATAAAAACTTTTATTTTACAAAAAATGTTCAGTCGAAGCTATTTCTGCCACTTTTAAGTGTCCCCTTTTATTAGGACAGTTTTTTTAATTTGTTAATACTTTATTTTTCAAAGAACTTAAATCTTTAACTTTGCAAAAGTTAGAGATCTTTTTGAAACTTTCAAGTGTTTTACACAATTTTTTAAATAATCTTTCAGGTGTTTGATAATCAAGTGATTGGTGTTTCCTTTCGCAATTATAAAACTTAAAATATTGCTCTAATCCCTGGTATAGTTGAACTCCATTTTCAAATGCATTGAGGTAAATACATTCGTATTTAACGCTTCTCCACAATCTTTCAATAAATATATTATCCAAAGCTCTTCCTACAGAGTCCATGCTAATCATAACACCTTGATCTTCAAGAATATTTGTGAAGTTAGGAGAAGTAAATTGACTCCCTTGATCAGAATTGAATATTTTTGGTTTACCGTGATGTTGTAGTGCATCCTTTAAGACTCCTATACAAAGTGCTGTATCCATGGTGTTTGAAATATTCCAGGAAAGGACATATCGAGAATACAGGTCTATAATCGCGCAAAGGTACATGTGTCCTTTGGGCATTGGAATGAATGTAATATCTGTTGCCCAAACATGATTTTTACGCTCTATTTTCAAGTTTCTTAATAGATATGAATAAACCTTATGTTCTTTATTAGGTTCACTTGTATTGGGCTTCTTTTTGGGATAAATTGCCCCTATTCCCATCTTAATGTAATAGGATCTTATCGCTTTTCTTCCCACATGATAGCCCTTTTCCTTTAAATGGTCTGACATTCTCCTAGTCCCATAAAATGGATATAAAGTGAAATATTTATCTATCTCTAACATGATCTGTAAATCTAACTCGCTCTCACTAGCAGGCTGATAATAAACCCCTGATCGACTAATAAATAACAAAATACATTGCTTAACAATGCTTAATGTTGGGTCCTTGGGATCCACCATCGCTCTGCGCTCTTTTACAGATAGGGTTTTAATTTTTTTTTATAGAAATCATTATCAACCTTTAAACTGCCAATGATTTTCAATAATTCCTCCTTCTCTTTTTCAAAATGTTTCTCCCTAGACTGACTTTTCCTCTCAAACAGTTCCGGCATATTTTCTATAAGAACTCGCTTCCATTCTGATACTTGAGACGGCTGTAATCCGTACTCGGAAGCAATCTCGTTAATCGTTTTTAACCCCTTAACAGCTTCTAATGCCACTTTTGATTTAAAAGAGGAGCTAAACTTTTTTCTTGAACTTCTTTCCATAAGACAACTTTTAATTATTTATACGTTAAGTTTTTAATTTTGTTGTCCTAAAAAAGGGGACCATTATAGGGTAACATTTTTCTGAATTTAGAACATAGAAGATTTATTGCATCAACTGAACTTTTGGAGTATAAAATAAGTGATGGACACAATCCGATTTTTCTATACTATTTAATTACATCATCAAAATTTCTTTCTGACTTAGGAAAATTAGAAAGTGGTAAAACTCATCGTAGAGTAAACCCGACTGACTTATTAAAAATCAAAATTCCTATCATTGAAAAAGAAAGACAAAATTTAATTGTTAAAGAAATTGAGCCAATTCAGACATATATTTCTGAATTAAAGAAAAACGTTCTTTCGCCACAAGGAATAATAGATAAGGTTTTTGCAAGAGAATTTGGGTTTGATATAGATAAATTCGAAGAAAATAAAAATAAGAAGTTTTTTGATGTAGAATTTTCAAATGTCTTAAAAAATAATTTATTAAGAATAAGTACTCATTTTCACCATATTAAGTTAAGTTCTTTGGAGGATAAACTTAGAGATAAAGATTTTTGGAAGCCTTTAAACACTAAATTTAAACTATCAGGAGGGAAGAGGATTCCAAAAGGTAAAACTTTTTCTAACGATATAACAGATTATTATTATTTAAGACCAACAGAAGTGAGTATATGGGGTATAGAAAAAAGTGATGCTACATACATTTCAGAAGACCTTTACAATCAATTAAAAAGATACAAAATAAAAACAGGTGAGTTTTGTATTTCTATTGTTGGAACTCTTGGAAAAACAGCTTTAATAAATACAAAAGATCTTGATATTGAGGATGATAATTTGATTTTGAGTGAAAATTTTATAAAATTAACCCCGATCCAAAAAATAAATAATATGTTTTTTTATTATTATTTCTATAGTTTTATATTTGAAGCACAAATGGATAGAGAATATACTATTACATCAATAAAAAAACTTGGAATTGATAAATGGAATTATATTAAAATCCCCAACATTCCCTTAGAGGCTCAACAAAAAATTGTTGATGAAATTAAAGCAGAATTAGACAAGCAAGAACTTTTAAAACAACAAATCACGACAGAACGAAATAAAATTGACAAGATAATTGAAGAATGTATAATGACAGCACAATAGCCTACGCATTTGGTGGCACATTTACAAAACTGCACAAGCCAACGCTAAAGCCAAGTTTTGCAAAAGAGCCACCAAGCCAACGCACAAAGTCAGACACGAAATGACAAAGAACAAACACGACAGAAAAGAAGGGCAGCTGGTAACAGCGGTTTGGCGTAATGGCGGGTGCAGTGCTTCGTATGACAGTTTTGTGGTAGGTTAAAGTGCAGTTCTTCGATTAAACTTTTGTGCTAAAAATCCGCCACTACGCCAAGCCGAGAACCGTTAAATCATAACACCCTGTAATTCAGATACATCAATTGCCACGTCTCTTTAGGGCGTGGATTTGGATTAACCCCCAAAACACAAGGGCTTTAGCCCAAATTTACAATAATAAAAGGTATGAAGTGAGAAATACTAAATAAGAGATTGCAGAACATAACACCCTGATAATCAAGTTTTAAATCCGAAATCCGCCCTCCGAAATAAAATTCTCTGAAAGGTATAATATTCCAGAGTGGGGTGATGGATTAACAAAAAAGACACCCCAAATCCTGCCCCCCTTATTTTTTTATTTCCAAAAAATATATATAATTAAATATCAATGGGTTACATTAAAAAACTCAACAAAATTCCGAAATCCGAAATCCGAAATCAAAATCCCCCTTTTATTTTTATTTTCAAAAGAAAAACAGTAAAAAAAGGCAACAAACCGATGTCTGCTGCCTTTTCGTAGATTAGAGTATAAATCTGAGGGTTTTACTGATCTCCCATTTTAATCATATCACATAACATAGCCGGAACATTCACTTGTTCAACTTCTATTTTTTCAATATGAAGAGTTGCCGACTCACCACTCACTGATACATAGATGTTTTGTGAACCTGCATCATAAACATAATTCCCTTGTTGAACGCCCAAGCCATTGTAGCTCCAATCATAAATAATGATTGTTTTATCTTGGAATGAGTAGTATTCTGTTTCACTTGCTTTCCACATTCCTTTTAGCTGATTGATTGGTTCGTCGTCTCCGCTGCAACCAGTAAAATACAATAGCATATAGGTTAATGTTGTTACAGATAAGATAATTGATAATTTTCTAAAACGTTTCATAGTAAGTTGAGTTAATTAATTTTTCCAACTCTATCAAAGCTTTTTGGTATTTGCTTTTGATGTGTCTATTTTTTGGAAAAAAGTAAGATTTGTTTGTCAAATTTACAAATTAAAAAAATAAATTCAAATCCAATTTTTCCTTATTTACTGTATCTGGTCTGTTTTGTTCGCTAAGTTGTAAAAAATTAGCCGTAACTGGTCAAATTTAATATTTTGAGAATCAAATCAAAATTATACCCCCACTGGCGAAAGTTTGCAATTTGTGCCTTGCTCATTAGCGTAATTCTTTGCTTAATAAGCAAGACATGGTTTACAAAACCACACCAGTGGGGAGATTTTAGTTAAATTTAATATTTTAAAAATCAAATAAAATTATAGTTTTAGTATGTAAAACAGAAAATAAAAAATAAAAGCTATCCGTATGATGTTTTAATTTATTCCCAAGTAATCTGAATATTCCGTACTTGTATTGGTTCAATTTTCGACATATTGGAACCTACACCTCCTGATTTAGCATACACGTAAAACTCTATCCTAACCATTTCCAACCCTGCAAGCGTAGCCGGAACGTTGGTAAATCCGAAACTATACTGCACAGGGATATTTAACGGACATTCTTTTTGTGCGACTACTTCTGTGAAAGTGCCGATTTCAACCCCCTCAAAGGTTGTGCCTTTGGTGTCATACGCAGTAACACATTCTTGATTTCCATTGCCACAGGATTTTCCTAAATTGGTTTTTACTCCCTCTTGTTTTGCTTTTACGGCGAGCGTTAGCAACACCTGTCCTGTATTTATATTGCCTGTACACGATACGACTTCCATACTAATCAACTTTTGTGCGTCAAAAGGTATGACAGCAAAGGTTTCGTTACTCATATTAATACCAGTCGTGGCTTCACCTACTTTTCTAACAAACGAGCCAAGTTTAGATTTCTTCTTTTCTGGCTGTTGTTGTTCTTCTTGTTTAGTTTCTTGCGCTTGCAAAACGTTTATGCTTCCGCCAATCAGAGTTAGACAAAGCATACTGATGATAAATGTTTTTTTTTTCATGTTGATAAAAATTTAAAATTTAAAAATAAAATTTAGTAGATAAAATCTTACTATCTAATTTGTTGCAATAAAGTTTATTTTTGCAAAATTGACGAAATTAGGACCGATGTGGATAACGGCTTTTGTGCTTGCTGTTCCGCCGTTCGCTTTTTCCGAAAGCTCGATGTAAGCGGTGTTGTTACTTCCTAATTGTTCATCGTTTTTGTCCAGATATTGCCACGAAACAATAATATCCTTGCCTCCGTAGGTCGTTTTTATTGCCTTGACGTCAGTAACTTCCAGCATGAACTCCACATATACCGTGATGCCGGAAACGTCTGCTATTTGACAACTTGTAATTTTGTAACCCGCTTCCTCAGCTACTTTCACCGGAATATCCTTGCCAACTAACGACGGTTTCAGCGCTTCTACAGCTGCTTCGAACTTTTCTTTCGTGGCGTTTCTTTCCTCTTTGAATTTCTCGGAAAGTGCCATTGCTTTTTTCATATCGCTTTCGCTCGTAAATTTCAGATCTTTTGTTGCCGCGTCTTCTTTGGCTGAACGAATAGAGTCGCTCTGCATTTTTTGATAAACAAGATTTGGCAAATCGCCCAAAAATTCATTAGAGGCAAGTTTTTTGCCCGAAGAATCACTGCCTCCTCCGCAGGAAGCCACAACCATTGCTGCTAAGGCAAATACTACGAAATTTTTCATTTTTTTCATTCTGATAAAATTTAAATGTTTAGAAATTGTATTAAGTGTCCCCTTTTATTAGGACAGTTTTTTTAATTTGTTAATATTTTATTTTTCAAAGAACTTAAATCTTTAACTTTGTAAAGTTAGAGATTTTTTTGAAACTTTCAAGTGTTTTACACAATTTTTTTAAATAATTTTTCAGGTGTTTGATAATCAAGTGATTGGTGTTTCCTTTCGCAATTATAAAACTTAAAATATTGCTCTAATCCCTGGTATAGTTGAACTCCATTTTCAAATGCATTGAGGTAAATACATTCGTATTTAACGCTTCTCCACAATCTTTCAATAAATATATTATCCAAAGCTCTTCCTACAGAGTCCATGCTAATCATAACACCTTGATCTTCAAGAATATTTGTGAAGTTAGGAGAAGTAAATTGACTCCCTTGATCAGAATTGAATATTTTTGGTTTACCGTGATGTTGTAGTGCATCCTTTAAGACTCCTATACAAAGTGCTGTATCCATGGTGTTTGAAATATTCCAGGAAAGGACATATCGAGAATACAGGTCTATAATCGCGCAAAGGTACATGTGTCCTTTGGGCATTGGAATGAATGTAATATCTGTTGCCCAAACATGATTTTTACGCTCTATTTTCAAGTTTCTTAATAGATATGAATAAACCTTATGTTCTTTATTAGGTTCACTTGTATTGGGCTTCTTTTTGGGATAAATTGCCCCTATTCCCATCTTAATGTAATAGGATCTTATCGCTTTTCTTCCCACATGATAGCCTTTTCCTTTAAATGGTCTGACATTCTCCTAGTCCCATAAAATGGATATAAAGTGAAATATTTATCTATCTCTAACATGATCTGTAAATCTAACTCACTCTCACTAGCAGGCTGATAATAAACCCCTGATCGACTAATAAATAACAAAATACATTGCTTAACAATGCTTAATGTTGGGTCCTTGGGATCCACCATCGCTCTGCGCTCTTTTACAGATAGGGTTTTAATTTTTTTTTATAGAAATCATTATCAACCTTTAAACTGCCAATGATTTTCAATAATTCCTCCTTCTCTTTTTCAAAATGTTTCTCCCTAGACTGACTTTTCCTCTCAAACAGTTCCGGCATATTTTCTATAAGAACTCGCTTCCATTCTGATACTTGAGACGGCTGTAATCCGTACTCGGAAGCAATCTCGTTAATCGTTTTTAACCCCTTAACAGCTTCTAATGCCACTTTTGATTTAAAAGAGGAGCTAAACTTTTTTCTTGAACTTCTTTCCATAAGACAACTTTTAATTATTTATACGTTAAATTTTTAATTTTGTTGTCCTAAAAAAGGGGACCATTATAAACAAAACATTCGTAAATACAAATATTTTTACTTCTTTTTATTTTAGTTATTTATATGATATATTGGATTATATAATATTTATTTGAATTAAATCAAAAAATAATATACGAATGTTATAAGTTTAATATATACGAATGTTGTATATTTGTTGCGTAAATTAGATGTTAGGCAAAATTTTAAAAACCTCGCGCGAGCAAATGACTTTAACTTGATAATGAGTAAAATATGAACTTAGAACTTAGATTTGGACAACCAAACTCCTACGATTTTGATACAATTATTGACCAGTTCTCTGGAACTAAGATTAATTCATTTAGAACTTCTAGCATTCCTTTAGTTCAATTCTGGAAAGATACAAACATTAGATTAAATGACTTATTCCATAAGCTTGATTTGCAATGTGACAAACCTATTTTGTGCTTTGAATATCCGACTAAACCTAAACAAGGAACTGGCAAGTCATCTATGACAGATTTAATGATTTTAGGCAATGATTTCAAAGTTGCTATTGAAGCTAAGTTTACAGAGTATGTTAAGATTAAACCTGATTTAATTGATGATTGGAAGCGCGCCGGTGATAAGGAAAATAGAATTAAAGTCCTAAATTATTGGACAAGCTTAATTAAACCATTTTCAAATGGATATGATAATGAATCATTAAATCAAATAAGTTATCAATTTTATCATCGAACAGCATCGGCTTGCAATACTAATGGACAGGCAATTGTTGTTTATCAAGTATTTTATGATAATGACACTTTGGGATTTTTAGAAAATTATAAAAGTAAACTAATGGATTATATTAGGATTTTAAATCCAAATAATAAATTAAGCTTTTATATTTGGGAAATAGAGGTAAATCAATTAATTATGGATAATAATGATATTGACCCATATGTTGAGATGAAATCTCGGAATGTTTATGAATTTGCTAAAACAAGACTAGAAAAAATAAAAAACTTTGCCTAACATGGGCTCATACGCCACTGGGGTTTAAGTGGTTACGTCAAATGTACAACTTTTTTTTAACTTTTGTGCATGTTGATAAGAAAGTAGCTTCGAAATTCCCAGCGTCGCATAGCCCCGACCGTTGGCAGTAATGCGGGCGTAACCCGAAACAGCGCACCTCTCAGAAAAATATTATTCGTAATTTTACGAACATAGAGAAAAATAATATATCTTTGCAAAACATTTTAAAGATATGGCAAAAGAAAAATTGACAAAAGAGCAAGAGCAGTTGGCGAGGTTAGCCAAAGCATTGGGACACCCTGTGCGGGTTGCTATTTTGCAGATGTTGGCAAAGCAAACGTGTTGTTATCATGGTGATATGTCCGAAATTTTGCCTGTTGCGAAAAGCACCTTGTCACAACATTTAAAAGAGTTGAAAGAATCGGGATTGATACAAGGAACAATCACACCGCCAACGGTAAAGTATTGTATCAACAAAGAAAATTGGCTGTTAGCAAAAAAAATGTTTGGCGAGATGTTTATCGAACTCTCGAAGAATGAATAAACGTTTTTTTTAACCACATTGTTCGTAAAATTACGAAATACGAACAGGTAAAACAGATTTAAAAACAAAATGAAATAGAAATGAAAAAAACAACATTAATTCTCATTCTTATCGCAATCTTGGCAGGTTGCGGACAGAAAAGCAAAAAAGCAGAAAACACTACAATAATCGACACAACAAACGTAAATGTATTTTATTTTCACGGCAAACAACGCTGTAAAACTTGCGTTGCCGTCCAAGATGTAGCGAAAGAAACCGTTGAAAAAAACTTTGCCAACAACGAAAAAGTACGTTTCATAGAAATCAACACAAGCGAAAAAGGCAACGAAGCATTGGCAGAAAAATACGAAGTATCGTGGAACGCCCTGATTATAGCCAAAGGCGAAAATGCCGTTGAAATCACCGACCAAGCCTTTGCAACAGCCGTAGAAAACCCGCAATCACTCGAAAAACTAATCACAGACGAAATAAATAGACACCTGCAATAATGGAATTTCTACAAAATTTAGTCGATAGTTCAAACATTCCGCTATTTACGGCATTTATTCTTGGAATAATGACCGCAATCAGCCCCTGCCCTTTAGCCATGAACATTACCGCCACCGCTTATTTGAGCAAAGACATTACAAACAAACGGAAGGTATTATTCAACGGCATATTTTACACACTTGGGCGAATGTTTAGCTACACAGCTTTGGCAAGTCTGATTTTTTTTGGTGCGAGCAAATTCCACATAGCAAGGTGGTTTCAGCAAATCGACGGCATTTGGATAGGCATTGCCTTTATCGTTATCGGCATTCTCATGCTTGATTTTATCAAATTAAGCATACCTTTTCTAAGCAATTGGACTTCTCAATTAAGCAAAAAACAAAACAAACGCAACTATTGGAGCGCATTTTTATTAGGAACATTGTTTGCATTGGCATTCTGTCCCTACGGCGGAATGCTTTATTTCGGGGCGCTCATTCCGCTAACTATCACAAGTAGCGAAGGCTTGTTGCTTCCGCCGATTTATTCCATAGCCACAGGCTTACCAGTTATTATCATTGCGTTTTTATTAGCATTCAGCGTTGCAAATATCGGCACATTCTACAACCGAATGAAATCTTTTGAAATTTGGTTCAGGCGCATTGTCGCCATAATTTTTATCGGAATAGGAATATATTATATCATTATCAATATTTAAAAATATATGGAAATTATCATTTTAGGTACAGGTTGCAAAAAATGCAACGATTTGTACAACCAAGTTAAAAAAGTAGTGGACGAAACCCAATCCACCGCCACCATTGCGAAAGTGGAAGACATTATGGAAATCATGAATTACGGTGTGATGACCACGCCCGCCCTTGTGATTGACGGAAAAATAATTACGCAAGGCAGTATTCCCAAAGAAGAGGAAATCAAAAAATGGCTTTCCCAAAATGGAAATATCGACCTCAAAGAAATGGTAAAACAACGTTACAACGATTTGGCATTAGCTTCGGATGAGAAACAGAAATGTTGTTGCAATCCTTTAGCCCCCGCCCAACCCTCAACCAAAGTTTACACCATAATGAGCGAAGATTACACGAAACTAAAAGGCTATGAGCCTGACGCAGATTTGGGCGTGGGGTGTGGACTTCCGACCGAATACGCAGGAATAAAAGAGGGCGATGTTGTTATAGATTTGGGCAGCGGCGCAGGAAACGACTGCTTTATTGCCCGCGAAGAAACAGGCGAAACAGGGCGAGTAATCGGCATTGACTTTGCCCCTCAAATGCTCGAAAAAGCAAGAAATAACGCTAAAAAACGAGGATTTACAAATGTTGAGTTTTTGGAAGGCGACATAGAAAACATGTCCTTGTCCGACCAAACTGCCGATGTGGTTGTAAGTAATTGCGTGTTGAATCTATTACCTCGAAAAGACAAAATTTTCAGCGAAATATACCGTATTTTGAAACCTGACGGACACTTTTGCATTTCCGATGTAGTGCTGAACGGACATTTTCCAAAAAAATTCACCGACAACGCCTCAATGTACGCAGGTTGCATTGCCAGCGCCATTCAGCGGGAAGATTATTTAAGCGAAATAAAAAAAGCTAACTTCTCTGAAATCAAAGTTGAGCGAACCAAAACAGTTGAAATTCCCGATGAAGTTCTGCAAGAACATTTAGACGAAATCACTATCGAAAAATACAAGGCAGGAAATGTGGGCATTTATTCGATAACCGTAACAGGAAAGCGACCAAAATAAAACAAAATACTTTCAATATAAATAACAATAACCATTTAAAAAGAAAATGTCATGACAGCAAAACGCAATTATACAGGCAAAGACGTGGACATGCTTACCGCTTGCGCCGCCATTATCGAAAATGCAATCGCCAATCAAGAATTTCTTATTGGCAAACGCCGAAATTGGCAGACCCATTTTTCGGAAATTTAAAAACCCGTATAGACAATGCTTTCAGCAACTACCTCGGAATCGACAGTGCTTCCGACCAACGCAAAGCCACTCAAATTGTAACTCAAATTCAAGCCGTTGCACTTGATGATTTGGCTGAAGTAAAAATTCAGATAGAAGAAGACTTCAAATCCGATAAACCTCGCAGAGATGAAATTCTTAAAACACTCGGCTTCGCCGATTATCACAAAAAGTCGCAAGCTCGCGACCAAGAAGTTCTCATACAATTACTCTATCGCTTCAAAGTCAACCTAAGCACCGAGCTAAAAAGCGAAATCACCGAAAAAGGCACCGACGAAGCCACGTTCGACCGTATCACCTCATACGCCGACCAAATGGCTTCCGCCAACATAACCCAAGAAACCCTCAAAGGCAGTAGCAAACTCATAACCGCCGAAGCCGTTACCGAATTCAACGCCATTTATGATGAAGTAATAAGCGTAGCCAAAATCGCCCGAAACTTTTACAAAGGCAATCCCAATAAGCAAGACGAATTTTCATACGCCAAAATTCTCAAAAAACTCAACTCTGCCCCACGTACCACAAGCGAAGAAATAGCCGAAAAATAAAACAGCGTGGCAAACCACACCAATAACCCTACAATAGAAACCTTAGTCCGTATCTTCGCTGTTAATTCCCGTGTCTTAGAAACTTTATTCTGTCCGTTAGAAATCAATTTCAAAGCCTTCGAAATTAATTTTGGCATCTTCGCTGGCTTAGTTTATGTCTTCGAAACCCTACTTTGTAACTTCGCTGAACAAATTTAATATATCTAAAAAACTATTTCCCAAACACATAATAAATAATATTATCTTTGCATTCAGCAGGACGATAGCGTTACGAAACAAACAATGCACTACTGCCAACAGGCGGTTTGGCACAAGGCGGGGTGTTAGCCCGCAGAAAGTCCAATCGGACTTTCATGCGTTCACGCCCGCGCGAACATTTGCGAACCCCGCACTACGCATAGCCGAGACCGTTAGCCCAAATTTACAATAATAAAAGGTATGAAGTGAGAAATACTAAATAAGAGATTGCAGAACATAACACCCTGATAATCAAGTTTTAAATCCAAAATCCGCCCTCCGAAATCCGAAATCAAAATAGCCCCTTATAAAAAATCCAATGGACTTTTAATTTTTGATTTGGAAATATCGGTTATATGCGTGTAAATTTCGGTCGTTTTGATTGATGAATGCCCTAATAATTGCTGAATATATCTAATATCAGTACCATTCTCAAGCAAATGAGTAGCAAAACTATGACGCAGTATATGCGGAGTTACCTGTTTTTTGATCCCGGCTCTCACAGCCGCATCTTTTACCACATTTTGCACACTTTTTTCGGAATATATTCCACCCCACTGTCCCTCTATCAGATACTCTTTGGGCTTATATACTAAAAAGTATTCCCTCAAATCTTGTAATAATTTATTAGAGAGCATAACCACCCTGTCTTTGTTCCCCTTTGAATTTCTAATATGAACAACCATATTATCGGAGTCTATATCTGTAATTTTTAAATTTAACAACTCGCTCAAACGCAATCCACAACCATACAATAGTTTGATAATACATTTGTGTTTTTGATTTGTCGTTAAGTCAATCATTTTCTTTACTTCATTCAAACTTAAATACTTCGGCAACGTGTGAGTTTTGCGTGAAGGATACAAATGTTTCAAGTTTAATTCCACACCAACCACCAATCGGTAAAACTTATCTATTGATGCCACTATCATCCTTTGATAAGAATGACTTACAGCGTGCTTATTTATTTTCCAAAAAACATACTTTTCTATTTCAGTAACACCAAGCTCATTTGGACTGTTAATTTTTTTTTCTGCAATCTGTAGAAAACTTTTAACTGCACTTTTGTAGTTAATAATAGAGTTTTTACTGTATCTTTGAAGTACTAACTTTCTTTCATATACAGCTAATAAGGCTTCAATTTGCATAAGACTATATTTTTTGCAAATATAACAAAACATTCGTAAATACAAATATTTTTACTTCTTTTTATTTTAGTTATTTATATGATATATTGGATTATATAATATTTATTTGAATTAAATCAAAAAATAATATACGAATGTTATAAGTTTAATATATACGAATGTTGTATATTTGTTACGTAAATAAGACGTTGTGCCTCATGCTAAAAAAGACAGCAATACATAAAATATAGAATGACATCATTAGAAAACATACCAGTAAAATATTCTGACCTGATAAGTGAAATTGAGACAGGTCAAGTTAAAATCCCACAGTTTCAAAGAAAATTTGTTTGGGACATAAAATCTTCCGCAAAACTTCTTGACAGTATTATTAAGGGTTATCCAATCGGGACTTTCATTTATTGGCGTACAAATGAAAGATTAAGGGCAGTTAGAAACCTTGGAAACATACAACTACCCGAGCCAAAAGACGGAGAGTATGTGAACTATGTTCTTGACGGACAACAAAGACTTACTTCCCTATTTGCAACTTTAAAAGGATTAAAAATTACAGATGACGAAGGACGAGAATCTGATTACTCTGAAATGTATGTTGACTTCAACGCTCAAGACGACCAAGAAATTATCATAACAGACCCATCAAAATTGGAAGATGGTACTTTCATAAAAGTTACCGAACTTATGGAAGGTAGCCTAACACTTCTTGCAGCTTATCCGCCTGAATATCACAAGTCGATTGAGAAATATAAAAAGATAATTCAATCCTATACATTTTCAGTTATTAATCTAAAGAATGCTCCAATTGATGTCGCAACAGAAGTATTTACTCGCTTAAATGTTGGTGGAAAAGCATTAACATTGTTTGAAATAATGGTTGCTAAAACGTATGACTCAAATAAGCAATTTGACTTAGCAGAGAAATATGATGAACTGAAAGAAGAATTAGCGGCTTCTCAGTATGACACAATTCCCTCGGCAACCGTACTTCAAGTAATTGCAATTCTATTGGAGAAGGATTGTACAAGAAAACAAATTTTAAAACTCGACAAGGAAAAATTTATAGGGATTTGGGATGAAGCAACAAATTGCATTAAGCAGAGTGTTGATTTTTTTAGAAGTTACGGAATCTCAGTAAGTCGTATTTTGCCATATAACGCTCTTATTGTTCCATTTTCATATTACTTTTTCTTACACAAAAAGAACCCGACAGGAGAAATTAAAAAGCGACTTGAAGATTTCTTTTGGCGTGTATCATTAGGTTTTCGCTATTCATCAGGAGTTGAAAGTAAATTGGCACAGGATATTGAGAAAATAGAAAAAATTGTCAAGGGAGAATTACCAAAATATGAATGGGCTGTAAATATAGACGAAGAATTTGTTGAAAATAATGGTTGGTTTAGTACAGGAAAGGCTTTTGTAAAAGCAATCTTGTGCTTGCTTTCAAAACAAACGCCTAAATCGTTTGACAATAATCTTAACGTAATAATGGACAATAGTTGGCTTAAGATTGCATCAAGTAAAAATTATCACCATTATTTCCCTAAATCTTGGTTAAAGAAGAATTACAAAGATTGGGACTATTTCTTTGTAAACCACATTGTAAATATTACGATAGTAGATGATTTTTTAAATAAGAGAACGATTAAAACTAAATCGCCTGCTGTCTATATGAAAACATTTAGAAAGGAAAATGAAGATTTAGCACAAACAATGCGAACCCATCTAATCGACATTGATAAGGATGGTATTTGGGAAAACGACTATGATACATTTTACCATAACAGGTTAAAAAGAATTACAAAAGCATTGAATAAATTCATCATACAGCAAGACACTCCGAAATCATTAGAAGTTTATGAAGACATTGAAGAAGTTGAACCAGAAACTGTGGAATAAAAAAGCACGAAGGCACAACATTGTATAAGCGTAATGCGGGCGGAACTGCTAAAATTGAGCATTTTTGCTCCTAAGAAACTTTGCGGTACGCGGACAGTGAATTGCTCCGAAATCCCGCACTACGCTTATACTTGACCGTTATGCGGCAGCTTAAAAGACGACACCAAACCAAAAAAAATCACCTTGACAACCACCCGACTTTGAACTACGAAGGATGAAATTTTTCAGGGACAACTTCCAGCATTTCCAAAAAACAGTTTACCCATTGACTTGGAGACAAACAAACAATTTGAGCATTAAGGTTTAAACCGAATTTTTCCGAAATTGACCTGACCTGACTTTTCCTGAAAATCGACTTTAAAGCTGTTTTTACAGATAAATCAGGTTTCTCTAACAGACAGGAAATAAATGCTAAGTATTTGGCTTTAAACTTAAAATCAAAAAATAAGTGTTTTCTTTTAATGTTTAACAGGGCTGATTTGACAGTTGGCGGTGGCAAGAAACTTTCAGGACCTACCTCATAGACAAGTTTCAAATCAAAAAAAGTATGATAGAAAACGGTATATGGATTGTAAAGCTTCCTCGAAAATAACTTTTGTGTAGGTTCTAACTGAAGGATAATGGAACCTCCCAGAAAATTTCCAAGACTCTCAAACATCAGGATTTTGAAAATATCGGAAGTAATGCCATAAGGAATATTTGACACCACTTTGAAAGGAAATTTCGGAACTGCAAAATTCCTAAAATCACAACCGACAACTTGAACATTTCGGGCATCAGAAAATAATTTTCGTAAATGTTCAACCAAAGCTGTGTCGTTTTCAATAGCAACAACATTGTTGGCGATTTTTAATAAATGAACAGTAAGAAACCCCTTGCCTGCCCCAATATCTAAAACCGTATCCTGATTACTTATATTTGCTTGTCTTATTGCATCTTTTATTAGCACTTTATCAATAGTAAAGTGCTGACCCGTAAAACGAACGGGCAATTTCTTTTTTGTCATTAATTACTTCTTAAGGTGAATACTTGAATTCAAATCACAGAGATATTCTTTTATAATTATACAACGGCAAATTTAGTAACTTTGCTCGATAAATTAACGAGAAAGAAGAAAAAATGAAAGCCGACAGCATAACATCACCTATACGCAAGCAGGGGTTTCGTGCTTCTATGACAGTGAAGTGGTAAATTTGAAGTTCAGTTCTTCGTAGGAAGTTTTGTGGTAAAATGCCCTGCCTGCGTATAGCTGAGAAACGTTGTGTGTAACCTAAGAAAACAAGAACACAATAAATCAGCAGACTATACGTTACTAGTATATTAACTTTTAAAACTTATAATTATGAATGTACCAATTAAAATTAAGTTTAAACATCATCCTGTGCCTCCAACAAAGGATGGTTGTACTCAACCTTTAGGCCTTTGTATTATCATTCCAATAAAAGTAACAGACAAAGTTACTCCTGAAGAATACAAGGAAGGGTTTGGAATTGCCAGAGCTGATGTTGTTGAAGGAAAATTTCATTTAGTTTACGAACGAAGAGCTGCTCTTGACGATGGGACTGTTCCAATTCAAGACTATTGGGATTTAGGAGAAGAAGTCTCTAAGGCTTTGGGTTACAAAAAAATAGTTGTAAAACCAGGCACCTACAAAGTTGACTTCTCTAAATACCCGGAATTTGGCGAAACATTTTTTGAGGCTGAACTTCAAAAGTAAAAAGTTGATAAAAGACCGTTATTAATGCAACTCATTTTGACGGTCTTTTATTTCTAATTTCTCATAAAAGAAAAAATGAAAAATAACACTTATCTGTTGTTTATATTTTTATTATATGTTTTAACAAGCTGTTCTGCTATTCTTGGCGTAAAAGAACCCGAAAAAATATCAAAACAAAAAGCAATTGAATACCTTAATAAACATAAGTTAGATACTTGTGACATTATTTTTCTAAAATATAATTATCTTGACACTCTGAAACAGGTAGCTTTTAAAGCTGGTTGGGAGGTAGGTTTTAGACCTATTCAATTTAAAATATTTAATAAGTTTGGTAATTTAATTTTTCAATACAGTTCGTGTGAAGGACCATTGAAAAACACTTCAATATATGATATTTTTCCGCCCCAAAATATTAGTCCTATTGATTCTTCTTATACAATTGAAAATGAGCAGTTATTGACAGTTGAGAATCTAACAATTAAAGAACATACAGACTATGTTGCAGTTATATATTGGGCTACATACACTGGAATAATTGGAAGGAAATTTTTAAAAAAGATTAACAAGTTATTAAATAATCAAGATGTTACAATTCAAATTTACAAGTTAAATACGGATTATATTATTGAAGAATAGGCTACACATAACACGGGTTTTGCGTCAGGCGGGGTGACGTGCAAACTTGGAGCTTTGTGCTTCTATTCAAGTTCAGTGCAAGTTGACAGTTTTGTGCTCCGAAACCCGCCCGAACGCAAAGCCCGAAACCGTTAGGTGCAGGTGTTATTGTTAATATAACGTGAGTTCGACTTAAGCAACTACTATTCTTTTTTCATCAATAATATCTTTATTGATGTTTATTGAAGGCTTTTTGTCGAAAAAAGAATACGCTGCCAAAGCAGATAACAGATTGATAATAAAGTTATCAAAACTTCTGTGACGTGTATGTTCAATCTGACAAATGTTCTTTAATTCATCATTTACTTATTCTATTAAAGCTCTTTTGCGAAGCATAATTCTATCATGTAAAAGCAAGAGAGCATTTTTCATATTTTTTCGTAGTTTGGTAATTAAATGTACACCGTCAACAAAAAGTTGTTCAAACAAATTTTTACTGATATATCCTTTATCTCCAAAGAGTTTGTCAAAAATACGTTTATGCAAGTCCATATTTTTCAGTGGTTCTCTGTCATCAACATTGCCGGGTGTAAGAATAAAATCTAAGATTTCGCCTTAGTCATTGATTATCAAATGAAGTTTGAATCCATAAAACCAACCCAAAGAACATTGTCCTTTTTGTGCTATATTTTTGAAAGTTTTGTGTTGTTTTTTTAAGTGTCCCCTTTTATTAGGACAGTTTTTTTAATTTGTTAATATTTTATTTTTCAAAGAACTTAAATCTTTAACTTTGTAAAGTTAGAGATTTTTTTGAAACTTTCAAGTGTTTTACACAATTTTTTTAAATAATTTTTCAGGTGTTTGATAATCAAGTGATTGGTGTTTTTTTCGCAGTTATAAAACTTAAAATATTGCTCTAATCCCTGGTATAGTTGAACTCCATTTTCAAATGCATTGAGGTAGATACATTCGTATTTAACGCTTCTCCACAATCTTTCAATAAATATATTATCCAAAGCTCTTCCTACAGAGTCCATGCTAATCATAACACCTTGATCTTCAAGAATATTTGTGAAGTTAGGAGAAGTAAATTGACTCCCTTGATCAGAATTGAATATTTTTGGTTTACCGTGATGTTGTAGTGCATCCTTTAAGACTCCTATACAAAGTGCTGTATCCATGGTGTTTGAAATATTCCAGGAAAGGACATATCGAGAATACAGGTCTATAATCGCGCAAAGGTACATGTGTCCTTTGGGCATTGGAATGAATGTAATATCTGTTGCCCAAACATGATTTTTACGCTCTATTTTCAAGTTTCTTAATAGATATGAATAAACCTTATGTTCTTTATTAGGTTCACTTGTATTGGGCTTCTTTTTGGGATAAATTGCCCCTATTCCCATCTTAATGTAATAGGATCTTATCGCTTTTCTTCCCACATGATAGCCCTTTTCCTTTAAATGGTCTGACATTCTCCTAGTTCCATAAAATGGATATAAAGTGAAATATTTATCTATCTCTAACATGATCTGTAAATCTAACTCACTCTCACTAGCAGGCTGATAATAAACCCCTGATCGACTAATAAATAACAAAATACATTGCTTAACAATGCTTAATGTTGGGTCCTTGGGATCCACCATCGCTCTGCGCTCTTTTACAGATAGGGTTTTAATTTTTTTTTATAGAAATCATTATCAACCTTTAAACTGCCAATGATTTTCAATAATTCCTCCTTCTCTTTTTCAAAATGTTTCTCCCTAGACTGACTTTTCCTCTCAAACAGTTCCGGCATATTTTCTATAAGAACTCGCTTCCATTCTGATACTTGAGACGGCTGTAATCCGTACTCGGAAGCAATCTCGTTAATCGTTTTTAACCCCTTAACAACTTCTAATGCCACTTTTGATTTAAAAGAGGAGCTAAACTTTTTTCTTGAACTTCTTTCCATAAGACAACTTTTAATTATTTATACGTTAAATTTTTAATTTTGTTGTCCTAAAAAAGGGGACCATTATAAACAAAACATTCGTAAATACAAATATTTTTACTTCTTTTTATTTTAGTTATTTATATGATATATTGGATTATATAATATTTATTTGAATTAAATCAAAAAATAATATACGAATGTTATAAGTTTAATATATACGAATGTTGTATATTTGTTGCGTAAATTAGATGTTATCGGCAATACGAAACAAGGTAATTCAGAAAAAACATTATATTTGTACCATAAATAAAAAGTAAGCGGAAAATGTAAAAATTAATTTCTTAGACAATCTAACAATCAGCTCAAAAAATTGGGTTCCCACTTTTGTTAAACTCAAAAAGAAATTAATTATGCTTACGATTCAAAATTTATCCTATTCACATCCCAATAAAAATACGCTGTTTACTAATTTAAGTATGACAGTAAACCAATCCGATAAAATTGCACTAATTGGTAGTAATGGCGTTGGAAAATCCACTTTGTTAAAACTTATCGCTAAGGATTTAAAACCTGATGATGGTCAAATTACTTCCCAAGTTAAACCTTACTATATTCCTCAAATTTTCGGTCAGTTTAATGAGTTGTCCATTGCACAAGCCTTACAAGTTGAAACCAAACTCAATGCTTTACACGAAATTTTAAGCGGAAGTGTAGATGAAAAGAATTATAGTCTTTTAAATGACGATTGGACAATAGAAGAAAAATGTCAAGAAGCCCTAAGCCATTGGGATATATCTGATTTATCACTATCTCAAAAATTGAGCGAATTAAGTGGAGGACAAAAAACAAAAGTCTTTCTTGCAGGTTTATTTATTCATCAACCATCATTTGTTTTATTAGATGAACCCAGTAATCATCTGGACAAATCCAGTAGAGGCTTACTATACGATTTTATTCAAACTTCAAGAGCAACTTTTATAATCGTTAGCCACGACCGAGAGTTACTTCAGTTTTTAAATCCTATTTATGAGCTCAACAGAAATGAAATTAAAGTTTACGGCGGAAACTATGAATTTTATAAGGAGCAAAAAGAAATTGAACAAAACGCTTTAAGCCAAGATATTCAGAACAAAGAAAAAGCACTTAGAAAGGCGAGAGAAAAGGCGCGAAAAACAATTGAGCGACAACAAAAATTAGATGTTCGAGCAAAAAAGAATTTAGGAAAAGCCGGTCTTCCAAAGATAGTATCAGATGCTTGGAAGAATAATTCTGAAAGAAGCACAGCAAAAATTGTTGGAGTTCATTCAGATAAAATCAGTGGTATAAAAGACGAGCTTCAAGATTTAAGACTTTCTGTTTCCGATATAGAACAAATGAAATTTGAATTTGATTCTTCCAATCTTCATAAAGGAAAAAATCTGTTTATAGCAGAAAATATCAATTTCGCATATAAAACAGGAGGTTTATTATGGGGAAAACCTTTAAACATTCAAATTGTCAGCGGTGAACGAATTGCTATCAACGGAAAGAATGGAGCAGGAAAAACTACACTTATCCAATTAATACTCGGAAAACTTAAACCAACGGAAGGAAAAATATTTATTGCTAAAAATCATTCTGTTTATATTGACCAAGATTACTCTTTAATCAACAATCATTTGCAGATTTATAAACAAGCACAACAATTTAATCAAACCGGCCTTCAGGAACACGAAGTAAAAGTCAGATTAGACCGTTTTTTATTTTCAAAAGATGATTGGGATAAGTCTTGTAAATCATTAAGTGGTGGCGAGCGAATGCGATTAATGTTGTGTTGTTTAAATATAGCCAATCAATCACCAGACATTATTGTCTTAGATGAACCAACCAATAATTTAGACCTTCAAAATATCGAAATTTTAACCAATGCAATCAATGAATATGAAGGAACTTTAATCGTGATTTCCCACGATAAAACATTTTTACACGAGATAAATATAGAACGAACTATTGAATTAATGAAGTAAAGCCGATAACAAACGGTTTGCCAAAAGCGGCAATAATCGCTTCGATTTGAAGATTTATGTTAAATTTGGAGTTTATGCTTCGGCGAAATTTTTACGTTAAAAAGCCGCCTTCGGCAAGCCGTGGAAACGTTGTGCGTCAGTGTAAAAAGCCAACGCTCGGTCAAGCACATTTGGTTTTTACCTACGCTAAAGCTAACGAAGAAAAACAAAAAGAGTTTACCCTTTCCTGCCACTGAAAAGGGCGATTTTCATTAAATGTTTATATATTTGCATCAGATGCTAATTAATATGAATAAGAAAGCAATTAATAGACTTAAAGTTGTTTTAGTTGAACAAGGTAAGACTAACAAATGGCTTGCTGAAAAACTAGACAAAAACGAAACGACTGTTTCAAGATGGTGTACAAATGAAGTGCAACCATCTTTAGAAACCTTAATTCTTATTAGCGAACTACTTCACATTGACGTGAAAGAATTGATAATATCAAACAAAGAGAATATATAATGGCGACAGAAAAGGAGCTACTTGCTGAAATTGAGGCACTAAAAAAGAAATTGGAAGTTGCCAATAACAGAATTAGAACCGAGAAATACGGAATTACTTGGTTGGACGTGCCAGAAGCATTTGAGGAAGAAAGCGAAAACCAACTTCCTATTTTGACAGAAGTAAAAGAAAAAGCCATAAAAAATGAGGACGGTAAACCAACTCATATTTTAATTGAAGGCGACAATTATCATTCTCTTACTTGCTTAAACTACACACACAAAGGCAAAATTGACCTAATCTATATTGACCCACCTTACAACACAGGAAAGGACGGATTCACATATAAAGACAAAAGGATAATCGACAAATTTCCTGATGGAACTACTGTACCGAAAGACTCACCATTACGTCACAGCTATTGGCTTTCTTTTATGTACAAAAGATTGGATTTAGCAAAAGACCTACTCAAAGACACAGGAAAAATAGTTATAAGTATTGACGACAATGAAGTAGCTAATCTTGTCTTGCTTTGTGCAAAAGTATTTGGAAGTTATAATCAAGTAGCGGTTTTGCCTACGATAATGAATTTAAAGGGTAATCAAGACGAATTTGCATTTGCAGGTACTCACGAATACACAGTTATTTTTGCAAAGGATATTTCAAAATGCAAATTCAATCAATTTGATTTAGATGATTCTGAATTAGAAAAATGGGATGAAGATGATATTGGATACTTTAAAAAAGGTGCACCAATGAGAGCGACAGGTGAAGAAGATAAAAGAGAAGATAGAGCAGAAATGTTTTATCCAATTTTCATAAAAAATGAAGAAGCCTTTACTTTAACTGAACAGGAACATTCAAAACTGTACGATAAAGAAACTAAAACATTTGATGATGATTTTTTAAAAAAGGTAATAGCCAAATACGAACAAGAGGGATTTGAAACAGTTTTACCATTTTCAGGTAGTGAATATGGTAGATGGCGTTGGGGATTTTCAGAAAAAAATAGAAGGAGACTAAAAACTGATGTAATAATAAGTCGTACTAAAAATGGCATTTCGTTATACAAAAAACAACGACCTGATTTAAACGAACTACCAACAAAAAAACCAAAATCGCTCTTTTACAAACCAGAATATTCAAGTGGTAATGGAACAGCACAATTAAAGAATATTTTAGGTTACAAAGCTTTTAAAAATCCGAAACCAATTGATTTAATCATTGATTTAATTCAATTATCAACAGACAAAAAATCAATTGTTTTGGACTTCTTTGCAGGTTCAGGTACAACACTGCACGCTTGTTTAGAACTGAATAAACAGGGGCATACTATCCAAAATATTATTTGCACAAATGATGAAGGTAATATTTGTTCAGAGGTTACATATCCAAGAATCAAGAGAGTAATTGAGGGATATACCGATTTAAAGAAAAACAAAATAGAAGCTCTTGGAAACTCGTTAAAGTTCTACAAAACCGACTTTGTTGGTTCAAATAACATTCTTTCAGCAACAGATGAAGATAAATCTTCATTGGCTCATAAAGCAGGTTATTTGCTTGCTATTGCAGAAAACACATTAGAAGAGATAGAAATAAGCAGTTGTTTTCAATTCTTTGAAAACGATAAAAGAGTAACAGCCATTTACTTCAAAGAAGAAATGACAGAAATGGAAACTTTTTTAGAAAAAGTTGAAAACATAGAAAAACCAATCAATTTGTATCTTTTTAGTTGGGGCAACAAAAGTGAGTTTGAGGCATTGTTCGACCATTTGGAACATATTACCATTAAAACTATTCCACAGCCTATTTTAGAGATTTACAAAAAGATTTACAACATAGTTACAGTATGAGCAGATTTAATCCCTTAAACTTTCAGCAGAAAGCCATAGATAAATTGGTTTCCACTTTCACGAAATTGTGGGGCAACGCAGAGCCACAAAGACTTTTAGCGTTCAAATCACCCACAGGAAGTGGTAAAACATTTATGGTTGCCAATTTTGTGCATAGCTTAAACGGTATGCCAACTTGGGATTATGATAAAGCCTTTATTTGGATTACGTTTTCAGAAGATTTGGCTATGCAAAGCAAAAACAAATTTCACGAGTATTTTGATACCAATCTTGAAAACGGTTTACTAACTGTAAATGATTTTAAACAAGGTAAACTATACAAAAACGATATTCTATTTATCAATTGGCAAAAGTTGGTAGCTTCTAAAAAAGAAAGCCGATTATTAAGACGACCAGACGAAGAAGAATTTTTAAAAGAGCAAGGTTACTACTTTGAGGACTTGATAGAAAACACACATAAAGAAGGGAGAGAATTTGTTTTAATCATTGACGAAAGCCATAAAAACCGAGATACGGATTTAGCCCAAGAAGTAATTGACATTATCAATCCAAAAGTAATTCTCAATGTTTCTGCAACACCTAAAAACATTCCCGGAATTGATGAAATTGAAGAAGGAACAGCAGGTTACGTTGGTGTAAAGCGTGAAGAAGTTGTAGATGAGGGTTTAATCAAAGAAAAAATTGCAGTTCAAACCGAAGAAGATTTAGCAAAATATCCAAACAAAGATTTGGATGAGTTGCTTTTAGATTTAGCTATTGAACGCCAACAAGAACTCAAAGCAGAATACAAAACATTAGGTAAAGACATCAATCCATTGGTTTTAATTCAGTTACCGAATGATGACAGTCGTTTGAAAGACGCAGGACAAAAAACTAAAGAGGAAATTGTTTTAGATTATCTTCAAAAAAAGAAAATCAACATAGAGCGTAATGTTGCTTTATGGTTTGACGGCAAGCAGAAAAATATGGACTTCATTACACACAACGAAAGTGATGTGGATTTTATGCTTTTCAAACAAGCCGCAGGAACAGGATGGGATTGTCCAAGAGCCCATATTTTGGTAATGTTCAGAGAGATTAATTCGGCTTCGTTTTACGTTCAAACCATTGGTAGAATATTACGAATGGCAGAACCAAATCGTAAAGACGATTACAAAAACAATCCGAATTTAAGAACAGGATATTTATACACCAACTACAAGCGTAATGATGTAGAAATCCCAGACCAAGGAACTAAAAACAAACCTTTCATTTACACATCAAAGCGTAAAGAAGGTATAGAGAATATAAAGGGCTTGTATTCAGATTTTGTTTCTCGTGTTGATTATGGGGATTTAGGTCACGCAGTAAAATTTCAAATGAGTTTCTTAAAATCATTTGACAATTATTTTGGTTTTGAAGAAGATGACCATCCAGCTATTATGAGAGAAAAAATTCAAGCTAAAGGAGTTGACATAAATCCAGTTTTGACTAATAAACTAATTGTTGATGCAGAATTTTCGGATTACGATAAAATCAATTTAGATTTTGCCAAAAAAGGGAGGGAAGAAGATTACGAAATTTCAAGAAATGATGTTGAGAAATTATTTAATTGGTATTGCTTTCAACTTCTTTCAGAACAAACAGAAAAAGAAGCTAAAGTTTCAAACGTTTCTCGTTCTTGGTCGCCATTAAAATCGGCTTTTAGAGTTTGGTTTAAAAGCATATTTGGCCAAGACAGTAATTTGTATTATCGAATATTAATCAATGATTTAAATAAAGACCAATCAAGTATTTTTAGACAAGCTTTAACCAAAACCTTGAAAGATTATTATCCTATAAAAAAGGAATATCTTGAAAAACGAAAAAAAGAAATAGAAAAAAGAGAAGCTCCAATTTTTGAAATAAAAGAAGAATACACATTCACCGAGGACTATGCCGTACTAACTGAACAAGAAGGGACTTCAGAATTAAGTGCAATCCAACCTTTCTACTTGAAAAAAGAGTACAAAGGACGTGTGAACGAACTTAAATTCTTAAATTACCTCGAACAGAAAAAAGACAAGTTAGATTGGTGGTTTAAAAATGGAGATTCAGGAAAAGAGTTTTATAGCTTGAAATATTACAACACAGCGAAAAAAGAAGAAGCACTTTTCTACCCTGATTGGATTTTGAAATTCAAAGACGGTAGAATTGGAATATTTGACACCAAAAGTGGACAGACAGCACAAAATCCAGAAGGACGAGCTGAAGGGCTTGCGAACAAACTGAAAGAGCTAAATGCAGAAGGTGGCAATTATGTTGGCGGACTTGTAGTGTTGGAGAATAACCAATGGTATTATTTCAATAACGAAAAGTATTTGTTAGAACCGACAGTAAACGGAGTTGAATTTGACTATGATTATACGCCAGGGAAATTGACAGAAAATTGGAAACCATTTAATGAACTGTTTGACTAATGCCAACGCTAAAAGCCATACACATTTGCAATTCGCACCAGCCCAAGCGAAAGCCAAAAATTGCAAAAGAGTATGTCTTTGCCAACGCTGACAAAAATACGTGCAAACGAATGAAAATCAAGACGAAAGAAGAACACCGAACGCACAACACGCAATAAAAAACATAGGGCAGAAAGTGCTAAATTTGAACGACATAACATTTAATAAACGGCTTGGTAACTTGATAGGTAGGAACTTCGAAATGCCCTACGTTTCTTATTGCCATCCGTTGTGGCGCATTAAAACAGACGAGCAATGAGTAAAAATCGTAAACAAATCTTATTTGATAAATTTTCTGGTCAATTGCATTTATTGAAAGAAAACAATCTTATTGATATTGATTTAAAATACGAAAAGACTTATATCTGCCCTTTATGTTTAAATCAATTTTCAGAAAACGATTTAGTTGCAAACAAAACAAAAAATTATCTCACTGAAGAGGATGCTCCACCAGCTTCATTAGGTGGTTCAAGAATTGCCTTGACCTGTAAAAAATGTAATTCAGAATGCGGACACAAGATTGACTATCAGCTAAAAGAATTAATAGAACATGAAGAGAATAGTAAATTTATTAAGGGAACAATACAAAGAGGAACAATAGATTACGAAGGTGAACAGGTAACAGTCGAAATGTCTGCTGATGGGAATGGAGTTTTACAAGCAAGACATGATACAAAAAGAAACAATCCAACACTTTTTAAGAAATTCATTGATTCAATAAAAAAAGGGAATTTAATTAATTTCAAACCCAAGGCACATAGGTTGGATAATAATAAAATAAACTACGCCTTTTATAAGACAAATTATATCATTACTTTTTCAAAATTTGGTTACATATTTCTACTTAATAAATCGTACGACAAGTTAAGGGAGCAAATATTAAACCCTGAAAAAGAATTGATAAAATATAATCTTGCCATACATAACCCTCATCTTTCAAAACATATTGGAACCCATTACATATTGGACAATGAAATAAAAGCAATATTCAATATTTTCAATATGAAAACAAGATTAACCGAAAAAGCTTATGGTGCTTTTTTACCAATACCTAACATATCATTTGAAAAGTTCGTTGAAGAAATGGAAAAAAAGATTGTTAAAAATGTAGCTGTATTTAACAAAAGTGAATATGACGATAGTAAGGACTTGTTTAGCGATATTGAAGAAATTAAAAAGATAATTAATTGGATAAACCAAAAATAAAATTACGTATGAAATACTTTCTAATAATTTTAATTGCATTGACTTTTGTCGGTTGTCAGTATAAAGTTGACAATACAGATATATTTAAAGTTGGTGAAGCATTACATGAATCATTTGTAACTAAAGACTCGTCAATTCTAAAGCAAAT